>JAUNOM010000022.1 GCA_030531085.1 Prevotellaceae bacterium | reverse complement strand
TTCAGACTAACAAGATTGTATGCTTAATCCACACACTTTTTCAGGTGAGCCGGTTGACGTGGCTGTTACCTACAACAACGTCAGCGAACTGTACAGCAACGTGGCAGATGCGCAACTGATAGGAATAGCACCAACAGACAATAAGATAGCTGCGGCATTCAAGGGCGTAGGCAACTCTGCCGAAATCGCATCGTCTGTGAACTCACTCATAAACAACGAGTCAGCGCTTTATGCCTACATAAACGGACTGCAGGCATATCTTTCCAGCCTGAAAGGTGACTCACAGTGGCTTGGCAATGATGGCAACACAGGACAGCTGATTACAAACCCGGGCAACCAGCCAGTGAATGTGGACAAGGACGCAGTAGCAGAGACAGACAACGTGGCCAACAACAACACCAACAGCGGCAACGGAGCGGTTGTATCCGGAAAGGGAGCGCTGAAGGTTACACTGACATGGTTCTTCCCTTCTGACATTGACCTGCACGTGTTCGAGCCGGGATTTGTCACTACCACAGGACACATCTACTACGCTGCGTCACGGAACTCTTTCACAGACGGATATCTTGACATTGACAACAGAAGCGGATACTACATCAATCCTCTCACAGGTGAGAGCAACACAAGTCTTGCAGCAGTGGAGAACATATACTGGAAAGAATCCCCACAGGACGGTGTATACAAACTGTGTCTTGACAACTTCACTAACACAAGGAGTGGTATGTGTAATCTCGCCGTTTATAAGGATGGCAGATCTATTTACTCTAAGGACGTAATGATAAACGTAAACGACAGAGTGAAATATATAGTTTCTGTACGTATGCCACAGGGAGAGATTATAGAGGAGCAGGGAACACGCAGCGGCAGCAGCTATGTCGACGGCGTGTCTATACCAGAGAAGAACTATTCCGAGTTCAGAATTTTCTAAATGTTTTCGCTTTTATAATGGGGACGGGGCGGATGTGATTACCGCTCTGTCCCCAAAACATTAAGAGCAGTATGTCAATAGATTAACACAAAAGAATTATGCTAAAAAAGTTTCTATATATAATGCCCCTCATGGCATTGTTTACACTATTCAGCCTGTCTTCATGCTCCAGCAGTTCTGACGATGATTTTATTCCTGACGGAAATCAGAATAATTACGAACAGGAGAATAGCCCATACACATACTCATTCGCTACATATACGACCCAAGACCAGCTTGACTTCTACGATATATATGTAACGATTATAATGGCGGATGGAACAAAGACAGCCAAGAGGCTGTCGGAAACCAATGAAATTGTCACACATACCTCAAACACCTATCAGGACTTCAACATCACATACAGGTCTACATTGAAGAAAGACGCGTTTGACAGGATAGAGGACACACGGATGTATCAGTTTCCAGAACATCCATCTAACGTAAAGATTGTTGACAGCAAGAACAAAGAACTGTTCACACAGGTAGGCTCCTCATCAAGAAGTCTTACCGGCCTTCGCTTAAAAAACAACTTAAACTACTTCGAACAGAACTATGACCTAAATTATAAGAAAGGAAATACGGAATTAGAATTCCAGTCTTACAATGAAGTGGAATATGTGAACAAAGACGCTAACACTGTTACCATAACAGAAGGTGAGACATTCGTGGACCTTGGCCTCAGCGTAAAGTGGGCAAGCAAGAACCTTGCGATAGAACCTTATAATTCTTGGTATAACAGATATTTTGCATGGGGTGAGGTTAATACCAAGCATGACAATTATACATGGAACAACTACAAATGGTGGGGCTCCAATGGTATATCAAAGTATAAAATGGGAGTAGACGGATTATCAACACTTCAGCAGGAGGATGACGCTGCCTATGTCAACAGAGTTTTTTATGGAGGTAATGACTTCTGCCGTTTGCCAACAGCAAATGAAGCAAGGGAGTTAGTAGAAAAATGTACATGGACATGGGGTGTCTACAATGAAGAAAAAGGCTATAAGGTTGAGGGGCCAAATGGTAACAGTATATTCCTGCCCGCAGCAGGTAACTTAGAAGTGAATACCAATCATTATTTGGAGTTATATGGTTTCCCTCGTAGATATCGCCAAATAGGTTCATATTGGACAAGTGAACTGTGCGAAAATGTTAGATACCCTAATCAAGAGGCATATCATCTTTGTTTCCAAAACAATGACATAAATACGGAGATTACAGTTAATGGTCAGCCGCGTTATGCCGGTTGTTCAATACGTGCCGTAAGCACTCGTTAATCTCCGTCAACGGATTTAACTTATAAAAACTAACGAAACAATGAAAAAGTATTTTTACTGCCTGCTGGCTGTTATGCTGACAGCACTTTCCACCACTGCGCTTACATCATGCGGCAGTGATGATGATGACGACAACAACAATAATAACAACGGGGGGGGTGGCTCCAGTGTCACTGGCAACAATAGTTCATTGGTAAAGGACGGCAATATCCTGCTTACCAGTATTACGAACAGCAGAAAACAAGAGACGTATACGTATACATTTGCATACGATGAACTGCTGCGCCCTATCTCTGCAAAAACGACATACTCCTTTAATGAAGTTGAAGATGTCATGTTCACTATAGACTATAATACCGGCAAGATATTATATAATAATATAGGGTATGTGTCAGTATCTTTCAATAGCAATGGATACATAAATAAAATCCAAGGTTCATGGAACGGTGGCTCTCAGTTGACAACAGCAAGCTATGACAATAACGGGCATGTTATTGGTATAGAAAGAGTCCATGAGTCGTACGAGGAGGATGGAAACTATGAAAAAAAAGTCAGCAAGAGTATCCTCACATGGGAAAACGGAAACCTGACAAAACGTGAGACCAACTCTATATGGTCTGGCAAAATACAGGGAAGCGAGAAGTATACAGAAACATTCACATACAGCAATATACCCAACAAGTACAAACAATTCTGCTTCGTATATGCATATGGAAAAACAGATACAGAAATGATTATGACGGGCCTATATGGCGTAGGACCTAATATGTTGCCACAGACAGAACACTCATTGGGGATATCAGAAGGTCACAAGGAAACTTATGAAAGCAATTGGAGACTTGAGTTCACGCAGAATGAAAACGGAACCATCAACACAGAGAAACAGATTGACTCCCAAGACGGCCACATACGCATAGACGCCCAATACCACTATACTCCGGCAAACGAGTATAAGGCAAGCGGAACAAGAGCCGCAGTAACTCGCACAGGCAACACATCCATGAACAAGGACAAGCGCATAAAGAAGTTCATGCGGAAAGCATTATTCATGCCTACAGGAATACATTAATGGCATAAAGAAGCAACTGTTTTTTATTAAGGATTTCACGGAGATGCATAAGACAACTATGTATCTCCGTGTATCAGTATCAATAAACCGCTCCAAAACTTGGTGAAAAATTTGGCGGAGAGGAAAAAATGTGTTATCTTTGCCCACAAGACAGAGTTGTCCATTCACATTAACAGTACACGGCATGAGGACAGATGACAAGGCAATGAGCAAAGAGGAGCTGATGAGGAGGGCCATAAAGCTTTCTGAAGAGAGTGTCGCCAACGGCGGAGGACCATTCGGAGCGGTGATAGCACGCAACGGCAGGATAGTGGCAACGGGCGTTAACCGTGTCACAGCAAGCCACGACCCCACCGCGCACGCCGAGGTGAGCGCGATACGCGACGCCTGCAAGAGGCTGGAAACGTTCAACCTGAGCGGCTGCGAGATATACACCTCCTGCGAACCGTGCCCCATGTGCCTGGGCGCCATATACTGGGCGCACATCGACAGGGTGTACTATGGCAACGACAAGTGCGACGCCAGGGAGATAGGCTTTGACGACTCGTTCATATACGATGAGCTGTCACTGCCGCGCGCACTGCGGAAGCTGCCGTCAGAAAGGCTGCTTGAGGGCGAGGCCATACGCGCATTCAGGATGTGGACGCTGAAAGACGACAGGATAGAATACTGACCTGCACCACGGCTGTGTCACCTTGCGTCCGCAACACGCTTAGGGTACAGCGGCCTGACAGACAAAGGCTCCCTGGCAGGCCTGCCCGCACTCTCGCCTACAGGAGCAATCTGTACATTGTCAAAGAAAGGAGTGCTGACAGACTTGCCATGCTGTTCGGCAAGCATACCGGCCATGCCATGGCTATACATGGTGTCATCCGCCTCCACAACCAGTACGTTGTCCGCATATCCTGTGATATGCGAGCCTTCAAAACGTAACTTCAGATTATGCCATCCGCCGGCCTTCACATTCTTCAACCTTGCTGAAGAAAGTATTTTCTCACCTCCCTCACCCTCATCTTTGGAGTTTCTTATGAAAGCCTGCTGCTCCGCGTCTCCCTCAAGTTTCTTCTTGTCTATCTTTCCCCGTATCACACTAAGGATGCAATTCCCCCTATCATCCAGCTTCAGGACATAGCACTTGGGTATGAACCCGTACCCAGAGCCGACATCACAGATACGGCCCATAACGCCGGCCGCATCCTCCAGATTGAGCATTATGTCCGCACTGACATCGTAATCCCTCCAGGCGCTATCGCCAAGTATGGTGTAGCAATGCCAGTCAGGAGCCCAACATATAGTAGGTGCCGGCACTACCTGCCGCACACACCGGCCCTTTCCGTCCGGTCTGTCCACCAATTCAAACGCACCGTTTATGTCGGCAGTGTAATGAGGCAGACAACCCCACTCCTCCGGATTGGAATACTGTTCAAAAGTCTCATGGTACGGCAATGGAAACGGTCTGGACTCCGGCACGGCGTAAGTCCCCTTCTGCTGTCCACGGAGGGTGGAAAGGGAATATACGGTGTTAGGCATGGCCGTAATGACAAACTCCCCGTTCTCCCGTCTGATGTCATCCCTACGCACAAACTGCGACACGGAGTCGCTTTGCCATACACACAAGGCATCTCCCGAGAGGCTTCCGCCCGGCCTTATCCTGACAGTCTGCGGCACACCGGCCCTCTTCGTCTCAATGATGACACTGTAATCCCCGGAGGCAGAGCGCAGGGCAACCATAGAACCGCCCTCGGGCAGCTCACGGCAACCGTCAGACATATATGTCCATCCCACTTTTGTAAACTGTCCATAATGCGCATATCCCCAGAGAGCCTCCCTGACCTTGTAATGACCGCTCCATGGCTCATAGGCCAGGACAGCCGGCGGCTCCTGCGAATAGGGCTCCAACGGATACGTGCCACACACATCATACCAGTTCACCACCTTGGTGACACCGCTGCGTATGAAGTTGTGGTTGAAACACTGCACTATGCTTATAAGACAGTCGAACCCCTTCAGGTACACATGATCCTCCGTATTCCATATAGGCTTGCCCAGCCTCTCCGCAATATCACGCTCCTCGGCGGAGACAGGGTCGCCGACATAGAAGATATGCCCACCGATAATGTCCACGGCATCCCTCAGTTCCGCATCGTGCAGCATATCCTTAACAAAATCCAGCTTACCCCTGTACCAGTTATCAAAGGCATGGATACGGACGTTGTCAAATCCATTAGCATCAAGCGTCCTTCTGAACAGCTTCACAAAATCCTTGCTGTCACCCTTCTCATTGCGGCATCCTATGGCCGTCAGCTCATGACCATAGACATGGCGCAGCCCTCTGAGCCAGTCCACATAATAGTCGGCGGCATCCTGACTCCAGAACTGCCCGCCGCCAATCCATCCCGGAGCGCTCCACGCCGCACCGTCAAGCGTAAGGTCGGCATTACGTCTCTTAGCCTCGTTCAATATCCACCAGGTATATCCGCGTGAATAACTCAGGTCATCACGCGTATGCCTGTGACTGGGCATGGAGCCCTGGGTGGCGTTGCCGTCACCCGGAATCTCAACGAGAAGAGCGCTGACAGAGGCACCGAACATGGGCTTATAGACCATATCAAGAATCTGGCTGCGCTGTGGTTCCGGATAGTCTTTCAACAGCACAGAGGTGCCCCCACCGCCATTGACAAAACCTATTCCCTCGAAAACCTTACCCTTAGCATCCCCGTCAAGCTCCACGGAGACCGTAGGATGTGCGTACGCCATGAGGCATACAGCCAACGCCACCAAGGACAACACCAGTTGCTTCATACTAATCAATATTTATACATTAAACGTACGGCCGGCCATTTAATGTAAAGCAACGGCCATAATCACAGGGAACAAAGTTACAAAAATTCTTTGTATTACTGCTCTTTTCCTCAAAGTTTTTTAACGCGAAGATGGAAATATTCATCGCCAAAAATGATATGATATTGACTGCGCCGCAAAAGCTATCAAATTACCTTGTAAAAGCATAGAGATTACCCAGTAAAAGCTATCAGATTACACTGTAAAAGCATAGAGATTACAGCGCCTCCATTACCCTCTGATTTACAACACGTTAGAAGCCCACCCACAGAAGTGGCGGCGAACCTGCGTCAGACATACGGGACAACAGTCGGGACTATAATAAAATGCGTGGCGGAGGGAGAGGAAAGACCTTTGCATAATGTCCGCCACATACGATTCTTGGTCGGTAACTCGAAAAAAAAACGAGTTACCGACCAAGAATCGAAGAATTATTACTACCTTTGCAGAAAAGAATAAACATATTATCAGATATGGCAGACACGATTATAGGCAGAACCATAGAGCAGGAGATACTGCGCCAGCGCATCAGTTCGGACTCTTCTGAACTGATAGCAATCTACGGCCGCCGTCGAATTGGCAAGACCTTTCTGGTACGCCAGTATTTCAATGACGCATTCAGCTTCTACTCTACGGGTATTTATCAAGGTACGAAGAAGGAACAACTCGGAGCATTCAACCGGCAGCTGGAATACTATTCAGGTCGCAAATGGGCCATGGCCAAGGAATGGTTTGAGGCATTTGCCCAATTACGTGAATACCTTGAATCGTTAAACGGCACAAAGCCCCTTGTAGTCTTTCTTGATGAACTGCCATGGATGGATACGCAGAAAAGCCGTTTCATCAAGGCCTTCGAGTATTTCTGGAACTCATGGGGCGCAACGAATAACCGTCTGAAACTGATTGTCTGTGGCAGCGCGACGACTTGGATGCGCGAGAATATGCTTTCTGATAAAGGCGGACTGTACAACCGTACTACGCGCAGCATATACCTTGCACCGTTTACACTGCATGAAACAGAACAGTATCTCCTGTCACGCGGCATTAGCTGGAACCGTTACCAGATAGCGGAATGTTATATGGTTCTCGGGGGCACACCGCTTTATCTGCAAATGTTAGAACGCAATTTGAGTCTTACACAGAATGTGGACAATCTCTTTTTCATACACAACGCGCCATTGGCACGTGAGTATGACTTCCTGTTCCGCTCACTGTTCAATGACGCCGCATTACATCGACAAATCATTGAGACACTGGCAGGCAAAGCGGTTGGAATGACCCGGACGGAAATTATAGCCTCTGCAAAGATAGAAGATGGTGGGGCACTGACAAAAGCCCTGCGGAACTTGAGCGATTGCGAGTTTATACGCCAATACACCGCATTTGGAAAGACAGAGCGTGGAACGATATATCAGCTGACAGACCTGTTCACACTGTTCCATCTGCGTTATGTCAAAGGATATCGCGGACAGGATGAGAATCATTGGCAGAACATGATAGACTCACCCTCCCGAAGAGCATGGAGCGGATACTCCTTTGAGCAGTTATGCCTGCATCATATCCGTCAGATAAAGCAGAAGCTGGGCATAAGTGGCATACAAAGTGATGTATGCGCATGGAAAGGCGATGGCGGCCAGATTGACTTACTGATAGACCGCCGGGACCAGACCATCAATCTTTGCGAGATGAAATTCTCACAAGGCGAGTTCGCTATCACCAGACAGTACGACGAGCACCTGCGCGGACGGGCAGAATCCTTCCGCTCCACAACGAAGACACGCAAGGCACTGCACCAGACATTCGTCACTACATACGGAGTAAAAAAGAATATGTACAGCGGAAACGTGCAGAGCGAGGTCATATTGGACGACTTGTTTGCAGAGTGACACAGAACAATGATAAATTGGCATTTAATATTTAATGCGATAATACTTACAAAACCAATATAGGGACACAGGATATTACACCAGTGCCCCTATATTGGTTTTTATGTATTGCCATGAATGCTTGTTTTGGCAAGCATTCTATGGCGTAAGTTTATTTTAGCTGCGGTACTCAAAGACATTCTGACGGCTCATCTGACGGCGGTCCATGTCCTCGCGGCAGCCTACGATGATCTTCTCGAACTCACGCAGACCTGTACCGGCTGGTATCAGGTGGCCGCAGATCACGTTCTCCTTCATACCCTGGAGTGAGTCACTCTTGCGACGGATAGCCGCCTCGTTGAGCACCTTCGTGGTCTCCTGGAATGATGCAGCCGACATGAAGCTCTTGGTATGGAGAGCAGCACGTGTGATACCCTGCAATATCTGTGTTGATGTGGCTGGGATGGCATCGCGTACCTCTACCAGACGCTGGTCACGGCGCTTGAGGATAGAATTCTCGTCGCGCAGCTTGCGTGCTGTGACAATCTGACCCTTATGGAGGTTCTCAGAGTCACCGGCATCAACGACAACCTTCTTGCCCCAGATACGGTCATTCTCCTCCGCAAAGTCCAGCTTGTCCACTATGTCACTCTCAAGGAAGCAGGTGTCGCCCGGCTCGTTGATCTGTACCTTGCGCATCATCTGGCGTACTATAATCTCGAAGTGCTTGTCGTTGATCTTAACACCCTGCAGGCGGTAAACGTCCTGCACCTCGTTGACAATGTACTCCTGCACGGCTGTCAGACCCTTGATGGCAAGGATGTCATTAGGTGTTATGACACCGGCAGACAGCGGTGTGCCTGCACGTACCGCATCGTGCTCCTGGACAAGCAGCTGCTTTGACAGCGGCACGAGATACTTACGCTGCTCACCTGTTTTGGAGGTAACGGTGATCTCACGGTTACCGCGCTTGAGCGCTCCCATCGTCACCTCACCGTCAATCTCTGACACCACAGCAGGGTTACTTGGATTACGTGCCTCGAACAGCTCTGTCACACGTGGCAGACCACCGGTGATGTCACCTGCACGGCCTACGGTACGTGGTATCTTCACGATTGTAACACCAGATGCTATCTTCGCACCGTCCTCCACTACTACGTGACCGTCAACAGGGAGGTTGTATGTGGCAACCACATCACCATTCTTATCAAGGATGTTACAGGTTGGAACCATAGAGCGATCCTTGGTCTCGATAAGGATACGCTCGGTCATGCCTGTGGTGTCATCGGTCTCTGATTTATATGTTGTGCCCTCGACAAAGTCATTGAGGCGCACAGTACCAGAGAATTCGGACACGATAACGGCATTGAACGGGTCCCAACGTGCTATCACATCACCCTTCTTCACGGTGTCACCACTCTTGAAGAACAGTGATGAGCCGTATGGCACAGGGACATTGGAAAGTGTGATATGTGTGGCTGGGTCAACAAAACGACACTCGGTCAGTCGGCTGACTACCATCTCGCACTTTATCTCACTGCCCTCACTGTTATCGACGAAAGGTACTGAACGCAGCTCGTCGAACTCCACTACAGCCTCTTCTGTCTTACAAGTAACGGTAGCGTTGGCTGCCGCACCACCGGCAATACCACCGGCGTGGAATGTACGCAGAGTAAGCTGGGTACCCGGCTCACCGATAGCCTGTGCGGCAATCACGCCGACAGCCTCACCCTTCTGTACCATGCGCTGAGTTGCAAGGTTACGGCCATAGCACTTCTTGCAGACACCATGTCTTGACTCACAGGTAAGAACGGAGCGTATCTCTACAGTCTCGATGCCTGCATCCTCGATAGCCTTGGCGCGGGCCTCGTTTATCTCCTCACCAGCAGGACAGATAACCTCGTTGGTATGCGGATTGATAACGTCATGCACGCTGACACGGCCAAGGATACGGTCATAGAGGCTGGAGATTACGTCATCGCCATTCTTCAATGCAGAGCATACAAGGCCACGGAGTGTGCCACAATCATCCTCATTGATGATAACGTCATGTGAAACGTCAACAAGTCGGCGTGTGAGGTATCCGGCATCGGCCGTCTTCATGGCGGTATCGGCCAGACCCTTACGGGCACCGTGTGAGGCAATGAAGTACTCAAGCACTGACATACCCTCCTTAAAGTTGGAAAGGATTGGGTTCTCAATGGTAGGACGCTCATCGGCGCCGGCCTTCTGTGGCTTTGACATAAGACCGCGGATACCTGAAAGCTGCTTGATCTGATCCTTAGAGCCACGGGCACCGGAGTCAAGCATCATGAACACAGCATTGAAGCCCTGATCCGCCTCTGTCATCTCCTTCAACAGTATGTTACCAATGTCATTGTTCACATGAGTCCATGTGTCGATAACCTGGTTGTAACGCTCTGTATCGGTGATGAAGCCCATATTATAGTTGTCAGTAATCTGGCGCACTTCCTCATTACCCTTATTGATAAGCTCTTCCTTCTCTGGTGGTATGATGATGTCATCAAGGTTGAATGACAGACCGGCGAGGTATGCCATACGGTAACCAAGGTTCTTGATACCATCAAGGAAGGTGCAGGCGCGTGCAAAACCGACAACGTTGATAACGTTCTGGATGATGTCACGCAGGGACTTCTTTGAGATAATGGTGTTAACATATCCCATCTCGTCAGGAACGAGTCCATTAACGATGACACGGCCTACGGATGTCTCCACCATACGCTTCTGCCTCTCACCGTCAACAATGTCGTCAACAACAACCTTGACCGGCGCGTGCAGGTCACAGCGCTTCTCATTGTATGCGATGATTGCCTCTTCCGGACCATAGAATGTAAGTCCCTCACCCTTTGCGCCTGGGCGCATCTTGGTGATGTAATACAGACCAAGCACCATGTCCTGTGAAGGCACTGTGATAGGAGCGCCATTGGCCGGGTTAAGGATATTATGGCTCTGCAACATAAGAAGCTGCGCCTCAAGGATAGCCTCATTGGAAAGTGGAAGGTGCACGGCCATCTGGTCACCGTCAAAGTCCGCATTAAACGCTGTACATGCCAGTGGATGGAGCTGTATGGCCTTGCCCTCAATGAGTTTTGGCTGGAACGCCTGTATGCCGAGACGGTGCAGTGTTGGAGCACGGTTAAGGAGAACGGGGTGTCCCTTCATCACATTCTCAAGGATGTCCCAGATGATAGGCTCACGACGGTCAACAATACGCTTGGCGCTCTTCACTGTCTTCACTATGCCGCGCTCTATGAGCTTACGGATAATGAACGGTTTGTACAGTTCGGCGGCCATGAGCTTTGGCAGACCGCACTCACCCATATTCAGCTCCGGTCCAACAACGATAACCGAACGTGCGGAATAGTCCACACGCTTACCGAGAAGGTTCTGACGGAAACGGCCGGCCTTACCCTTCAAAGAGTCTGACAGTGATTTCAAAGGACGGTTGCCCTCGCTCTTCACCGCACTGCTCTTGCGTGAGTTGTCAAACAGAGAGTCCACTGCCTCCTGAAGCATACGCTTCTCATTACGGAGAATAACCTCCGGGGCATGAATCTCCATAAGACGCTTCAGGCGGTTGTTACGTATTATGACACGGCGATACAGGTCGTTAAGGTCTGATGTGGCAAAGCGTCCACCGTCCAGCGGCACAAGCGGACGAAGCTCCGGCGGTGTCACGGGCAGAATCTTCATTATCATCCATTCCGGACGGTTGTCATTGCCCTCCGGGCCACGGCTGTTACGGAACGCCTCTACCACCTGCAGACGCTTCAGTGCCTCTGTCTTACGCTGTACGGAACCCTCATTGCTGGCCTGATCACGCAATTCGTATGACAGTGTGTCAAGGTCAAGGTTCTGCAAAAGTATGTAGATAGCCTCGGCACCCATCTTGGCGATAAACTTATTAGGATCAGAATCGTCAAGATAGTCATTATTAGGATCAAGGTGGTTATCAACGATGTTGATGTATTCCTCCTCATTGATAAAGTCGAGTCTGTGCGAGCCGTTAAGGTCTGTACCGTCATCGTTCTTCTTTCCCTCAAGTGCACCGGGCTGTATTATGACATACTTCTCATAGTATATCACAGCCTCAAGTTTCTTTGTAGGAATACCAAGAAGATAACCTATCTTGTTTGGCAGTGAACGGAAATACCAGATATGTGCCACGGGCACCACCAGCTCAATATGTCCGGAACGCTCACGGCGCACTTTCTTCTCTGTGACCTCCACACCACACCTGTCACAGACGATACCCTTATAGCGTATGCGCTTATATTTGCCACAGGCGCACTCAAAGTCCTTCGTAGGACCGAAGATGCGCTCGCAGAAGAGACCGTCACGCTCTGGCTTGTATGTGCGGTAGTTGATGGTCTCAGGCTTTGTAACCTCACCGAAAGAATGCTCAAGGATGTCCTCCGGTGAAGCCAGTCCTACGGTAATCTTGGTAAAGTTATTCTTTATCTTGTTGTCTTTCTTGAAAGCCATAGTTGTCTATATTAATGAATTAATCAAGCTTGATGCTGAGACCAAGTCCGCGAAGCTCATGCAGAAGCACATTGAGAGACTCTGGGATACCCGGTGTAGGCATAGCGTCACCCTTGACAATAGCCTCATAGCTCTTGGAACGGCCTGTGACATCATCTGACTTGACAGTGAGTATCTCCTGGAGTACGTGGCTCGCGCCGAAGGCCTCGATGGCCCATACCTCCATCTCTCCGAAGCGCTGTCCACCAAACTGCGCCTTACCACCAAGCGGCTGCTGTGTGATAAGAGAGTAAGGACCTATTGAACGTGCGTGCATCTTGTCCTCAACCATGTGTCCGAGTTTGAGGAAGTATGTCACACCCACCGTAGCCGGCTGGTCAAAGCGCTCACCTGTCTCACCGTCGTAGAGGTGCGTTGAGCACAGACGCGGCAGTCCGGCCTTGTCCGTCCACTCAGAAAGGTCCTCAAGCTTAGCGCCGTCAAAGATTGGAGTGGCGAACTTTACACCCAACTTGCGGCCGGCAGCTCCAAGGATAGCCTCGAATATCTGTCCGAGATTCATTCGTGAAGGCACACCAAGCGGATTGAGCACAAGGTCGACAGGACGGCCATCCTCGAGGAACGGCATATCCTCCTGACGTACTACCTTGGAGACAATACCCTTGTTACCGTGACGACCGGCAAGTTTGTCACCCACACCAATCTTACGTTTCTTGGCAATATATACCTTTGCCATCTGAAGCACGCCAGAAGGCAGGTCATCACCTATAGTGATAGCGAACTTACGACGCTTCAGCTCTGCATCAAGGAGCTTATACTTACGGATATAATTCATTATAAGCATCTTGATGAGCTTGTCTGTATGCTCATCGCCCGTCCAGTTGCCTGACTGTACACCATCATATTCCAGATTGGCAAGCATTGTAGCAGTGAACTTACTGCCCTTGGTTATCACCTCAGCGCCAGTATAGTCTGTAACACCTGTACAGGTCTTACCCTCTGTAAGAGTAAGGAGTTTGTCAACCAGTATCTCCTTCAGGTCATTACCCTTTGCCTCATATTCCTCGTCTATCTTGGCAAGAATAACCTTATCCTGCTTCTTGGACTCACGGGTCTTTACTGCACGTGAGAAGAGTTTCTTATCAATAACGACACCAGACAGTGAAGGATTGGCCTTCAGTGAAGAGTCCTTCACATCACCGGCCTTATCACCGAAGATGGCGCGAAGCAGCTTCTCTTCTGGTGAAGGGTCACTCTCACCCTTTGGAGAAATCTTACCTATCATGATGTCACCAGGCTCCACACGCGCACCGATGCGGATGATACCATTCTCGTCAAGGTCCTTTGTCGCATCCTCTGATACATTTGGAATATCAGAGGTCAGTTCCTCCATGCCTCGCTTTGTCTCGCGCACATCAAGAGAATACTCATCCACGTGTACGGAAGTAAGTACATCATCACGCACAATACGCTCAGAAAGCACTATGGCATCCTCATAGTTGTAACCCTTCCATGGCATATAAGCAACAAGAAGGTTACGTCCCAAAGCAAGCTCACCGTTTTCTGTGGCATAACCCTCTGTAAGAATGTCACCAGCCTTCACACGCTGTCCCTTATTACATATAGGACGCAGGTCGATAGTCATGTTCTGATTGGTACGGCGGAACTTCGGTATACGGTATTCCTTAATGGCCGGCTCAAAACTTACAAACTCCTCGTCCTCTGTACGGTCATAAAGAATACGTATTGTCGTAGCGTCAACATACTCTATGACACCATCACCCTCTGCAGTGATCATGGTACGTGAGTCCTCACATACCTGACGCTCAAGACCTGTACCCACGATTGGCGCGTCATTATGCAGCAGAGGCACTGCCTGGCGCATCATGTTACATCCCATCAGCGCACGGTGTCCATCGTCATGCTCAAGGAACGGGATAAGTCCGGCAGACACAGACGCGATCTGCTGCGGTGACACATCCATCAGATCCACATCAGAAGGTGGAACAACCGGGAAGTCTGCCTTCTCACGGCATTTCACAACCTCACGGATAAATGTACCATCGTCATTCAGCGGCGCATTGCCCTGACCTATGATGTGTGATTCCTCCTCCTCTGCTGTGAGATACTCCACATGATCGTTATCAAGATCCACAACGCCATTCTCCACCTTACGGTAAGGTGTCTCAATGAAGCCGAGATCGTTAATCTGGGCAAACATACAGAGTGATGATATAAGACCGATGTTAGGTCCTTCAGGTGACTCGATAGGACAAAGACGGCCGTAATGCGTATAGTGCACATCACGCACCTCGAAACCTGCACGCTCACGTGACAGACCACCGGGGCCCAATGCTGACAGACGACGCTTGTGTGTCACCTCTGCCAACGGGTTTGTCTGGTCCATGAACTGTGAGAGCGGATTTGTACCGAAGAACGAGTTTATGACACTGGATATGGTCTTGGCGTTAATAAGGTCTGTAGGTGTGAACACCTCATTATCACGCACATTCATCCTCTCGCGTATTGTACGGCTCATACGTGACAGTCCGATAGAGAACTGATTAGCCAGCTGCTCGCCAACAGTACGTACACGGCGGTTGGACAAGTGGTCAATATCATCAACAGTCGCATTACTGTTTATCAACTGTATAAGATACTTGATAATCTCTATAATATCCTCCTTTGTAAGGATACGCACATCCATGCCTGTGTCAAGACCAAGCTTCTTGTTTATACGGTAGCGGCCCACCTCTCCAAGGTCATAACGCTTGTCAGAGAAGAAGAGGTTCTGAATAACCTCACGGGCGCTGGCCTCATCAGCAGGATCTGCATTACGCAACTGACGGAAAATATAGTACACAGCCTCCTTCTCGGTGTTTGAGGTGTCTTTTGCCAGTGTGTTGAAGATAATACCATACTTGGAAGCACTGTCCTCATCCTTATGAAGAAGTATCGTAGACTGTTCACTGTCCAGAATATCCTGCATATTCTCCTCTGTGATAACAGTCTCACGCTGCATAAGAATCTCGTTACGCTCCAGTGAAACGACCTCACCGGTATCCTCATCAACAAAGTCCTCGGACCATGTCTTCATGATATGCGCAGCCAGCTTACGGCCTATTGCCTCCTTAATATTCTTTTTGGTAACCTTTATCTCCTCCGCAAGATCAAAGATCTCCAGAATATCCTTATCCTTCTCGAAACCTATGGCACGAAGCAGTGTTGTAACAGGCAACTTCTTCTTTCTGTCAATGTAGGCATACATGACATTGTTGATGTCAGTGGCAAACTCAATCCAGGAGCCCTTGAAAGGAATAATACGCGCACTGTAAAGCACGGAGCCATTAGCGTGCACACCCTGACCGAAGAACACACCTGGAGAACGGTGCAGCTGGGATACAACCACACGCTCGGCACCATTTATGATAAATGTACCGTTGCTTGTCATATATGGTATAGTACCCAGGAACACGTCAGAGATGATAGTCTCAAAGTCCGTATGGTCCTCGTCTGTACAGTACAGCTTCATCTTTGCCTTCATAGGCACACTGTATGTCAGTCCGCGCTCCAGACACTCCTCGATAGAATAGCGTGGCGGATCAATGAAATAGTCAAGGAACTCCAGAACGAAGTTATTACGGGTGTCTGCTATAGGGAAGTTCTCGGAGAACACCTTATAGAGACCATCCTTCTTGCGCTCCTCCGGCGGCGTGTCAAGCTGGAGGAAGTCACGGAACGACTTCAGCTGCACATCAAGAAAATCCGGATAAGGCATCGGATTCTTCACGTGTGCGAAGTTAATTCTGTTTTCAACAACTTTAGATGTCATGCTTCTTTATATAAGTATGATATTGAATGTATCGTATCTTTTTCTCTCTAACCCCTAAAGGGTTCTGACATTCTACAACGTCATGGTGCTGTATCTGACGCAGACGGTCTCTGCCTTTGCAGCACATTAATTAATACAAAGTATAGACGTCATAGATACAAGAAGGTTAGGACCTGCCTACTTGGTAGATCCTAACCTTGTTTGTTTCTCAGCATAACGGCGGCCAGAATAAACATCCTATATGCCACCGTTTTGTAGGAAGCGTTTTTATTTAATTCGCTATTTGCTGTAAAGCGTAATGAAGTAAAATTACTTCAGCTCTACAACAGCACCAGCCTCCTCGATAGCCTTCTTCAGGTTCTCAGCCTCTGCCTTTGCGAGACCCTCCTTGATTGTAGAAGGTGCACCGTCAACAAGCTCCTTAGCCTCCTTCAGACCGAGACCACAAGCCTCCTTAACAGCCTTTACAACCTGAAGCTTAGCAGAACCAACCTCCTTGAGGACTACATCGAAAGAATCCTTCTCTGCAGCAGCCTCTGCACCTGCAGCAGCAGGAGCAGCAGCAACAGCAACAGCTGCAGCAGCTGGCTCAATACCATACTCGTCCTTGAGGACCTGTGCGAGTTCATTTACTTCCTTAACGGTGAGGTTTACAAGTTCCTCTGCGATAGCTTTAATATCTGCCATTTTATCTAAAATTTTTATTTGTTTATACTTTAATAATTGTTAATAGAGAGATTGTTTTTCAATATTCAGCAAACTGACTTATGCCGCCTGCTCAACATTGCAATTACTCAGCACGCTCTCCCAATGTCTGGAGAAGACCGTGGATAGTACCAGAACCAGACTGCAGTGCAGAAACAACGTTCTTTGCCGGAGACTGGAGCAGAGCGATAACGTCTGCGATAAGCTCGTTCTTGCTCTTGAGAGCAGCGAGCTCTGCAAGCTTGTCAGCTCCAACGAAGATGCTCTCCTCTGCATACGCGCCTTTGAGTGAAGGATTGACATCCTTGTACTCCTTAAGCAGCTTGGCAGGAAGGTTCGCTGTCTGTGTGAACATAACAGCTGTATTACCCTTCAGACAGGCGTAAAGCGCAGTGTAGTCCTTCTCTGCGGCGTCAAGAGCCTTGATGAGCAGCTTGTTCTTCACAACAACTGTCTTAATCTCGCTCTGGAAAGCCTTACGGCGGAGGTCACTGGTAGCCTTAGCGTCCAAACCTGTCACATCTACAAGATAGAAGTGTGGGTACTGGCTGATAAGTTCACCAAGCTCGGAGATAATAGTATCTTTTACTTCTTTTTTCATTTTACAAAACTTTTAGAGTTAATCGGCTGATTTAGGATCAATCTTGATACCCTTACTCATTGTGCTTGAAATAAAGATACTCTTGATGTATGTACCCTTAGCAGCAGCTGGCTTCAGCTTAACGACTGTAGCGATAAACTCCTTGGCGTTTCCGGCAATAGCCTTCGCATCCATGGAAACCTTACCTATAGAAGTGTGAATGATACCGGTCTTATCAACCTTGAAGTCAATCTTACCCTGCTTCACCTCCTTGACAGCCTTGGCAACGTCCATAGTCACTGTACCACTCTTTGGGTTTGGCATCAGTCCGCGGGGACCGAGGATACGGCCGATAGGACCTATCTTACCCATGCATGAAGGCATAGTGATGATAACGTCAATATCAGTCCAGCCACCCTTGATCTTCTCGATATACTCGTCAAGACCAACGTAGTCAGCGCCAGCTTCCTTGGCAGCAGCTTCCTGATCAGGTGTACAGAGTGCAAGCACACGTGTAACCTTACCAGTACCGTTAGGAAGGCTTACTACACCGCGAACCATCTGGTTAGCCTTGCGGGGATCCACACCAAGACGAACGTCTATATCCACAGAAGCGTCAAACTTAGTGGTTGTGATTTCCTTCACAAGAGCTGCAGCCTCATCAACGCTGTAGAGCTTACCCTGCTCAACCTTACCGGCTACTGCCTTTTGATTTTTTGTCAGTTTACTCATTGTTTTTGAAGTTTTTTCGGTACAAACGGCAACAGGATAAATACCCTTTATGCCTCCCGGAAATGTTAATTAATCAGCGGACAATCTCGCCTTTGTTGTTACACCTGCTCTGGGAAATCACCCTTGACAGTGATACCCATACTACGTGCTGTACCTGCGATCTGCTTCATAGCAGACTCGATTGTAAAGCAGTTGAGATCCTTCAACTTGTCCTCTGCAATAGCCTTCACCTGGTCCCAAGTGATCTCTGCAACCTTATTACGGTTTGGAGCGGCTGAGCCAGACTTGATCTTTGCAACTTCCTTCAGCTGAACAGCAGCAGGAGAAGTCTTGATGACAAAATCGAATGACTTGTCGGCGTAGTAAGTAATAACAACTGGAAGCACCTTACCAGCCTTGTCCTGAGTACGCGCATTGAACTCCTTGCAGAAGCCCATGATGTTAATACCCTTAGAACCCAGTGCAGGTCCTACTGGAGGAGAAGGATTAGCGGCACCACCCTTAATCTGTAATTTGAGTTGTCCAGCAACTTCTTTAGCCATCTTTGTTGTTAATGATTAAATGTTGATATATAGAAAGGGGTTAATGGAAGCATTATATTTGTTAACCCACATTTCATTCTTTGATATATATAAATCGTGGAAATTCTTAATCAAGGCATCAGCCTTCTTTCTCCACCTGCATGAAGTTCAGTTCCAGAGGTGTATTGCGTCCAAAAATCTTCACAACCACCTTCAGTGTGCGCTTCTCGGCATTCACTTCTTCTATTACGCCCGTAAAGCCTGAGAACGGACCATCTGTAACCTTAACGTTCTCCTGTACCATGTAAGGAATATCCATCTCCTCTACAAGTACTGTCTCCTCAGCCGCACCGACCATACGGTTAATATCCTGACGGCGCACGGGTGTAGGATTGTCAAGTCCTCCAAGAAAGCCGAGACAGTTTGGCATGAAGCGCAGCGTGTGCGCTGTATCGCCTATAAGATCCGCCTCAACGAAGAGATAGCCTGGCAGAGCCACCTTCTCCTTTACCACTCGTTTGCCATTACGCAAAACGGCATGCTTCTCCATTGGCAGTAACACCTGAGACACATGCTGGGCAAGTTGCGGATTATGACTGCATTCAGCTTCTATATACTCTTTCAGCTTTGCTTCCTTTCCGCTAACGGAACGCATAGCATACCATTTCATTCCTTTCTCTGCCATGTCCCCGATTAATTTGGATAAATCGAACTCATTATAAATTTAAAGACAGAGTCCATACAAAAAACCACAACGGCTATAACAAGCGAAGCAGACAGCACTACCATAGCGGAGTGTGTCAGCTGTGCGCGAGTAGGCCAAGTAGTCTTATATGCAAGCTCTTCATAACATGCCTTGCAATAGTTTACTATCTTGTTCATATAAATATTCTTTTAGCACGGGATGAGCGGCTCGAACGCCCGACACCTGGTTTTGGAGACCAGTGCTCTACCGACTGAGCTAATCCCGTAGGAAAGTGTGGGTGAGAAGTGTCACCACTGGCACACCCAACACTTTATATGTTCCTTTATAAGATCTGTCTAAAGGATTAATCCTCGTAAACCTCTGTGATCTGACCAGAGCCCACTGTACGGCCACCCTCACGGATAGCGAAGCGGAGACCTGCGTTAAGAGCCACAGCGTAGATAAGCTCTACAGTGATCTCTACGTTATCACCAGGCATTACCATCTCAACGCCTGCTGGGAGAGAAATCTCACCTGTGCAGTCCATTGTGCGGAGATAGAACTGAGGACGATACTTGTTACCGAATGGTGTGTGACGGCCACCCTCTTCCTTCTTCAGAACATAGATAGAAGCCTTGAAACGCTTGTAAGGCTTAATCTGTCCTGGATGGCAGAGAACCATACCACGCTTGATTTCCTTCTTGTCGATACCACGGAGGAGGAGACCTACGTTATCACCAGCCTGACCCTCATCGAGGAGCTTGCGGAACATCTCAACGCCAGTTACAACTGACTTCTTGTCCTCACCAAGACCGAGGAGCTCAACCTCATCACCGACATGGATACGACCTGTCTCGATACGGCCAGTAGCAACAGTACCACGACCTGTGATAGAGAACACGTCCTCTACAGGCATAAGGAATGGTTTGTCGAGGTCACGTGGAGGATCCTGAATCCATGTGTCACAAGCATCCATGAGCTCCATTACCTTGTCCTCCCACTTCTCAACACCGTTGAGGGCACCGAGGGCGGAACCACGGATGATAGGAGTATTGTCGCCATCGAAATCGTACTGAGCGAGAAGCTCACGCATTTCCATCTCAACGAGCTCAAGCATCTCCTCATCGTCAACCATATCGCACTTGTTCAGGAATACAACAAGACGAGGAACGTTCACCTGACGGGCGAGAAGTACGTGCTCACGAGTCTGAGGCATAGGACCATCAGTAGCGGCAACCACGATGATAGCACCATCCATCTGAGCGGCACCAGTAACCATGTTCTTCACATAGTCGGCGTGTCCCGGGCAGTCAACGTGAGCATAGTGACGGTTAGCTGTCTGATACTCTACGTGTGCAGTGTTAATAGTGATACCGCGCTCTTTCTCCTCTGGAGCATTATCAATCTGGTCGAAAGATTTAACCTCAGAAAGGCCCTTCTTTGCAAGAACAGTAGTGATAGCAGCGGTCAGAGTGGTCTTACCGTGGTCTACGTGACCGATGGTACCAATGTTTACGTGGACTTTGTCACGTACAAAATTCTCTTTTGCCATTGTTTTTTCTTGTTTTTATTGTGAATTTCTTTATTTTATTCTTTACCACCGTTTGTAATGTCCGTACAAACTGTAATAACGCAAAACGCGAGCTGTATCTGAGAGTTGAACTCAGGACCTCTTCCTTACCAAGGAAGTGCTCTACCACTGAGCTATTACAGCATTTAAAACATTGAGCGGAAAACGGGACTCAAACCCGCGACCCCCAGCTTGGAAGGCTAGTGCTCTATCAACTGAGCTATTTCCGCAGAAAAAATTTGCGAAGACGTTGCTTCATGCTTTTCTCAAACAGAGAAGGAATATCACAAGAACAAGCGTTTCCGCAGAACTTTATCAATTTGTGGGTAGTGATGGATTCGAACCACCGAAGTCGAAAGACAGCAGATTTACAGTCTGCCCCATTTGGCCACTCTGGTAACTACCCTTCATTATGCGTCCCCTTGTCTCTTCCGCAAGTATCTCCCTAAGGAGAGCCTCTTGTCGGATTCGAACCAACGACCCCGAGATTACAAATCACGTGCTCTGGCCAACTGAGCTAAAGAGGCATGCTATTTTGCATCCGATGAACATCACTTGGGACGTCATTTTTGATTTCGAGTGCAAAGGTACGCATAATTTTTCAAACCACCAAACTTTTCTAAAAGTTTTTTAATGATTTCTTGATTTTTCCTTCATTTTCGTCAGCTTCACCTTTAGCGCATCCACGCAGAGGTCTATTCCCTCCTCAAAAGTATCGCAGGTTTTCTCCACGTACTGCGTGCCGCCTGGCGCTGCCACACTGATGCTTGTTGTCTTGTTCATAGCGGTCTGTGGCTTGACGACCTTTAGTTGCACCTCAACTTTCTGTATATCTTCGTAAGACTTAGCGAGCTTCTCCACTTTCTTAGTAGCGAACTCCTGTAATTTCTCTGTCGCGTCAAAATGTAGCGCCTGAATTTTAATTTCCATAGTGTTTTGTAAGATTAAGTGTTAACCATTCCCCTCGGCCCTCGGATGAGCCTTGGCATACGTTCGCTTCAACTCCTCGAATGTGACATGGGTGTAAATCTGCGTGGTATTGAGACTTTCGTGCCCTAACAACTTCTGCACAGCGCCCAGCGAAGCACCATTATTCAGCATCGCTGTGGCAAATGTATGCCTCAACACGTGCGGCGAGCGTTTCTTCAACGTGGTGACACCAGCAAGACAACGCCTTACAGTGGTGTACACCTGACTTACAGTAAACTGTCCGCCCTTATCGTTTCTGAACAGCGCGCCACTTGCATCGGATGCCGGTATCTCCCTGTCACGCAGACCCATATATAAGTCCAGCGTCTCAGCCAGTTCCTTTCCTATAGGCACCATACGCTGCTTGCGCCGTTTACCGAGCACCTTCAGCGTCATGCCCACCAGATCCACATCCTCGTCACGCAGCGCCACCGCCTCTGCACGTCTAAGACCCGTGCTATATAACAATAATAATAATGTACGTGCGCGTACATCTTTTATATTATCATTACCCCAATGCACCTCGTCAAACAGCCTGTCCACCTCGGCCTCCTTCAAGAAGGACGGCAGCGTCTTCTGCTTCTTCGGACCATTGACATTATGAGCCGGATCCTTATCCACCACGCCCTTACGCAGCGCATATTTGTACAGGGACTTCACCGCGCTGAGTTTCTTACACGTGGACGAGGCCTTATGCCCCCTGTCCATCATGTCCTCCACCCAGTCGCGCACTATGTCACTGTCAACATTCTCTGGAGAGAGATTGTCATCGAGCTTCTTCAGATAGGCCATATAGTCCGCAAGCGCATCCCGGTAGGTTTCAACCGTCAGCGGCGACGCATCCTTTTCAGCCTGCATATACCTTAGGAAGTCTTCAACAATCATGTTGCGAATTTACGAAATTAAATTCAGACCGCCAAATTTTTTAGTGAGTTTTAACACTCCTCATTCTGGCGCAGCTTCTGCACGTAGATGGCGCGCTCCATCTTGAGCCTCTTGAGTACAGAAGGCTTGTCGAACTGCTGACGTGCACGGAGTTCCTTAACGACACCAGTCTTCTCAAACTTTCTCTTAAATTTCTTGAGGGCTTTCTCGATGTTCTCGCCTTCCTTAACAGGTACAATAATCATTGCTTTGTCTTTTTGTTTTTTTGATTAATAATAAAGTATTTAGATGCTAAAACGGCATAACACCGTAATTAGCGGTTGCAAAATTACAACTTTTTTCTGACACCACCAAATTATTCACGGAAAATATTAGTTTTTAATTGTTTAGTGTAGTGTATGTGGTTTAGTAGATGTGGTAGAAAAAAAATACAACCTGACAAAGTAAAAATCTCCATCAGGTTGCGATAACTAACATCTTCACAGCGAATATCTGATACTTTTCTTGTCCTATTAAATTGAAGTTGTAGAAAAGAGTTCAACTAATAGTTAGTCTGTCGTAAAGTAACCTTTTCCATGACATTGCGGACACGTTACGTGCGTATGTCCTGTAGAACGCATAAAATATCCACCGCATTCATTACATTTCACTTGATAATCTTTTGTCCCATACAATGAAGGATAAGTATCTTTCACTATTCGTTTCTGTCCACGGCATAAGGAACAAGTATGCTTGTTCGGTTGACGTTTGGCTGACGTTGTGTTCTGCCTCGGTGTACTACTTGTTGTTGGAGTATTGGATGAACCACTATACACAGGAGTAGGTTGGTAAACAGGTGTGTAACCACCACCAGAGTTTTCCTTCGTTCTCTTACGGATGAGTGAACAGGTTGTTATTGAAGAGGGAGCAGACTTTCTTTTGTAAACATACACATCACCATTTTCAAGAATTACATTCAACACGCTCAAATCGGATTTAAACTTAAACGTAGTATTGCTACCCCAATAGCTATCACCCATATATACCTTAAAACTACTGTTGCTGTAGTTCTTATTCAGTTTAAGTGTGCCATGGCCTACCCCGATACGTTTGTTGTCTGACTCGTAGCAAATATCATCAATAAAAGATATAAATTGACCTCCAGACACATTGGTGGTCTGAGTATTGTTGCACACCTTTTTCGTAAGAGCGTAGTAACTACATCGTTGTGCCTTTATTCCTAATGCCGAGATAACGAATAAAACGGCAAACGAGAGCATCATCTTATTCATAAAGAAAATCTCTGTTTATTGCCTTGGGCTGTAATTGTTTTTTGTCTATTCGCACAAAACTAAGTTTAGAGTGTATATCACCTTTTTCTTCTGTCCATGTTATAATGGAGGATTTATCTTTGCTTACTGCAACACATTCAAAGCTCTCTGGATAATGCACAAAATGTGTAAACATATTAACTGTTTTTTCTGGATGATGCAGAGTGTAGACATAGTATGAATTTGTTGTACGTGATTTGTCATATATGTATGGACCCTTGAACATATTTTTGCCATTTTCAAAATAGTTGGGATTATTTCTAAGTTTATCCTTCATATTATATAAAGAGTTAACATAGTGATAAAGATTATTTCCATTAAAATTATATACAAAACAAGACTCTTGGTCGTCTGATATATCTGTACCAGCCCCAATATAAAAACAAGCTTCGGATGAGTAAACTTGTGCTGTAGAACATAATGAAGTAAGCATCATTATTATAAATAGTATATATTTCATGATTTTATTTGCTTTTTATACACATCCTCACCATTTCATCTGCATAAGGTGTGCCGTTGAAAATTGATTTATTATTTGTAAACTCTTTTTCTGTTCCGTAGAACATCAGCCAGGGCTTGTTCCATTGCTTAGAAAACTCGATGCCTTCCCAAAACAACGTTTTGTCTCCATTGCATTCAAAAAGAAACCTGTTTAAATCGTGATTATCAAGGAACAACCATAATTGGAAATCTGTGGGATAACGAGCAAAATGCGTCTTTACTTCATTGTTAAGGGCATAGTTATTTGCTATGGACTTTCCGCTATTGGCAGCTTTGCAAAGAAGTTGCTGATAGCGAAAATCTAATACTCCATCAAGTATGCCCACATACTCAAGCTGCCTCGCTTCTTGCGTATCATATCGTATACGGTTAAAGAAGTAGCGGAAGATGTTGCGTGGCTTGAAATCAAGCCTCCCCCACACTTCTCCTATTAGTCTAACATTTGGGTACTGTCTTTTCACTGATTTCCTGAGGAATGCCCAAAATGTATAACTTGGTCCTGTGGCATGATCAAATCGTATGGCGTCAACTCCCATAGCACACAATTCTAATACTCGATCTGTCAAATAAGCCTGCACTTCATTATTGTCTGTATTGAACATTGGCAAATCAACAATGTCTGCAAAGCACTTATATGTTCCATCAGACTGGAAAAGAAACCAGTCGTTATGCTTTCCATCAGAAAATAACCGACAATTCTTGTGGCAGTGATTTGCTACGAAATCAACCACAATAATCATGTTCCTATCATGTACTTTAGTAATAAGTTCTTTCACATCTTCTTTTGTACCAAAATGAGGGTCAATTTGCTCAAAATCCACAATGTGATAGCCATGATATGTATGTGTCCTATAAAAAGGTGTAAGCATAATGCCAATCATGCCAAGCCCTTGGATATAATCAAGATGATTGATGATATCTCGCACACATCCACCCTTGAAATTTCCGTTTATATCCTCGTCTTTCGAGGGGAAAAAACGATCTATCATAATATGGTATATTCGTTCTTGAGTCATAAGCTGTCATCATCCAATTTACGACAAATATCATCTATTCTTTCTTTCATAATGATAATATATACCATCATTACAACCATTACAATAAAAGCCAATATGCCTAATATTGTTGCGATAATACAAAAACACCTTATATCCATTATGTTTTGCTTATTAAGAGTGAGACACATGTAACAATTAATGTTAAGATAGCTATGACAGAGGCTATAAAAGCATTCCTTCTATTGAAAACCATGCTTAAAATGTTTTTACGAGGTATCGTTATCCCTCGTACCATTTCCAATGTTTCAAATAGGCGAAACATTCTTTTATAGTAAATCATCCGCTTATCATAATCGGTTTGGTTAAACAGTCTACCATACACACCATCGACAATTTCTTCTAACGAAAGTTCTATTTCTTCGGATGAAATTGTATTGTACTTGATTTTTAGTTGCGTCAACTTACATTTTAGATATATGAGCATACACATTTCAAGTAGGCATGAAACTTCACCTAAATCTCCCATCAATGATTTTGTTTTTTGGGAGGAAGACTGAAAGAAAGGCGTGTGTGTGATAATATGCACAATATTTCCATCGTCAGCCCAGAATTTCTCAACCTGATTGTTGGTATAGAAATTATTTATTACCGTTTCCATCGCCCCTTTGTGTAGCATCATGAAATTGTCATTTGCATATAGCAGGCCATAAGCGAAACATCGTTCATCAACAGTTTTTCCGTCAGGAGTGGTAGGCTGCTTGGTCAAGCCTTGTACCTCAATTGGTTTAGACAAAAAGTCGTCTATTGAAGTATTAGATGAATTGCAATAATATCCTTGCTTGAACAGTTCACTCAGATTTTCTAAATCAATAGAATTGTCCTTCAATTCAATCCTTTGGACATTCACATCAATAATGGAGTATGGGATGATAATTTGAGTGCGTTTTATACCTTCTATCTCATGTAGCAAATCTTTAATCCAATCATGATGACTTTTTGCGTTTACATCTTTAGAAGACAGCAAACCGTTAGGAAATGTTTCAAAGAATGCTTTTTTAAGATTGACCAAATCAAATTCTGTACAAAAATCCTCACCATTGTACATCTGTTTCTCTTTGTCAAATACTTTATCGACAGAAATAAGCAAGGCTAATGTCCTTAATAGGGCACCTTTACCTAATCTAAACTCTAACAAGAAAGGTTTGACCGTAACTTGTCTCCACACAATGTCTTTACTGTTGTAACGTGATTTGTAATAAAAAACATGATCACATACAACGGGCGATTGTTTTGCATTCTCAAAAGTTTCATAGTAACATTTGGCATTGGGGAAATGAGCAAATGGTGTTTTTATACACATTTTAGATGCGCATAGTTTTTGGTATTTTCTCCTAATTCTTTTCAAAGGAATGAAACATGCCAAAGACACCATATAAACATTCTGTGCCATAGTCTAATTCTTTTTGATTATTGCCAATTCTAATAGATCTCTTGGTGAGAGAGCTATTCCAAAAGAAGAAGTACCAATAATCAGCGTTTAAAAGAACTAATATGTCAGATTTGCAAAACATATTCTTACAAAAAGTCCTTCATGCACCATTATAAACGAGGATAAAACATAGTATTTGAAATAATATTTGTATCTTTGCACTATAAACTATATCTCTCACCAAGAGATATATCTGTCATTTCAACACTTTTTCCCATAGATATCTGGTTACAAATCCCTTAGGATAAGGCTGTTTGCCTTGTCCACAATGCTTGTGTCGAGCGATGCAAGATAGATGCGTGTGGTCTCTTCTGAATCATGCCCCATGCCCTCGCTGATGACCGAAAGGGGGATGTTCTTGCTCTTGGCAACGCTTGCCCAGCAATGGCGGGCAACGTGCATGGTCAGCGGTATATGCAGCCCAGCCATATTTGCGACCTCCTTCAATGCCACATTGATGCGGCAGATGGCGTTACGGTATTGCGTCCGTTCGTCTAAAGACGGATTGGTAATGATCGGCAGGAGGTAACAGGTGGCGTTCTCACCGTATTTGGCGATGATTTCCTCCATGCACCTCTCCCACTTTATGGTGAGTAGCTGTCCCGTCTTCCTTCTTCTGTACGTGATGACCCCGTTCTTCAAATCTGATTTCTTCAAATAGGCCATATCAATGAATGACATACCACGGGTATAAAAGGAGAAGAGGAACATATCCCTTGCATAATCCAGATGCGGTTTCTGGGTCAGGTCAAGTTCCTTGATGTGCCTGACGGCCTTCAACGGGAGAGCGCGTTTCACAGTCTTCCCGATGCCCGTATAGACGTGCTTGAAAGGGTTCATCTGTTCCGTCAGGCCCTTTTCCACGGCACGGTTGTAAACAGCACGGAGTGTGCGCATATAAAAGGATATGGTGTTGGAGCAGATGCCCTTGCCCTTGAGCCATGCCTCATAAAGCATCATGGTGTTGCCGTCCATCTCGCACAGCAGGATGTCATGCCCATCGCGAAACTTCATGAAACTGGACAAAGCCGCCGTGTAGGTTTCCGAGGTGCGGACTCTGCCAAGCAGCTTCAGCTGTCCGATGATGTTCTGCGTAAAGCAGGACAGCGACTGTTCGTCCGTCTGCCCATTGAACTTCTCAACTATGCTGTCAGCGGAATATATTCCGCCTTGCCTTTCACACTGGGCGGCAATGGCTCTCAACCGTCTGGTGTCCCAGTCGATATGTTCAGCCACCTCAAAAAGATAGCGTTTTCTGTCCTCACCGGTTCCATTCTGCTTTCTCACGGATGAGGTCCTCTTGTCCCATTCTGTGTCATAGATGCGGTAGCCCGTCTTGATTTGGCGGACTATGCGCCCATGGATTACCTGATAGTATATGCTGCCCTCCCTGCTGCCTGCGGTGGAAGGACGAAATTTCACCTTGACTGATGCCATTCTCTTTTTATTTTTGTTGTTTGGATTGATGTTTTCTCTCTCCACCCCCTTGCCCGTTGTTGTAGTTCATGACGTGACACCTGTACCATACAGATTTAAAATCTGTGGTGGCAAAGGTAAAACAAAAAAATAACACCTGCGAAAATGTGGAAAACTGTAAAATAAAAGGGCATAAAGAAGCCGTTAAGCTATCGGAGCTTAACGGCCTGTAGAAGTCTGTGGGTTGTAAAGGGCATATTCAGCCCGATTTCTCTCACTGTCTAGTTCGGACAGGACCACCAAACAAAAGCTATCAAATTACCTTGTAATAGCTATCAGATTACCCAGTAAAAGCATAGAGATTACACTGCAAAAGCTATCAAATTGCAAGGTGATTTGATAGCTCTTGCCTTCGGAGTTTTACAAATGACGAAGATGTTTTCGGCCTTCTGTTCAGCAGGTGCCGCTTTCTTTATTTCCTGCGGTATACCGTACTCCACTGTCTGGACTTCTCCCTCGCCAGCATCTGCATATCGGTTGTGGTGTCCTGCTCATCCACTATCTCCACGCCTATCATGGTCTCCAGCACGTCCTCCATCGTCACTATGCCGCGAAGGCAGCTGTATTCGTCAATGATTACCGATATATGCTCCTTCTCCTGCAGCATTCTTTCCCAGATGTTGAATACGGATTCGTTCTCGGAGAAGGAGAGTATGGGACGCATCAGGTCAGACAGCGGTGTGTCAAACTTGTCCTCGGACAGTTCCTTCAGTATGGTGTCCTTCAGCACATATCCCGTAATGTGCTCCTTCTCGTCCTTGAACACGGGTATGCGTGAGAAGGATGGGTTGCCCGTGGCGCAGAAGTCCTTCAGGGTGGTCTGCTCGCTTGCGCACTCTATCACTATGTATGGAGTCATTATCTCCTTGGCCTTCACGTCCACAAGGTGCATACAGCTCTTGATTATCTTGCTTTCCTCCTTGCGGAACACCCCCTCGTCTGTACCCATGTCCACCATTGCCGACACCTCCTCGCGGCTCACGGAGCATGGAGGGTTCTTCGGTGAGAAGATGCGTGTTATCAGTTCAGAGAGCAACACCAGGGGATATGTTATGATTATCATGCCGTAGATGATTCTTGTGCATGGCAGGGCCAGCGTGCGCCAGTATGACGCTCCGATGGTCTTGGGCACTATCTCGGACAGGACAAGTATGAGCAGTGTCAGTATAGCGGAGATCAGCGCGAAGTATTCCTCACCGAACAGTTTCATCGCTTCCGCGCCCACGCCGGCGGAGCCTATCGTATGGGCTATGGTGTTAAGTGACAGGATGGCTCCGACAGGCCTGTCCACATTGCTCTTGTACTTCTTCAGCAGTGAGGCGGTGCCACTGCCCTGCGCCTCTTTCATCGATATGAAGGACATGGGGGTGGAGAGCAGTACGGCTTCCAGTATAGAGCATAGAAAGGAGACGGACAGGGCGCCTGTAAAGTATAATAAAATAACAGTCATGAATGATTATTATGTCAATTTGTCCGCAAATATACAATATTTTTGGTAGAATGTCCCCATCCTGTTATATCTCTAAAGTTTTTTTAACCGACTTAAACATTACCGCTGCCGGTCCGGCGGGTTCAGTGGATGTTCACAATAAGAAAAACAGGCGAACTTTCACAGCCCACCTGTCATTTTTCCATTGCCTCCGCAACCGGAATGTCATATTATTATATTATTTTGCAATGTTCTCCTCTGTAATCTTATGCAAAGGCTTGTATCGCATCTGCAGGCACAGATCGTTGTCTGTGCCGATTCTTACTATATTCTGTATGAACATTATGCCCTCCGCCTGTGCGCCGTGGCCGGCAATGATTATGTCATTGGTCTGCAGCGCGTCTATTCTCGCCATCCTTACGGAGTTGGCGTACACGGTCTGTATGGCATTGGCGCTGGCTGAGGCGTAGTCAAAGCTGTTAGCCCTGACAAAGCGTGTCTCTGTTCCGCTCATGAAGGCGAGCGGATGGGTGCCGTCCTCCAGGGTGTCGACGTCGAGATACAGGTCGGGCAGTCTGCTCTCTGCCTCCAGTACGTGGTCGAACACCTGCGTTGGCTCATTGAACATGATGGCGTCAGCCTTGTCCCCGGCCATGTACAGCACTACGGGGCCCACTTCCTGTAGCATCAGCAGCCTGCTGTTCACCGTGACTGTCCTTGTCTGCGTTGTCTTCCTGCCCGATGTCTCGGTTAGGGTGAACGTCAGCTTTACGGACAGTCTCTCCCTTGTTGTCTGCGGTGCCACGTATATGAAGGTAGCCTCCTGCACCGTTTCCGCGTATGTGGTGTCCGCAAGGGTCAGCTCCCCGTTCTCCACGTCTACGGATTTGACCTGCAGGCGTTCCACCTTTCCGCCGGTATTGACATAATACTTCATGTTGAAGAGTTTCCTGTCGCCTGACTGCAGCACGATGGAGTCGGCGAGGGATGGGGTGATGATGAGCGCTATGTCTGAAAGCTCCTGGGGTTCCTCTTCACTGCACGAGTATAATGCTGTCAGTGTCATGCACAGACACAGGAGGCATACTATCTTCTTCATATTCTGTTCTGAAAGTGTCTGTATACAGCTATTGTCCAATCTTTATATAGCTGCCCTTGTCTACATTGATGTTATACGCGCTGCGGTCCTTGAACTTGTACACTCTTACCTTTGCCACCCTCTTGGTTGTAGAGCCGAGGAAGAGCACATCGGTGGTCTTCTTGTCCATTACGACCTGGAAGTAGTGTGCGTCAGGATACTTTTCCATCAGCTTGGACGCCGCGTACTTCATTCCCTTGTTCTGGAATATGGCGTGGTTGTTGGTGCTTACGTTCAGTGACAGCCTCTCGCCCGGGTTGAACATCTTGCCGTTAACGGTGTTAAGGTGGCGTATGAAGCCCAGGTATGTGTCATATTCACATGATATCTCACTTTCTCCAAGGAATACAAAGTCGTTCATGCTCAGTTCCATGGTGTTTGCGCGCACCTTGTATGTGTTCGTCCTCTGCATTGTTCCGCATGAGACCACACATAGCACGAGTGCCGCGAGTGTCATTATTTTAACGATTTTCATGTTTCAACGGTTTAGATGGTTTATTTGAGAGAGAAGTAGTAGGAAAGTGTCACGCGCACCTGGTTGCCGAGCTTCCATTTTGTTGCAGAGCGCTGTGTGTCGATGCTGTTCGCGTCTATTGCGCTAAGGAAGTAGCCGTCCTTCTCAAAGGTGCCCTGATAGTAGTGGTTGTACAGTGTGCTTACGCCGTATTCCACTCCAAGTGCTAAAGGCAGGTTGGCGATGTAGGCCTGAAGTCCGATGAATGCGCCCGCGCCCATGCGGAATACCTTGGCTGTATGCCCGGTACGTGTCTCGACTCCCTCGGCGGCCTCACCCTCCAGTCCGTCTATGAATGTGTGGTTACCTACGGTGCCGAAGCCGATTGGCAGCTCAGCGCCTACGTATACGTCGAGCAGGTTCTTCGGTGAGAAGTGGAAGGCCACGCCTGGATAGAACATGAACTTGGACTCGCTGGATGTCTGGCTGGCCTTGATCTCGTCGTCATCTCCGCTGAATTGGTTCTCGCTGGTGTACTTGTCGTACCACTCAAAGCCCAGACGGTACTCCAGCTGGTCTGTCTTCATGTACTTGAGGTTGATGAGTGGGATGGCGCTGAACTTCGTGCCGGAGGCTCCGATGTTCTTGAAGATCTCGCTTGTTGCGCCAAGATAGATGCCGAAGTTGCCTTCCTGGGCACGGTTACCGGTACGGATGACCTTTGAGGTTGTCTCACCTGTTGAGATTTGTGCGTCTGCTACTGTTACCAAACCCAGTGACAGAGCCATCATGAGAAAGAATTTCTTCATAGTTTTAAAATGTCTGTAGCCACACCTCCTGTGACTGTGAAAGTTATAATTTGTCTCGTTCGGCAACGGAGGCGCATCAACACACGGGGCATTATGATGGCTGCACGGACGTTTTGACCCTCTCTTTGCAAGAGAGCGATTTACATTTGCAAAAGTAGTAATTAATTTTAAATTAAAAGAATTTTTTAGAAAAAAAATCACTTTTCACACTGAAATTGTCAATAAATTTAGCAAAAAGCATTATTCAGAGCCTTAGACACAGTGCGTTAACCCACCTGTCGCTCTCTTGCAAAGAGATAGACTATATTGTATATGGGTGCCTACCGTCCCTTACAGTTCTTTAAGTATTTTTGCGTTGGCATCATCTATTACCGACGTGTCAAGGGAAATAAGGTATATCTGCGTGGTTTTTATATTGTCGTGTCCCATGGACTCGCTTATTACAGATATCGGTATGTTGCTGCTTTTCGCCGCACTGCCCCATGAGTGGCGGCCCACGTATGTTGTCAGCCTTATGGGAATGCCTGCCATACAGCCTACTTGTTTCAGTCTGCGGTTTACAAGTCTGAGTGCGTTGCGGTACTGCTGGTACTCGTCTCCGGACTTCCTTATGAGTGGAAACAGATAGTCCGTGTCAGGATTATGGTTTCTGTCAATGATTTCCTGGGTGCATTTCTCTATCCTGACACGGAGCAGCTGCCCCGTCTTATGCCTCTTGTACGTTATCATTCCGCCCTCGACATCCCTCTTGCGGAGGAATGCTATGTCCACGAAAGCCATCCCGCGTGTGAAAAAGCTGAACATGAATATGTCACGTGCCAATGCCAGTGATGTGCCGGGGGGCAGGGACAGCCGCCTTATCCTTCTGATGTCACCGATGGTGATGGCCCGTTTCACGGTCTTGCACACTCCGGTATAGACGTGTTTGAATGGATAGTGCTGTTCTGTCACTCCGTTCTCCACGGCGCGGTTGTATGTCGCGCGCAGTATCCGCATATAGAATGATGATGTGTTCAGTGATATCCCGCGCCTGTTCATGGAGGCTTCATAGTTCCTTATCTCGTCCGATGTCATGGTGTCAATCATTATGTCCTCGCCGCCCCTGTATTGTCTGAAGCTGTTCAGTGCCGCCTGGTAGGTCTCGCTTGTGCGTCTCTTCCCGAGTTGCCGCAGCTGTGCGATGGTATGTTCCATGAAGTGGAACAGCGTATGCTCCTGCATGATGCGGCGGTATTCTGCGATTATGTCGTCCGCACAGAAGTCCAGCCCCCTCCGCTCGAACGAAAGGACCACACGCCTCAGCCTCTCCATGTCATGGAATGTACGCTCACGCAGCATGGCAAGCGTCTGCCTGCGCCCACTGTCGCCGGATATAGTAACCGTGGACCTGCGCCTGTCCCATTCGGAGGCGTATATCCTGTAGTCTGTTGCAAACTGGCGCACTGTGCGCTCATGGATAACCTGGAAGTAAAGAGTTCCCATACGGTCAGGAGTCGCAGAGGGACGGAATTTCAGTTTTACACTTGTTCTTGTCATATTATTATTGTTTTATGAAGAATATATATTGCGTTCCTCCACTTTCATGAGCCATACTGGTGCCTGTATAAAAAACACATTGCCGGAAAAGGGATGCTCCCTTTCCCGACAATGTCATGGAATTTATTGTCTGTTGATGTCCGTTCCGTCCCTTGCGGACCCTATTCACTGAACTGCATCTCTATTATTGACAGCACGTTGCTCTTTGACGCCTTGGTGGATACGTTCTTCCTGGCCGCCAGCTCGGTCATAGAGGCGAAGGCCTCCTTCACGTTTGCCGGGCCAATCATGCGTATCTCATACTGATCCGTCATTACCGGCTCCGCGATGTCTATGTATGCGTCACCGAGGTTCTTGGGTGTGAAGCCCTGCCATACGAGACGCCGCTCGCCGTTGATGTGTGCGAAGACCTGCAGCGGATAGCTCGTGGTGCGGAATCCCGCCATGCGCAGTGCTATCTGTGATATTGCCGCCGGGCGCTCCAGTGTCACCTTCAGCCATGCGTTGTCAATGATTCCGTCGCTGCTCCATCGTGAGTCCACGCCGTACATTCCGGCATCCGTGGCCTCTATGTCGTCCGTCAGGTAGTGCAGCTTGTCCTTGTTCACGGCGGCCTCCACGCTCTTCACGGGCACAGTGATGTATTTCTGTGTGAAGGACGGTGTCTGCGGGGTGGCTCCGCGCTCCAGATACAGCGGCAGCTGTGCGGCCCAGTCCGCCTCCACGGGCTGTCCCGTGCTGTTAACGTAGAAGCCGCCCTTCACAGGGCACGCTGTCGTGGTGGCTGTCAGCTGTGCCGGCTTCAGCGTGGACGGCGCTCCGTCGCATGATGTCGGTGTGGCCGTCAGCGTGATGTCGCCGGGTTGCAGTGTTGAGCGTACCATCACGCGTATCACTCCTGCCTCCAGCATAAGCTGTCTGGAGCCTGTCATGTTGCTGTCCTTGGAGTGTCCGCCCTCGGATATGATGCCTTCCTGGCCCTGTGGTGTCGCCGCCGCGTTGAGAGCCTTCTCCTCTTCGGGCACCACTCCGCTCACTCCTCCGATGTACTCGCCCTCACCGCTTACGGAGAACTCTATCATGTCGTGTGCCAGCGGATGCCGCTGTCCCTGCGCGTCCACAGCCTCTATCTCGGCTATGCGTATGTCGGCATTGTCAGCGCGGAACTGTTCCGGAGCGTCCACCCACCTCATGCGCAGGCTTACGGGCTGTCCCACGGTGCGGCGTGAGTCCTCCGCCACTGCCTTTCCGTCCTTGTAGGCCACGGCACGCAGAGTTCCCGGATTGTAGGCCACGCTGTCCCATGTGAACAGGAATGTCTCGGAGCGGCGTCCCGGCCCAAGGTTCCTGCCGTTAAGGAACAGCTCCACGCTGTCGGCGGTGGAGCATACATAGACGGGCTTCACCACTGTGTCGGGATAGTTCCAGTGACCTATGATATGGGCGCTGTGATGTTCCGTGTCAACCCATCCGTCCCACATGGTGCGGTGCACGAACCACGAGTCCTTTGGCAGGCGCATCGGGTCCACATCACCACTGGTGCGGTAGTTCTTCTCGCCGCGCGCATGGGTGTTTGAGTCAGAGAATATGATCTTGGCACCACCGGAGTTCACCCTTCTGCCAGTGCCCGGCCGCGCCATCCAGTACTCGTTCCACCTTATTATATTCTCTATTGCCAGTCCGTCCTGATTGTGGTTGTATGCCACGGCGCGTGCTCCGCGGTACAGCGGGCCCTCTCCCTCCTCGTGATACGGGTAGCTCCAGCGGTCCCAGTAGCGGCGTATGCCCTCGTCACGGTTGTATTCCATCTGCCACATGGGCTTGCCTGCCGACTTGTTCACGTATAGCATCTCGCCGCCGTACTCCGCCTCCTTTGAGCTTAGCATATTACGTGAGCCGGCAGCGCGTCCGCCGTGCGGGTCATACTGGTCGCGTATGGCCTTCAGGTCGGCCATGTGCGGGTCGGAGATGTTGTTGTTGCCGCCCTCATAGAACAGTATTGACGGGTTGTTGCGGTTGTAGATGATGGCGTCACGCATCACCTCGCACCTCTGTTCCCATCTGCGTCCGGTCACATCGCGTTCCGCGTCGCCTGCCGGCATGGCCTGTATCAGTCCCAGTCTGTCAAAGGACAGCACGTCCTGTCTGGATGGTGTGACGTGCATCCAGCGCACAAAGTTTCCGTTACAGCCCAGTATCAGGCTGTTGGAGTAGTCACTCATCCACGCAGGAATGGAGATGCCAAGTGCGGGCCACTCGTTGGTGGAGCGCTGCGCGAAGCCTTTCAGCTGCAGCACGCGGTCGTTGAGGTATACCATGCCGTCCTTAAACTCCGTCTTTCTGAACCCAGTGCGTATGCTCTGCTCGTCCGTTACCCTGCCATTCTGCACCAGGCTGGACTTCACCGTGTACAGGTATCCGTAGCCCCAGGACCACAGATGCAGCCCCTCGAGGGCCTTCTGCGACTTCAATGTCACCGTGTCGCCGGGGCTGACGGTGCGGCTGTCGCCAAGGAAGGAGGCCACCTCGCGGCCGTCCTTGTCAATGACGGTGACCTTGTGCTGCACTGTCTGGCGTGACTTGCCCCCGTTCACCACCTGTGTCTCGGCACATACCGTGGCAGCGCCACGCCTCACGTCTATGTCCTTGGCGTAAACGTACACTCCCGTGGTCCCGAGGTTGGAGTAAAGCGGCAGCGTCTGGTGCACCTGCGGCATGATATGCAGCCACACATTCTTGTTTATGCCGCCGTAGTTGCAGTAGAAGTTCTTGTCGTTCCACTGGAATCCAGACCCTGTCATGCGTCCTGTCTTCGGGTCGGGGAACATCAGATGCTCGTGATATTTCCAGTTGTTGTCCACGAATACCGCCAGAACATTCTCCCCTTTATATTTTATATAAGGTGTAAGGTCAAAGCCGAAGGCCATCACTCCGTTCTCTCCCCATCCCAGCTCGTGGCCGTTTATGAATACCTGTGCTCCGAAGCGCGCTCCCTCGAACTCCACATACACGCGCTTACCCTTCGCGCTCTTGGGCAGGGTGAAGCGCTTCCGGTACCACATCACGGTGTCGCTCAGCTCCGCGCAGAGCTTTCCGAAGGCCTCATGCTGGTTGAAGGCGTATGGCAGTGTGACGTTCTGCCAGTCAGAATCGTTGAACTTCACTTCCGAGCCCCGTGGCTCATTGCCCACCGCCAGTTTCCATGCGGCGTTGAAGTTGTAGCGTTCTCCGGCCTGGACGGTGCACGCCAGGGCCAGTGAGAGAATTGTTGGGAATAGCTTTTTCATTGTTATGGTTGTTGGTTGTTGGTTTTGGGTTGGAGGTCTTTTGGGGTTGTTGGTTGGGGGCCTTTTGTTGGTTTTAGGTTGTGGGTTATTTGGTCTTTTTTTGTTTTTGGGGGTTGATTTTTAAGTTCTTGGTCTCTGAATAGACTGTAAAGTTATAGCGTACTGACCTAAAACCCATAACCAAAGACCTAAAACCCACAACCAACAACCCACAACCAACCAAGCCACCTCACCCTCCCCTATGTCGTTTCACGTACTCTGTCGGCGTTATGCCCTCCACCTTCTTGAAGGTGGCGAAGAATGATGAGCGCTTGAAGCCGCACTCCTCCGCCAGTGCCAGCAGCGTGTAGTGGGCATAGCGCTTGTCGTCTATGCGGCGCTTGAACTCCTCCAGACGGTAATGGTTCATGAAGTCATAGTAGTTGCGCTGCAGGTAAACGTTGAACAGCTGCGACAGCTTGACGGTGGAGATGTCGAGGTGCGACGCGATGTCCGACAGCTTCACCTCCTGACTCAGATATGGCTTGTCGTGCCTCATGTACTCCTCCAGTCTTGCCAGCAGTCTCTGCTGCTCGTCCTCGTTGGTGTTCACGCGGCTGTATTTGCGCTTCACCTCCTCCAGCTCCTTCTGTACGCGCTGCATCTCCTCCCTCTGCCTGCGCAACCGTCTGCGCTGTCCGTACACTATCGCCACTGCCACGGTCATTAGTATGAAGGCTATCCACTCGCACACGTATGCCGTAGACGGCCATACGTAGACCTCATACTCCGTTATGTGCCTCTGTCCGGCCAGACGCACCTGCAGCACGTTGTGGCCTATGGACAGTCCGTGGTCTATGACGGCGCGCTCGTTGTTCTTCAGCACCGTCCACGGCCCGTCATCCCCTATCCTGTACTCGAAGCACAGGCCGGCCTGGTCGCTGAAGTTAAGCAGGCAGGGCTGGAATGACAGCGTGTGTATGCCCCAGTGGTATGACAGCCGTATGGTATGGCTGGACACTATGGAGACAAGCTCGCCGAACGATATGTGCCTGGAGCCTATCATCATCTCGCTGAGATGTATTGGCACATTGCCCACATCATACTTCTGCAGGCTGTCCAGACTGGCATAGTACAGTCCCTTCACCGTTCCCGTCCACAGTCTCCGCTCCTTGTCAATGAAGATGGCGTTGTTGCTGAACTCCCTTGAGTTCAGTCCCACCTCCTGCGCGAACTTTGTCACGTGGGTGAAGGTGGTGTCCATCTTGAACAGTCCGCGCTCTGTGCCTATCCAGTAGTTCTTGTAGTACGGGTCGTAGATTACCTGCGACACGTAGTCTCCGCCTATTGTCTGCTGGGTGTTTATGCGTCCGAATGACGTCAGCTCCTCGTTGGTGCGGTATATGCCGTTTATTCCGAAGAATATCAGGTTGCTGCCGTGTCCTATCACGCCGTTGGCATCCTGCGCCTTGTTGAAGAAGCCGTACGGAAAGCCGCCCGCCCTCACTATGTCGTCCACGGGGTCGTACAGGCAGATGCCGTCATTCGTGGATATCCAGCATCTGCGCTGCCTGTCAAACAGTATGTTGTACACCTGCGAGTTGTACAGCTGCGAGTTCTGTGAGTTAAGCACCTTCTCGCTGCACGTACCGCTGTCGTATATGTACAGTCCCGTGTTACTGGCCATGTTCAGCTGGTTTCCCGGCGAGACGGCCAGCCAGCTGAAGCTGCCCGTAGCCAGTGCGGGGTCACTTCCGAAGCGTGACGTGGTGAGAGTCTCCGGGTCTATGCGCATCACACCGCCGTTGAACGTGCAGCAGTAGTACATATTGTTGTACTTCACCACATTGGTCACTATGGAGCCGCCCAGCTCCTCCGGCGTGAAGAACTTGTACCTCTGGCTCTCCTCGTCGATGTAGTACAGTCCTCCCCTTGATCCCAGCACCTTGACCTTACCGTCTATGCAGATGGAGCGCACGTTCACGCTGTCGCTGTTGAAGTGCGGCGTGCTGTAACACTTGAACAGCTCGCTGCCATTGTAGCTGTGGTGTATGCCGCGCCTGAAGTATCCGAAAAAGCACACGCCGCTCCTGTCGCGGTAGAACGAGTACACCGTGTTGTCCAGCAGCCGCATCTCGCTGCACGGCGATGTGGTGTACTCCTTGACCATGCGGTCTTCCATCAGCGATATCACCTTCAGTCCCGCGCCGTCGGTACCCACATACAGGTACTTTCCGTCATTTGACACGCATACCACCACGCGGCACTCCACGTCCACGTACCTGCTCACCTTCCCCGTCCTCATGTTATAGACCAGCAGGCCGTCGTTATACGTGCCAATGAATATCCTCTCTCCGGCTATCGTCATGCGCCTCATGTTATTATGTATGCGCAGCTGCTCCCTCAGTCCTACGGGTGCCGCCTTCTTTGTCTTCTCATTGTACTTGTACAGCTCCCTGCCTCCCAGTATCCACACACCGCCTCTCGCGTCAGTCTTTATGTCCTCCACGTTGTTGGCCTTTGACAGGTGGTCCCTTGACATCTTGACCTGCCAGCGCTTGTTGTTCCTGAACACGTAGAACCCGTGCGTGGACCCTGCAAACAGCGTGTTGCCCCTGGCGCACACGCTTGACACCTTGTCCTGAACCAGATCAGAGGCAAGGCTGAAGATTCCTTTCTCCGGATCCATGCGGTACAGTCCGCTGCTTGATCCCACCCAGGCCGTATGGTCCTCCGTGAATGCTATATCATAGATAATGTTCTGCGCGCGCGCAAGGTTGACGTTAATGTTGCGCATCTCGTTGCCGTCATATATGGTGACACCGTTGACAGTACCGGCCCATATCATTCCCGACGGGCTTTTAGCTATGCAGTTGACGGACTCCCCTGCCAGACCGTCATAGATTGTCAGTGAGCGCATACGCACAGGAGCCGCCGCCGTCATGCAGGGGGACAGCAGCAGTATCGTCAGAGCCATGATAATGGCGTGTGATATAGTCTGTACGTTATGGTGTCTGTGAGCCAATAGTATGGTTATTGAATTTAGATATAAGTTAGTTGTCGGCAAAGGTAGAACTTTTTCTTTATACTGCCAAATAATTAGGATAAAAATAACGCATAAATGTCCAAATAAAGTTAAGTTATATATTCATTGTAATCCGTCTAATTTATTTGGACTATTTGTAACTGACTGATTTAAAGATATATTTCTATTTATAATACTTTTTGTAGTAGAATGGAAGCAGTCCGCCATTATTTTCTTGCACAACTGCAAAAAATGCTGTAATTTTGCAACCGTAAAAACCATTACAGATAAACCGAACTACTATTAAAACTTACCTAACTGATGGCAATAGACAATAATATAATAGTAAGCCATGCCTATGAGCAGTACGCTGCGCCACTCGTAAACTATGTGTCAATTCGCATAAACGACTACGAAGAGGCTCTCGACATAGTGCAGGATGTGTTTGTACGCCTGCTGGGTTGTGACATAGTGACTACGGACACGGTGAAGAGTCTGTGTTACCGCATAGCCAACAATCTGGTGATAGACCATATCCGCCGCCACTATAAGAGACAGGAGGTAATGTCATACGTGTTCGACATGGAGAGGAGCCGGCCCAGTCTGACACCCGAGCAGGTGGCCGCCTTTCATGATCTGGCCGAGAAGGAGCGCTGCCTGATGATGGAACTGACACCATGCACGGCACGCGTCTACGAGATGTCACAAATACAGGGCATGACCATCGACGAGATTGCAACCACACTGAACATCAGCCGCAGGACGGTGGAGTGCCACCAGCTCAACGGCAGAAAGAGAATAAGGGAGAGAATGAGGAGAATTATATAAAGGTTGGGGTAGTTATGAGTTGTGAGTGATGAATGATGAGTTGTTAGTTTGAGTTATTAGTTTTAACAAAACAACTAAATAACCAAAGAACAAAACAACAAAACGATGGTTGTAGTTTTGAAAACAATCAACGAAAACACTAATAA
>JAUNOM010000021.1 GCA_030531085.1 Prevotellaceae bacterium | reverse complement strand
CCTAACTCTGCTGCTTTTTTTATATATTCAAAAGATATGAGAGAATCTTTCTGTGGAAACTCGTCTGCTCTATATATCTCTGATAACATAAGGTTGGCGCTTGCACCATTTATGGCATATTGTTTCAATATGTCTACTATCTCGTAATGCTTTTTATCAATGGTATAAATTGCAATCAAAATTAAAGCTTGATTAGCTTGCAAATCATTATAAGAACGACCATTATCATTTCTTAAAAGTGCCCATTTCACCATTTCGCTGTAATCAACCATACCGTATTTGGGATCGGAGTACATTAATGCCAAATTGAACATGGCATCTAAATTGCCATTCTCTGCCGATTTTTTCATATAATGAATGGCTTTTTCCTTGTTCTTGTTCGTATGTGACAGATGGAGAAATTTACCGAAATCATCAAGATTTGCTTCGTTTAAATTTTCAAAAGGATAATAATAGCAACAAACCACGTAGCAACTTTCTGGCTCGCCCATGTCTGCGGCAATCTTATAATGCTGTAAAGCCAATTCATACCGCTGTGTTTCTTTGTATATTTTAGCTATAATGGCATTTCCGCTTGCAGGATCATATTCTTTCAATTTCATTGCCGTATTTAAAGCCTCTTCGTACTGTTTCAAACTACAATGTAATAAGGCCCTCGCTTTATTAATATTCCAATAAAATTTATTCTGAATTTCCTTTGTTTGAATTAATTGTATTATTCTTTCAATATTATTTAACAGTTTCAAATCGTGTTCTGGATCGGAATGTTCACCTATAAGTGATGCTATATAAGCGATATTAGATAATGCCATAATTGTAAATTCACTTTCTTTTGCAGCCAAATCACTTGCCTCTTCTATATATTTTCTTGCCTTTTCTTTGTCAGCAGGTATTACAGTTCCCACAAAATATAACGTACCTAACATATATTTAGCCAAAGGCTGCATAGTGGGAAAATCCTTATCTCTAACACTGGCATATCTTTCTAACAACAATAACGCCTTTTGAAAATTGCGCAGTTCTATCGGTAGCTCGCCATTACATAATACCGCTGCCAATTGAATACCACCGACAGGGTCATTTTCAGATGCTTTTGTGAGTATCTCTATAGCTTCTTTCCATCGTTTTTCAAAGATATATGATAAGCCAATCATAGTCATTGCCCTATATCTACCAGAGTAAGTGCGGTATGTGGTACACTTCTTAAAGCATTCTATCGCCTTGGCCGTTTTCCCGTCTTGATTAAACTCGAGTCCACGCAAGTATAGGGAATGAGGGTCCTCATATTCCTCTGATACTGTTCCCCCTATTTTAAGGTTTGAGGTGTTGATTGTTATTCTTAGTGGTATTGTCACATTAAGATTCTTGCCCTTTATCTTTTTTAGAACATGAATGATGGCATAGGAAGTCTGCAATGAGGTATCCACGGATGCTTCTGTTACAGTCTTCTCGCATTTGAAATCGGAAAACGACATTTCCAGCTCATTGTCATATTTCGTTGTAATGTTTTGCAGGTATTGGAACAGCGGAACAGAATTGTATTCTATCTCGCTTTTCGAGTGTACAGTAGTAAGATCATTGAACGTCTGCACCTTATTGTTTTCACACTTTGCCACTATTGAGTCCATCAGAGTGACATTCTCCATATTACATGAGAAATCCTTCAGTAACTCACAATATTGTTGTACATACTTTATAAGGAGATCCCTATCCTCTGGTAACAATTTTACAGCAGCCGAATTGGCACCGCAAATAAGTAGGCTGCATATTATTATAAAAAATCTTTTCATATTATTATCATTTGTCAGATTGTTTGATGTCCATAATCTCTGTTATGAGCCATCCTGTGTTATAAGACCCTTTCTTCTCTTTTCTATTGACAGTAAAAGACCATCCAGGAACGGTGGAGAATTTAAACGATACGTGTTGTATGGTATTAAGTTTCAGCAGGCCTGATTCCAATAACATTGTCAACATTGACAGCCGGCTTGTTGTGCGGTCATCTGCTACCATTTTTCTTAAATCAGCTCCACGATAAGGCTTGTCCAATATTCCCACGAAACCTATCTCGTGTTCCATAGGTGAGATAAAAAGATGCGGTTTATTGTCATCAGAACTGTCTGACAGGTATGCAAACAACTTTCCTTTGACATCTTTTATTATCCATACAAACTCACCTTTAGCCTGTTGTCTGGTTTGTAGATATAGTGTTATGCTTTCACTTCTGTTGCAGATTGTTGCGTTGCATTTTACAACTGCAGTCCATGTGCTGTCTTCATAATGCAATGTATATCCATTATCTGTAATAGTATTGGCAAATTTTTCAATTATTGGAGAGAAAGTCCCGTCACTTCTTCTAAATGTATCATTATCAAATAGTGTCTTTATATATTTTCTGCGTAAATCCTTATCGCCTTTATCTGTGATTTTCTTTCCATCCCAAGTTTCTTCCATATTGAAACGGCACATGAACTCGTCTATTTGTTTTACCCTGCCTTTTAGCAAGTCTTCCTTGAAATCAACGCAAAGTGTCTGCGAGATCACATGAACACTTATCATTTGTAACAGTATCCACACAGAAATCCATTTTTGCATAATTCTTGATATCTATATTATAAGTCTGTTGTGTCAACTACTTCTATGTCTCCGAGCCTGACACTCCAATGTTGGCCCAACACATAGTCGTTTTCTGGAATAATGTATACCTTTATATTCTTTTGGGTCACATCACTGTAAAGTTTAGTCTGTTCATTTTTGCTAAAGCCTTCAAAACGTTGGAATATTGTGGCTGTAGCTTCGTAATGGTCTCCCACTTTATATATATTACTTATTCTGTATGTGTCGGCTTTAGTCAGTCTGATTTCGGCGTATGGAAGCTTTATCAGATTATCAAGGTATGTGCTTAGCAATATTCTGTTTTTTACTTCTTTCCCATTTCTTAGTTTTGACACTTGCATTTGTACGCCAGTGTGCTTCACTCCATCAGGGTCTGTGTATGGCTCACCTTCTCCTATGAATAGTTTCAGGACACTTTTCTTGTAAACAGTCTTCACTTTCATGGAGTATTTTTTCCCGGCTAAAATAGACAAGTTATTTTGAAACATATCTATAATCTCTCCAGCCCTATCTTTAAATGATTGAATATCACTTTCGGACAGATCGTTTACCTGTGCGTTTGCAGACAAAAACATTGTAATACTGCAAAATAATATTAAAATCCTTTTCATTGTTGTATATGTTATGATTAATAGTTTTTGTAAATTTCATGTACTTTCAAATATTTGTATCGCCCATTGTCATCCTTCGTTCCATCCACCTCAACAAGGTTAACCAGATTATGGGTTGTGCATAGTCGTAGGACAAAGTCGCTTGCTTTTTCTGTTGCGACAACTGTGATACCATTGCGCCCTACAATTTCAACTTTAACATCAGGAGAGCTAAAAGCCAGTTGTAATGCTTCCTCGATGACTTTTACTCTTTTTTCCACAGAGATATTCTCGTTGGCTATCGCAGTAAGCATTTGGATAATGCTAATTCCTCCCTCGTCAGCTGTAGCAGTGTTGGCAGGCGCAGAATAGCTTGAGGAGTTTTCTTCATTATTTTTTATCTGTATGTTATATACAGGCGTTTGCTGTCGTAGTTTGTATGTCATCGTTTTTGTTGCTGCAAATATATTATCCCAGCTGGCATCTAACCCTTTTTGTGATACAGTTTGCATGACCTCAAGTAATGTCACAGTGAAAATTCCACCAGCAGGATTACCGTCTGTATAACTAATAGTACTTGAATTCTCTCCTTTTCTGCTTCCTGACGCAATGATGGTACCTTCACTACCTAAGAAAAGATTACAATATACATTGACCGGCTCTTTTGTTAAAATTGTTGGACCTTTTGTTGCATAGTCTTTAGATGTGACTCCAGGAGCTATAGAGTTACAGCAGTCACCTATTACAATTTTCAGTCTTGCTGGTAGCATAGAAAGTTTGCTTAGAACTTTTTCCAATGGATAGAAATCCTGTTCATAATGACTTCCCAAACATATCTGTGGAAATTCGGAGTTGTCGGTCGTAGAGCGTGTTCCATGCCCTGAATAGTAAAAAAAGACCACATCATTAGTGGAAGTCTTTATGTTCGATAATACCGAGACTAAATTGCTGTTGTTACATTGAGTGTCTTTGTAGTAATATTGCTTTAATTTCAAGCCGGTTGCCGAAGCTATTGTATTCAGCTCTAAAGTAATATTGACAAAGTCTTGCTTATCATAGATGCCAATATTATTATCTTGGGTGTCTGCAAACACTATGGCATGAAGGGTTTGTGATTTTGCGGGCACTATAGCCCAACAGACAATCATAACAACAAATAGACAGTTTAAAATGATTTTCTTCATAGCTTAACACTCTTATTTACTTAATTCGTAGTTAGTTTTCAAATAATTGTCATTTGGGAGCAGACTGAGGCCTAATGACAAGAAAAATTTATGGTTATCGTATTTCCTTCTTTTTATAACCATGGAATCAGAGGCCAATGCTAATTCCCTATTATTATAGCTCAGCAGTAAATATTGTTTAGTTTTATTTTTGCCTTGTATCTCTATGGCTATAAATGGAGCAAAAACACTTTTAAAGGAAGTACTGTCTGCTGCGTAAAAAAATGGGGATTGTAGTGCGAATAGAAGTGCAGAACTTTGTATAGAGTTAACACTCTGCAGGGTGTCTGTAACCAGGAAGCCTGCTATTGAATTGTTTTTAGATGAATTGGTTAGTGGATTAAGTTTATAAATTCTACCAAAGTTTTTGTATTCAGTAAGGACTTTGCCAGTTTCTCCCCATTTTGACAGAATGACAGAATCCTCTGATTGATGAAAATCTTTGTTATGTTGTGTTCTGTATAAGGATGCACATCCTATACATCCTAATAACCAACACGCATAAAATAGGTATAAAATAAAATGTAGCTTTTTCATTAGATAGAATAAAAAGTAGGCGTGCAACCATTCTGTAACTTGTCTAATCTCTGGTTACCGCCAAGTGACCATATCCACAACAAGCACAGAATGGTTCACGCCCTATAAGCGTGAACCTTCGGTCTACTTGTTCTCGTGGATGAATATTGGCGGTATTCGAGATTAGAGAACAAGAGCTAAAAGCTCAATATAATAATGTATGTTCGTTATCAAGTATAGAACGGAAACGCCAAGTAAATGGTTTGAGGCTTTGCCCAGTTGTCTTCTTCTGTGGATAATTTTGCTGGTTGCAAATTACCGAAAGCGTTTCTGTTTGCGTATCAATGTCTGTTTCGTATTATCTTGATTTAGTTTTACCTTGTATTCTGTCTATGTCTCATTATTGGTTTGTAGGAATGAATACGTGTCCCTACTTTATATTTTCTCTTGCAAAGGTACTCATAAAATCTTAAATTCTGCAATAAATTTCGTTTTTTCTTTTTATATCAGGACATTATCAGATTTTGAAAGTAGATATTAGCTTAAATATTATATACTTATTTCTTGAACTTTTCCTGTAAGGCCCTGCAAAATGCGGAAGACAGATATTATGATTTTCCTGTTGTTTGAATACATTCAACGAACTCCTGTGGCAGAAGTATATTGTCAATGCTTTCTGCTTCTTTGAACAGTGGGGCTATTTCCTCGTCTTTGAATCCTGCTATGCCACAGCCTATGCGTGTCACCAAAAATGTCTGTTCCTTATGCTCTTTGGCAAATTGGATAAACTCGTCAACGTATGGGCGGATGGTTTCCACTCCGCCCTGCATCGTAGGGATGGCATATGTCTTTCCTTGAAGACCTACACCTTTACCCCATACTGCCCCAAACTGTCTGAATGCCACCCGTGCCGCACCTCCACCGTGAGCGCCAGCAAGGTTACTTCCAAACACAAATATCTCGTTTCCCTTTAACTCCGAGATAAATTCGGGGGTATATTCTCTATTGTACATAATGAATGATTAGTTATTGCAATAGCCAAATCTTTTAACACCCAGTTTTTCTTTCCACAACGTTTCTCGTTCTATGGCATCATGGGCAGAAATATCTAACGGTAGAGTTTCCAGAATAGACCATTTTAAATTGGTTTTGCAGTAATTTTCTCCTTTCTTCTCAAGATCTAAGTCGCCTCCGTGACCTGTTGCAGCATATTGAGACCATCGTCCCAGTATCCCCTGTTTATTGTAGGTGGAACCAACATATTGCTTACCGTTAGATGTATCCAATATGCAGTATATGCAATTTACATCCTTTAGCATTGTCACCCAATCAGGATGTTGAACAGCCACTTGCAACTGAGCATGATTTACATTTACTTCTAAATATGATTTAAACAATGGCGCTTTGCTTTGTTCCTGTATATACTCTTCTATTCTCGCTTTCTTTTCTTTATAATAGTACTGATGCCATGCATTGGCTGGAAATCCCCAATCTATTACAATTCTCTTTTCTAAATGCTCAAAAGCCTTTATTCGCTCCAAATCTAAAATTACTTCGCCCTCTACTCTTGGATTATCCCTTTTACTGTTTATTCTATATACACCAACGAACCTTGCTGTTGTATTCTTTTCTCCAATAAAAGAAACAAGGTATTTTATGTTTTTCATATTGCAAGCTAACTGTTCGCTTTGGTATTGTAGAAAGAGATCTTTGCGGTATACGTAAAGAGCGTATATGCTTGTAATATTGGATGGGAAAGGATTGTCGCGAATAAACAACTGTGTTTGTTCCTGATCCTTGCCCAGTTTTGTACGCTTGTCCGCATGGCGTATCATTTTAATGTGTCGTGGATTTGTGTTGTCAAATTCACTGTCAATTCCTTTTAGCAACTCTTGAATGGTTGCGGTATAATCTGTTTTTTCCATAAGTGTAAAAATTTTATTTGTTTTTGGTTAGTTATTATCTCCAGTCAAATTCCGCTCCTAATATCTCCAGCCCGTGGTATTTCCATGGCTCTTGGTCGAAATTAGGGGTATATCTCGCCATGAGTACTTTTTCTTCATGTTCCTCATTGGTGTCATGCCAGCCATTGAAGTCACGGACTTTCTGATTCATGTCTTCTATCTCGTAATTCAGATCCAATTGAAAGTAGGTCGTTCCTATGCGAGTGAGACGTATATCCTTTCTGCCGGCACAGTCTTCAAGAGCGAGTGAGTGGTTGTCGAGTACGAAACAGTATCTCATTCCTTTACTCTCAAGGTAGGGAAAGTACCCCAGTGCCAGCTGTGTCTCACTATGTTTCTCTTTTAGCTCTATCACATCGCCTACAAAGATATGCTCGCCATTGCAGTCAACATAATTGGTGTCCGCTCCCGCGTATAAGAAACGGCAGGCATATCCCTGCCTTGTGCATTTCTCATCAAATGTACCATCGACCACATCTTGACTGTGATCATCTGCGTATTCCTCTTCCTGCCTCCATACATACAAGTCGTCTGCGAAGAAAAAGAAGTCCCCAAACTCTGCATAACCGAATTTTCCTTTGTCTTCTACATATCTGATGCGGATTTTCGGCATACAACTTGGTCTGAGGCCATAGCAGAGTTCATGGTGGTAACGGTTACATAGTAATTTCAGGCGTTCGCTTGTTATTACTGTCGAAGGGGTAATTTTAAGTCGGTTGTCCATAGTGATAATATTTTATATTTAAAATTCCAGCCTGAAGCCTTTCTGCTTCAGCTCCTCATACTTGCCCTTGTTGAAGCGGAAGAGGTATGCCTCCTTTTTCTGCGATGGGTTAACCGTCTCGTCCGTCTGCTCCAACATCCCCAGCCGCTTCATCTTGTTGTAGAAGTTGCGGCGGTCAAAACGCACGTCGAGTATAGCCTCGTACAGGTTCTGCAGCTCCTTGATGGTGAACAGCTCTGGCAGCAGTTCAAATCCCACAGGCTCGAAGTGTATCTGCTGCCGCAGTGCCTGCTCTGCCTTACGGAGTATCTGGTCGTGGTCAAAAGCCAGTTGCGGCACTTCGTCCAAGGCAAACCATCTGGCGTCATCAGCATCGTCACCGCCCTTAACCTCCTGCATTCTCACCAGCGCGTAATATGCAATGGTGATGACACGCTCACGAGGGTCGCGCTGCGGAGCGGTGAAAGTGTGGAACTGTCGGATATATGCGGCGTCCAGTCCCGTCTCCTCCTTCAGCTCGCGTAATGCACCCTCCTCCGCACTCTCGTCCATCTTCATGAAGCCACCGGGAAAGGCCCACCGCCCTTTGTAAGGCTCCAGCCCTCTCTGTACCAGCAGAACCCTCAGTTTTGTGCCATCGAAACCGAATATAATGCAGTCCGTTGTCACGCTTGGATGAGGGTATTTGTAACAGTATTTCAACTCTTCGTTTTCCATATTTATATCTATTAAAATATCGTTGTGTAAAAAAAACACCACAAAGGTAATGCAATTATTTTAAACCTCCAAATATTTTGCGTAAAAAATACACCAAAATCTAAGTTTTTCTTATAACTCACTGTTTTCCTTTGTTTCCCTTCCGTGTCTTCTGTCAGATATAGACAGTTTTCCTCATGCCATCACATACGGCACAGTTTATAATTTACGACTTGTAAATGAAACGTGTTTTTTCACTTACAAGCCGCATTGTCATCATCAGAAAATTGATTGGCTAAACGTATGTGTGACGGAGATTTGGTCGCGTCTGTAACCTATTGGAAATCAATAATGTAGCAGGGGTGTTGTAAAAGCATAGAGATTACACAGTAAAAGCTATCAAATTACCATGTAATCTCTATGCTTTTACCGTGTAATCTGATAGCTTTTGTTTTGGGTATAGATACAGTTCAAAATTCGTATAGAATGTGACTGTTTTATTTAGCCTCTACGCAGGTGTTGAAAGAGTGTGGTTGTGTTGGAATGTTCAGATATTTATTCCCTATCTTTGCTGTTGTCATACGGGATTTATCTGTGAAGTTTCCAGCTATCACTACGCGTTTCTTGTCCGGACGTACAAAGGCAATGACTGCAACGCCGTTGTTCTCCTCGCGGCTCTTGTATGCAATCACCTTACTGCCGGCAGGTATCAGGTTGGCAAAGTGCTTCACTGCATAGAACTCTGCGGTGTAACGGTGCTTCTTTGTCTTAGAGTCTACCTGTATCAGTGCGTCCTGTGACCATCCCCATGGTGAGCGTCCGTTGTCGCACAGTATGAAGTTCCAGATGTAGTACTCATCACATCCGTTGCCGATATAGTCGCATAACAGGTGGAAGGTGTGCTCTCCTGCGCGCCAGTCCATAGAACCGTTGCCGCACTCGCTCTCTGATGATATGAAGTGCATATCCGGATAACGCTGTCTCAGGGCCTTGATGTTGTCTCGGCCTTCCCATTGTAGTCCCACTCCCTGTACATCATTCTTCAGTCCGTCTATGATTTTCTCCACATATTCCTTGCGGTTTGTGTTGAATGTGCCTATGTATGCCTTTACGTTTGGCATCTTCTTGCGCAGGGTGGGGATGAGGTAGTCGCGGTTGAAGGTGATTGTGCCGTCGGCAGTCCATGCGCATCCCGGATACGGAGTGTATGAGTAAGCCTCGTTCTGGTACATCACCATGTCTATAGGTATGTTCTCCTTGGCGTACAGCTCAATGAATTTGCAGAACATATCGGCATAGGCCTGCAGGTAGCGTGGGTCTTGTATCATGTAGTTCTGCACAGCCAGTCTGTAAGGGAACTTGCCTTTCTGCTGTCCGGCCATCTTCACCTCGTCCTCGTTTATCTCTCCTATGCCGTCAAACAGCAGGTAGTCCTTTTCCTTTGGCTGCTTGTTGAACTGGCTTGACACCACAGGATAGTCGTTGTTTATCTTCATCCATGCCGGCGGACACCATGGAGACATCCAGAATGTAAGGTTGGGCTGGTAGCGCTGTGCCATGCGTATCAGGCGTATGACGTTCTGTTTGTCGTGCTCTATGTTGAAATAGCGCAACTGGAAGTCGCCTGCCACGGTGTCGCATGAATACCATGCGCGGCTGTAGTCGTTGGCGTTCATTGTCAGTCTGCCTCGTGTGAAGCGCAGGTCACCGTCTGGAGCGAACAGGCGGCGCATCACTTCCTGCTGCTCTTTCTCCCCAAGCAGGCTTATCGCGTCAAGGTCCAGCTCATTGAAACAGGTGCCCCATGCCTTGAAGGTGTGTCCCTGCTCGTTGCCTTTGACATCCAGTGCAGGCTGTGCTCCCGCCTTTTTGCTCATGCTTAGGTTCTTTCCCTGCTGCCATACCGCTTTCTCTGTTGTGGAGAAATGGTTGAATTTCTGTGCCGATGCTGCGGTGCAGGCAGCAATGGCAATGATGGTTAATAGTTTTCTCATGTCGTTAGGTGTTGTTTAATGTTTAATTCGTACTTATATACGAATGAGTTTTCGGTAATACTTATCTTACATAAAAAGATTTGTTATCTGTTGATATACAATGATGGCCGCCATGTGTCAGTCAGAGTTTTCCCCTTTCTACTGTTCTGACATCTGGCGGCCATCCGGTATATCGCTTAGAATGCGTATGCCTTATTATTAATAATGTATATGTTGCCCTTTTGCGGCGTATTCACCCTGCGTCCATTGAGTTCGTATATAGCTCTGTCGGTGTCTCCTTTCTGTTCATCCTTCGTTCCAGTAATGGCTGTAGCCTTACAGTATGTGAAGGTGATGATTGCCATTATCTGCTTGTTCTTGCCGTTGGCGTCAACGTCAGAAGTTGTGATGAGTGAGTTGTCAAACTTCAGTACGACACTCTTTGAGGCCTTGAATCCGTCAGCCTCCGCAATGACAGGGGTGCTGCCTTTTGTTCCACCCGGCAATACCACAGGCGCAGCAAGTACGGACTGCTCCTGGTCGTCAATGTTGATGTCGGTGAGGGTTATTGAGCGGTCAGCCGTTGTGGACTTGTTGTTGCTGTAGGCCTCAACCTTTATTCCTGTTATCACATATCCACTGTTAACGTTGAATGTGAGAGTGCCGCCATTGTTGCCTGTGCGTATCTTCAGATATTCTCCGGATTTGGATGCTGTAAGCTCCTGGTGTACGCCTGCGGTATAGCATATACCGCTTACGCTGCCTTTGTCAGCGGCAGGCACGGCCAGCTGTTCTGTCTGTTCTACGCCAGGTTCCTCCGGTGTGTCGGGCGTTTCCGGCTTCGGAGCTTCGGGGGCGTTGCTTGAAGTGTGTGTGGTGTATGCCGAACCGTTTATGTTCAGATAGTCAGGCAGGCTGTATCCAAGGTGGGGCGGCTGGTTGTATGAGGAGTTCTGCCATGCTATTCCCATCCTGTACAGGTGGTCCTCCATAAGGCATGGAACCTTGTACTGCGTCTCTTCAGGTGTGGAGAACAGCATAAGGGTGCACTGGTCTGACGAGTAGTCATCTTCATGCTGGTACATTATAATCTCCTCACGCCAGTCACCGAGCAGGTCTGCCTGCAGGCATGGTGTGGCCTTTGTGGTGTTGCAGGTGGATGGAGAGCCGTATGCGGCAAACTCCTGGAATGTGCTTATATTCTTTTTCGCCGTATTGTAGTTGCGAATACGTGGTGAGCACGTGCCGGTTTGGCTGTTGTACCGTCCGTCAAAAGTCTGGTCGTAAGGATCTCCTGTCCAGTATATGCGGAAATTGGTGTCTGGCTTGCTGCCGGATAGGGCCTCGCCTGTGGCGCAAGAGCGTATGCTTCCATCTGCCGAGGACCAGAACTCATATCCTCTGTTGCCTGGGATAAAGTCTGCTGCCAGGCCGCGTCCGTTGTCCTCGCTGCTTGTGGCGCTGACTATTATCTCTCCCGTGGTGGCGTCGTGCACGTCATATCCGAACGGACTTTCCTCGTGTGGCATCATTATCTCCAGTCCCTTACGGTCAGGACACAGGTCTGCAAGGTGTATGGCGTCCCCGTGTCCCATACCTGTAGAGCATAGCAGGGAGCCGTCATGCGCTATAGTAGCGCCGCCTGTCACTATGTCATCCTTTCCATCACCGTCCACGTCGCCTACACTTATGCCGTGTACTCCCTGGCCGTAGCTTGACATCTTGCTGCCCCAGCTTGTAGTCTTGCCGTTAGCGTCTACGGTCATCCATGCGTTGGCACCTGTGCCCTTATGCAGCCAGCGTGTGGACAAAGAGCTTCCGTCCCAGTCCACGGCCCATAGGTAACAGCGTGTGTAGTAACCACGCTGCATAATGGCTGAAGGCAGATTGTCAGTGCCGTCAAGATACGCTACGGCCGCGTTGTATCGGTTTCCGCGGTTATAGTTGCTGTCACCCCATGCAGATGAACTGTAGCTTGTGGCGCTTGTGGCGAAGTCTGTGCCTGAACGGCTTGGGGAATAGAATATGGTGTGCATGGCCGCTCCTGTGATACCGTTGAACACCGTGAGCAGTTCCTCTCCTCCGCTTATGCGTCCGTTGGAGTTGACGTATGTCTTAGTGTTGTCAATCCCGGTGACACTTGCCTCCGTTCCAGCCTTACTTACAAACTCGCCCTTGCCGTCCTTTGAGCCGGGGGCGGTCTTACAGATCATCTCCGCCTTGCCGTCACCGTCAAAGTCATATACAAGAAACTGTGTGTAATGGTTGCCGGATCGTATGTTCAGACCGAGGTTTATGCGCCATAGCTGTGTGCCGTCCATGCGGAATGCGTCAATTATGCAGGGAGAAGTATAGCCGTTAAATCCGTTGTCCTGCTGGTTGTCCGGCATCCACTTCAATACAAGCTCGTAGTTACCGTCGCCGTCCAGGTCGCCCACACTTATGTCATCAGGCCTGTAGTGTCCCATGGTACCGTTGGCGGCAGGCTGTGCGGCAGGGCGGTTAACCTTTATTGTAGTGAACATATTGTCCCATGCAGTTGTCTCGCTTGTCTCTGTTACGCTTCCGTTCACCACTGTCTCGATGGTGTATTTGGCTCCTGCCTTGCCCGCCTTGTCAAGGAAATTGGTCTTGGAGGTAAGTCCTTTGGCTATTGACACACCGTCACGGTATACGTTGAAACTCGTTCCGGAGGCATCTGCGGTCAAAGCGCGCCAGGATACCAGTATGCCCGTCCTGGTAGACACGGCGACAGGCGCGCGGTTCAGTGTCTCCCTTACCTGTATGGCATCTGCAGGCAGCAGCGTCATGGCTGCAAGGGATAGTGATAGTAAGGTCTTCTTCATATAAAGTTATTTTGTTAGTTGTTGTTTATGATTGTGTTGTAAAGGTCATACATCTGTCTTGTCAGTGCTTCTGGCGCAAAGTGTGTACTGCAATAGTTGTAGGATGCCTCACTGCGGGCCATGCGCTCTTCCGGTGAGTCCATCAGTCTGCAGATGGCATTTGTCATCTGACTGACAGCATTCGGGTCTACCAGTATTGCTGACGGGCCTGCCGCCTCGGGTAAAGAGGACACGTTGCTTGTGATGACAGGACAGTGTTGCAGCGCCGCCTCCACCACCGGCAGTCCGAAGCCTTCATAGAAAGAGGGGTAAATCATGCAGCGTGCGCAGGTGTACAGTGCCTGCAGCGTGTGCGCGTCATGTATTCCGGACTCAATCCTCACGAAGTTGCGCAGATGATGTTCGCTGATGTACTGCTCCACCTTCTTTCTATATGCTCTTCCGTTACCTACTGCCACGAGTAGTGGACGGCGTTCCGGCGCTATGGCATGGAGCGCCTTGACTATTCCTAAAAGGTTCTTGCGGCTGTTGATGGAACCTACTGTCAGGATGAACTCTCTGCCGGAGGTGTATGGCAGTATCATGTCGCATAACGCTTTGGCCTCGTCCTTGTCCATCGGTGTGTAGAATGTCTGTTGAACGGGCTGGTATATTACAGATATACGCTCTTCCGGAACGTTGTATATACGCATTACGTCACGTTTGGTTGACTGGCTGATACATACAACGTGTGTTGCATTCTGTGCCGACCATCCATATTTGATGTCATAGATGTGGCGGTCTATGGCAGAATACATATCCGGGAATGTGCGCCATGCCACATCGTGGACTGTTACTATTGATGGTATGCCTGCTTTCACAATGTCACGCGGCAGCTCATTGGACAGGCCGTGAAACAGTTTGCATCCTTCCTTGGCCGCCCTGCGTCCCAGTCTGAAGGTGCGTTCTATGCTTTTGCAGTCATACAATACTGTGTCCACACTGGGATATGCCCTTTTTATGGCCTGAACCAAAGTGCGGCTGTAGTTGCCCAGTCCCGTATTGTTGTGGAAGTACCTTTTTGCATCGTATCCTATGCGTGTCATCTGTCGGTTTTGAATGTTAGTTTTGTGTACAAAGGTAGCTAAAAGAATTGAAAAAGCCAAGTCTTTGCATGAAACTTTGTGAAAAATATCCGTCAGAAAGATTTTTTTTAGTAAATTTGCCTGCACTAATAATGGTTTATCATCATTACTGTATAATATGACTTACGTTGATGTCATACTGCCTTTGCCGCTTCATGGCCTTTTCACATATTCTGTACCACAGGATATGGAGGATGGGTTAGTGCCATACGTCAGGGTCAAGGTGCCTTTCGGACTTACCAAGACACATACGGCTCTTGTGGTGCGTGTGCATGAGGATGCTCCTGATGGGGACATAGTTGTGAAGTCATTGATAAGTGTTCTTGACAGGCGGCCGGTGCTTTTGCCAAAGCAGTACCGCCTATGGCAGTGGATATCTGAGTACTATATGTCTCCAATGGGTGATATATTGAAGGCCGCCCTGCCTCAGGGCATGAAGAAGGAGAGCGGTTACAGGCCGCGAATGGAAACCTATGTCACGCTTGGTGATACCTTCCGCACAGAGCAGTCGCTGCGTAATGCCATGGAGATGCTTCGGCGTTCAGTAAGGCAGCAGGCCGTATTTTCACAGTATCTCACACTGTCACATTGGGATAAGGCTGTAAATAATGCAGGAAACGTGGTGAGGGAGGTTACCCGCGAGGAACTGATGAATGTGTCACATTCCACTGTCCCGGTGATGCATGCGCTGGTTGACAAGGGTATGTTGAGGCTGTATGACGTTGAGGTGAGCAGGATAGGAGAGGGCGGCGAGGCGCATCCCGAGAATATCAGGCCGCTAAGTGCAGTGCAGGAGCAGGCAAAACGTGAGCTTGAGCATGACGGTACAGGTTCTGGCATAACCCTGTTGCATGGTGTTACGTCGTCAGGCAAGACAGAAGTGTACATACATCTTATACAAGAGGCCATAAATAACGGTAAACAGGTGATGTATCTGTTGCCGGAGATAGCGCTAACTGTGCAGATGACGCAGCGGCTTCGGCGTGTTTTCGGTAATCGTCTGGGCATCTATCATTCCAAATACTCGGATGCGGAAAGGGTGGAGATATGGCAGAAACAGCTGTCGGATGCTCCTTATGATGTAATACTTGGTGCACGTTCTGCAGTATTCCTTCCATATCAGCGCTTAGGATTGGTGATAATAGACGAGGAACACGAGAATAATTTCAAGCAGTATGATCCTTCACCGCGCTATCATGCCCGTTCTGTGGCTCTGATGATGGCAAAATGGAGTGGGGCGAGGGTCATTCTTGGTACTGCCACCCCTTCCGCTGAAAGTTATTTCCTTGCTATGCAGGGTAAGTACAATCTTGTCACGATGACACAGAGATACAATGACCTGCAGCTGCCACGGATAGAGGTTGTGGATGTGAAGGATTTGCGCCGCAGGAAGATAATGCGCGGTATGTTGTCTCCGCAGTTGAAGGAGGCTGTCGCGGAGGCTTTGGCAAACGGAGAGCAGGCTATCATCTTCCAGAACCGCCGCGGTTTCTCCTCTGTTGTGGAATGCCACCAGTGTGGATGGACATCCAAATGCCCTAATTGTGATGTGTCTCTGACCTATCACAAGACCCAGGCGGCACTGACGTGCCATTATTGTGGATATACTTACCAGATGCCGCCTGTATGTCCGGACTGCGGCAACCGTGATCTGCATGACCGTGGAGCAGGGACAGAGAAAGTGGAGGACATGATAGCAGAGACATTTCCGACCGCGAGGATAGCGCGCATGGACCTCGACACCACACATACGCGTAATGCTTATGAGAGGATAATAACAGACTTCTCTGAAGGACGTACCAATCTGCTTATAGGTACGCAGATGGTTACTAAGGGACTGGACTTTGACAATGTTAGTGTCGTGGGCATACTGTCTGCTGATACCATGCTGAACCAGCCTGATTTCCGGGCGTATGAGCATTCCTTCATGATGATGACACAGGTGGCGGGGCGTGCAGGGCGCAAGGGAAGGCGCGGACGTGTGATATTGCAGACCACCAGACCGTCACTGCCGGTGATACGCCAGATAGTGAATGGAGACTTCCAAGGCTTCTTCCGTGGGCTGATGGCGGAGAGAAAACAGTTCCGCTATCCTCCATTCACACGCCTTGTGGATGTGTATCTGAAGCATAAGGATGATTCTGTGGTTAACAGTGCGGCCATAGAGCTGGGCTGCAGACTGCGCCAGTTCTTCGGTGACCGTGTCCTTGGACCGGACAAACCGGCCGTGTCGCGTATCAAGACGCTCTTTATACGTAAGATAGTGCTGAAACTGGAGCCGCAGCTCGGTGTGCTTCCTGTGCGTCAGCGTATCAGTCAGGCTACGGAAGGACTGTTGAAGGATGTGCGCTATAAGCAGCTTATGGTGTCGTTCGATGTGGATCCTGCATGATTTATAATGTTTAACCAATAAAAACTATTAAGTATGAGAAGATTAAAGCTACTGTTTTTAGGCATTCTTAGTGTGTGTGCAACGATGGCGTGTGCTGACAGTGACAGGCTGATACAGGTAAAAGAGCTTCCTGCCATCACGCAACAGTTCCTGAAAAGGCATTTTTCTGGCGTCAAGATGTCTGTCGTGAAGCAGGATAAAGATGTCTTTGATAAGGACTACACCGTATTGCTGGCTAATGGATGCAGTATGAAATTCGACAGGAAAGGTTATTGGGAGGAGATAGAATGCCGTAAGTCCGCAGTTCCATCATCCATCGTTCCTGCAGCCATCATGCGGTATGTCAAGGCTAACTATCCGGGAGAGAAGGTGAGAAAGATAGAGAAGGACAAGAAGGGCTATGAGGTCAAGCTGTCAAACGGTGTGGAACTGAAGTTCAACGCCAAGTTACAGCTGGTGGATGTAGATGTTGATTAAGCGATATTAAGTTTTTTTTAAGATAAGGAATGCAGGCAGACCCTCATGGATTGTTCCATTGAGTCTGCCTGCATTCATTGTAGTGACGGTCTTGACACACCGTCCATTCATTCCACCTCCAGCTTCAGTTCCTTCTGCATAGTTGCGAAGTCCGGGTTCATGTCTATCAGTTTCTGTACAAACTCACGAGGTGATAACTGGCGTACGATCTCTTTCTGCTCCGCCAGGCGCAGTGATACCGTCACAGAACCATTATGCAGGTACTGCGCCATGGTGACCTGCACCCTTGGCAGTATCTCCCCAATGTCGTGTTGCAGTATGCTGTTCTCCACAATAGCCTCTATGTGTGGGAAGTCAGTAATCCTCAGCTGTACGTTCATCATGCGTTTGGCAAGGGCGTTATGCTCCTTTCCCTGCATCATCCTGTTGCACATGGCCAGCCATTCGCGACGGATGTCGTCTTCAGTAAATGCGTTTGACTCATTTGCTGCCTCTCCCAATGATGGCTGCTCGTCCTGTTTCCTCGCCTGGGTGTTCCTGTTCATTATATTGTGGAATGATACGCCTATGCTGTTCAGCTTCACCCTCGGACGCGGTTCAGTCACATTCTTCTCCGTCTGCTGTGTGGTGGCAGAGTCAGTGTTTGCCACCTCTGCTACATTCTTTGTGTCGTTAATGCTTGTTTGGTTCTGCCCCTCTCCCTTGGAGTGGGTGGCTGTGCTGGTGTTAACGGCTCCAGCCTCCGCCATCAGTTTCCTGAACAGAGATTTAAGACGTCTGCAGGGCCTGCGCCCCGCACTGTTATCGTCACTGTCTTCCTGCGTAATCTGCGCCACCTGTATCAGTGACAGCTCTACAAGCAGGCGCTTGTTGCTGCTTTGCTTGTAGTTCACGTCACATTGGTTCAGTATCTTCAGCGCGGTGTACAGGAACCTCGGCGTGCATCGTTTGGCCTGTTCCGCATACCTTTTGCGCTGTGTCTCGCTGGCTTCTATCAGCTTTGTTGTCTGAGGGTCTGCGGCCATGAGCACGTTCCTGATGTGTGCGGCCAGTCCGTTGACTGTCTGGCCTCCGTCAAATCCGCGTGACAGTATCCCGTTCAGCAGTAGCATCACCTCCGTCACATTGTTCTCCAGACACTTGTCAATGATGTTGAAGTAGTTGTCTGCATCCAGTACGTTAAGGTCTTCAAGTACTTTCTGATAGGTTATGTTCCCCTGACAGAAGGAAGCGGCCTGATCAAAAATTGACAGAGCATCGCGCATACCCCCGTCTGCCTTCTCCGCAATAACGTTCAGAGCAAGATCCTCGTATGCTATACCCTCCTTGTCCGCCACGAACTTCAGATGTTCCGTGATGTCCTGAACCGTCATTCTCTCGAAGTCATATATCTGACAGCGTGAGATTATGGTTGGCAGTATCTTGTGTTTCTCCGTGGTGGCGAGTATGAATATCACGTGTGCTGGCGGTTCTTCCAGAGTCTTTAGGAATGCGTTGAACGCTGCTGTGGACAGCATGTGCACCTCGTCAATGATGAACACCTTGTATCTTCCGGACTGTGGCGGTATCCTTGTCTGCTCCATGAGCGCCTTTATATGCTCCACACCATTGTTTGATGCGGCGTCAAGCTCAAATATGTTCAGTGAGCGTCCCTCGTCAAAGGCACGGCAACTCTCACACTGTCCGCAGGCATCGCCTGTAGGGGTTAGGGAAAGGCAGTTTATTACTTTGGCAAAGATGCGTGCACAGGTGGTCTTGCCCACTCCCCGTGGGCCGCAGAACAGGTAGGCGTGCGCCAGTTTGCCTGTGGCTACGGCATTCTTCAGCGTAGTTGTCAGTGAAGACTGACCCACTACGCTGTCAAATGTCATAGGACGGTATTTCCTTGCCGATACTATGTATTCAGACATATTCTGTGTTTCTTTATGTATTATGTCACAAAGTTAGGAAAAATATCTGATATAATGAAGCTCTTTTTGAGTTTTTTCGTTCTTAGGGGTAATAAAAATTAATTTGTGGGTTTATAGATAATAAAATAAAAAAGGTGTGATATTCTTTTAAGTATGATGGTTTTTCCAAAATAAAGTCTTATCTTTGCGGATAGATTTTATTAATGCTTTTGTTTAACTAAAAAAAGAAGGAGGACTATTATGCGTATATTAGGAAACATAGTATGGTGGCTCTTTGGAGGTCTTGAGGCCGCGATAGGCTATTTTACTGGTAGTCTTGCCATGGCTGTAACCATTATCGGCATTCCTGTTGCATTCCAGACGTTCAAGATTGGTCTGCTGTGCCTGTGGCCTTTTGGTGCGGAGGTAAAGGATACTGACAGCCTGACGGGATGCATACGTATTCCATTGAACATCCTGTGGATAATATTCGGAGGCCTATGGGCCTGCCTGATGCATATAATCTTTGGGGTACTGCTGTTTATAACGATTATAGGCATCCCGTTTGCAAAGCAGCATTTCAAGATGGCGGGATTGTCTCTTGCGCCTTTTGGAAAAGATGTCGAACTTAATTGGTAATGATAGACTATGGAAATGTTTAATGATGTGATTTCTGGTAACCAGCTTGTACTGGTTGATTTCTTTGCTACATGGTGCCAGCCATGTAAGATGATGCACCCTGTATTGGAACAGGTTAAGGCGGCATACGGTGACAAGCTCCGCATTGTGAAGATTGATGTGGATCAGCATGGTGACATTGCCGGCCTGTATAACATAAGGTCTGTGCCCACGCTGATGCTCTTCAGGGATGGAGAGGTGCTGTGGAGACAGAGTGGGGCAATGTCAAGGGCTGACCTGATGACGACCGTTGACCCCTTCCTTGCGTAGCGGAGAGAGAATGCAGGCAGTGTAAGGCGACAGCGGTTGCGCACCGTTGGGACAAGATAAGCGTATGGCCCATGGGAATGTTCCCGTGGGCCATACTTTTCATATATAATATAATGTGTAGGTCAGGCAGGCGTATTCAGTGCAGCCTTGTCACGACTGCGAAACCATGTTGCAAGAATAGTCCCGGATATTGAATGCCATGCGCAGCTTAGAGCGCACGGAATTACCGCCAACGGGCACGTCGCTACGAAGAATGTTGATGCCAGTACCGTGGCCAGACCGGCGTTCTGCATACCTACCTCTATGGATATGGTGCGCTTCTTGGCCTTGGAGAAGTGGAACAGGCTGCCTACAGTGTAGCCTGTAAGATAGCCTAAGGAGTTGTGGGCCAGTACTACGGCGAACACTATCATGAAGAAAGTCAGACCCTCAAGCAGCAGCTTGTCGTGTACAGTGGATATCACTCCACCCACGATGCAGGCCAGGCCAAGCACGCTGAAGGCAGGCATTACGGCCTGGGTCCTCTTGAAAGTGTCATTGTCTCCAAGGAACAGGTTTGAGAAGAAGCCCACTGTAACCGGCGCAAGGGTTACGATGAGTATGTTCTGGAACATACCGAGCGCGTCCACTTCAACCTGTTCGCCTGCCAGCCACAGCACGAGGAGCGGGGTAATGACAGGAGCGAGTAGGGTGGATGCCGTTGTCATGCCTACGGAAAAGGCCACATCGCCGCGGCACAGGTATGACATTATGTTGCTTGACACCCCACCGGGACAGCAGCCCACGAGGATTATGCCTACGGTGACGGGCTTTGGGATGGGAACACCAAGCGATGACAGCCCGACTGTGAGTGTCCATGCTATGAGCGGCATCAGAGTGAACTGCGCTCCCGTGCCGATAAGTATGTCCCATGGCCTTGAGGCCAGAACGCGCACGTCCTGTACGGTCAGCGTCAGGCCCATGGTTAGCATGATGAAGCCGAGTATGCACGACTGCGTGTTGCCATGTACCCAAGTGAAAAGGGACGGGATGAAGTACGTTATGATGGCTATGGCGATGATGAACCATGAGGTGTAGCTGGACAGCCAGTTACTGAATTTTACAAGTGCGTTATACATGATGTCTTGTTGGATTATGGAATACGCCTGCAAAATTACAACATTTTTCAGAGTCTGACAAATCTTTCTGTTCAAATGCGTTAATATAGGTAGGATTTTGTTCCCTTTCCGCATGATGGAACGGAGCAGCGTTGACGTGATGCGGAAAAGAATTTGGCCTGCCTGTAACCTGTTGAGAATCAGAGGCGAATTGATGCCGTTACAAAAGCTATCTGATTACCTTGTAAAAGCATAGAGATTACACTGTAATTTGATAGCTTTTACAGGGTAATCTCTATGCTTTTGTTTTGGTACTTGATAGCGTTTGTAAAACATATACAAAAGCAGGCTGTCGGGAGTGGTCCGTAGCCTGCTTTTATGTGTGTTGTTTAGTATAGTTTTCAGTATGCCTTTTTTACTGTTCTGACAGTTCCGTCAGAGTATATGGTCTGCTCTATCACCACTCCCTTTGGTGTCTTGGTCTGTATTCCGTTGAGGGTAGTGTAGGTCTTGCGCAGTATTCCTGTCTGTCCTGCCTCCGGCTTCACCTGCTCTACAGCTGTAGCCTTCTCCGTTGCCATTCTCATCTGTGCGTGGATGTTGTAGTATGCCGGCTTAGGCTGCAGAGAACTGTCGAATACCAGTGGCTGGTTCTGTCGCCATGAGTGGTTGTCAGATATTCCCCACAACAGCATTGTCGGGCAGTTGTCATTCCTTAGGAATATCCTTGTGATGGCTCCGTACTCCTTTGCCTGCCTGTCCAGGGCGTCGGCGGCGTATGGATTAGCCAGAGCAATGTCAAGTTCGGTGATGATGCAGTTAAGGCCTATGGCGGCATAGCGCTGTATGTTCCTCTCGAGTTTGAGCGTGTCAAGCTCTCCAGTGGTAAGGTGGCACTGCAGACCGCAGCCGTCTATCGGCCTGTTGTCTTTCTGGAGCCTTTTCACAAGGTTGTAATATGCCTCGGCCTTTGTGCTGCCCATGAACTCGGTTCCATAGTCATTGATGTAGAGTTTTGCCTCGGGGTCAGCCTCGTGTGCCCATACAAAGGCGGAGTCGATGAACTCCTCGCCGATATATGTGGACCAGATGGACGGGCGCAGCTTATAGGCGTTAGGGTTAGTGCGCACTATGCTCTGGTCATCGTCAAGCACTTCGTTGCATACATCCCATTCGCGTATCCTGCCCTTGTACTTTCCTACAACGTTGTATATATGGTTTTTCAGGATGTCAAGCAACTGTCTCCTTGTGAAGTTGTTATTGTTCTTCTTGCCGTCCTGGCTTACCCATGACGCCACTTGTGAGTGCCATGCCAGTGTGTGTCCTCTCACCTCCGCATTGTTGCGCTCTGCAAGCCACATTATAGCGTCGGAACCTCCGTAGTTGAATACGTTCTGCTGCGGCTCTGTTGCGTCAAACTTCATCTCGTTCTCACCTACAATGATGTTGAATTCACGGCCTATGAGCCCGGCCTCGCCATCATCCTTGCTGCAATCGTAGCGGTAGCTTGCCCCGGCCACGCCGATGCTCTTGCCCAGTTTGCCGGCGTATGTGCGCAGAGGAGTGTTGTCTGTGATGTCTGCTGTCCAGTCATCATCAGGATACTCGCCCTTGTTCTGCTCCTCGTTGTCATCATCCTCTATGTCGCCCTGTCCGCTGTAGTCGAGCGATGTCACCTTGGCAACGATGATGTAGGCGCCGTTCTCGCCCTCTCTGCGTTCTATTGTCCATGTGTACTGCTTTGGATATCGGTATCGGAAATCCCATTCCGTGGCGTTTTTGCCTGTGGCGGTGAGTAGTGTCACCTCGTCATTGACCGCGAGTTCCGCACCCTTCTCAAGGGAGATAGTAAGACGTGGCTTGAGTTCTGAGTCCTCAAAGTCCTGTGTCTTGCTGCTGTATGTCAGGATACCGTTTATCTCTAATGTGCTGTATTCACTGGCATTCTTTACTCTGCATACAATGTTAGCCTCAGGATGCAGTGTGACGTTCACGCCGGAAGTGGCCGTAGCATAGTTGGCAAAGTGCAGTGTACCGGCTGATTTGCTGCCAGGCATCAGGGTTCCGTATACCTCTGTGTTAGCCGCAATGCTGCCATTACCACCCAATGTGGCACCCTTGAACACCATCATCTTGCCTGCGCTGCCTGTCGCTCCGCTTTTCTTGCCCGCCTGTGCCGCCTCGATGTCGTTCTCAACCATCAGCGTTCCTTCCATCAGCCTTATGTCTCCGTTGATGTTGTTGTCATTGCCCGTGATGCGGTATGTGCCTGTTCCTTCCTTGATCAGGCCGACAGAGTTGCCGGAATTGGATGGCGCAATCTTTCCAGCCAGTACTGCGTCGGTGTTCTTTGCGCCGAAAATGTAGTAGGACTTGGCGTTGCTGTTCTTGTAATATCCGCTGAGCACAGAACCTGTCTCTGTTTGCAGCTCGCCGAATCTGATGCCTCTTGTGCCGGACTCTACAGCTAATGTGGCGCCATCATGCAGCACGAAGGTCTTGTTTGCGAAGACAGTGTTGCTGCGTGTGCCGTTGATGTCATCAGGAGAGAAAGTGCCGCTCTGCATCAACAGACCGTAGAAGCCGCAGCTGGAGGCCACTTCCTTGTATGGATATACGTGCACATCGCCTGTCATGCCGCTCCAGTCAGGATATGTTGCGCCCTTGCTGTCCTTCGTGCCTATGTATGAACGCTCGCCGCCAGCGTAGATGTTAAGGGTTCCGCTGCCTGCCACTATGCCCGTCCATTCGCTGTAACGTGATGTGTTCACGTTGACAGTGGTGTTCTCGGGGATGTAGATGTTGTCCGGGATGCTCTTGTATGACGACGAGGTGTTGCTGACACAGTAGTCAAGGGTTGCACCGTCCTCGGCGGTGATATAGTCATCGTATGGTCCGAACAGTTGCAGATCATCAATGTAATAGTCTGAAGCGTCGCTGTGCAGGCCTATGCTTAGCCTGTCAGAGGCATTGTCCGCCCCTACGGCAGTCATTGTATATGTCCTTGTCTGCCATGTGTTCTTGTCACCCTGGTGTGGATATCCCTCGTCACGGTACACTTCCTGGTCGCCGATGAAGGCCGCAAGCTGCTTCCAGTCGTTTGCGTCACTGTCACTGCGGTACAGCTTGCAGCGTACCATGGGATACCTGTCAGTGATGGCATTGCCGCGCAACTCGGTTGGAAGAGTGAACAGTGGGTAGCAGTTCCACTCTTTTAATACTATATGTAACACCTTATTGCCCGGGTTCTGAGGGTCGGCCACCACTGTGGCTGTGGATGATCCGTCACCTCCATACCGCTGCCATAAGGGCCATTGCGTACCAATGGCGTAATTCTCAAAGTCGCATACCATGAGTGGCGATGCGTCTACACTCGCCGCGAGGGCCATGCCGGCGGCGATACAAAACAACTGTTTCTTGTTCATGGGGTATTATGAATGTTTATAGTTATCGGGCTACAAAGGTATAAACTTTTCTCTTTCTGATGAAATTAAATGTGAATAATTGTAACAAAAAATTGAGAATGCCTTATTTTTGTGCGCTTTATTGTGCACAATTTGAAGTCGATTGGGCAATTTTCCAGTAATAGTCTTGCCTGAATGAAAAAAAAATCTTACCTTTGCGGTCAGTTATATTGGACTAAACAGACTAAACATAATAGCGAATACACATTTTATATATAAAGAACAAATTATGAGTTTGAAAATCGTAGTACTTGCAAAGCAGGTACCAGACACACGTAATGTAGGTCCAGATGCGATGACTCCAGAAGGGACTGTGAACCGCAGCGCCCTTCCTGCAGTGTTCAATCCGGACGATCTGAACGCTTTAGAGCAGGCTCTCATCCTGAAGGATAAGTTCCCGGGCTCCACTATTTCTGTTGTAACGATGGGATTGCCAAAGTCAGCGGAGGTGATACGTGAGGCGCTTTACCGTGGTGCGGACTGTGGATATGTTGTGACAGACCGTCCTTTGGGCGGTGCGGATACCCTTGCCACGTCATATACCCTTGCACAGGCAATAAAGAAGATAGGTGACTTTGACCTTATCATTGGCGGCCGGCAGGCTATTGACGGCGATACAGCACAGGTCGGACCGCAGATAGCAGAGAAGCTGGGCCTTACACAGGTCACATACGCGGAGGAGATACTATCCCTTGACGAGGCTGCAAGGAAGATTGTCATACGCCGTCACATTGACGGTGGAGTGGAGACCGTTGAGGCACCGCTGCCACTTGTGGTGACTGTGAATGGCAGTGCGGCACCTTGCCGTCCGCGTAATGCCAAGCTGCTCATGAAGTACAAGCGCGCCACAGTGCCGGCAGAGCGTACTCCAGAGGAGGCGGAGCGTGTTGCGGAGCTGATAGCCAAGAAGCCGTATCTGAACATTACGCAGTGGGGAGCGGCTGACATAGACTGTGACCCTAAGCAGATAGGTAAGGCGGGTTCACCGACAAATGTAAAGGCCGTGAAGAACATCGTGTTCAAGGCAAAGGAGAGCCGTACAATGTCAGGTTCTGATGAAGATATAAACAACCTGATGGTTGAATTGTTGAACGATAAGATTATTGGCTGATTGTAAACATTATGAATAACGTTTTTGTATATTGCGAGATAGAAGGCACAAAAGTGAAGGATGTGTCTCTGGAACTCCTGACAAAAGGACGCAAACTGGCCAATACTCTTGGCGCACAGCTTGAATGTGTCATAGCAGGCACAGGCCTTGACGGGGTGGAGAAGCAGGTTATGAAGTATGGCGTGGACAAGGTTCATGTCTTTGACGCGCCGGGACTCTTCCCGTATACCTCCAATCCTCATACCGCACTGATGGTTAATCTCTTCAAGGAGGAGCAGCCGCAGATATGCCTTATGGGTGCCACTGTGATAGGCCGTGACCTTGGTCCGCGCGTATCCTCTGCATTGTTCAGCGGTCTTACGGCTGACTGTACGGAGCTGGAGATCGGCGATTTCGACATGAAGGTGAAGAACGAGGCCGGAGAGCTGGTGTCAAAGCATTACGAGCAGCAGCTTTATCAGATACGTCCTGCATTCGGTGGCAACATCGTTGCTACAATCGTGAACCCCGAACACCGTCCACAGATGGCGACAGTGCGTGAGGGCGTGATGAAGAAGGAGATCCTTGCGGAGGATTACAAGGGCGAGGTCATCCGCCACGACGTTGCCAAGTACGTGCCGGAGACGGAGTATGTGGTGAAGGTTCTGGACCGTCATGTGCAGGAAGCCAAGCACAATCTTAAAGGAGCCACTATCGTTGTGGCCGGCGGTTATGGCGTTGGTTCAAGGGAAGGGTTCGCCCAGCTCTTTGAACTCGCTAAGGAACTGCACGCCGAGGTGGGCGCAAGCCGTGCCGCAGTTGATGCTGGTTGGATAGACAATGACCGTCAGATAGGCCAGACTGGTGTCACTGTGCGGCCGAAGGTGTACATAGCCTGCGGCATATCAGGACAGATACAGCATATAGCCGGTATGCAGGACTCCGGCATAATCATATCAATCAACAGCGACCCCGAGGCTCCTATCAACACTATCGCGGACTATGTGATCAACGGTACTGTAGAGGAGGTGGTGCCAAAGCTGATAAAGTATTACAAGCAGAATACGAAGTAACTTCTTTTTTAGAATAATATGTCTAATTTCTATACAGAGAATCCTGAGATAAAGTTTCATCTCAGCCATCCGTTACTTGAGCACATTGTGGAACTCAAGGAACGTAACTATGCCGATAAGGACAAGTATGACTATGCACCGGAGAACTTCGAGGATGCCATTGACTCATACGAGAGAGTGCTTGAACTGACAGGTGACGTCATGGCTAACGTCGTTGCGCCCAACGCAGAGGCCGTGGACGCGGAAGGCCCTCATCTGGAGAACAACCGCATGATATACGCATCAAAGACATACGAGAACCTGGATGCGGTGATAAAGGCAGGCCTTAACGGTGTCACAATGCCACGCCGCTACGGTGGTCTCAACTTCCCGATGGCTGTTTATTCCGCCATCAACGAGATGGTGGCCGCTGCCGATACCGGTTTTGAGAACATCTGGTCGCTGCAGGACTGCATAGAGACACTCTATGAGTTCGGTGATGAGGACCAGCGCCAGCGTTTTGTGCCGCGTGTTTGCGAGGGAGAGACAATGTCAATGGACCTTACTGAGCCTGACGCAGGTTCTGATTTGCAGTCCGTAATGCTTAAGGCCACGTTCGACGAGAAGGAAAACTGCTGGAGACTTAACGGCTGTAAGCGTTTCATAACGAACGGAGACTCGGACATACACCTTGTTCTGGCACGTTCAGAAGAGGGCACACGCGATGGCCGCGGACTGTCAATGTTCATCTATGACAAGCGCAATGGCGGTGTTGACGTGCGCCGACTGGAGAACAAACTCGGCATACATGGCTCGCCAACGTGTGAGCTTGTCTACAAGAACGCTAAGGCAGAGCTGTGCGGCTCACGCAAGATGGGACTGATAAAGTATGTCATGGGCCTTATGAACGGCGCGCGTCTCGGCATCGCGGGGCAGAGCACGGGTGTGAGCCAGATGGCATATAACGAGGCCCTGGCATACGCCAAGGAGCGCAAGCAGTTCGGTAAGGCAATCATAGAGTTCCCTGCCGTGTATGATATGCTGTCCATAATGAAGGCACGTCTTGACGCAGGCCGCGCGCTGCTGTATGCTACAAGCCGTTACGTTGACGTGTACAAGATCCTTGAGGACATAGAGCGCGAGCGCAAACAGAGCGGTGAGAAGCTGACAGCAGAGGAGCGTAGCGAGTGCAAGACATTCTCTAAGCTGGCTGATGCCTTCACTCCTCTGGCAAAGGGTATGACTTCCGAGTATGCCAACCTTAACACATACGACGGCATTCAGGTGCATGGCGGTTCAGGATTTATGCTTGAGTACGCCTGTCAGCGCCTCTATCGCGATGCGCGTATCCTTACTATCTATGAGGGAACGACACAGTTGCAGACCGTGGCAGCGGGACGTTACATCACCAATGGCTATTACAGTCAGGTGATAGCGGATATGCTTCAGTACGGACAGGCGCCTGCAAGCATTGGCAGTGAGGACTGGTGTGCGGAGGAGTTTGCACCGCTCAAGGCGCGTGTTGAGGCTATGGCGGAGAAGTACAACGCCGCTGTGGCATTTGTCAACGAGCAGAAGGACGATGAGTTCAAGGACTTCGCCATACGCCATCTCTATGAGATTGCCGCTGACTGCATCATGGCCCTCCTCCTTATCGGTGACGCCAGCAAGGCACCGGAGCTGTTCGGCAAGTCCGCACGCGTATATACACGCTATGTTGCGGCAGAGGTGGAGAAGCACTACGACTTCGTTATGTCCGCCACACCTGCTGACCTTGCGGACTATCGCAAGTAAGTTCACGGATATATCAGAACATATCAAACCAGAAAATAGCCGGCTGTCGTTTATGATAGCCGGCTATTTTCAGATTGTCGAATATGCGTTACGCGATTATTTAATCAGTTATTCAGACAGAAACACCTTTCTTGAGTCACCGTCTACATATATTCCTTTTTTAAGAATGTCTCTTTTGGGTAATTCTCTTCCGTATATATCGTATAGGCCTTTAATGTGTTCCTTACTGTCTTTTATTTGTTTTACGCTTGTCGGCAGACAGTCATACTGTTTGTCATCTATAGTCATAACGCCATTTCTCACTGTAACCTTGTAGAAGAACTCCGTTGTCTGTGTGCCCGGCTTAGCCAAGTCGTTCAATACCACATAGGAATTTATGTTCTTATTGTGCTTCTTTGCGGACACATACAGTCTGTAGTATCCGTCCGAGAGCATTCTGTCAACGATGCCAGTTATCTGTACCGCTTCTGAAAGATAGTCGTAATATCCTAATTCCGGTATCTCAAGTGGCTCTCCAAAGCTAAATAATGGGAAGCCATTCTCGTCCGCCATCGTCAGTTGTATGGTTCCTTTAAACGATTCCTGCTGCAGGTTTATCAGTTCATAAACATTCGCTGTTATGGTATGTCTGTCTTTCGGCTGTGCGATTTCCACCTCCGAACATCCAACCTCCGCCCATTCTTCATCGGCAGGCCCTACATTCTCTGATGCGGTAACCTCGATTGTGGGGTATGAACTTGAATATACCGTTCTCCATTCATCCGAACTGGCAGGTCTGTATGCCAGTGAAGCCTTGTATTTACCAACATGAACCTCGTCTGGTAGTACACAGGTGTAACTCTGATTACCGCTACCCTCCAAATATTTCAATTCATACCTGTTGCCTGTTCCGAGAGTAATCATATTGCCATTGTCATCAATCAGACATACAGATATGACGCCGGAAAACCGATTATACGAGCAGTTGTATAAAGAAGAAACATTAAATGACAGTGTCCCATTGGTCTTAACCTTGGACAAAGAACAGTTCAGTTTAGATGAAAGGAGCATATACCGTCCCATGTCCACACCATCTTCAGGCTTTATGCCTATTGTCATCTGCTGGCTTTGGCTGAATGCGTCTATTGTCGCATCAATGTCTCCATCATGAGGATGTAGGTTCGCAATCTGATAATAACCGTCACATGAGCCGTTCCATCCCCAGTTGACATGATAGTCCGGATATGTGTTACTGCTGATTTTATAACCGTCCAGCACGAAGGAATGCCCTCCGTCACGTATGCTTGAGCCGGCATAGTTCACCGGTCTGCCTTCGTTCAGCTCATTGACAAGTAATGAATGCCAGTCTTCGGTAGAACAATAGTTCTTTACAATCAATGCGGCATCACGGTCATAACCATAGTTTTCTATATATCCATTAAGCAAGTCCGACTGGTATGCACCGCTTCCGCCCTGGTTTGTCAGTCCGAAATCCATCTCTACCGCTGCCGCACAGCTGAACATTAGGGTTGCCACCGCGTCTTTCTCCTCGTCAGAATAGGAGCCAGAGTAGTCTGGAAGCATACTGTTCCATTCAAATCTGTCATTGGAAAAATCATGACGTATGTTCAGCCTGTTGGTCCTGGTGGTATATGATACGTTGCCTTTGGCTCTTTCAGGGTATGAGTGATACTTCATAACCTGTGCCATAGCGGTAGCCACGCAGCCCACCAGTGTCTTGGTGTTTCGTACAGAAGGGCACTTGTCATTATAAGGGTGGGACTGTCCCCACTTGTTTGTCCCAAGCAAAGGCTCCACACCGTCCTGTCTTATGCTTGAGGGCAGGGTGGAGGAGTGGTTCACAGTACTTGTTCCAAGGTACAGTTTGGTGTACTCCTTCAGCCAATTTCTCAATGCGGGCGGTATGTTGTCCGGGTCAAAAGCATTACTGTCAGAATATCCTAACACCGCGGGCATTCTCTTGTCTCCAGAGATAATGACGAAAGACTCCTTGCCTTTGGTGCCTGATGTGTAGACATAAAAGGATTCTTTGCCATCTGTGATGTCACAGTCTTTTAACAATGTTGACGATTTCTCCTTTAACGACAGCTTTTGTGATATGTTTAAAAGGCTTTTGTTGTTAAGCAATATTTCTTCTATCTCTGCCTCGGAACGCTGCTGGGCATACGCTGCACCGCCACAGAACAGCAGGAGTAATAATATAAAGTGATTTCTGAAAGCCATAATAATCATTTATTTTCAGAGAGAGCTGTCATGGCAGCCCTCTCTGAAACATTTTACAATACTACTTGATGGCGTTTTTGTCCGTCATGACTGTTACGGAAACCTGTTTGAGCAGGTCCTTCATCAAAGGATATTTCTCTCTCAAATCTATCGTCTTGTCTTTCAAGTCAGACTTCATAATGGTGCCGTTATAGCTGTTTGAGGACATATTCTTGTATACATAACCTAATAATGTGGAGAACTCTTTGGTATCCTTGTTCTTGCCCCATGTTGCACAGAAGAAGGTGTTAGAGTTTCTGCTCCATGACATTTTCTGCGGACCGTATTTGTAGTTTGATGTATATCCATCCTTTGCAATCTCTTTCTTGATTGCATGGGCAATTAAGGCGGAATTCATTATAGTTAAACTGTGGAATTCGGATGCTGCTTCTCCCTCCCATGCTGCATAATAGTACTCGTCACATTTCTGCCCATAACGGCCTTCGCGTAATGCGTTGACGCTCCAAGTTGATGAGGTGTAGGACAAGTTAAGGTACATAGTGCTTTCGGGAGTCTTCATGGGCAGCTTGATATGTTTCATTGTCATAGGGCCGTATTTATGCGAACCGTCTGTGTTTGCCTCACTACCATACGCCGCAACGCAGTATACTATTTCCAATCCTTCTTCCGTAACGATTGGTGAGAACGTGTAATCTGCCTTCTTGCTGTATTCGGTCTTCTCCATAAGCATATTGTAGATGTCGCGTTCTGTCATGTCATCTACTGCCCTGGCAGTGAAAAATGCCTCACGGTATCCTTTGCAGTTGGCGTCAAACCCTAAGTCCGTTACAAAGCCGTCCCACATAACTGTTGTCTCGCCAAGGTTGACTCTGCAGTTTTTGGCCAGCACACCCTTTTGGCTGACTTTACAGGTTGCTGTTGAGGAACCGTCGGAAGTGCTGAAGACAAGTTCCGCTTCTCTCTCCGTATCAGAGAAGTTTTCCTGTGTGGCTGTTATCAGAACGCTGGAAGGACCTACACCGGACCTGTTCAGACTCAACCATTCCGGCACACCGCTGATAGTCCACATCTCATCGGACTGGATGCTTACAGATACAGTAGTAGTGCTGCTTACATTGCCTAACAGCTCTGCTGTCGGTGAGACTACTATCTTTGTGGCAGGTGGTGGAGGTGTATCTCCATTGTCATCACCACCACAGGCGACGAGCATATTTCCTACACAAATCAGGGTTATCATGGTAATAAGACTCCATAAACGAAATTTTTTCATTTGATAAAATAAGAATAAGAGAAGGAGCGCAACCTTGTCCGATTACTCATCCTTATCTGGGGTACCGCCAAGCACCTTATTGGAAAACAAGTAAGACAAAAGGTCACGCCCCTATACGGGACGTGAGCCAATCGCTGTCTTGTTCTTTCCAAATCTTCTTTTGGCGGTTTTCAGATAAGAGAACAGGAGCGAAAGCTCATGTATATGTATGTCGAACAGATGTTAGCTTCCTTCAAAGTTAATGATATTTGCCTTTTTTAGTCTGTAAAAGACAGAGCAGGCGTGATACTCTTTGGAGGAAGTTGGGAGAAGAAGCAATGTTCTCTACTCACCGTTCGTATGTATTCTACTGTCTGTTTTTTCTGCCTCGCATTTGCGGAGGCTCTGTGTTCCTTTCTTTCGCGGCATCATTGTTTGACATTATTTCTAAAGGCCTGTTCAGCATAATTTTAAGACGCTGTGGCCGTATTGGACCCTTTCGCATTACCGTCTGCCGCGATATGGAAGTATGCGAGATAATCCTAATAACAGGGCAAAGGTAATAAAAATATTTTAAACAACAAATATTCTCCATGGATTTTTCTGGTTTCCCGGGAAAAAGTGTTTGTCATGTATGGCGGTGAGGGCGTGTCAGCCTTTTTGAACCTGTTATATAGAAAACTCATTCTAACGTGTTAAATTGTGGTCTGTGGGACATTGTGTCACTGACGGGGTGACCTCGTCAGAGAGCCTGTAAGGCGGCAAAAACGGAACGGCGTTTTTCTGAAATTCAAAAAAGTTGCGTTTAGCGCGCAATCTGTATGCTTTCACCGTGCAATCACTATCAAATCACGAGGTAATGTGATAGTGATTGCAGCGCAATATGGCATTAATCGCAGCGCAAAACGGCCTTGGCGTGTGCTAAAAGGGCAGTTCTGAATATCAATATCACCAAGATTAAGGAAACTTTAACATTTGGGCGGAGCGCGTTTTAACATTTGTGGCGGTCCAAAAACGCATAAAAAAGGCGACATCCCCCTTGACAATGCGGACGGAACTGCAAGGTCCAGGAGGAATGTCGCCTATATATTATAATAAGGTGTGTCAGCCTTTAGAGTATCCTGCCGTTGAAGCGGAAGCTGAGTGTAGGATAAACGGTAATCTTGGATACGGTCTTGATGATGTCTCCATCGCCGTCAATGCTGGAGTCTTTGTCAAGTGGCTTGTCCATAACGTAAATGGTCGGTGTGCCCCAGAACTGGCATCCGAGGTCCCATGCGAATGAGAAGCGGTGCTTTGAGGATATGGCGCGGCCGGAGCCGATGCCTATGTATGGCTTGAAGCCGTTGACCTTAAGGAAGGCGCGGGCCTGGTCGCCGTTAGGCTGTATGAGATACTCGCCCACTTCAAGGCCTATTGGATTGAGATTGAACTGGTCGGCAAGGGCTTTGTGTTCTTGCAGTGCCGTGTTATATTGAGTTATAGCCTGCAGTTCCGTCTCGCAATTAGTGGTCCAAGCCTCCAACAGCTGTGACTTTCCTGCGTAGAAGCCTACGGTAAGGCGCCATGGTGATGTCTTGGTAGGATAGATGTCGAACAGCAATTTGAAGTCAGTCATGTTCAGCTTGGCTGACATACTCAGCTCCTTTGGCGGATTGATGTGGCTGATTGGTCCGTTGCCTAAGCCTAACTGATTGTACTGGTCGATGAATGCGTTGGCCTGCTGCACCTCGTTGTCGCCGATGTTCAGGTCCACATCAATGTCGTTCACCTCTATTTTAGGCATGAAGCTGATGCCGGCGCGTGCCTGCACATACGGGGTGATGGTGGTTGCCACATTGAAACCGATACCGTCCAGACCTACACTTACGCCTGCACCGACGTGGTTAAATATCTGCTTGTCGTTCTCGTCAATCTGTGCTGACGCGCCTACGGTAAGTGCGATGGCACATAATACCGTGAAAAACCTTTTTGTCCTCATTGTTTTCTGATTTTAGTTTTTGATTAAATAAAGTTGTGATTATTCCTCTTTCAGATAGTCTGCGGCATACTGTGCATAGTGTGCGGCAAAGTTTTCCGCCTGTCCCGGTGCTGTCTTCTTTATGAACTTCGCCGGAACTCCGCCCCATATCTCATGGTCTCCAATCTTTGTGCCGCCGAGTACCAGTGCTCCAGCCGCCACAATGGCCCCTTGGCCCACCACGGCATGGTCGAGCACTGTTGCCCCCATGCCAATGAGGCAGCCTTTCTTCAAAGTGCAGGCGTGCACGGTGGCGTTGTGTCCTATAGTGACATCATCCTCCATCACCGTGGGTCCGGTGGTGTTGGTAACGTGTACGCAGGCTCCATCCTGCACATTGCACCTGTTGCCCATGGTGATTGGAGCCACATCGCCCCTCACCACGGCACTGAACCACACGGAGCACTCGCTGCCCATGGTCACCTCGCCGACGATAGCGGCCGTCTCGCTGAAATAGCAGCCCTCGCCCCATTTGGGCGTCTTGCCGTAAACGGTCTTTATTATTGCCATACTGTATGTTTACTTTATATTGAATTTCTCTATCTTGATGAACCTTGGTGCCTCAAGCATCGGTGCCTTGACTACCGACGGTATAGCTCTGGCGGCCCTTGCGGTATGCAGTGCGGGCGTTGCGGCAGGGCTGTCAAAGGTGCGGAAGGCATTATAGTCAAACTGCCATGACTTGCCATACGCCGCACGCATTATGCGCTTGTATATCATTGCCCTTGAGGCCACGTTGAATGTCTCGTTGCCGGCCTCGGTAGTAGCGTTCATTATGCTGTGGTTGGAACTGCGGTAGAAGCCCGTTGAATACTCGAACGCCCCTTTATACCAATGCAGGTCCTCGCCGGCGTATTCCGCCATCTGCGTGAAGGGGTACAGCCATGATGTGGCCTCTATGGGATGCCGTCCCTCAACGTCGCCGCTGCCCGTGGCATCATAGCCGATGTTCATGAAGAAACCAATCTTCTGACCTTCCGTGAAGCGCGCAACATCCTTCTGCGGCACACTGTTATACGGCGCCTCGTCATAGTGATACTCGTCGCCCAGCTTCGCTATGCCATGGCCCACGCCCTCATGTCGCACAAGGTCGGCAAACACATTGCGCCCCTGTACCGTGGCGTATGCGGGGACGTAGGACAGAGAATAGCCGCCGGGTATCTTGTCCGTAGCTTCCTTGTCGTCTGCCAACAGCGTGACACCCTTGTAGACATTGGTGTTGAGCAATGCAAGTACCAGCGTGTTTCCTAATCTTCTCTCACCCTCTGCCTGTGAGTTGTTAAAGTTATTGTATGTCTTCCGTAGGGCGGTCCATGCACATTGCAGTATGGTCAGGGAGTCACCGTAGACATTTGTGCTGTTACCCTGCTGCAGGCTTGTACGCAGACCAGTCTGGCGCTTGGTATAGTCCACGCCGCTGTGCAGTGACGGCACCATCACCTCGATGATGTCGACATATTCCTCGAGGTCGCGCATCGGCTTCTGTGCAAATATTGCGTTCTTGGCGGCGAGCACCGCATTACGGTATCTGCCGTTGTTTATATCCTCCTTGGTGTATCCGTCGGCCATAATCACAATATGGAACCCGTCACCCTTGGTGTGTTGCTGCAGCATTGTCACATTAGACAGCTTGGCTATGGAGTCTGCATACAGCACTTCCGGAGTCTTTCCATCCGGCACTTCCTCATTAGGCTTGTCTGTAGGATTCCTGTGGTCAATGATAGTAATCTGTTCTTCATTGCCGGAATTGCACGAGGCCATACACATCAGCAATGATATGAATGGGAGAAAATGTTTCTTCTTCATATATTTATCTTTATAGTTGTTTCAGTTTCCTTACCGCCATGCTCCAGGCATATCCCTTGTCTTTGCTGCAGCAGGTCTGTATTTCCACTCCGTTGGCGCGTTTGGATGTCAGCACATTCTTCAGGTCATCGGTGATGCCCTCGCCCGTCAGTTTCAGCAAAGCCTCCTTCCTGGTCCACAGCATGGTGAACTCCGCGTCCGGATTAGCGGCTCCTGCTATGCGTTGTAGCTCCTCCTCACTCATGCTGTATTCTGCCAATGGGGCGGAGTAGCGGCCTGTACGCTCCACATCCATGCCTACATCCGCCTCGTCACTCACTGCGCAGGCTATGGCGCACCGGCAGTGCGAGATGCTGAACGTCAGGGGCCTGCATGGAATGTCACCGTCAAAGGCCAGTGAGGGCTTGCCATGCTCGCCGATGACAAAATCCGGCTGGAGCGTGATGCCGAAATCATGTCGCAGAATGTCGCACAGCAGCAGGTAGGAAAGACAGCATTCCCGGCGTCCGGACTCATGCCTGAACCTCATGGCGGCATCCTGCCGCCACTGGGGCAACAACCTTATCATTGCCGACAGCCTGTCGCCGGCAATGTCAATGTCGTCTATTATGCGGTAAGTCGTCATCTTTTTTCTGTGTTCAAAGGTAATAAATATTTTTCTAATAAAATAATATATGATAAGAGAATTTAACCGAACGGAGTTTTTTTTCTAATTTTTATTGTATAATTCGTATGATATTAGTAATTTTGCAACGGAATATTACAAAACAAACGTACACAACTGAAAAATGGCTTACAATTTACTTAAAGGAAAGAGAGGCATCATCTTTGGTGCACTTAACAATCAGTCTATTGCATGGAAGGTGGCGGAGCGCGCTGTAGAGGAAGGTGCGGAGATAGTGTTAACCAATACTGCCGTGGCCTGCCGTATGGGAACGATAGACGAGCTGGCACAGAAGACGGGCGCCACTGTCATCCCTGCCGATGCCACAAGCGTGACTGACCTTGAGAATCTTTTTGTAGAAGCGCAGAAGGTACTTGGCGGACAGATAGACTTCGTGCTGCATTCATGTGCCATGTCAGTTAATATGCGTAAGAAACGCACATACGATGATCTGGACTATGGCTTCCTTGACAAGACGCTTGACATATCAGCCATATCCTTTCACAAGATGATACAGACGGCAAAGAAACTGGATGCCATAGCAGAGAACGGCTCCATACTCGCCCTGACCTACGTTGCAAGCCACAGGACATTCTTCGGTTACAACGACATGGCGGATGCAAAGGCCCTGCTTGAGTCCATTGCCAGGAGCTTCGGATACATATATGGCCGCGAGAAGGGAGTGAGAGTGAACACCATATCACAGTCGCCGACGGTGACAACAGCGGGTTCCGGAATAAAGGGATTTGACGGTATGGTGGACTATTCGGACAGAATGTCGCCACTGGGCAACGCCACTGCGGACGAATGTGCGGACTATTGCATTGTAATGTTCTCTGACCTGACAAGGAAGGTCACCATGCAGACGCTCTTCCATGATGGAGGTTTCTCGAATATGGGTATGTCTCTACGCGGCATGACACAGTATAACAAGAGCTTCATCGCCGAGAATACGGACGAGAACGGTAAGATTATCTACGGCTAAGAATCTTTAACCACATACAGAGACATACAGATGGGAGGCTTTTTCGGAACTATTTCGCACAAGAGGTGTACAGCAGACCTATTTTATGGAACAGACTACCAGTCGCATCTCGGCACTCGCCGTGGCGGTATGGCCACTTACAACAAGGAGACTGGGTTCGTGCGCCGCATACACAAACTGGAAAACAGCTATTTCCGCTCACGCTTCGAGGAGGAGCTGGACAAGTTTGACGGCAGCAGCGGCATCGGAGTCATAAGCGATACAGACGCGCAGCCTATGCTGTACAACTCGCATCTCGGCCGCTTTGCCCTCGTTACTGTAGCCAAGATTAACAATGAGGAGGAGATAGCGCAGCACCTGCTTAGCGAGAATATGCACCTTTCCGAATTCTCGTCCGGTAAGATTAACCCTACAGAGCTTGTGGGACTGCTGATACTTAAAGGCAGGAACTTTGTGGAGGGCATAGAGAATGTGTACCGCACGGTGAAGGGCTCATGCTCCATGCTGCTGCTTACGGAGGACGGCATCATCGCGGCCAGAGACTTCTGGGGACGCACGCCCGTGATAATAGGAAAGAAGGACGGGGCCATGGCGGCCACCTCCGAGTCCACGGCGTTCCCTAATCTGGGATATGACATAATGCATTATGTGGGACCGGGCGAGATAGTGCGCCTGAAACCAGACGGCATGGAGGTGCTGCGTAAGGCAGAGGAGAATATGCAGGTATGCTCGTTCCTGTGGATTTACTACGGTTTCCCAACCTCATTCTATGAGGGGAAGAACGTTGAGGAGATGCGTTACCAGACAGGATATGTGATGGGCGAGGAGGATGAGACGGAGGTGGACAATGCAGGTGGCATTCCTGACTCCGGACTTGGTATGGCTACGGGCTATGCCGCCGGCCATAAGGTTCCTTATCAGCGTTGCATATCAAAGTATACACCGACATGGCCGCGCAGCTTTATGCCTGCTAATCAGGAGATGCGCAATCTTGTTGCCAAGATGAAGCTCATCCCGAACAAGTCCATGCTGAAGGGAAAGCGATGCCTTTTCTGTGACGACTCGATAGTGCGCGGCACACAGCTTAGGGAGAACTCACGCACTTTGAAGGAGCTTGGGGCCAAGGAGGTACACATGCGCATTGCCTGTCCGCCGCTGATATGGGGCTGCCCGTTCATCAATTTCTCCGCTTCAAAGAGTGAGCTGGAACTAATAGCCCGCCGTGTCATCATGGACCTGGAGACGGGCAAGGATACGATGACAAAGCTGGCGGATGCGCATACCACGCAGTGTGTAAGCATACCGGAGGAGAGACTGAAGGCGTATGCCACCACGGGCTCACCGGAATACAACGCGCTGGTAGAGGAGATAGCGAAGCGTCTGGACCTTGACTCGCTGAAATATGCCAAGATAGAGACTATAATAGAGGCCATAGGACTGCCTAAGTGCAAGGTCTGCACACACTGCTTTGACGGCAGTTCGTCACATACGCTGTAAATCTTCTGTCAGAATATAACATCTATAATGAACAGTATTTTCATAGTTTTACCAATCCTGACGCTGTTGATGTTTGACCTTGGGTTGACATTGCAGCCTCAGGATTTCTTTATTGCAAGGAGGTCGCGTGCGATACTGGTCGGACTGTTGGGACAACTGGTGCTGCTGCCGGCCATAGCGTTCGCCCTCGCTACGGCATTCGGCCTTACACCTTATTTATATATAGGGGTGATATTGATAGCCTGCTGCCCAGGTGGGTCCTCAAGCAACATATTCTCCATGCTTGCCAAGGGGGATGTGGCGCTGTCTGTATCGCTGACAGCACTCAGCTCCGTCATAACACTTGTCACAGTGCCCGTCATAATGCAATGGGCTACGGCCAATGCCGGCGAGGCGGTGGGGATAAGGCTGCCTGTTGGCAGTCTGCTGCTGCAAAACCTGTTCACCATGCTTGTTCCAATCATGGCCGGCATTACGGTCAGACACTACTGGAGAACGGCCGCCGCAAGGATAGACCGTGTTCTCTCCAAGTGCGCGTTCCCCGCGCTGGTGTTCCTGGCAGGGATATTCTTCATACAGCATCAGAGTACCATAGCGGACAACTTCACCGCGCTCGGACTGTGTATAACACTCCTTATAATCCTTTCCGTAGTGATGGCGTACGGAGGAGCGAGGGCCTGCGCGCTGAATGTGAGCGAGTGCCGCACCATAGTGATAGAGGTGGGAATGCAGAACGCCGCCCAGGCCATAGCCATTGCCTCAAGCCCGTTTGTATTCAACAACGGGGCCATAGCCGTGCCGGCCATCATCTACGCACTGATGATGAACGTCATACTCCTGATATACGTGGGGATGGTGAAGCGCCGCAGGGCGGAGGCCGTCAGCATATAGCCTTTATAAAGGCAGGAAAAGACTTTTACACAAATAATTTGGTAATGTCATCAGATTTGTTTAACTTTGCAAAATAATAATAACAAAATAACAATAAAACACAAATGACACGCGCTATCATAACAGTCGTAGGCAAGGACACCGTCGGTATCATAGCCAAAGTATGCACATACCTTGCTGACAGTCAGATAAACATTCTCGACATCTCACAGACTATCGTCCAGGACTACTTCAATATGATGATGATTGTCGATATGTCACGCTGCAACACTGCTTTCGACCAGGTGTCCGACGACCTCTACGCCATAGGCTCCACGATGGGAGTGCAGGTGAAATGCCAGCTTGAGGACATCTTCGACAAGATGCACCGCATTTAGTCCGTGTGGTGGTTTAGCTGTCTGGTTGTTTAGTTGTATGGGCCTTATGCCCAGACAATGTTAAACCGGGCAATCCAACCACCAGACCACGAAATCACTAAACAACTAAACAACCAGCCAAATGATAAACATATCAGAGGTGCTCGAGACAAACAACATGATCGAGCGTGAGAATCTGGACGTGCGTACAATAACCATGGGCATCAGTCTGCTGGACTGCGCCGACAGGTCACTTGACGTCACGTGCGAGAAGATATACAACAAGATCACCACTCTGGCCCGCGACCTCGTGAAGACAGGCGAGGAGATAAGCCGGGAATTCGCCATACCCATTGTAAACAAGCGCATATCCATCACACCAATATCACTTGTAGGCTCCTCATGCTGCAAGATACCGGCTGACTATGTAGTGATAGCCAAGACCCTTGACAGGGCCGCCAAGGAGGTTGGGGTCAATTTCCTTGGAGGTTACAGCGCCATTGTCAGCAAGGGCATGACAAAGAGCGACGAGCTTCTCATACGCTCCATACCGCAGGCCATGGCGGAGACGGAGCGTATATGCTCAAGTGTCAATGTGGGCTCTACGAAGACGGGCATCAACATGGACGCTGTGAGGCTTATGGGTGACATTATAATACAGACGGCGGAGTACACCAAGGAGCAGGACTCATTAGGATGTGCCAAGCTTGTGGTGCTGTGCAACGCGCCGGACGACAATCCTTTCATGGCAGGAGCGTTCCACGGCGTCAGCGAGTCGGACGCTATCATCAACGTGGGCGTGTCCGGCCCGGGCGTGGTGAAGTACGCTCTGGAGCAGATGGACAGCCAGGCCGCCGTCAATCCTGCTACGGGCTGCGGACTGGCAAACTTCGAGGTGCTCTGCGAGACCATCAAGAAGACCGCCTTCAAGATTACGCGTGTGGGCCAGCTTGTGGCGCAGGAGGCATCAAAGCGTCTCGGAATACCTTTCGGCATCATAGACCTGTCACTGGCGCCGACCCCTGCGGTGGGCGATTCCGTGGCGGACATACTCCAGTGCATAGGCCTTGAGCGTGCGGGAGCGCCGGGTACCACCGCCGCACTGGCGCTGTTGAACGACCAAGTGAAGAAGGGCGGCGTGATGGCATCGTCGTACGTGGGCGGACTCTCGGGCGCCTTCATTCCCGTATCGGAGGACCAGGGCATGATTGACGCGGCCATGGAGGGCGCGCTGACAATAGAGAAACTGGAGGCCATGACGTGCGTCTGCTCCGTGGGACTGGACATGATAGCCATCCCAGGCGACACTCCAGCCACCACCATTGCCGGTATCATAGCCGACGAGAGCGCCATCGGCATGGTGAACCAGAAGACTACGGCCGTGCGCATCATACCTGTGATAGACAAGAAGGTTGGAGATACCGTGGAGTTCGGCGGACTGTTGGGCTACGCGCCGATAATGCCCGTCAACACTTTCTCATGCGACCGCCTCGTAAACCGTGGAGGACGCATACCGGCACCGATACACAGCTTTAAGAACTGACATATTATAACAATAACAACAACCAAACAACAATGAAAAAAATCAGAGCAGCCGTAGTGGGATACGGCAACATTGGTAAGTTTACCATCGAGGCTCTCGAGGCCGCAAAGGATTTCGAGATTGCAGGAATAGTACGCCGCAACGGCGCTGAGAACAAGCCTGCCGAGCTGGCACAGTATGACGTGGTGAAGGACATCACGGAGCTTAAGGACGTGGATGTGGCCATCCTTTCCACCCCGACACGCTCATGTCAGGAATATGCAGAGAAGATTCTCGCCATGGGAATAAATACAGTTGACTCATTCGACATACACACCTCCATCGTTGACTACCGCCGCGACCTCATGGCCGTATGTAAGGAGCACGGCACGGTGGCCGTCATTGCCGCAGGATGGGATCCGGGTTCAGACTCCGTAGTCCGCACCCTGATGCAGAGCCTCGCGCCAAAAGGACTGTCATACACCAACTTCGGCCCCGGCCGCTCTATGGGGCACTCCGTATGCGTGCGCTCAAAGGAGGGCGTGAAGGACGCTCTCTCCATGACAATACCTCTCGGCGAGGGAATACACCGCCGCATGGTGTACGTTGAACTTGAGGAGGGCGCGGACCTGAAGAAGGTTACAGCGGACATCAAGGCAGACCCGTACTTCGCAAATGACGAGACACACGTGTTCCAGGTGGCAAGCGTTGACGACATCAACGATGTGGGCCACGGCGTAAACCTCGTGCGCAAGGGAGTGAGCGGAAAGACGCACAACCAGCTGTTCGAGTTCAACATGAAGATAAATAACCCTGCCCTCACAGCGCAGGTTCTTGTCAATGTGGCCCGCGCCTCCATGCGTCAGCAGCCGGGATGCTACACTATGGTTGAGATACCTGTGATAGACTATCTTGACGGTGAGCGTGAGGATCTCATCGCACACCTCGTGTAAGGCATCGGACATCGCAGAATACAGACAGGCAGGCTGTACCATCAAGGTTACGGCCTGCCTGTATTTTTATGTGTCCATACAGGTGTCGGGAATGTTAAAACGCCTCCTCCGCTATTGTTAAAGTTTCCTTAGTTACGGTGATTTTGTACCGAAAATTGCGTATATTGATGCGAAAAGACCGTATATGCCCCCGTAGTTGACGGTGTTTTGCCAAATGTGGACGTTAGATTTTTTCCTGTGGACGTTAGATTTTT
>JAUNOM010000020.1 GCA_030531085.1 Prevotellaceae bacterium | reverse complement strand
TGATTGTTTTACAGGAAGGAAACAATCATTTATACACTTACTTCCACACTTCAAACGATTTGTTTTATAAAATCTCCCAAAATGTACGCATACCTGTCAGCAAAGGGAGGACACGGACGTTAAACTCTGAAGGACGGAAAAGGGCATCATAGCGAAATGCCTCATTTTTCAGATTGTAAGTAAAACAGGCTTTTTACTTACAATCCATGTTTTCACACCCCTCTGAGAATCGCGTATTTGAAAATTATTTTTCCTATGGCGCGTACAGCGCATTCTCCGCAATTTCACATAACTAATTGGCTCTTTTACAGTTAACCTGCACACATACTGTAGCAGCAATGTGAAAAGGCTCTAAAAAGGGCCTTTTTGCATCACAATCTGATAGCTTTCACATGGTAATAAGATACAAATAGCATCGTAATCTCTATCATATTACACACCGATATGTATCAAATAGCACAGGAGGGCCGTCATTTCATCATGACAAAGACAACAAAAGCGACATCTTTCTCTCTAAAACGCGAGGTGAGACCGGCACTTTCCAAAATGCGGACTGTAAGTAAAAAGGCCGTTTTACTTACAATCTGTAACTTGATAGCTTTAGCGTTTTTTGAGAAGGCTGACATATTTCATACATGAATTATTTTGCAGTCAGAAAAAAATAATGTACTTTTGCAGTTAAAATATTCATTACATGATTGCCACAATACAAAAAAGCATTATCAGCAACTGGAGCAGACCGGCTTTCTCGGATTACAAGGGTGACGAATTTCTATATAGCGATGTGGCCGCAATCATAAGCCACAGCCACGCCAGGTTCAAGGCGTGGGGACTGGAACGCGGTGACAAGGTGGCCATCTGCGGCACCAACAGCGCGCGGTGGGCCATCGCATACCTCGCCGCCATGACATACGGTGCGGTGCCAGTGCCTATACTTAACGACTTCACAACAGAGCAGACACACAACATAGTGAACCACAGCGAGGCGAGAATACTGTACGCCTCACGCGCAAAATACAACGCGGTGGACAAGGGGCAGACGCCACAACTGGAGCAACTGCTGTGCCTTGACGACATCAGCACACCCACAGACCGTAACATACGGCCTGATGATGTAGAGTATTCTCCCGAGACATCGCATGAGGATGTGGCCATGATAAACTACACCAGCGGCACCACGGGCTTCTCAAAAGGAGTGCTTATACCATACCGCGCGATGCTCAGCAACATAGAGTTTGCGGAGGGTGCCTTCGGAAAGATACTGAAGGAGGACTCCACCATCCTCGCCCTGCTGCCCATGGCGCACATGTATGGCATGATGGTTGAGTTCCTGTACCAGTTCGTCAAGGGCACACACGTGTACTTCCTCACACGTATGCCGTCGCCGTCAATACTGGCAAGGGCCTTTGCCGAGGTGAAGCCGAGGATAGTGTTCGCCGTGCCTTTGGTGCTGGAGAAGATAGTGCGCAACCGGATAATGCCCGAACTGGAGAAGAGCAAGGCCATGAGCATGATAAAAGTGCCGATAGCCGGTCATGTGTTCAAGCGCATGATGCGCCAGAAGGCCATGGAGTTCTTCGGCGGAAACCTGTACCAGGTGATGACGGGAGGGGTGGCGCTGAACAGCACCACAGAGGAGTACCTGCTGTCAATAGGCTTCCCACTGGCCGTAGGATATGGCACCACGGAGTGCGCACCGATGATAACATACAGTGACAGGAAGAAATTCAGGCCCGGCTCATGCGGACAGGCGGTGTGTAACATGAAGATCAGAATAGACAGCGACAGGCCTGACACCGTGCCGGGAGAGATACTCGTCAAGGGAAAGAACATGATGCTGGGGTACAACAAGAACCCCGAGGCGACAAAGGAGGCCCTTGACGAGAGGGGATGGTACCACACGGGAGACCTCGGCGTGATGGACAGGAAGGGGTATCTGTACATCAGCGGCAGGAAGAAGAACATGATAGTGGGCCCGTCAGGACAGAACATATACCCCGAGGAGCTGGAGAACAGGCTGAACGGTATGCCATACGTCACAGAAAGCCTGATAGTACAGAGAAACAACAAACTGGTGGCGCTGATATATCCAAACTATGACGAGGCATACGAGCAGGGCCTTAACGACAAGAAGCTGTACAGGGTGATGCAGAAGAACTGCAATGACCTGAACAATATGTCGGCATCCTACGAGCAGATTACGGACCTGGAGCTGCAGAACCATGAGTTCGTGAAGACGCCAAAGCGCTCCATCAAGCGTTACCTATATAAATAATGTATGGAATGACTATGAAGTACTCAAGGCTTTACTATCCTCTCAGCATAGCCGTCATAGTGACTATATGGGTGGTGTGCATGATTCCCATACCGGAGACGCCCCTTGACAATGTCAGTTTCATAGACAAGTGGACACACTTTGTGATGTATGGCACACTGACAGCGGTGATATGGGTGGAATATGCCATACGCCACCGTCACGATGTGGCCTGGAAAAGACTGCTGACAGGCGGCATGGCGCTGCCGATGGCGATGGGAGGGCTGGTGGAACTGGCACAGGCATATCTGACAACGTGCCGCTCCGGCGACTGGCTTGACGCCGTATGCAACGCGGTGGGAGTGCTGACAGGCGCGGCGGCAGGATGGATATACATCACGCTCTCAAGGCGGTGCCGTTAAAGGGACATAAATAAAGACATGAAGATACTTATTCTTAGCACCTTTGCCTCTACGGGAGGGGCCGCCATTGCGGCCAACAGACTGATGCGCGCCCTCAATGCCAACGGTGCGGAGGCGACGATGCTGTGCCGCAGGAACCTAAGGCTTCCGCTGTGGAAGGAGAAGTGGGGCGGAGTTCCCTTTCTGCTTGAACGGCTGAAGATATGGCTTGCCAATGGCATGAGCGGCAGAAATCTGTTTGCCGTGGACATTGCCTGCTGCGGCGATGACGTGACAAGCACAAAGGCATTTAAGGATGCTGACGTGATACACCTGCATTGGGTGAACCAGGGGTTCATATCCATCAGGACGCTGCAGCGCATCGTCAACAGCGGAAAGCGCATCGTATGGACCATGCACGACCAGTGGCCCATGACGGGAATATGCCATTACAGCGAGGAGTGCACACGGTACGAGAAGGGTTGCGGACACTGTCCGCTGCTGAAGGACTGCGGGGCGGACGACCTGTCACGCAGCGTTTTTCTTAAGAAACAGAGGATATACAGCGGCGGACGCATCACATTCGTGACGTGCAGCGAATGGCTTGGACGCATGGCCCGTGCCAGTATGCTGGCCAGGGGACAGAAGGTGGTGGCCATACCAAACCCCATTGACACCACTGTGTTCCACCACATACCGCGCAATGAGGCAAGAACAATGACGGGACTGCCTGCACAGGGCACGCTGATACTGTTCGGATGCCAGAAGGTTACGGACAAGCGCAAGGGGCTGGACTACCTTATCAGCGCGCTGGGGGAACTGGACAGCATCACTGTAGTGCTCGTTGGAGGGAACGCGGAGGCCACAAGAGCGCTGATGCCACAGGGAGTCCACACGGTGTGTGCAGGCCAGGTGAGCAGCGCGGACACCATGGCGGCACTGTACGCGGCGGCTGACGCCTTCGTCACACCGTCGCTGCAGGACAACCTGCCCAACACCATCATGGAGGCAATGGCGGTAGGTACGCCGTGCGTTGGCTTCAACGTGGGCGGAATACCGGAGATGATAGACCACAAGGTGAACGGATATGTGGCGCGATACAGGGACGCGCACGACCTGGCACAGGGCATACGCTATGTCACAGACACCGCAAACGCGGCACGGCTGGCGACGGCGGCACGCGAGAAGGTGACGGAACAGTACAGCGAGAGAAGCGTGGCGGAGAGGTATATGGCCGTCTACAGGGATGGTGACGGTAATGACGGACATATATAATAGGTGTAAGGTATGCTGCAAAGAATAATAAACATCTTCGAGCTGCGCACCGGGGAGCGGCGGCCTGTGGCACTGGCGGTGATGTATTTCATCATCATCAACGCCATCAACGTATATGCCTACTGGGACAAGTTTTCCGCCCTCTCGGACAACTATCACAGGCTTTTCGTCAACACATACGCCGTATCGGGCTTTGACCCTCTGACATACGAGGTCATATCACAGTGGTTTCCTGCCTATAACATATACAGACACCCCCTGCTGGCGTTCTTCATGTATCCGCTATATCTGGCAAATCAGGGGCTGATATGGCTCACAGGCATGAACTTCGCGGCCGTTCTCACGGCCATGGTGCTTATTGTATGCTCCACATACTCATACGTCTTCCTGTACCGGATACTGCGCAATGTCATCGGCATAAGCTACAGATCGGCGCTGTCACTGACCGCGATGTACTTCTCATTCGGGTACATCATACTCTCGTCCCTTGCCCCGGACCACTTCGTTATGTCCCAGTTCTGCCTGCTGCTGACCCTGTGGCTGGGTGGAGAGAAGCTGCGCCGCGGCTCCGCTCTGAACCTTTGGCAGACGGTGGCGCTATTCATGCTGACGGCAGGCATATCGCTAAACAACGGTCTGAAGGTGTTCCTTGCCGCCATGGTGACGCGCCGTCAGAGGTTCTTCAGATGGCAGTTCCTGCTGCTTGGAGTAGTGTTGCCGTCGGCATTGATATGGGGTGTGGCGAAATGGGAGTACAAGACGTGGCAGTGGCCTAAGGAAATGGCACGCCATGAGGCCAAGGCACGCCGCGACAGTGTGTCTGCCGTCAGGCTGTGGAGCAGTGTCTCAGACACCATTCAGGTCAAGGACAGCGCCTCGATAAAGGCTGCGGTGGATGCGATAAAGCACAGGAGGGACGAGGAGAAGAGGCTGGCCGCAAACAAGAAGAAAGCCAACAGCAAGATGGGCAAGCCCTTCATGGACGGAGAGTTCATGCGGTGGACGGACCAGAGCACCTCGAGGACAGACGCGGCAGTGGAGAATCTGTTCGGAGAGGCTGTGCAGCTGCACAGCGAGAACGCACTGGGAGACGTGATGAGGAGCCGCCCTGTGGTGGTGCGCTACACGGGAATATGGCGCTATGCCAACTACAGTGTGGAGGCAGCCGTGGTCGTCCTGTTCCTTATCGGTATATGGTGTGGCAGGAAAAGGCTGTTCCTATGGACGGCGATGTCCCTGCTTCTCATGGACATGACGCTGCACATGGGCTTAGGCTTCGGCATAAACGAGATATACATAATGTCCGCCCACTACCTGTTCGTGGTGCCAATAGCCATGGGTTACCTGCTGAAGAGGAGGGAGAGCATGGCCTTGACGGCACTGACAGCGGCCATAGCCCTGTGGTGCATGGCATGGAACATGACGGTGATAGTGCGCAACATCAACTGAAGACAATGAGAAACAAGGAGAGTTTTATGGTCATTGCGTCAGGCCTCGCCATCATGGCTGCCCTGAACCTGCTCATGCTGCAATACCATTACGATGTGTGGACAAACCCGAAGGTGGGGTTCTGGAGCGCATTCTACAACAGGTTCGAGCTGTCGGGCTTTGACCCTTTCACGTACATCACCGTCTCCAAGTGGAGGCCGCTGTACGTATTGGAGCGCCATCCGCTGCTTGCTGCAATGATGTGGCCGCTTGCCGAGCTGAACAGCTGGATGAAGTCGGAATGGAATATCAACTGCGCCATATTCATAATCGCCGCGGTATGGACCGTACTCGGAACCCTGTCATGGGTCCTGATGTACCGCATACTGCGCCGCATCACCATGCTCTGCGCCACAAAGAGCCTGCTGCTGACGGCATGGTTCTTCTCCTTCTCGCACATAATGCTTGTGACCTTCACTCCGGACCACATGTCCATAACGCTGCCGCTGCTGCTGCTGACAGTGTATCTTGCAGGAAAAGCCGTCATGGAACGGCGCGCCATGCCGCTGTGGCAGTCACTGCCGCTGCTGTTTCTGGCGACAGGTGTCACCACCACCAATATGGTAAAGGTGGGTCTGGCGGACCTGTTCACGCAATGGGGGCGCCGCCCTCTGCCGCGTATCATAAGGCATTTCGCCGTCTACCTGCTGCCACTGGCGCTCATCTTTGGGGCATACGTCTACCAGACACGCACCACACAGGCGGAGGAGACACGCAGCAACAACGAGCTGATGCGCAAGAAGGCGGACAAGGACAAGACCTTTGCACGGCGCTGGAAGCACGACAAGGCGGAGCTGAAGCGTAACAGACAGCAGCAGCTGATACACTTCAGCTTTGTAACCAACACCGAGCACCACGTGGACAGGTGGCCGTCTGTGGTGGAAAACATATTCGGCGAGGGCTTCATACTGCACGAGAGGCACACCCTTGAGGATGCTAACAGGAAGCGTCCGCCATTAGTCCGCTACGGGCACTGGTGGTTCTACGGCTGCGAGTGCGTGCTGTTGGCGCTCTTCGCGGCAGGTGTCTGGTGCGGACGCAGGTCACGTTTAGTATGGATGACGATGTCGATGTTCCTCTTTGATATGCTTCTTCACGTGGGACTCAACTTCGCCAACGCCGACGTTTACATCATGACGGCGCACTGGGCCTTCGCAATACCGATAGCGGTGGCATACCTTCTCAAGGCCGTTGAGCGGCGGCCGCGCCTCAACATGGCCGTGCTCTGCGCCATACTGTTCCTTACAGTATTCCTGTGGGCACACAATCTCAAGCTGACAGTGGAACATATCATACACATCTAACCCCCAATGCCATGACCATATATTTCTATAACCAGCAGGACACACAGTTCATGTGGCGCGAATGGGAGAAGGGTCTCTTCCCCGGCCACCTGCTATACGGCGGCACTCACTTTGAGAGGCACGGCATACGGATGGTGAAACACCGTTACTACGACACCTGCAAAAGGTGGAAACTGTCCCTGAACACGCTGTGGCAGGTACTGACCTGCCGTGAGCACTACGATGTTCTGTACGGCAATGCCTTCCGCGGACTGGAGCTGATAATATTCCTCCGCGCCATAGGACTGTACCGCAAGCCCGTCGTTGTGTGGCATCACCAGCCCGTAAAGAAGTCCGACAGCCGCCTGCGTGAAGTCATGGCACGCCTCTTCTACCGCGGTATAGACCAGATGTTCCTGTTCTCCGAGAAGCTCATCAATGACTCATTAACCGCTAAGAAGGCACGTCCCGAGCGCCTGCATATAGCACACTGGGGCGCGGACCTTGACTATTACGACCGCCTTATGGCCGAGGAGGGGACGCTGCGCGCTCCAGGCACATTCATATCCACAGGCAAGGAGCTGCGCGATATGCCGACACTCGTCAATGCCTTCAACCGTACCACGGCGCAACTGGACATCTATGTCAGCCGGGCCTATCTCGGAAACGACTATGATGACATCTTCTCGCACCTGCAACTCAACGCGAACATCCGCCTGAACTATATCCATGGCATGGCGTTCCGCGACATGAGCCGCAAGGTGAACCGCTCCTCCTGCGTGGTGATATGCTGTCAGAGGAGCAACTACACCGTAGGACTCACCACCGTAGTGGAGGCCCTCGCCCTCGGCATCCCCATCATCTGCACACGCAATGAGCAGATGCCAATGGACATAGAGCGTGAGGGATGCGGAATATGGGTGGACCATGAGGACACAGAGGGATGGCAGAAGGCGGTGGAATACATCGCCAACAACCCCGAGAAGGCGCAGGAGATGGGACGTAAAGGCCGCAGGCTGGCCGAACGGCTGTATAACATTGAACGCTGCACGGCAGACATGGCGGCGGTAATAAAGGCACTATGAAGACCATATTCCACATAATATCACGCCTCGATGTGGGCGGAGCGGAGCGTGTGGCGATAAACATCGCATCGGCCGATGCCCCCGGCTACCGTCACCACATAGTGGAGCTGCAGCGCGGACACAGCGCCTTCACCCGGCAGCTGACGGCAGAGCTGCGCGCAAAGGGCATACCATGCCACCGCTCGTGGCTGCCCGTGTACTTCCATCTGCACTGCTATGTGGACCGGCTCATATCCATCCTCTTCCCCATACGGTTTCTGTTCCTGTGGATGAGGTACCGTCCCGACGTGGTGCACTGCCACACCGAGATGCCAGACATGGCGGTATGGCTGACGCTGAAAGCCCTGCCATTCATCCATATCAGGGTGGTACGCACCATCCACAACACCATATTGTGGTCGGGAATGCAGCGGATAGGGCCACGTGTGGAACGCCTTATGCAGTCAGTGCACGCCAATGTCGCCATATCACCAAATGTACAGCAGGCATACTCACGCCGCTTCACGGAGTGCCCACCTATTATATATAATGGAGTGACTCCCACAACGCAGCGACATTACAGCGGCATAGTGCGGGGAAAGATAAACATCCTGTTTGCAGGACGCTTTGAGGAGCAGAAAGGAATAGCCTGCCTGTGCGATATAATAAAGGCCCTGCGGGATGATACGCGCTATCATTTCCACCTGTTCGGTGCCGGCAGGCTGCAGAGCGCTGTCGAGGAGCTGCGCCATCAGGACAACATCACCATACAACCGCCACGCCACGGCATAGCGGAACTGATGGGTTCATTTGACTATCTCATAATGCCGTCACTCCACGAGGGCCTCAGCATCCTTGCCATAGAGGCCTCCATGAACGGCCTGCCCACAATGATAAACCACTGCGCAGGGCTTTACGACACGCTGCCTGCAGACTGGCCGCTCACCGTAAGCGGCAACAGCATGGAGCAATGGCTGCACATCTTCCGTGACATACTGCCCAATACCGACCGCAATGCGCTTGCCATCACGGCCGGGGAGTATGCACGCAGACACTTCTCCCTGTCACGTATGCAGCAGGAATACCATGACTTCTACAACAAAGAATAGTGCAAGATGAAACTGACAGTACACATTCTCGCCGCCATATACGCCATAACGCTCAACGTGCTCAACGTGCTGAAGTACTTTGAACAGTTCCGCACCGTCACCAGTGACTACCACGACCTGTTCTGGAAGGCATACCACGTGTCGGGATATGACCTGCACACCTACTCCACCGTATCGCGATGGGACGTGCTCTATGATGTCTACCGCCACCCACTTCTGGCCTTTGCCATGTACATACCAAGTCAGATGAACCAGTGGCTCATCGCCCTCACGGGCAGCAACTGGGCCAGTGTCATAGTGGGAATGCTGTGGGCCGCCAGCGCATACTGCGCCTTCATCCTCCTGTTCCGCATACTCCACGGCCTGATGCGCCTGCGACAGCGCGACGCGTTACTGCTGTGCTGTCTCTTCGCCTCCATGGGTTACGTGATGCTCGCCACCTTTGTGCCCGACCATTTCGGTCCTTCCATGACGCTGTTGCTCGCCGTCATATACTTTACCTGCCGCCAGAACATCAGCGGCAGGACGATGACCACAGGGCAGACGGCCGCACTGTACCTCATAACGGCAGGGGTAACGCTAAGCAATGGCATAAAGGTGCTGATGGCGGCACTCATCAACCGCCAGAGGAAGTTCTTCCAACCACGCTACTTGCTGCTTGCGGTGGCACTGCCAACGGTGCTGCTGCTAACGGTGGCACAGGCGCAGCAGGAGCTGTTTGTAAAGCCGAAAGCGGAGGCGCAGCGGCAGAAAATGATACAGAAGGACAGGGAATATCGTGCGGAGATACGCCGCCAGTACCTCGACACCGCCACTAATGTCACTCCCGAGGCGGTGGAAAAGGGGATAAAGAACATTATACGGCAGCGTGCAAAGGCGAAATACCGCCGCGACCACCTTAAGCCTTGGAACGCAAATGCGGGCCGTCCAATAGCCAAAGGGCAGTTTATAGGATGGACAGACATATCGACATCTCGGTGGAAGACAGTCGTTGAGAACCTCTGCGGAGAGCCGTTACAGTTTCATGACAGCCATTTTCTTGGTGACGCGCTGCGTGACAGGCCGGCCTTTGTGGCCTACAGCCACTGGTACAACTACGCCTTTGAGGCGTTCCTCATGCTGCTCGCCGCCATAGGTGTATGGTTCGGACGCAGGAACACGGTGGTACAGACCGCCATGGCATTCCTCGCCTTCGATATGCTGATACACCTGATACTCGGTTTCGGCATCAATGAGATATACATCATGTCGCCCCACTTCCTGTTCTGCATACCTATAGCCATAGCTCCATTACTGCGCAGCCGCAATGTCATAGCCTACCGCGCCGCCCTGCTGTCCATCTCCGCCGCCACTATATGGATGGCGTGGTGGAACAGCAAACTGCTGGGGCAGTTTTTAGTTATGAGTTGTGAGGGATGAGGTCTTAGTTGTGAGTTGTGAATGATGAGTTTCTAATTATGAATGATGAGGAATGAGTGATAAGTAGTCCGCTATTTGTTGCCTATTGTCTGCGAAATAGATAGTCTTATTAGGGGTAAATAGGTGCCAATTCATAACTAATAACTCATCATTCACAACTAATAACTCATCACTAATAATTCACAACTCACAACTAAACCAGCTCACCCCTTCCCAAACCATCTGAGGATGGGGAACAGTATGGAGCGGTACAGGCGCAGAAGCAGGGGCACCTCATTACGGGACTGGCGCCAGAGGCGTATGAAATGCAACGGAATACGCGGATGAACAGTCTCATCGTCCAGCAGGGAATACAGCTCACCGCCAGCCTCTCTCAGCGCATTGTCAAAGCTACGCAGACCCTCCAGCGGCAGAGACCTGTACGAGTAGACAAGATATGAGCGGTATGTGAAGTTGAGATTTGCCAGCAGATGCGCCACAAGATAACCGCGCTGCGCCAGCCGCATGGGGCCGCAGGCATTGAAAGCAGCCACCTGCGCCATCATGGTACGCTCCGCATGACTCTGCAGCCTGTGACTGGCAGCAGGGTCCACCGTCTGCCCTACCCTGCCCACCAGATAGCGGTACAGCACCACGGGCACATAACGCGCGGTGCGCACCGTCGTCATTGGCAGGAAGGTCCACTCCTGATCCGTGAACGATATGCCCTCCGTCTGCCGGTAACCGATGCGGCGCAGATTCTCCGTGCGGTACGTTATCTCGTGCATCTCCAGCTTCTCGCCCATCACCAGGCCGAATATCTCATCATCAGTCATGTCACGTCCCGTTGGAAGATTACGAACATGACGCGCCGTCACCATGCCACGGTCATCCACCTTCACATAATCCGTAACCACAAGGTCCACATCCACCGTCTCCAGAACCTCAAGAAGGGACTCCAGAGCCGCCGTGTCATACGTGTCATCAGCATCCAACACCCTGACATAACGGCCGGAAGCCTCCGCAAGGCCACGGTTAATGCACGAGCCATAGTTGCCATTGGGCTTGTCTATGACACGGAACACATCGGGATGCGCCGCCGCCATCTCACGCGCCACGGCGAGACTGCCGTCGCGACTGCCGTCATTCACCACCAGAACCTCAAGCCCGACGGAGTGACTACTAACAAGCAGCGAGGAGAGACAGCTCCGAAGATACCTCTCCATATTATAAGTCGGGATTATAACAGACAGTACTTTGCTCATAGATAAAATCAATATTCCTCCAGATTATGGCAATATAGCCAATGCAAAGTTACAAATTTATTTAGCACACCGGATGAAACAGCCATCCACCCTCACGTTTATTAAATATAATTAACACGCGTTTTTCTCCCTACACAGCGCACCCCACAATGCCACCACTATCTGACTGCACTATGATTAGATACATATCGTAACCATTGTTCACAATACCAGTCTTTACTATCAAACGCATCATCCTGTTAAAAAACATTAACATTTCTATTATAAACCAGTAGAAACTTCCATAATTCAAGAAAAAGTGGTAATTTTGCACCCGCTTAGCGAGAATACAGCGAAGCTGCATTTGAATGATGGCAGTGCCTTACGTGGCTTAAGCACTGTTCATCTGAAGGATGTAATAGTACAAATTCTATAAAAAAACAGCCACAACAGATAACAACAATGTATTTAGACAGCACTAAGAAGACTGAGATCTTTACACAGTACGGACAGTCAGCAACTGACACAGGTTCTGCAGAGAGCCAGATCGCTCTCTTTACTTACCGCATCAAGCACCTCACTGAGCACTTGAAGCAGAACCACAAGGATTACAGGACAGCACGCAGCCTCACCAAGCTCGTAGGTAAGCGCCGTGCTCTGCTTAAATATCTTTACGATCGCGACATCAATCGTTATCGCGCCATTGTCAAGGCTCTCGGTCTGCGTAAGTAATCCAATACTCAACGCAACTATTAAAGACAGCGAAAAAATGCAGTATCCCGCATGAGCAACAATCGTCGCTTGTGTGGGATATTGTAATTTAGGCCATTACGCATATCTATGCGGCCACAATACGAAGTAACAAGTATTCTACAAACAACCACGGTTCCCTCAAAGCCGTCAGCCAATATTCTTATATATGTACTTATTCACATCAGAATCAGTTTCAGAAGGCCACCCAGACAAGGTGGCAGACCAGATTAGTGACGCACTGCTTGACCAGTTCCTTGCATACGACAGCAAGTCGCACTGTGCCATAGAGAGCTTTGTCACAACAGGACAGGTCGTGCTTATGGGAGAGGTGACATCCGAGGCGTATGTTGACCTGCAGACCATTGCGCGCAAGACGATAAACAGAATCGGCTATACCAAGTCGGAGTATCAGTTTGACGGCAACTCATGTGGCATACTTACCGCCATACATGAGCAGAGCAAGGACATAGACCGCGGTGTGTCAAGGGAGCAGGAGGAGCAGCAGGGTGCCGGAGACCAGGGCATGATGTTCGGATATGCCACCAATGAGACGGACCGCTTTATACCTGTCACTCTGGACTTGGCGCACCTGCTGATGAAGACTCTTGCCGACATCCGCCGCGAGGGAGAGGTAATGAGGTATCTGAGACCTGACTCAAAGTCGCAGGTTACAGTAGAGTACAGCGATGAGGGAGTGCCACAGAGGATAGACACCATTGTCGTTTCAACACAGCATGACGAGTTTGACGCTGACGAGCCCATGCTTGCCAAGATTAAGAAGGATGTCATAAACATACTCATTCCACGTGTGAAGGCACAGCTAAGGGATGCGAAGACGCTGGCATTGTTTAATGATGACATCAAGTATTTCGTCAATCCTACGGGCAAATTCGTCATTGGCGGACCGCATGGTGACACGGGTCTGACCGGCCGCAAGATAATAGTGGACACATACGGGGGACGTGGTGCGCATGGAGGCGGTGCCTTCTCGGGCAAGGACCCTTCAAAGGTGGACCGCTCTGCAGCGTATGCCGCGCGCCATGTGGCCAAGAACCTTGTGGCGGCAGGTGTGGCTGACGAGGTGCTTGTGCAGTTAAGCTATGCCATAGGTGTGGCGGAGCCTGTCAGTGTATATGTGAACACTTACGGCAAGAGTCATGTTGACATGACAGACGGAGAGATAGCCGAGAAGCTGAAGAGCCTGTATGACTTCCGGCCTAAGGCGATAGAGCGCTCACTGAAGCTGCGCCAGCCGATATATGTTGAGACTGCCGCGTACGGACACGTAGGACGTATGCCGCATAAGGTGAAGAAAGTGTTCCAATCCGCATACCATGAGACAAAGGAAATGGAGGTGGAGCTGTTCACATGGGAGAAACTCGACCTTGTGGAGAAGTTTAAGGAAACGTTCATGGGATGCTAAGGGTACAGGGAGTTGACGGTAAGCGATACCATATACAAGGAGTCGTTCTTCAAGGGTAATCCACTCTATGAGGAGGAAGTGCCGGTGCACTGGCTTGGTGAGTCCGGTGACCCCGTGGCGTACACACTGGTTAATGACAGTCTCATATCAATGGTGCTACTGCTGTGTCTGCTTGTCACTCTGATTACGCTGGCACGCTCACGGCGCCTTGTAAGGTTTCAGCTGAAGAACCTGTTCCGCGTTCCACGCGAGAACTCCGTGGAACTGCGCGAGACAGCATACGAGCTGCGGTATCAGACGTACTTCTGCCTGCAGGGAGTGATACTGCTGGGAATACTGGCATACTCCATCACGTCACAGTGCATAGGTGATGACTTCGTCCTTGGGCGCTATGCCACTCTTGGCATATTCTGCGGCATCTTCGCAGCATACAATATAGTGCATGAGACGTTGCTGTACATAGTGCACAGCGTATTCTTTGACAGGGTGCGTATGCACCTTGACTATATAACAAGACTGTTCTTCATGGCTGTACAGGGAGCGTTACTACTGCCGATAACACTGGTTCACATCTATTTCCAGCTTAATGCAGTCACAACACTGAAAGTGCTGCTCGTGGCACTGGCATTACCCATGCTGATGTGTTTTTACAAGTCTTATAACATCTTTTTCCGCAAAAGGAACAGTATTATGCAGTTTTTTTTGTACCTTTGCACTCTCGAAGCGGTTCCACTCGCTTTGTTGACAGGCATACTGCTCTATGCAGCACAATATTCGACACAAAACTTATAGTAAGATACCGATGGTAAAAAAGATTCTGGTCTCACAGCCAAAGCCCTCAAGCGAGAAGTCACCATACTATGACATAGCACGCGACTTCGACGTAGAACTCGTCTTCAGACCATTCATAAAGGTTGAGGAAATAACACAGCAGGAATTCCGTAAACAGAAAGTAAATATCACGGACTATACAGCAATAGTGTTCACATCACGTCATGCGATAGACCATTTCTTCCAGTTGACAAAGGAAATGCGCATCACGATGCCTGAGACAACAAAGTACTTCTGTGTAACTGAAACCATAGCGCTCTACATACAGAAATACGCCCCATACCGCAAGCGTAAGATATTCTTCGGAGCTACAGGCAAGATAGACGACCTGCTACCTGCAATGATAAAGCATAAGGACGAGAAGTATCTCGTGCCGTTGAGCGATGTTGCCAATGACGCGATAACACGTCTGCTTGACTCCAAGAACCTGAAGCACACGGAGTGTGTGATGTACCGCACCGTCAGCAACAACTTCACGGCCGAGGAGATAGCAAACTTTGACTACGACATGGCGCTATTCTTCTCTCCTGCCGGCATTAAGGCACTGAGGGAAGATTTCCCTGACATGAAGGCCGGTGATATCAAGATAGGAACTTTCGGGCCTGCTACGGCAAAGGCTGTCAAGGAAGTTGGCCTCACACTTGACCTTGAGGCTCCTACCGACCGTTATCCATCAATGACCGGCGCATTACGACACTTCCTGCAGGAAGAGGAGGAATAGAAACGGTTGCCATAGACCTGAGGCGATGATATGAAGAAAAATAGCCACGCTTTTCCTAAGTCGCAGAGGCTGTGCAGCAAATACCTCATCGACAAACTTTTTGAACCGGGCAACAGTTGGTCCTTCTCCGCATTCCCCTTGAGACTCGTCATGTACACCATCGAGGAGGAAGGAGAGAATGAACTTCTTATCTCCGTGCCGAAACGGCATTTCAGACACGCGGTGGACAGGAACAGGGTTAAGAGGCAGGTGCGTGAGGCCTATAGGAACAACAAGCATCTGCTTGTACTGCCGGAAGGTTACAGGGCTGTAATGGCCATGATATGGCTGGACAGCAACCATCACACATCGGCAAAAGTGACCGCCAAAGTGTGCAATCTGCTGCAACGGGCAACGGAGAAAGGGAAAGCTGATGCTTAGACTTATACGCAAAGCGACGTCACTATTACTGCTTGCCCCTGTATTGTTCTACCAAAGGTGCATCAGTCCTTTCACACCACCGTCATGCAGGTTCACCCCCACCTGCTCGGAGTATGCCAGACAGGCCATAATAAAGCACGGACCAGTAAAAGGACTGTGGCTCGCAATAAGACGACTGCTCCGCTGCCACCCATGGGGAGGGTCAGGATACGACCCTGTGCCATGAGCAATAACGGGCGGGGACACTGATTCACGAAAATAAAACTTATTACAATGAAGAATTTTATAGAAGAACTCAAATGGCGCGGAATGCTCGCACAAGTGATGCCAGGCGCCGAGGAACTGTTGCAGAAGGAGATGGTGACGGCATACCTTGGCACCGATCCTACAGCGGATTCTCTACATATAGGTCATCTATGCGGCATAATGATGCTTCGCCATCTGCAACATTGCGGACACAAGCCTATAATACTCGTAGGTGGAGCAACAGGAATGATAGGTGATCCATCAGGAAAGTCACAGGAGCGTAACCTACTTGACGCGGAGACACTCTACCATAATCAGGAATGTATTAAGGCTCAGGTAGCCAAGTTCCTGGATTTTGAGGCGGAAGGGCCAAATTCTGCAGAGATGGTGAACAACTATGACTGGATGAAGGACTTCACCTTCCTTGACTTCGCACGCACTGTAGGCAAGCATATAACAGTAAACTACATGATGGCTAAGGACTCTGTGCAGCAGCGTCTGAACGGAACAGCGCGTGACGGACTGTCTTTTACAGAGTTCACATATCAGTTACTTCAAGGATATGACTTCCTGCATCTGTATCAGGAGAAGAACTGCAAGATGCAACTTGGCGGCAATGATCAATGGGGCAACATGACTACGGGAACAGAACTGATACGCCGCACACTGGGTAATGATAACGAGGCCTACGCACTGACCTGTCCTCTCATTACCAAGGCGGACGGAAAGAAGTTTGGAAAGACTGAAAGTGGAAATATATGGCTTGACCGTAACCGCACTTCTCCATACAAATTCTACCAGTTCTGGCTTAATGTCAGCGATGATGACGCCGAGAAGTATATAAAGATATTCACATCTCTTGACAAGGAGACTATCGACGCCCTTGTAGAAGAGCATAAACAGGACCCTGGACGCCGTATACTCCAAAAGCGTTTGGCACAGGAGGTGACCGTCATGGTTCACTCGCAGGAAGACTATGACATGGCAGTAGAAGCCAGCGGCATACTGTTTGGCAAGAGTACCAAAGAGAATCTGGAGAAACTGGACGAACAGACTTTCCTTGATGTATTCGAGGGAGTGGAGCATTTCATCATTGACGCTTCCCAGCTTGGCCAGCCTGCAATAGACATACTGACGGCCGATGGCTGCAAAGTGTTCCCTTCAAAGGGAGAAATGCGCAAGATGGTACAGGGAGGTGGCGTGTCTCTGAACAAGGAGAAGCTGACTGACGCTAACCGCACCATCACTTCTGACGACCTGATAGGTGGAAAATATCTCCTTGCACAGCGCGGTAAGAAAAACTACTACCTCATAACCGTAAAATAAAGAACCACAGTCACGCCATACTGTGTGTACTGTGAAGGTATCAAGAACATAATGCTGAAGACCTTGAGGGGACTGACAATCCTGCCCCTCAAGGTCTTTACCATTCAGAAAGGACAGAAAAACCGGATATGTCTGAAACACTAAAGCAGAAAACAGCGAAGGGACTCCTTTGGGGAGCACTGAACAGTGGCACCACACAGGTGCTGAACCTTGTCATAGGTATATGTCTGGCACGCCTGCTCTCACCAGAGGAGTACGGCATAGTGGGTGTGCTGACCATATTCACCGCCATAGCTGGCGACCTGCAAAGTGCGGGATTCACCCAAGGACTGGTAAACATGAAGCGGCCTGCCAGTCATGACTACAACGCGGTATTCACATTCAACGTGATGATGTCAGCGGTTATGTATACCATTCTGTTCTTCTCCGCCCCACTGATAGCAGCCTTCTTCAAGCAGCCTTGCCTCACGGACGTGTCACGTCTTCTGTTCCTTACATTCGTAATCGCATCACTTGGCATAGCCCATGGCGGCTATATGACTAAGAACATGATGAACCGCGAGATGGCTATCATCGGTGCTGTGGCACTCATTGCCTCTGGTACTGTGGGCATAGCGCTTGCACTGTACGGCGCTTCATACTGGGCTTTGGCATGGCAACAGATAGCATACATAGGAGTTCTCAACGCAGGACGCTACTATTACGTACGTCAATGGCGCCCACGGATTACATTCAACCTCGCTCCAGTGGTGACAATGGCTCCATTCGCACTGAAGATACTCGTCACAAAGATAGTAAACACAGTCAGTAATCATGTACTGACAGTGTTCTTCGGACGACTCTTCTCCATGCATGATGTGGGAAGCTACTCACAGGCATTCAAATGGGACACCATGGCACACTCCCTTGTCTCAAACACTGTAGGCCAGATAGCACAGGCTGTACTGGTGGAAGCGGACAACGAGACACACTCCGCCGACCGCAACCTGCGTGTTTACCGCAAGATGCTACGTTTCACCTGCTTTCTCTCAATGCCGTTGATGTTCGGTCTGGCACTGGTAGGACACGAGTTCATCATCCTTACAATAGGCGAGGAATGGCTTGGCTGCGTACCTATGCTACAGATACTAAGCATTAGCGGTGCCTTCATGCCTATATATATAATGTATCAGAACCTGTCCGTCAGCCAGGGACGCAGCGACATATTCATGTGGCTCAACATAGGGCAGATAGTCATGCAGGCCCTGATAATAGCCGTATGCTGGCGCTATGGAATGTATGTCATGGTGACCGCATATTCCGTTCTCATTGTATTGTGGATTGTGCCATGGCACCACTTCGCTGGCCGCCTAATAGGCTACAGTTGGCATCAGCTGATACGCGATATTATACCGTTCACCATCGCCGCAGCCATAGTAATGGTGGTTACACACTACATTACCAGAAGCATATCCATGCCATTATTGCTGATATCAGCACGAGTTCCTATTGCAGCCCTGCTCTACTACACCATAATGAAACTGTCAGGAGCAGAGATACTAAAGGAATGCGAAAGATTTCTAATTGGAAAGATGCGGAAATAGACAATATTACACACAGAGAAACTTATACAGCCTCATCGTTTCCGTATCGGAAAACGGTGAGGCTGTATTGATCTATTCCTCAAAATACACTCTCTTCACACGGTTGCTAACCAGAGTCAACAATTCGTATGGTATGGTATCCAAAACATCCGACAGCACCGTGACAGGCAGATTGTCGCCGAATATCTCCACGCTGTCACCCTCATTACAGTCTATGCCCGTGACATCTATCATACACACATCCATACAGATATTACCAACATATTCCGCTTTCTGTCCATTAACGAGGCAGTAGGCATGACGATTGCCCAGATGGCGGTTCAATCCATCGGCATATCCTATAGGCAGGTCAGCTATAACACTGTCCCTGTCAAGCACAGTACGTCTTGAATATCCTATGGACTCACCAGCCTTGACGTGCCTTAACTGTAGGATTGTGGTCTTCAAGGTGGATACATTATGTATCAAAGAATTATCACGCGGATTGATACCATACAGTCCTAATCCAAGACGGCACATATCCAGCTGCCTGTCAGGGAAGTGCTCTATGCCAGCAGAGTTACATATATGGCGGATGATATGATGTGGAAAGGCAGACTGCAGCGCATCCGCTCCCTTCATGAACAGCTCATACTGCGTCTGCGAGAACTCATCAAACTCGTCACTGTCAGACCCTACGAAGTGTGAGAACACTGATCGTGGCGTCAATGCGTTCTGTCCTTTCAGGAAATCTGTCAGCGCAGGCATATCATCAATGGGATGAAAGCCGAGACGGTGCATTCCCGTATCCAGCTTAACATGGATAGGCCAGCCGGTGATACCTTCCTTACGGGCGGCCAGACGCAGAGCTTCCAGAAGACGGAAGGAATATACCTCCGGCTCCAAGTCGTAGTCGAAAAGCGTCTTGAAAGATGTCATCTCCGGATTCATCACCATAATGTTCGCAGTGATGCCAGCCTGACGCAGCGCCACGCCCTCGTCCGCCACGGCCACAGCAAGATAGTCCACGCAGTGTTCCTGCAATGTCTTGGCTACTTCCACCGCTCCTGCACCGTATGCATTGGCCTTTATCATACAGACCAGTTTGGTTCCGGGCCTCATCTTCGAGCGATACCAGTTTAGATTAGCCACAACAGCCGAGAGATTCACCTCCAGCGTTGTCTCATGTACCTTCTCCACAAGCTGCTCCGTGATACGGTCAAAGTGAAAACGGCGCGCACCCTTTATCAATATCACTTCATCGTGCAGGGCTGCAAAGCACTCACTCTGCATGAACTCCTCGGTAGTGTCAAAGAAAGCCGTCCACATAGCCTCATGCTCCCTGGTATGCAGCAGCGAGGAGGAATGCTTCAGAGATGCCAGTTCGGTGCCTATTGCTATAAAACGGTCTATGCCACGGCTTGCAATCAAGTCCGTAAGCCTCACATTAAGTTCCTGTTCTGTCAGTCCACTCTGATCTATGTCACTTAGTATCAGTGTGCGTCTGCGGCCCGTATGGTCCGGACGACGCTGCATAAAGTCAAGCGCTATGTCAAGTGATGCAAGGTCTGAATTGTAGGAATCATTTATCAACGTACAGCCATTACGTCCCTCCTTCACCTCCAGGCGCATGGCTACGGGCTCAAGCGCCGCCATGCGCTGTGCCAGCTGTTCGGGAGTGAGTCCGAGATACAGCGATGTCACGGCACAGGTTATAGAGTTCTCTATTGACGCCTCACTGATAAACGGCAGTGTATACTCCCCCTCCACAGCGCCCTTATATATATAATGTACGCGCGTAGAGGTATCTGTCTTGTCTATGTCACTAACAAAGAACGCCGCGGAACTGTCACATACAGACCAGCCTAACTTCTCTCCGTGAAAGTCTGACTGTCTCAGCGTCCGGAACACCACGTCATTGTCCACTGGATAAACCAGAACGGAGCAGTCCTTGAACAGCCGGAACTTCTCACGGCACTTATCCTCCAGCGTCACGAAGTTCTCCTGATGGGCCATGCCAAGCGATGTGAACACACCGATAGTGGGCTGTATGATGTCAGTAAGCCTTGCCATCTCCCCCACTCTGCTGATGCCAGCCTCAAAAACTCCTATGGCCGAGGAGGCGTTAAGCTGCCATATAGACAGCGGAACACCTATCTGCGAGTTATAGGAGCGCGGCGAACGCGTCACATTCATCGTAGGCATGAGCAGCTGATAGAGCCATTCCTTAACCATGGTCTTACCATTACTGCCCGTAATACCCACTACAGGTATACGGAAAGCGTCACGGTGTCTCTCCGCCAGACGCTGTAAGGCGGCGAGTGACGAGGTTACCACGAGGAAGTTTGCCCCTGGCCAGTCCCGTCCGTCGGCATATCCTTCAGGCAGGGACTCCACAACAAAGCTGCGCACTCCCCTGCGGTAAAGGTCGTTGACATAACGGTGACCGTCATTACGCTCTGACTTCAATGCGAAGAACAGTGTTTCTTCCGGAAAAGACAGCGAGCGGCTGTCTGTCAAAAGAAAGCCCACCGCCGTGGCGGCATTGCCGTAGCGGTGAGCTCCTATAAGGCTTGTTACTTGTTCTATTGAGTAGCTCATATAGACACTAAGTGTTGATTACTGTATTGTTTATTTTGTGCTTAACTTCAACTTGGCAGACTTCAGTCCCGGTGCTGTGGCTGTCACTGTAACGGCTGACGGCTGTTCGCCTGCACGCAGTATGGCGAGCGCAGAGCCCTTATAAAGTTTGCGTTTGTTTGTCACGTTCAACTCATCAGAGTTATGGTCACCACTGCTGACCGCTATCAGCGGTGTATTGCCACTAACCGTGAACGTCACCTCTCCCTGCGCAGTCTGCACGCGGCGTCCTTTCTTGTCCACAGCCACCACACGTATGTGCTGCAGGTCCTGTCCATCCGCCTTCCAGTCCGCGTTGTCGCTCTCAATCTTCAGCGCCACCGCCTTGCCAGTGGTCTCAATCCTATGACGTGCCACCACTTTACCGCCTGTTCTGGCTATGGCCTCACAGTATCCGTCCTGATACTCCACGTCATTCCAGCGTATCTGGTTACGCATCTTGGCGCTCTTGGTGTCATTAGGTTTCTTGCCATAGCTCTTGCCATTGACAAACAGCTCCACCTCGTCCGCATTAGTGTATGTGGTTATGCTCAGTTTTGTTCCCGGCTTACGGTTCCAGTGGTCACTCTGTCCGTCGTTGCCAGTCTGCACACCGTTCCACATCTGGTCCCCCTTGGTGTCCGTCACGGCAATGTGCACAAGCGGCTCGTCGGGAGTGAAGAAGGATTTCATGTAGTATGCCTTAGGTTTCGGCTCCAGTGCAATGTCAAACACGCCCTGTGCCCAGCCCTTTGCAGGCCATCCCTGGCTTTCTCCAAGATAGTCTATGGCTCCCCAGTATGCAAGTCCAATGACCTTGTCCAAATCCATGGCGAAATAGTTCTCGCCCATAGCGGCCACAGAGGCCTCACTCTGATAGAACGTCATCCATGGGAAGTTCCTGCCATCACCGGGGAAGTACATATAGCGATAGTTATACGACTGCACATCGGTCACCTTTGCAAGCTCACACGGCAGTGAGTCCGTCTCCCAGTTACGGTAACGCGGATGCATGGCCACTGTGACCTTACGGCTGTTGTCATAACGCTCCACGAGTGTCTTCAACAGTTTATACATCGTCACACCGAAGTCATTGTATGGCATATCATTGTATGACTGCAACTCGTTACCCATGGACCACATAATCACAGAGGGGTGGTTCCTGTCACGGGTAATGAACTCCTGCACATGGCCTGACCACAGGTCTCTGAAATGGCTGCGTCCCGCACCGACATACTGGTCATTCCACTTGTCATACAGCTCATCCACAACCAGAATGCCATTCTCGTCACACAAGTCAAGGAAAGACTCTGAATACGGATTGTGTGATGTGCGGATGTGGTTCATGCCATACTCCTTCATTAGCTTTATCCTCTTCTCCATGGCACGGGGGAAGGCGGCTGCGCCGAGTGCACCATTAGTGTGATGATTGGCATAACCCTTCAGCAGCACCTTCTTGCCATTCAGCTTCAGACCATAGTCCGGACCAATCTCAATGGTACGTATACCGAAGCGCTGTGACGTAACGGCGGCCACCGTACCATCAGGATGCAGCAGCTCCACACGTGCCGTATACAGGTTAGGGTTCTCACAGTCCCAGAGTTTAGGGTCCGCTATGTCAAAGGCAGGCAGCGCCAGCTCCTGACCACGCTTGTAATTACGGTTACGCTTTACGTCAAAAGTCTCGTCCCTAACCACTGTTCCGTCAGGAGCCGTCACCTTCAGGCGCATCTTTACAGTGTTGGACTTGGTGGTACACTGCACATTGGCCGTGATATTCACCGTCCTGTTGTCCTTTGTGGTGATATACAACGGATGGCGCATGAAATACAATGACGGGTCCGTGTATACCAGGTTCACGTCGCGGAACAGTCCGCCGCCGGTGTACCAGCGTGACTGTTTCGGCTGTCCTGTATTTGCATACACAGCGACAGTGTTCTCCTGTCCATACTTCAGCTTATTTGTAATGTCAATCTCAAAGCCTACATAGCCATAGTCCGTACCGCCTATGCGCTCGCCGTTAAGGTACACGTCACCGTAATACATTATACCCTGAAAGTCAAGCAGTGCACGCCTGCCCTTCTTCTCCGCAGCCGGCGTTATGGTCTTGACATACCATCCACCGCCCATCTCCTTAAATCCGCGTGCGGACAGGCGGCTTTTTATATTCGCTCCGGCATCGCTCGCGTCAGCCCTCTCATCAGCCGACGGTGCCACCCACGGCTGCTCTATCTGGAAGTCATGCGGCACATTCACCTCACGCCATTCCTCCGCCAGCGCCTTCTGTGTGGTAATGGTGGCGTCGGCCACATCTCCAAGTTTGAAAAGCCACCCCCTGTCAAGGCTTATAGTATCCGATACTGCGCCGGCCATGGCAGGTATGATGGAGCAGGCCAGTCCAAAGAGCGTCGTTCCTAATAGTTTCTTTGTCATTTGTCTAATGTGTGTTGGTTATAGTTAGTTACTTGATATAGTGTCTCACAGCCCTTGAAGTTTTCATTCCTGACTTCAACTTATAATACTCTGTAGCCCCAAGCAGGAAGCAACCCAGTCCATAGTCGTCAAAGTCCGGCTCCTTAACGTATGTCACAGGCTGGCTTGACGCAGGCCTGTCACCTGTTCCCTGCACATATCCCAGAAAGCCATCCTTGTGTACACATGACGCTATGGCCTGCCATGCCTTCTCTATCGCGGGCATATAGTCCTTCTTCTTCAGATAGCCCTGCTGCACTCCCCATGCCATTCCATACAGGAAGAGCGCTGTTCCGCTAAGTTCCTTACCGGCATAGTCTTGCGATGCGAGGCTTGCATTCCAGAAACCGTCCTCACGCTGCAGCGGCAGCAGAGCCTTGGACATCATCAGGAAGTCCTTCTTTATGGCCTTATAGTACTTGTCCTTCGGTGACAGTTCGTTCATAACCCTCACGTATGCGGCATACACCCATCCGTTACCACGGCTCCAGTAGCAGTTCTTGCCGTCACTCTCCTTATACGGAGGCACAAAGTTCGCGTCACGCCACCACAGGCCTTCCTCAACATTGAAGAGCTTTCCGCCGCAGGTATCCCTGCTCCATGTGTATGACCGCATGGCATAGTCTATATATTTCCTGTCGCCAGTGATAGCGGCCAGCTGCGCGTATGCAGGCATAGCCATCTGAATGGCGTCTATCCACGTCCAGTCACGGTTGGTGCCGCGTGCTATCTGCTGGTCAAAGTTCTCAATGACACGTTCCACTTTCTCATTGCCGCCAACCTGATTGTAGCGCTCCAGATAAGCCTGCGCGCAGCACTGGTCGTCAGCGTGCACCGTAGTCACACCATTACGCGGTGTCCATTTATGGAAGTTGCCCCACGTATCTATATATGTTGTATATCTGTCCTGTGGATCAATGTCATTCAATGCCAACAGTCCCTCAAAATATACGGCACGCGTCCACAGATTGTTCGGGCGTATCCTCTTGGCCTTTGTAGGCTCTGTGGGGTCACTCCACTTCGCCATGAAATAGTCATTGGCACGCCGTGCCAGAGCACGGGCGTCCGGACTGGACTGTATCTGACCACTGTTGTCGGCAGTAGTACCCTCGGCTGACGCCGTAATTGTAAAGAGGCACATCAGTGCCGAGATAAACATCTTCTTCATCGGTTTACTGTAATATTTTGTTATTAGTTAGTTGTCTGGTTGTGTGGTTGAAGGTTTTGGGGTTGTGGGTTTGTGGTTGTTGGTTGGAGGTTGTAAGGTTTTTGGTTATGGGTTTATGGTTGTGGGTTGTGGGTTTAGGTTAGATGGCATGGGAGAGACCTACAACCCAAAACCTAAAACCATGAACCCCAGTTGGGACAGACCTAAAACCCAAAACCAAGAACCATTAACCAACTCAGCCCTCAGTACGCCACCGAGCACCTGATTCCCATGGCCTCCACACGGTTCCTTATGTCATCAAGAACCTGCGGCGCGGCCTTGCGCAGTCCATGCGCCGGAGTATCACGGTCAACGGTGTATATCATCACTCCGCACGGCCCTATCTCTCTTAGAGTCTCAAGCCACGGCACTATGAACCTGTCACCCGTATTGTCCACACTGCGGCCGTCTGCTGTTCCAGTCATGAACATTGTCTGTATCATAACGTGCCCCTTGAACATCTTCAGACTTTCCACCACCTTGTGCACATCATAGCCTTTCTGCACGGGACGGTCCACCATCCTTATGTACTCCGCATCCACCGTGTCCAGCTTCATGATGTTATTGTCCACAAGCATCAGCGCATTCCTCACACGCTCACTGCCCGCAAACGTCGCATTACTAAGCACCGACACCTTGGCTTCGGGAAAGAACCTGTCACGTAAGGCCACCGTATCCGCTATTATATCGGGAAAATCGGGATGGCCTGTCGGCTCACCGTTGCCGGAAAACGTGATGCAGTCAAGCGGCTCACCATCCGTATGCCGCCTCAACAGGACCGCCTTCAGCGCATCGTGCACCTCCTCACGCGTGGGACGCCTGTCATGAGCAGGGAAATCACTGTTAAATCCGCACTCACAATACAGGCAGTCAAAAGTACACACCTTACCGTCAGGAGGCATAAGGTTCACACCAAGCGACACGCCAAGCCTGCGAGAGTGGACCGGGCCGAAGATTGGAGAAGGATATATTACTGTTGACATTCTTTCATCTTAAATCTTATTCAGTGGCAAAGGTACAAAAAACACTTCACATAACCAAGACTTAACCTCTAAAAATGATATGTGCCGACAGCAAAAATAAGTATTATATCATTACCTCCTTAACGTATATCCGATGAAGCCACAGCTGTATTCTGATACAAAACTGGAAAAACTGACTACAAAAAGTATTCCCACTGTTTGGCATAATGGCTCCAACTCAATTGGTGAGACAGCGTCTCACTTTTTGGAAAAGCAAGATAAAAAACATACGTTTACAAGAAAAAACAGAAGAAAGATGTATGAATGTCATATTTTATTTGTAACTTTGCCACATCATCCGCCGCATATAACTGCGGACATGACAGACAGATAACATTATTAACAATCCAAAGAAGGAGGTAAACAACAGACATACCAACGGAACGCCAATGGGATCCAACGGCCATAAGGCCGCATTCCGCAGTTGTAAACAGCAATCCGCCGTAACCAAACGGCGCATCAATAACAACAAGAAGCGTCTCCATACTTTTTCTTGAAATAACATTTTGGGCTTTTAGCTCTTGTTCTCTTTTACATGAAACCGCCAAAATTTCAACACATGAGGACAAGCAGTCTGGAAGTTCACGCTGATAAGGCGTGGACTGTTCTATGCTTGTTATGTGTAAGGTTACTTGGCGGTACCTATGTAAAAGGCAGGCAATAAGAATGGTTCCGCGCTTTTTTATATCCAAACATTTTATATTTATGAGAAAGTTTTTCTTATCATCCCTGTTCGCCATACTGGCCCTTTGCGCCAGCGCCTACGACTTTGAGGTGAATGGAATATATTACAACATCACATCAACAAGAAACAAAACCGTTGAAGTCACACACAACGGCAGAGCTACATACAGAGGAAACGTTTACATCCCAACAACTGTAACGTATAATTATGTAAACTTTAACGTGACGACCATAGGCGAGTCAGCATTCGCCAACAGCAGCAACCTCGCACAGGTAAGCATACCTTACGGCATAACACAAATAGGAAAGAGGGCCTTTTTTAACTGTAGATTTACCACACTGACCTTACCCGCAAGTCTTACAAGCATCGGTGAGGAAGCATTTAGGGAATGTAACAAACTTGAAGCATTAGACATTCCTGCCAACGTGACGAACATTGGGAATGGTGTTTTTAGTTATTGCTACGCACTTACGTCATTAGACATACCCGACAATGTAACAAATATAGGTAACAAGACATTCGAGTATTGCCACAATCTTAGGACAGTAGGCATTCCAGACAAAGTTACCAACATCGGAGACAGCGCATTTTATAATTGCGAGAAACTTTGGTTAATAGATATTCCATCCAATGTTTCACGTATTGGAGCTTACGCTTTCTACTGGTGCAAAAGCCTAAAGGCAATGAATTTGCCAAACAGTGTAACGGAGATAGGGGAACATGCTTTTGTGGGATGTACAGAACTCACTTCCATAAATATTCCATCAGGAATAACAAGTATCAGTAATTATTGTTTTAATGGTGCAGGGTTGACATCAATAGAAATCCCATCCACAGTAACACACATTGGCAAATCCGCTTTTTCTGGTTGTAACAAGCTGACCTCTATAGAACTGCCTCCAAGCATAACATATTTAGGCGAGAGCGCATTTAACGAGTGTACAAGTCTTCAGTCATTCAATATTCCTTCTGGTGTTACAGAACTTAAATCATTTTCATTCGGAAATTGTGAAGGACTTACGTCCATATACATTCCTGCATCAGTAGAAAGCATACACAGACAGGCCTTCAGTGGGTGTGACGGTCTGGCCTCTATCACAGTGGATGCAGGAAACAATGTGTACGACAGTCGTGAAGGTTGCAATGCAATTATACACACATCAAGAAACGCTTTAGTATTAGGATGTAAGAATACAGTTATTCCATCTTCCGTAACGACTATATCCAGCCATGCCTTTGATGGTTGCACAGGGCTTCTGTCAATAAATATTCCCCCAACCATAACAGAAATTGGGAATGCAGCTTTTCGTGACTGCGCATCATTAAGGACCGCAAACATACCTAACAGCGTATCTCGTATCACCGGAGAAATGTTTTATGGTTGCAGCAATCTTAGAACTGTCAATCTACCATCAACCATCACCTCCATGGGTGATGAAGCCTTTTATGGATGTGAAAATTTAACATCTATAACTTTACCAAATGGTTTAACACATATTCCCTATGCTGCTTTTTATAATTGCCGCAACCTAACCTCGATAGATATACCGTCCACTGTTACATACATCGGGGCTTCTGCATTTTTAGGTTGTAACGGTCTTAGGGAACTAATCATACCATCCAGCGTGACAAATATTGGAAGAAGTGTCTTTGCCTATTGCAGCCTTATAACGTCAATAAACATTCCTTCCAGTGTGACTTACATCGAATCATGTCTGTTCACAGGTTGCAGCAATCTAAAACAAGTCACAGTGGAAGCCGGGAATAGCAGATATGACAGCCGCAACGGATGCAATGCCATTATCAGGACATCTGACAATACTCTGATTTCTGGATGTGGGAATACTACAATCCCGGCCACCGTGACAAGTATAGGGGCAAGGGCGTTTAACGATTTCATGAACATCAAGTCCATCACAATACCGTCAAGTGTGACAACCATAGCCAGTGATGCTTTTGCAGGGTGCAAAAACCTACAGGACATATATTGTGAAGGCACCACACCACCAGCATATAGCAGGGGGAGTGTCTTCTATTATGAAATCTGCCCGACCTGCACTATTCATGTGCCCGAAGGCTATCTGGGGGCTTATAGAGCATCATCATGGAACGAGTTTACAAGCATTCAGGAGTATGACGCTACAAAGGTAGATGCTGTAAACGACAATGTAAACAAGACGGAGCAGCGCATCTACAACCTCAGTGGAGTGAGAATGAACGCACCGCAGAAAGGGGTGAACATCATAAACGGTAAGAAGGTGGTGTTTTAAAGGGGTAAAACATACCGCTTGACAAGCGGTATGGAATGTAAAAATCGTCATTTGCAAAATGTTAAAGTTTCCTTAATCCGGTATATTCTGGCCCTAAAAACTATGTAATGAGCCTTGCATTAAGGGGATTTCGTGCATATTCGCACTGCAAAAAGATAGAGATTGTAGGGTAATATCTATCTGATTACCCTACAATCTCTATCAAATCACACTGCAAAAGCATAGATAAATCCGAGTGTCAAATAACAAAATATTTTTGAGGATTGTTGCGATTATTATAAAAAAACAGCATTTTTGCAACTCAAGAAGTATTAAATACCGAACAGTTTAACAAGAAATAACTCGATTTTTGAAGAAAAATGATAAGAAACAGTTGTAAAGTCCAAGAAAATTTGTAACTTTGCACCGTCAGTCCTCGCCAAGCCTCTTAACAATGCTCAAATCGTGCGAGGCGTTTTTTATTTATGCTCATGGCGCATTTAATCCCTTTTACTAAACAATTTGTCCCGTCAGCGAGACTTGTTGACTTACTTCGTTCACGTGGGTTGCACATAGATGACGCGGGAAAAGCTGAGAATTATCTTGAAAATATCGGCTATTATCGCTTGTCCGCTTATATGTATCCTCTTCTGTGTAATCCCAAAACCGAACTATTTTCAAGCAAGGAGCGACGTTTAAGAAAGTCATGATGCTCTATAGGTTCGACAAAAAGCTTCGCCTGTTAATGTTTAATGAGATAGAGAAGATAGAGATTGCCGTTCGCCGTGCCGTGATGCAGATACCTACAGAAATGACTGGTAATCCTTTTTGGCTTACAAGCCCAGAATACTTCCTTGACAATGCAAAGTTTAATGACACAATGCATACCATTTCTGGAGAATACAATAAATCGAAAGAAGAATTTGTTATTCACTTCAAGAATACTTATTCCAATCCATACCCTCCATCATGGATATTAGGTGAACTGCTTACTATAGGCAATATTAATGCCATATACCGAAACATCAAACAGAACCGCATTCGCAAACGCATAGCAAAGAAATTTGGACTGCCTATAAATGTCTTTGAATCATGGATGACTATTATTGCTGTAACACGTAATGCCTGCGGTCACCATGCAAGAATTTGGAATAAACGGAACGCCATGCAGCCAGCTATTCCAAGTAATCCTGCAGGTAAGTGGATTCTCCTGCCAACAGACCCTATGCGCACATATTTCGACCTCTGCATCATCAAATATTTCCTTAACATTATATCTCCTGCAAATGATATGCTCTGCAAAATGCAGTCGCTCTTTTCTGAATTTCCAGAAGTTGACCTTAGAGCATTGGGATTTCCCTTAGGTGACTGGCAGAATGAACCATTGTGGAGCGTAGAATAATAGTTATACCATCTTTATATATGAGTCTTTCATGGGGAGTGGTTTCAAATCATCCCTCATATCTTCATTTTTGCTCCATTTTCGCTAAAATTCTCCCCAAAAAATAAAATTAAATACGTTAAATATCACCCTATTATCTGTATTTGAAAAGACACTAAGCCACTTTTTACCGTATTAACCACAATGTTAAAATAGACACTCGCGAAATGTTAAAGTTTCCTTAATCTGGTATATTCAGGCCCTAAAAACTGCGTAATGAGCCTTACATTAAGGGGATTTCGTGCATATTCGCGCTGCAAAAAGATAGAGATTGTAGGGTAATATCTATCTGATTACCCTACAATCTCTATCAAATCACACTGCAAAAGCATAGATATTACGACAAAGTCCGTATTCTGAAAAATTCCAGAATACGGACTTTCGTTTTTTGACGCCTTAAAAGCTCTCTGGGCGCATGGCTTCCATTCCGGCACATTTCCCCACCGAAGGCATTTTAACACGGCAGGATGAGTTTTCTGAAAAAGTCACACCTCTATCCTGAACGTCGTCCCCTTGCCCACCTCCGAGCGCAGCACGTATATCCTGCCGTTATGATATTCCTCTATAATCCTCTTGGCCAGGGACAGCCCCAAGCCCCATCCGCGCTTCTTTGTGGTAAATCCCGGACGGAAAACGTTCTTTATATTCCTCCTCTCAATGCCCTTGCCCGTGTCTGTCACCTCTATGCACATACGCTCCTGCTGTCTGAATGCGCTAATGGATATGCTGCCTCGTCCCTCCATCGCGTCCACAGCGTTCTTGCACAGGTTCTCGAACACCCATTCAAACAGCTGCGGATTGACGTTGATCGTGGCCGTCGGGTCGTCCACCACCGCCGTTATCATGACCTTCTGCGATGTGCGCCTGTTCATATACTCCACCACATGGCTGAGCAGTTCCTGTAATATCACGGGCTGACGCTCTGGTGTTGAACCTATCTTTGAGAAGCGGTCCGCGATGAGTTGCAGCCTCTTCACGTCCTTGTCCATCTCCGGTATGAGGTCGTCCTCGGGGTAAGTCTCGCGCAGTATCTCCGTCCACGCCATAAGACTGGATATCGGCGTGCCGAGCTGGTGTGCCGTTTCCTTTGACAGCCCCACCCACACCTTGTTCTGTTCCGCCTTCTTTGACGTCAGGAGGGCGAAGATTGCAATCAGCACAAACAGCATGACTACGCCGAGCTGTATGTAAGGATAGTAGGCAAGGCGCGTAAGCAGCAGCGAGTCCTCATAGCATACCAGCAGGTAGTCATCCGCCTCGTCCGTCAGCTGCACCTTTATCGTCTGTCCGTAACGGCGCATATCCTCCGCCATCCGCCTCGTCACTGCAGCGCTGTCGGCGGCGTTCTCCGCGTCAACATCCACATTCCTGTATGTCTGCACATTCCCTTTCGCATCTGTTACTATCACGGGGATGGTGCTGTTCTCCTCCAGTACCTTCAGCACAAGGTTCAGGTCAGTCTCCGCGTCCGCCATGCTCAGGCTGTGTATGGCCTCCGCCCATATCTCCATACGGTTACGCTCCTCGTGCGCCAGGTCCCTTACAAGGAAATGGCTCACCACGAGTGAGGCCGCGGCAATTATGACCGCCGCCACCGTAAGCGTTATCTTCACCTGTTGTATCTTGTCTGTCCAGAACATTAAGGATATGTTGTTTAGAGCGTGAATGCCTATCTTATGTGTGCGCCGTATGCTATGCGGCGCTTCTGAAAGTCCGTGGCACGCCTCTCGGAGTCTTCAGAGAGTTTGCCGTTGATATACTTCTCCATCATCAGCGCGCCTATCGGCACACCGTATTCCGCACCGAAGCCGCCGTTCTCCACATACACCGCTATCGCAATCTTGGGGTTATCCATAGGCGCGAAGCCCATGAACACGGAGTGGTCCTGCCCACGGTTCTGCGCCGTACCGGTCTTTCCGCACACGAGATAGTCCGCACGGTTAGCCGCACGGCACGTCCCTTTCACCACGGATGAGCGCATTCCGGCCACCACCCAGTCGTAAGCCTTGCGTGAGGCCATGGTGTAATGCCGCTTGGTGAATGCCGTGTCGAGCGGCTGTCCCTCCACCTTCCTCACCACATGGGGCGTGATATAGTAGCCACGGTTGGCAATCGTCGCTCCAAGGTTGGCAATCTGCAGCGGCGTAAGGTTCACCTCGCCCTGGCCGATGGATATGGATATCACCGTGAGACCGTTCCATGAACCCTTGTAAGCCTCATCGTAATAGTTACCGTTAGGGATAAGTCCGCGCTTTTCTCCCGGCAAGTCTATGCCAAGCCTGTAGCCAAAGCCCATTGACACCATATAGTCACGCCAGCGGTTCATGGCCTCCAGAGGCTTGCCGTACTTGCCACGGTTGCCAATCATATAGAACAGTCCCCAGCAGAAGTATGCGTTGCATGACGTGGAGAGGGCCTCCACCAGCGGTGTCGGGGAGCTGTGGCCGTGGCATCCCACATGGAGTCCGCGGTAGGAGAAACCGTGATAGCACGGAAAGGCAGTCTGCGGGCTCACTATTCCCTCTGTGAGGAAGGTCAGAGCCTGGCTTGTCTTGAACGTGGAGCCAGGCGGATACTGTCCCATGATGCTGCGGTTCAGCAATGGTTTCCATGAGTCGCGCTGCAGGGCAATGTGGTTCTTGCCACGCCGTCTGCCTGTCATGATACGCGGATCGTATGTGGGTGACGACACCATGCACAGCACCTCGCCCGTGGATGGCTCTATTGCCACGATGCTTCCTATCTTGCCTTCCATCAGTCTCTCGCCGAGAGCCTGCAGCTCTATGTCCAGGGACAGGGTGAGAGTCTTGCCCGGCACGGGACGTCTGTCAAGCTGTCCGTTCTGGTAACGGCCCTTTATTCGTCCGTAGGCATCGCGCAGCAGTATCTGCATACCCTTCACTCCGCGCAGTTCCTTTTCGTAATAGCGCTCCACACCGAGCTTTCCGATATAGTCTCCGCGCACATAATAGTCATCCTTCTCCATGTCATTCTGTGACACCTCCGCCACATCGCCGAGCACATGGGCCGCGTAAGGGTACTGGTACTGCCGGATACTGCGGCGCTGTATATAGAAACCGGGGAAGCGGAACAGCTTCTCGCGGAAGATGGCAAAGTCCATCTCGCCGAGCTGGGTCATGAACATCTGCTGCGTGAAGCTGGAATAGCCGGGATTCTTGGAGCGGTCCTTGATGTCGGCCATACGCTTCACAAAGTATTCCTTTGTTATGCCAAGGGTCTTGCACAGTTCCAGTGTGTCGATACGTCCCTTGGCCTCATTCATAACGACCATGACATCATAAGAGGGCTGGTTATATACGAGCAGCTTACCCTTGCGATCGTATATAACTCCACGTGCGGGATACTCCACCTTCTTCAGAAAAGCGTTGGAGTCCGCGCTCTTGCGGTAGTCATCACTCATGATCTGGAGAGTGAACAGGCGCACGATGTACACCACGATGATAACTATCGCTATGCCACTTATCACATATCGTCTATTTGAGAGTTCTGATGTCATTACCTGCGCAGACTGTCTACAGTAAGAATGAGTATCAATGTCAGAAGAAGACTGCCCGAAACGCTCTCAAGCCATATCAGCCAGTGATTGAAGGAGAACGCCTCGAGAGAGAAGAAAAGAAGACAGAACAGCAGGACAAGCAGCAGTGCGTATGTCAGAAACTTCCAGAAGCCAAGGGTCTTTATGGATGGTCTGAAGGCGGGATCATCCTCACGCTTCAGGTACAGCTCCAGCAACGGCGGCTGTATGAAGCCCACAAACGTCAGAGACACTGCCGCCAGACCGGGAGTGTTGCAGAACATATCAATGACAACACCGGTAAAAAAGCACAGCAACAGACACACCCACCGCGGCAGACCCCTATGGAAGAGCATGGGAAGATAGACATAGAACAATGGTGTTGCCACGCCATAGATATGTATACGGCCGAGCAACAGCGCCTGAACAAGGACAAATACGATTGCAAGTAGAATGTAATGCATCAGTTCTTTCTTTTATAAAGGGTATCCAAAGCCTCACGCTGCACCTCGAGCTGCTCACGCATGGCAGCGTTGTCAACGACATAAACGTCACGCAGTTTGGCGAAATCCGTGTAAAGATGGACCTGAAGTCTGTAGGAGATGCCGTCAGTGGAATTGAGCACATGAATGATTTTGCCCACTGCTATGCCTTCAGGAAAGATGGAGGAGTATCCTGATGTGACGACACGCTCATAGAGCTTGAAGCGCGCATGACGCGGTATATCGTCGACATAAGCCATATTACTGCTGCCGCCATCCCAATGCAGGCGGCCGAAGTAGCCCCTATTCTCAATCTTACAGCTGATACTTGAAAGACTTGACAGCACGGGTATCACCACAGAGTAATGTTGTCCCGTGAGGAATACCACCCCGACAACTCCGCTGCCGGATATCACTCCCATGTCCTTATGCACGCCGTCAGCCTCTCCCTTGTTAATGGTTATGAGGTTATCCTGCAGATGTACGCTGTTTGCCACCACCTTTGCCGGTACAAGCCTGTAGGGTACAGGGGTCTTCAGTAACTCTATGCGGACAGAATCCACCCCCTCCCTCTCCAAAGCCTCGCTGAGATTACGCACCTGTTGCTCAAGATAGATGTTGCGTCCGGACAGTTCCTCATTCAGTTTTGTAAGTGAGAAGAATGACTGCACCTTCGCCTCGCACTCATACACCATCCCTGCCACAGTGTTGGCCGTTGACACCCACACGGCACCCTGATAGCTGTTGTACCGGAACAGCAGCACTACACCAAGCGCCTCGAGTAAGATAAAGACGAACCAATGTGAGTATGAAACTATAAAGTCAATAAGATTACGCATGATATGAGGATAATTACTGCGACTACAGTCTTAACTGATGCCAAAAAGGCTAAAGGCTGAAGGGACACTATGTTATCAGGCGCCCGTAGCCTTTAACCTCTTGCATTATGTACATTCTTTAAATCCTGCGGAATACAATGTGTCCTTTATCTCATAAGGAATGAGAAACGTCCTATATTCTTCAGTGCCACACCGGCACCCTTAGCCACACTGCGTAGCGGATCCTCCGCTATATGGAACGGAATGCCTATCTTTGCCTGCAGACGGCGGTCCAGTCCACGGAGCAGCGCGCCGCCACCTGTAAGGTAGATGCCATTCTTGACAATGTCAGCATACAGCTCCGGCGGTGTGTTCTCCAGTGCAGACAGCACGGCATTCTCCACTTTCGCAACGGTCTTGTCTATACAGTGCGCTATCTCCTGATAGCATACGGGCACCTCCATGGGCAGTGCCGTGGTGCGGTTCGGGCCGTGTACGATGTAATCCTCTGGCGCCTCGTCCCCAAGATCGGAGAGAGCGGAGCCCACGTGCTCCTTTATTCTCTCGGCCATGCGCTCAGATACCCTCACATTATGCTGCCGTGCCATATACTCCTGGATGTCCGCAGTCAGCTCATCGCCTGCAACTCTGATGGAATTGTTGCTCACTATGCCTCCAAGTGATATGACAGCAATCTCGGTAGAGCCGCCGCCGATGTCCACAATCATATTTCCTTCCGGCGCCTCCACGTCTATTCCTATGCCGACAGCAGCGGCCATAGGCTCGAATATCAAGTAAACGTCACGGCCGTCGGCGTGTTCAGCGGAGTCGCGCACCGCTCTCAGCTCCACTTCAGTAGATCCTGAGGGCACACCTATGACCATTCGCAGTGACGGCGAGAACAGATGGCGTCCAGTGTTCACCATATTGATAAATCCGCGCATCATCATCTCACAGGCGGAGAAGTCCGCTATGACACCATCACGCAACGGTCGCACCGTCTTGATGCGGTCGTTGGTCTTCTCATACATACTCTTGGCGCGCTCACCCACCGCTATCATCTGGTTGGTGTCGCGGTCAATGGCTACAACGGACGGCTGGTCCACCACGATTTTGTCATCGGCAATGATGATAGTGTTTGCAGTGCCCAGGTCTATTGCTATCTCCCGTCTAAAAGAAAAGAAACCCATAAAGCCAGTCCCTATATTAAATCCGTTACCCTAAGTTTCCTCTTATTTACCAGAACCCTCGAACCATGCGTGGATAGCGGTGTCATAATGAGAGCTGACACCGAATGCGCGTGTCGCAAACATACGGCGTTCCTCCTCAGTTGTCTCCGCGCCTCTCTTGTTAAGGATGTCAAGCAGCACGCCATACTCCGCCTTTGACGGAACGATAACCACGTCCTTGAAGTTCTTGGCACCGGCACGTATCAGTGATATTCCGCCTATATCGATCTTCTCTATGATGTCCGCAGCGCTCGCACCGCTGGCCACTGTCTGCTCAAACGGATAGAGATCCACAATCACAAGGTCTATCTCCGGAATCTCGTACTTAGCCATCTGGTCCAGATCGCCCTGCAATTCGCGGCGTCCCAGTATGCCTCCGAAGATTTTTGGATGCAGTGTCTTCACACGGCCACCCAATATTGAAGGGTATGTAGTTACATTCTCCACAGCCTCACACTCAAAACCGAGAGACTCTATGAATTTCTGTGTACCACCAGTAGATAGGAATTTGACTCCCTCCGCATTCAACTTTGTGAGAAGCTCGTCAAGACCGTCCTTGTGGAAGACGCTGACGAGGGCTGTTTTGATTTTCTTCGTTTCTGCCATTGTTGTAATATTGAAAAATAATGGGGTATTTATAAATTTTCTGCAAAGTTACTAAAAAATAGAGAAAGGACAAAATTTTTACGTCTTAATTAATAGTACGCACGCAAAAGTTGACCTATTCGTTGTCCATTACATACAAATGTACTATCTTTGCATCATAAAACAACCCACCAGAAACAATGCTAAAACTCCTAAATCTTGCCGTGGGCGCACTTTCGTTGTTTCTGCCGCTGATGGCAGCACTGCCGATTCACGCCCAGCAAAGAGGCAAGGCATCTTATTATTCACGCAGGGCCAACGGGACACGCACGTGCAGTGGCCAGCGACTTAACAACGACTCTCTCGTATGCGCACACCGAACGCACCCCTTCGGGACCCTGCTCAAGGTCAAGAACCCTGCAAACGGGAAGGAAGTAGTGGTAAAGGTCATTGACCGCGGGCCGCATCTCCGCGGACGCATCATAGACCTGTCATACGAAGCGGCGCGCAGACTCGGCATACTTGCGGCAGGCATAGCCCTTGTGGAGGTGTCTGTGTACGAGGATATGCACATACCATTCAAGATGAATGAGTCTGACAAGATTGAACTTGACCTGGAATTGCCGTTCAACAACGACAGCGACCCGTTGCATCCCGAATGGCAGCGCGACAATAACACACAGGATACACCAGCAGGAACAAACAAAAACAAGCACTGATGAAGGATTACACAGACAGCGAACTTGCACAGATTCTCGACAAAGACATTTTTCATAAGATATCATCTGCAGCAGATGAGCTGCAACTTGAATGCTATGTCGTGGGCGGATATGTACGTGACATCTTCCTTGAGCGTCCATCCGACGACATAGACTGTGTGGTTGTGGGCTCGGGCATCGCTGTGGCACGCAAGTTCGCATCCATGCTTGGCAAGCGCGCGCACCTGTCTGTGTTCAAGAACTTCGGCACCGCACAGGTAAAGTTCTATCCTCCCGGGACGCGCTACAACCCCGAGGCGCCCAATGAGGGAGCCATAGAGGTGGAGTTTGTGGGAGCGCGCCGCGAGAGTTACCAGCACAACTCGCGCAAACCCATAGTGGAGGACGGGACACTTGAAGACGATCAGAACCGCCGGGACTTCACTATCAACGCCATGGCAATCTGTCTGAACCGCGACCGCTTCGGAGAACTCGTGGATCCGTTCGGAGGTCTGGACGACTTGTATGACGGTATCATCCGCACTCCGTTGGATCCCGACATCACTTTCAGCGATGATCCGCTGCGAATGCTGCGCTGCATACGCTTCGCCACACGCCTTAACTTCATCATTGAGGACGAGACATTCGAGGCATTGGAGCGCAATGCCAAGAGACTTAAGATAATAAGCGCCGAGCGTATCAGCGAGGAGCTGAACAAGATACTCATGACCTCCACCCCGTCACGCGGCTTTGTGGACCTGCAACGCTCCGGACTGCTGGAGATTATCATGCCGGACCTGTCGGCAATGGACATGGTCGAGACGCGCAACGGCCGCGCCCACAAGAACAACTTCTACCACACACTGGAGGTACTTGACAACGTTGCCAGGCGCAGTGACAACCTGTGGCTGCGGTGGGCGGCCCTGCTGCACGACATTGGCAAGCCCAGAAGCAAGCGATGGGACAACGTTCAGGGCTGGACATTTCATGCTCACAACACAATAGGGGCGAAGATGGCGGCAGGAATATTCCGACGGCTGAAGCTCCCGCTTGACATGAAGCTGAAGTTCGTGCAGAAGATGGTGGAACTACACATGCGCCCCATCGTGATAGCGGACAGCGAGGTGACGGACAGCGCCGTAAGAAGGCTGGTAAACGATGCCGGTGACGACATAGACGAGCTGATGATACTGTGCGAGGCCGACATAACAAGCAAGAACCACGTGCGCAAGCAGCACTTCCTGGACAACTACCAGTTGGTTAGGGGCAAGATAGAGGACCTCAAACAGCGTGACTTCAAGCGCCTGCTACAGCCCGTCATTGATGGAAACGAGATAATGCGGATGTTCAACCTGCCGCCTTCACGCGAGGTGGGAGACCTGAAGAAGTACCTGAAAGACGCCGTACTCGACAACCGTGTGGAGAATGAACGGGAGCCACTGATGCGGCTGCTCATGGAGAGGGCAACGGAATTGGGAATTGCAGGCAACCAGCAGGCAGAGCGAACCAGAGACACTGACACCACCACCACACCATAAACAGCAAGCCGTATGGGCACGAGCAAAGACCACAACGAACCGGACTTCTCCCAGATAGGAGCCGCAGTGTCCGCCACAGACGCTGAAAGTCTGACGCTGCCATACTTCGACATCGGCATCGCCGCAGGCTTTCCCATCCCCCTTGACAACGACGAGCGCGCGCAGGACATAGACCTGCTGCGGATGCTGTGCCCCAATCCCGAGTCCTGCTATCTGATACGCGTCGAGGGAAACTCCATGATTGGCGCCGGCATATCCCCCGGCGACATCGTGATAGTGGACAAGAGCATACGCAATCCTGACGAGAAGCAGGTGGCCGTATGCGAGCTTAACGGCGAGTACACCATCAAGCGCCTCGCCATACGCAATGGAAAGGGATGGCTGATACCCGCTAATCCGGATTATCCCGAGATTGAAGTAACCCCGGATGACGACTTCAGAGTATGGGGAACGGTGACATACGTCATACACAAGCCTAAGTTTTAAATTACCATAATATATAGATCAACCCGTAATATAAAAGGAAACAGCAAGCACGATGTACGCACTGGTAGACTGCAACAGCTTTTTCTGCTCCGTGGAACAGGCCTTCCATCCCGGACTCAGGGGCAAGCCCGTCTGTGTTCTCAGCAGTAACGACGGTTGCATCGTGGCACTGACGCCCGAGGCTAAGGCTCTTGGCCTCAGGCGCGGCGACCCTTTATTCAAGGTCCAGTCCATAGTCAGAGCGCACAATGTGGCGGTCTTCTCCTCGAACATGACCCTGTACGCCGCCATGAGCAAACGTGTGACAAGCATACTGCGCCACTCCATAGCGCACGTGGAGAACTACAGCATCGACGAAAGTTTCTGTGACCTGCGCGGATACGACAGGCACCATTCCCTGGAGACCATGATGCGCGACATCGCCGACCGCATACTGCTGTGGACGGACATACCTGTCAGCGTGGGAGTGGCCCCCACCAAGACGCTGGCAAAGATAGGCAGCCGCTTTGCAAAGAAGTATCCCGGCTACAGAAGCGTATGTATGATAGACAATGAGGACAAACGGCGCACGGCACTGGGCATGACGGCCATCGGAGACGTATGGGGAATAGGGCGGCACTCCATCCCGAAACTGGCATACCACGGCATACACACGGCGCTGGACTTGGCAGACAAGAGCATGACATGGGCGCGGAGCAACCTGCGCAAGCCCGAGATGCAGACATGGCATGAGCTGAACGGCACCGCCTGCATAGACACCACAGAGGCAGCACACAACCAGAGTCTGTGCTGCAGCCGCAGCTTCGGCCGCATGGTTGACGACATAGACTCGCTCAAAGCCTCTGTAGCCACATTCGCGGCAGGCTGCGCCGGCAAGCTGAGGGGACAACACACGGCGGCCACAAGCGTAACAGTATTCCTGTGCAGCAACCGTTTCCGTGACGATATGCAGCAGTACAGCAACGCGGCCACAGAGACTCTGCCCGTGCCGACCTCTGACACCATGGAGATAACACAGGCGGCGCTCACGGCACTTGGAAGCATATTCCGCCCGGGAGTGATGTACAAAAAGTCCGGAGTCGCCGTTGGAGGTATCACATCCGCATCCGCCATACAGCAGAATATGTTTGACAACATCCCGAACCGCATGGAACGCGGACAGCTGATGAAGGCCATCGACAGCATCAACAGACGGTACGGGGCCAAGACAATACACCTGATGGCGGAGGGAGAGCGCGGACAGGCTTGGCAGACAAGATGCGAGCACCGCAGCGGAGACTACCTGACCGACATAACACAGCTGCTCACCATAAGGCACTGACACGCCCGATGCCGCCACTACATCATGGCTGCCATCAGCGAGTCAGTGCCTTATAGCATACAGCCGTGTCACACATCAGCCTTACCACACGTCATGATGTACGCGCTCCTCCATACAGATGTCCTTCTGCTTCAGCATACGCGCGTTCTCAGACTTATACCCTATGGCGATAAAACATGGGAACTCATACCCTTCAGGGGCCCCGACAGCGCGCTTTACGTGCTCTGCCTCATCGGCAATGGGTATGTGCATCGTGCAGGCAAGCCCCTCATTGGCCACCGCAAGGAATATGTTCTCAATGGCGCACCATACGGAAGCGAAATAGTTAAGGTCGCTAAGACACGAGGGACGCAACAGCGGACGCCCCACATGACGGAAGAAAGGCAGCACAAGACAGCCACTCTCCACAAGCATTTTCTCCTGCTTGGGCAGCGCATCGGCAAACATATCATACTCGTCGGCATCCATCTTGCCACGTAAGCTCTCCACTCCCTGTGTAAAGTCAGGCATATTGGCCTTCATAGGGGCCACAAGCTGAAGAATGCGCTGGCGGTCGCGCACCACCACAAAGTGAAACTGGCGCAAATGATCGTTTGTCGGGGCATAAAAGGCGGCATTAAGCACTCGCCGCAACTGCTCGTCACTGACGGGACGGGCACTGAAGTCACGGATTGTCCTCCGTGTCTCTAATACTTTCTGAAATTCCATAGTTCTCATTTATTATTGGATTACATAATTTTATCAGGTGCAAAGGTACGGCAAAAGATTGTTCCGTATTTGTTCTTTCGTTTGAAATATTTGTCGTACTTTTGCATTACGAATAGAATCCTTACCGTATGGACGAACAGATCATACCTTATGAGTTGCCGGAACAGGACAACCACTCCTTCTTTTTCATAGACCAGCGCATAGAACCACATATAGAAGCCAGGCTACACCAGCATGACGCGTGGGAACTGTACTACGTTGTACAGGGCGAGGGACGACGCACGGCCGGTGACACCGTACAGCCATTCGCGGCCGGCGACGTGGCACTGATACCGCCACTGATGCACCACCGCTGGGAATATGCCCCCGCATCCGCGGGCGATGACGGGCGCATAGAATATCTGATGGCCGCCTTCAGCCACCGGTTTGTAGAGAGGTGCATCACCACTTTTCCCGAACTGCGCCATGGTTTAGCCGCCGCTGACTTCCCTGCCAACGCACTAAAGTTCGGCCACATCAGCGCAGGAACCATACGAAAGTCACTCAAGCAGATGGCAGACGGCAGCGAACTGGAACGGCTCTGCCTGATGCTCCGGCTGCTTCCCTTCATATTCACATCGCAAGACAGCACGTTTGCCGGCGCGCCGCTAAGCATAGAGCGCAACGTGCGCAGGCTGCAGCAGGTTAGCACATATGTCATGGCCCACTATATGCACCATATAGCGCTCGACGACATAGCGGCAGAAGTGGGAATGAACCGCTCTTCATTCTGCATCTGGTTCAAGCGTCAGAAGGGCATCACGTTCACCCAGTTCCTAATCCAGTACCGTCTGAACACAGCCGCCACCCTTCTCCGCGACAGTCACAGACAGGTGTCAGAGATATGCTACACCGTCGGCTTCAACGACCTGCCGCATTTCGTCCGCGTCTTCACCAAAGCATACGGTGCGTCACCTACAATGTACCGGAGACAGGGCCAGCAGCCGCGGAAAGAGTAACAGCCACCCACAGCCTTTTCGTATAAAAACGGGCTCACCTGAAAAAGTGTGTGGATTAAGCATACAATCTTGTTAGTCTGAAGA
>JAUNOM010000060.1 GCA_030531085.1 Prevotellaceae bacterium | reverse complement strand
AGAAGGAACGGGTGATGTGGTCTGCCAAGTTCGGGAAGAACGGGAATGAATACAAAGCTATCCTTCATGCCATGCACACTTCACTATATGAGACTGTAGGCAAGAAGTACGGGCTTGAACGTGGCGACAGTGTGGAAGGCCGCAATGTACGCCATTTGGACAAGCACGGGTTTTACCGCGAACAACTGAAATTGGAGAAGGCCATCAAAGGCTTGACAACAATGAAGGAGAATCTTGAAAATTCCATTTTCCGACTCCAGGATGAGATACAGACTGTCCGTTGCCATCTCTCTGACCGTAAGATAACGCTGCATGAGGCTGACAGCAAGGTGCATAGGCTGGAGAATGAACTATCTGTCTTGCAGGAAAAACTATCAGACAAGGCCGACAAGTTGCAGGAAAAGCAACGTGAGCTAAACCGCTTGATGAAAGATGTCAGCAATGTACATCAGATTATCACCCCGTTCAGAAATCACCGCATAGGCTTCACCGCTCCTCAAATCACGGAAGTGCCTCCGACATTCGGACGTGAGAAATGGATGGAGAAACAGAACAAGCGGATAGAGACCGTGTTCAACAAGGCTGTTGCTGAGATAGAAAGGTTATATATGGCGGAAGCGGAGAAGCAGGTGAAAGCTGCCGGGCAGAACCTGCTGGTGGACTACAAGGAAATTCACCGATATAAAAATGAGAACGGGCAACTGCATCAATATATCCGGGATATAATCGAAGAGAACAGCAAACTCAATGAAACCCTCTGCGGATTATTGGATGTTTTAGCCATTCCTGATTTCCGGGAGAAGTTCTTCGCCATTGCCGATGCGCTGATGGGCGGTCGTCCTATTCCGACATCATCCGGTGGCGGAGGTGACACGTCCGACCTTCGCTGGGACGGGCGCAATCCTGATGAGGACGAGCAGAGCTATAGGCACAGATGCATGATAGCGGCAGCTGGAGTGATAATCAGTAGGAACAAAACAAGAGGATTTAGAAGATAATTATGGCATCAATAAAGATAAAGTTCAGACCCTCCACAGTAGAGGGTAAGGAAGGAGGACTCTATTTTCAGATTATACAGAACAGGGTAATTCGTCAAATGAACACGGACTATAAAATCTATGCACATGAATGGGATGCGAAAATGGAAACTGTTGTGGTAAATGGTACACGTGCCAATATCCTATGCAGCATTAAGGAGCGCATGGAATGGGATTTGTCCAGATTTGAAAGGGTTGTACGTCAGTTGGAGCAGGAAAGACGCAAATATACGGCGGATGATGTAATTGCACTATTCCATAAGGTGACCAAAGAGACATCCTTGTTCTCCTTTATGCATAGTGTAATTATTCAACTGCGACAATTGGGAAAGATACGCACTTCCGAGACTTATACGGCAACCCTTAAAAGTTTCATGGAATTTCGTGAAGAACAGGACGTTCCGCTTGACGGTGTTAACTCTGACCTTATACTCTTATACGAAGCTCATCTGAAAGCGAAAGGAGTACGCATGAACACCATATCATTCTATATGCGTATTCTTCGGGCAGTATATAACCGAGCAGTGGAAAAAGAACTTACACCACAGAAGTATCCGTTCCGTCATGTCTATACAGGAGTGGACAAGACAGTTAAACGTGCTGTTTCTGTTAAAGTCATCAAGGCTTTGAAAGAACTGGATCTATCAATGAAATCTTCGTTGGATTTTGCGCGTGATATGTTCATGTTCAGTTTTTACACAAGAGGTATGTCCTTTGTTGATATGGCATACCTTAAAAAAACGGATTTACAGAACGGTATCCTGACCTATTGCAGACGAAAGACCGGACAGCAGCTTACCGTCAAATGGGAGAAATGTATGGAGGAAATCATCTGTAAATATCCATCAAACAGTTCCGCTTATTTATTGCCGATTATCAAGGAGCAGGGGAATGAGCGGAAGCAGTATGACAATGCTCTGCATCTGGTCAATTATCGGTTGAAAGACCTGTCGGGAATGCTGAAACTTCAACGACCTTTGACAATGTATGTAGCGCGGCATTCATGGGCGAGTGTGGCCAAGGTAAGAAATGTTCCGTTATCAGTCATTAGTGAGGGCATGGGGCATGATTCTGAAAAGACAACACAGATTTACCTTGCTTCTCTCGAAGCATCGGTGGTTGACAAGGCAAACAAGATGATTCTGGAATTGCTGTAAGCAAGAAGCTGTTTAGCAAAAATCTCAATCTCTTCGTAAGAGACG
>JAUNOM010000040.1 GCA_030531085.1 Prevotellaceae bacterium | reverse complement strand
AAAATAGTATTTTTATTGTACTACGATATCCACACACTTTTTCCAGTGGTCCCTTGTTTGTGATAAGATGCAAGGTCTCCGGCCTGAGCGTTGTGAGGTCACATCCTATAAGCAGCGGCGATGACATGATGCACCACATAGCAAAATGCGTCCTGTCCTCTTCGGCCGACAGCGTCCGCCCCACCTCAAGCATATCCATGTCGTTATATCCGTTCTCAGCGAAAGCCGAAAGATAGAGGTTTTGTGCTATGATGCCCTTAACAGATTTCCAGGAACATGAGATATCGTGGGATATGCGCCAGGAGCCTCCAACCTCATCCACCCATGTTCCAGGATAGTCCCAGCGGCATACGTTCAACCGCAAATCCTTGCGCCCTGTGGAGTCCATGGCATTCTTTATCCTGCGGTAGGCGGTCTCTGGGTCGAGCGATGTCAGAGTGGGGTTCTGCCAAGAGCTGCCACCACAGAAGTCCACCTTGATGAAGTCGAAGCCCAGTTCATTGAAGAAGAAATGGCAATCTTCAGTCTCATGACCGTAAAGTCCAACATTCCATGCTATGGTATCCTTATCATAATAATATCCGCACGTGCTTACCCCGGCATCGCTGTAGATGCCGGCCTTGAGACCAAGCGAATGAATATGCTTAACAACAGGCTCCAGTCCGTCCTTAAATCTTGTAGGATGTATTTTGAGCTTACCTGTTTTTGGGTCGCGGCCGCCAAAATATCCGTCATCAATATTTATATACCGATACCCTGCGTCATAAAGAGACGAGTTTCTCATAAAACTTGCCTGTTGTTTTATCAGCGAGTCACTGATATGTATGCGATATGTATTCCATGAGCTCCAGCCCATTACAGGTGGTGTCTTGGCTGTTGCTACTGCCGCCATACAAAGGGAAACAGCCATCATAGTAGCTATGTTATCCCATGGTCTATGCCATGATTTATGATCTTTCATTTTATTGCCGCCTTTTCGTTTTATTAAAATACAGTGCAAAGATAACACTTTTTTATATAAATACTTCGTAATAATTAATATTTTTTGTTACACTCAGCAAAAGCATAGATATTACAACGCACACAATTCATCATAAATCATCATAAATCTACGGCATAAAGCAATAATAATCCGTAGTTTTATGACGTTTTCTCAATATTTATTCGTATTTTTGCACCTACAAAAGCAATAATATGGAAAAGATAACTCATAAAGTAGCGGCACTTGGAGGCATCATAACCACAGCAGATATAGCAAGTGAGGCAGAATACAAGCGTATTCACAGAGCCGCACAACGGGGCGAACTGACAAGACTCCGCTCCGGTGTCTATGCCTCACCTGATGCGATGCTTGACACGATGCTTGACATCGAACGCATTGTACCTGGCGGTGTGGTATGTCTGTATAATGCCTGGAGTCACTACCAGCTCACTACCGCCATTCCTCCCTCTTTCTGTGTCGCCGTTGAACGGAAACGCAAAGTGGTTATACCTCCTTCGCTTCCCATCACACTCTACTATTGGAAGAAGGAGAACCTATCTCTCGGGGTCATTGAAGCAGTAATGTCCGGACATACTGTGCGCATCACTAATCTTGAACGTAGCGTATGCGATGCGGTGAAATACCGTAACAAGATAGGTATTGACATCTGTGCGGAAATAGTGCGGACATATCTAAGAAAGGACGGGCGCAACCTCAGCCTTTTGACAGAATACGCCAAACGCCTGAGGATATGGTCAACATTAAAGAATTACCTTGAAATAGCGATAGAGTAATGGAAAAGAAAAATTATGGAAAGTCTGTCAGGGCACGTTTGGCCAATCTGATGAATGAGACTGGCTACAAGTATATGTATCTGTTGGCAAGATACTTCAATGAGCGTTTGCTCTACAGGGTTTCTGTCAGCCAATACAAGGATAATTTTCTGCTGAAAGGCGGGTCTTTACTTTATGCCTTGGACGGACTTGAAGCCCGTCCCACTGTCGATGTGGACTTCATGGCCAACAGGATAAGCCGTGACAGGGAGACACTCACGGGAATATTCAAACAGATTGTCGCAATAGGCTGCGACGAAGACGGAGTAGTGTTTGAGACAGAAAGCATCAAGATCGAACCAATCACTGTGGATAAAAAGTATCCGGGTTTGCGTTTCTATGTTACTGCCCACATGGACACTATTGTTCACAGTATGTCTATTGACATTGGTTTTGGCGATGTAGTGTCTCCATGTCCTATGGCGATAGATTTTCCGTTGCTGCTATCCAATATACCATCAGTCAATCTTCAAGCTTATTCATTAGAAACTGTAGTGGCAGAAAAATTCCATACGATGATTGACCGCGATGAGACAAATAGCCGAATGAAAGATTTCTTCGACTGCTATCAGTTGCTTACGCAACGCAATCTCAGTGATGACACACTGTTTGAAGCCATAAAGGCTACTTTTGACAACAGGGCACTGGCATATAAATCCAACCTCAAACTTTTCACAGATGAGTTTGTCACTGACAAGGAGCGAATAACCCGTTGGAAGGCGTTTCTGAAAAAGATTAAGTGGAAAGAAGAAATACCTTTCTCTTCTGTCATGCAAGTTGTCAAAGAACGCCTTCAGCCCATGGCAATTAGATACTGGGGGACTAATGATGGTTTGGTTATTTAGTTGGTTAGTTGTTTGGTTGTTTTGTTGTTTAGTTGATACTCATAACTCATAATTCACAACTCATCACTAACAACAACTCCTCACACCAAAGGATAAAGAAAAAGAGTCTGCCCCAACGGATATTGAGGCAGACTCCTTTCTTGTCACTGTTGTCTTACTGAACACATGAGCTCACTGTCAACGCACTTATTATGGATGTCAGGGCTGTGAGAATGGCGTTTATTATAACGCTCCATTTTGTGTTGATCATTGTTGGTTGTTTTGTGGTTTAGTTGTTTGGTTGTTTGGTTAAAACTGATAACTCATCATTCATAACTGATAACTCACAATTCACCATTAAACCGCCTTCACCACCTTGATGCCGTCAAGGAATGTGCGGGTCATGCCGTTGCTGCCCTTCTTGCCCTGTGCAAGGAACCTCACACTGAAGCCCACCACATTGTCATTGGCGTTAAACTCCTTTTCCGTCGCCGCCCCCTTGGTGCGCAGGGAGATGTAGAAGGTGCCGAGTCCGTCCACCCTCACCTTGTTGGAGTTCTGCAGCTCATCCCTCATCACGTTCACCATCTCCGTTAGCACGGCCATCACATCGCCCTTGGTCATGGAGCAGCTGCGCTGTATGCGCTCCGCCACCGTCTGAAGGTCTACTGTGGTGGGGTGTATGGCGCGGCCATACCACTGTCCTGTACCTGTCTTACGCTTGTCCTGCTTTGTTACATACTGAATTGCCATAGTTCTTCTTTGTTTTTTAATTGTTAGAAAATTGTTGTTTATTGGTTTTTGGTTTTAGGTTCTTTGCAAGCAAAGCGGCAGAGCCGATGAGTGAGTTATGGGTCGGTTTGTTTTGGGTTGTTGATTGTTGGTTGTGAGCATTATCCGTTATAACCTAAAACCAATAACCTACAACCCCATAACCCTCAAACCTATCTTCAAACCGAGTAATGCGATGAAATCCTGTGCCTGTTCTCCTCATCCGCCCTGTAGCTGACGTGCAGGCAGTGCACCTTGCCCGCCTTCATCTCCAGCAGCATCTGGTCAAAGTCCAGGTTCTCACGCACATAGTCAAAATACTTCCTCGCCATCTCAAGGCTGCCCACGTGTATATCGGCAGCCTCGCCGAAGAGGTGCTGCGAGCGGCGCGCGCCACCAATCGCCTCATTAAGTCTCAGACTACGGTATCCGCTTGTTATCCTTATCACGCCAAAACGCCGCCTCAGGGGTTCCAGCACATGGATGCAGAGGTTCTGCAGCGCCTCCACGCTGTCCACGTCCGGTTCATTGTCTATGCCATGCCGTATGGCAGTGGCGCTGCGTGTGAATTCAGACAGGCGGAAATGCCTGCTCAGTTGAATGTCGTTCATCATAATCGTAATTTGTTTTTCATGGTGACGGCCGCAAGGGCCGCACAGACTGTTGTTAATAAAGAGTGTCTTTCATGGTATCAGACGGTCAAGGCGACTGTTTCCACAGGAGTCTAACCGGAGAGGCCTTCAAAGCCCCCCGCTCTGATTTACATTTGCAAAGTTACAACATCCGCAGCCCTTTTCCAAGCAATGTGTGTATAGTCTTGTGTATAGACTTATGTATAAGTTGGTTGTTTGGTGGTTTTGTTGTTTGAGTTCCAACCTAAAACCATCGTTTTTGTCGTTTGATCATTTAGTTAAAAACTGATAACTCATCACTCATAGTGTAGTTATTTCCGTACAAGACAGACAGCTTGTTTTCGGTAATCAATGTATTAAGATGGCAAAAAGTTCTGAAGCGTATTGTCTTCCGACAGGCAACGCCTTACCATTATTGAGAATGACCTCCTGTTTGGTGAAACTTTTAATTTTGGATTTAGACACAACAAACGATCTGTGTATCCGCAAAAACAACTCGGGTGATAACATTGTGTATATGTTTTTCAGAAGGATTCTTGACGTCACACATTTCCCTGTCAACCGGAAAATTCTGGAATATGCCTCTATGGCCTCTATATAGAGAATATCGTCCAGCGGAATGCTGATGTTGTTGTACTCCTGTTTGACGACAATACTTTGTGGTGCAGTCTGTATCTGCTCACGTCCAATACGCCTCATGGCTTTTGAAAATGCTATTTGAAAGCGGCTGTATGCGAATGGCTTGTGGAGATAATCCACCGCATCAAGGTCAAAGCCATTGACAGCATAACGCAGATAGGCGGTCGTGAATATGAAACACGTGTCTTTGGGCAGCCGTGAAGCTATGTCAAGTCCATTTATCCCATCCATTTCTATATCAAGAAAAACTATATCCGGCCGGGATTGCCCTATTGCTTCCAGCCCTATTGCCGGATTAGAAAACTTTTTCAATTCAATACTGCCGAGTCGCTGACAGAACTTGTCTATAACCTCAAGCGCCAAGGGCTCATCGTCTATGGCCACACATTTGATTAAATCACTCATGACTGTTAAGATTTATTTTAAGATGAACCTTGAATAGCCCATTTTCTTCTTTAATATTGAAACTATGTCTGCCGGGAAATAAGCCCGACAACCGGCTTTTGCAATTATTGATGCCTACCGGCATGTCTTTACGGAAGTCATCTGCGTGTCTCACAATCTTATTCTCTGTTTCAAAAAGCAATATTCCTTTGTTTATATGGATTCTTATCAGGATTTTGCAGTCCATACTTGTTGAAGCTCCATACTTGAAGGCATTCTCCACAAATGTAAGGAATATCATGGGCGGTATGGCTACAGTAGTGTCATCCACAGAAAAATCACGGACAACAGTTGTATGGGCATCCAACCTGATCTGTTCCAGATCTATATAGTTATTTATATAGTTGATTTCATCGTCAATGGCAACCCAGTCATTGTCCGCTGTTATATAGGTATATTTCAGCAGTTCGGTGAATTTGATAAACGCGTCTTCGGCCTTTTGCGAGGTTCCTATCACGAGACAGTACAGTGAATTGAGGGTGTTGAAAAGAAAATGCGGATTTATCTGAGCCTTGAAAAGAGCCAGCTCTGCCTTGTCACGTTGATTCTCCAATATGCTTTGCTGCAACATCCTATTATACAGTTCCTTTATGAATGCGGCTGTCAAAGAGTACCCGATGACAACAGAAAACATTAACCACAGGCTTATTGTCATATTGTAATTCCTTACCCTTGTCTGATACTCGCTCATGGAGGGAATCACAAAATTCATATCCGGCAAAGGATATAATGTAAACATATATGTCAGTGAGATAAATATTATGGAGATTACAGCTAATCTATAATATGCCTTTGATAGAATTAAGTGCGGCAATCTTAACAGTTTTGTCACAAAGTAGCATCCGTATAAATAAGATATGGACAGACAGGTAAACACAGGAGAAATTGCCCACCAGTAATGCGCCGGCCCAAAAAAGACCAGAAGCGGCATAAAGATGAAACAAAAGAATAAGTCAAATATCAGATTGGTTTTATGTTCCAGCGATTTCATGCTGCAAAGTTAACACATCTTTATGATACAGGCAAATACAACGGAATACATTCATTGACATATTCGTGTTGTCTATTGACACATCCTTGGCACACCTGTGTTTATTGCCGAATTTTGCACAAAAAAACAAACATAAAAGCGTATGAAAACAAGAAGTATTATTCTTTCAGCAGTCATCTCTTCAGTACTATTCTCATGCACTGGGAATAAAGAAAAGGAACAACAGTCATTGGCGGAAGTTTCAAAACAGGAGCTTGCCACTGCATTGAACGAGCGTGACCAGCTGCTGTCCTTGGTGAAGGAAATATCAACCGGACTGGAGCAAATTAAACAGCTTGAAAACATCATGACCGTTTCTGCCGGACATCCCGAAAGGAATGCCAATCAGAAGACTCAGATTCTTGCAGACATCTCAAGTCTGAAAGAACGAACACAGCAGCGCAAAAAGAAGCTGGAATCACTGGAGAACAAACTGCAACATTCAACAATCAACAATAAGGAACTTCGGGAGACAATAGAAGCTCTACAGGTTCAGATAGATTCACAGATTGAGGAGATTGAATCCTTAAAGCAACAATTAACCGCTGCGAATGAACACATAGGAGCCCTAAACAATAAGGTCGATTCCCTGAACACCACTGTCACAACGGTAACAGGAGAACGCAACGCGGCACGGGAAGCATCCATAAAACTTGAAAATGACCTCAACACATGTTATTATGTGATTGAAACAAAGCAAGGACTGAAATCACATAATATAATTGAGACTGGCTTCCTCCGCAAAACTAAATTGATGAAGAGTGATTTTGATAAAGGATGTTTCGTCATAAGTGACAAACGTACACTTGACGCATTACCGTTGAACGCCTCAAAAGTCAAGGTTCTTACCAATCATCCTGAAAAATCATACGAACTGGTTGACAAGAACGGACAGAAGACAATTAAAATAACTAATCCGGAACAATTCTGGAGTTTGACTAATTATCTTGTCGTACAGAAGAACTAAGCAGTAACAATTTTCGGGAACTGATATCAATTATTCTATATCAGTTCCCGAAAATCATTATCTTGAAGATCATTATGACAAAGACATCTGAAAGAAGCAACACAGCATATACCCCTTCTGACAAATTATGGAACGCGGAGTATCTCAAAGTAATGGCAAGTAATTTTCTGCTGTTTTTTGCTTTTTATTTGCTTACTCCATTATTGCCTCTGTATCTTGACAGACAGTTCGGGGCAGACAAGGATATGATAGGTATTGTCTTGTCCGGATATGTCATTGCGACATTTGTCATACGTCCGTTCAGCGGTTTCATTGTGGACTGCTTTAATCGTAAAAAGGTTTTAATAATATGCTTTTTTGCTTTTTCTATATGTTTCTTCGGTTATATTGGAGCCGGGACTTTGCTGATGTTTGCGATTATAAGAACTCTTCATGGCATACCTTTCGGGGCTGCGACGGTAGCCAACTCAACAGTAGCCATTGACGTTCTGCCTTCGTCCAGACGGAATGAAGGCATGGGGTTTTATGGGCTGAGCAATAATCTTGCAATGGCAGTCGCTCCCACCATCGCTATTTATATTTACAATTCAACAGACAACTTTCATATTCTGTTCTGGATTGCATTGATGCTCGCCTTTATAGGTTTCTTCTGTTCTGCAACTGTAAAGATTCCACAACGTGAGCTTGTGCAGCATGAACTCAAATTTGACTGGGATCATTTCTTTCTCACATCAGCTTGGCTGATGGCTGCAAATGTCTGTCTTTTTGGTGCATGCTGGGGAATAATGAACAATTATGTTGCTATTTACAGTGAAAAGGAACTTGGCATATCGGAAGGTACAGGCCTGTTTTTCGCCATGCTTTCCTTTGGTCTTGTACTGTCACGTATTACAGGACGTAAAGGATTGCGGGAAGGAAAACTGGTGGAGAACAGTTACAAAGGCATGTTGCTTTGCCTTGCAGGATTTGTTCTTTTCGCCCTTTCCATAAATGTATGGACTTACTATATCTCGGCACTGTTCATAGGCTTGGGTAATGGCAAGATGTATCCGGCATTCCTTAATATGTTTATTTCTTTAGCTCGTCATGACCAGCGTGGAACAGCCAATTCATCCATCCTGATATCTTGGGACGTAGGAATGGGTATCGGCATTTTATCCGGCGGTGTCGTGGCGCAATACTTTGACTATAAAGCGGCATTTTGGGCTTCCGCCATCATTCAGGCATTTGGCGTTATTATGTTCACTGGATTTACTCGACAGTTCTTTCTTCATCGCACGAAGTAATCAATTGATTATTTATAATAAACATAGTTCGAGAATATTTCATCATATCTGTGGACAAAGACATCTCCCTAATACAACAAGTCCTCTTTCCAAATCCTCACTTGACAATGAAGCGTATCCTATTCTTATACCGCATACAGGCTCTGAGAAACTAAAGCGGTCAGGCGTATAGAAATTCACAAAGGACTTGTTGGCCTGTTCTCTGACCTTATACAAGTCTGTCTTATCGTTGGTGGGAACCAGCCAGAAAGCCATACCGCCTGTCGGGATATCATACCTTACCTTATTATGCAGATGCTTCTCCAGCAGATATGCAAAGAAGTCCCTCTTCTTCCTATAGACTTCAACCATTCTTTTCTGATGCCTGCGAAGTTCTCCGGAACCAATCAGGTCGAGTAATGCCTGTTCCATGAAGTTGTCGCCCTGCACATCCATTATTTTACGGAGTTCGCCCACACGGTCTATAAAGTCCATGGAACTATAGATATAACCTATACGTATCGCCGGGGCGATCAGTTTGCTGAATGTGCCTATATACACATAATTCTGCGCCTCCTCATAGGCGGCTATCGGCATCACGGGACGAAGGCCAAAATGAAATTCGTTATCATAGTCATCCTCTATGATTGTGAACCCATAATGGTTGGACAGCTCAATAAGTCTCAGCCTCTTGCCCGGGCTTAGTGTCACGGTGGTGGGATACTGATGGTGCGGCGTCAGATAGACAGCCTTAACCGTCGTCTGTCTGGACAACCGTTCCACATCTTCCACGCAAATGCCGTCCGCCTCCACCTTGATTGGAATGATTTTAGCCCCGGCGTGTCTGAATGCCTCCCACGCGGGCTTATATCCCGGATTCTCCACCAATATAACATCATCCTTTTCCAACAGGCAATTGGCCGTCAGGAACAGCGCCATCTGGCTTCCGCGCGTTATGCATAATTGCCGGGCGCAGGTCCTCATCTGCCTGTTTTTATTCAGCATACAGGAAATGGCTTCGCGGAAATGCAGGTCACCCAGCTTATTGGAGATATTCATTATCTGCCATCCGGCTTTCTGATTGAAAATCCGCCGGTAGGCTCTTGCCAGCTCGTTTATTGGAGAACTGGTAATATCGGGAATGCCGTCATCCAAAAATGTCTGCCCACGTCGGAATGTATCCTCGTCGCGCTCTATCTGCGGCCTGTCCGTTTTGGATGGAACTGTCAAGGGCAATGCCTTGGACACTATGGTCCCGTGCCTTTCCGCACTGCTTATCCACCCCTCTGCGGACAGAATTTCGAACGCCCTGACAACGGTGTTGCGGTTTATCTTCAACTCCGAACATAACTGCCGTGTACTGGGCAGCGCCGTCCCGGGTTGTAGGGAACCGTCCTTTATGGCAGCGATAATGCCGTCTGCAATCTGTATATAAACCGCTTTAGACAAACTTCTGTCAACAGTCAACTCCATTTCTTATTATGTATTGGACTATTTATAACATTATAATTACGGTACAAAGATAGTCCAAAAAAACGTAAAACAGCAGAAATCAAGCGAATAATTTGCTGGACTATACATTTTTCTTAAAACTGGACCACAGGAACAGTCCAGAAAAGCTGTACCTTTGCAATGAATTTAAAACATATATACAATATGCAGCACAGAATGAAAACCCATCAGTTGGCGGCTGAACAGATAGACAGCCTGCTTAAAAACAGTCCGGTCGGTACGTTGGCGACGGTCAATGAAACCGGAGTGCCGTATGTCACACCGCTCCACTATCATTATGACAATGGTAGGATATATTTTCACGGCCTGCCAAAAGGTCAGAAGATTGATAACATCAAGAGAAACCCTCACGTCTGTTTCAACGTATACAGGATGGAAGGGCTGCTGCCTGACAGCTCCGGAACTCCTTGTGACACCAATACAAAATATCAGAGCGTGACAGCACAGGGCACGGCGGAGGTGGTCTGTGACATTGACCGTAAGAGGACTATCCTTGACGCGATTGTGAACAAATACACCCCTCAGTATTCAGGAACACGGCTTCCTGACAATATGGTGAAAGGGACTGTTGTCGTGGCAATGGAAATCACAGAACTGACAGGAAAGTACTGGGAGTAAAAGCTGAACGGGAATACTGATAAAGGATAATAAAATTAAGATTAAATCATGAGAAGAAAAGACAGAGAAATCAAGGACCTGGACGGTATCTTTGATATCGTTGAAAGGTGCAATGTAGTGCATTTAGGTATGGTGGATAACGGGAAACCGTACGTTGTCGCCCTTAATTTCGGATATGAGCGCGAGGGGGACGTTCTTACCCTTTATTTCCATTCAGCAGTGGAGGGAAAGAAAATAGACATCCTGCGTGACAATCCAAACGTGTACTTTCAGATGGACTGCGTCAACGAGTTCATCAAGGGAACCTCGGAGCGGCCCTGTTCCTATTGCTGGAGGTTTGACAGCGTGATGGGCAGCGGACAGGTGGAATTTGTCGAGGATGTGCAGGAAAAGACATACGCCCTTAACAGGCTGCTCCAGCACGTGGGAAAAACCAATGAGATATTCTCGTTTCCTCCGGAGTCATTCGCCCGCACCTGCGTACTGCGCATACGTTCCAGTGACATCACAGGCAAGCGCCGTGAATAGATGTACACCGACGAGTTATATAATTAATAGAAACAATAAAATGAAGAAATATAATTTCAATGCAGGACCGTCAATGCTTCCGCGCGAAGTTATTGAGAATACGGCAAAACAGATTTTAGAATTCAACGGTGGCGGTCTCTCACTGGCAGAGATTAGCCACAGATCTAAAGACTTCCAGCCTATAATAGACGAGGCGGAGGCACTGGCTAAGGAATTGTTAGACATCCCCGAAGGTTACTCGGTTATATTCCTTGGCGGAGGTGCCTCACTTGAGTTTTGTATGATACCATATAACTTCTTGATAAACAAGGCGGCATATCTGAACACCGGTATATGGGCAAAGAAAGCCATGAAAGAGGCTAAGCTCTTCGGAGAGGTTGTGGAAGTGGCCTCTTCTGCTGATGCCAATTACAGCTTCATACCAAAGGGATGGACTGTACCCACGGACGTTGATTACCTGCATATAACATCGAACAACACTATCTATGGTACGGAAATGCGCACAGACATTGATGTGCCGGTACGCATGATTGCAGATATGTCGTCAGACTTATTCAGCCGTCCCGTAGATGTGGCAAAATATGACTGCATCTATGCCGGTGCACAGAAAAATCTGTCTATGGCCGGTGTGACCATCGTGATTGCAAAGAACGACGCACTGGGCAGGGTCCCTCGTCAGATTCCAACGATGCTCGACTACCGCACACATATTGAGAAAGGCTCTATGTTCAATACACCTCCTGTAATACCAATATATACGGCTATGGAGACTTTGCGCTGGATCAAGGCCAATGGCGGTGTGCAGGCTATGGACAAGCTGGCAAAGGAACGTGCAGAGATTCTATATGCAGAGATTGACCGCAACAAGTTGTTCAGAGGTACAGTGAAAGAGGAAGACCGTTCATTGATGAGTATCTGCTTCGTTATAAACGACGAGTATGCCGAACTTGAAAAGCCGTTCCTTGAGTTTGCCACAGGCAGGGGAATGGTTGGTATCAAGGGTCACCGTTCTGTTGGCGGTTTCCGTGCAAGCTGCTACAATGCCCAGACAATAGAGGGCGTTGAGGCACTTGTAAGTGTAATGCAAGAGTTTGAGGCAAACCATTAATCAGTAATTGATATTAAAGATTGAAATTTGGGACTGACAATTCGCTCAATAAAAGCATAGAGATTACCTTGTAAAAGCTATCAAATCACTCAGTAATAGCTATCAGATTACCCGGTAATCTCTATGCTTTTACAAGGTAATCTGATAGCTTTTGCAGAGGCTTTTGACATTGCACTGTTTTGTTTTACCATTTGAATATAAAAAAAACATTGCGCAAGGCGTTCACAATACGGATTTTTTTAGTAACTTTGTCCTCGGTGAACCTAAACAATGGAACTGATGAAATTTTGAAGTCTGTCCCAAGTGTGTACTAAGTCTGTCCCAAGTGT
>JAUNOM010000059.1 GCA_030531085.1 Prevotellaceae bacterium | reverse complement strand
ACAGCAAGGGCAAGGCGATAGGCAGCGACGTGGCTTCCATGTTCGCCGACCTCGGATTGACACAGGGGAATGCTAATGTGAACAACGAACTGCTGGCCATGCAGATGCCAGCGGTCATACGCGAGACGGTCAAACGTCTGGGACTGGACTGGAACTATCACCGAAGCGGCTTCTTTCACAAGGAACTCCTTTACGGCAAAGACCGCCCGGTAAAGGTGGAAGTGGAAGGGCTCGCCGACAACGAGAACCTCTCGTTTACCCTCTGCCTGTTGCCCGGAGGCAAGGTGGAACTGGATGATTTTGAAAGTCCGACAAGGGAAGTTGAAAACAAGACCGTGACGGGCATGCTGAACGACACGATTGACACCCCGATAGGCAGAATGTCAATAAGACCGGAAGCGGCCTATTCACAGGAAGAGGAATATCCGATGATTTATGTGTCACGGACCAACCTCTATGATTGTACGGATGCCTGCAAGGAGCGGCTGACAGCCGAACTCAGCTCGGAGGATGCCACGGTGATAGAACTATCCTACGAGGATGTGTCCATCCCGCGTGCCGAGGACGTGCTGAACACGGTCATCGCCGTCTATAACGAGGAATGGATAAGGGACAAGAACCAGATAACCGTCAGCACCTCACAGTTCATCAATGACCGCCTCGGGATACTGGAACATGAGCTGGGCGATGTGGATGCGGACATTTCCACTTATAAGAGTGCGAACCTGCTGCCAGATGCCGACAAGGCATCGGAATTGTATATGGAGCAGGCGCAGGAAACCAACCGACAGATTTTGGATTTGAATACCCGCATTTCCATGGCACGCTACATCAGGGGCTACCTGACGGGCAACAACAACCGCAACCAGTTGCTCCCGGTCAACTCCGGGTTGGAGAATCCGGGCATTGAATCGCAGATTGCCGAATACAACGAGGAACAACTGAGGCGCAACAACCTTATCCTGAACACCAATGATGAGAATCCGCTGATTATCACCATCGACCGCTCTTTGGCTGAGATGCGCGGTTCCATCATCTCGTCCATCGACAACCTGTTGGTGTCGCTCGACACGCAACGGAAGGAACTCATGCGCAACGAGCGGCACACCACAGCGAGGATTGCCGCCAATCCCGACCAGACCAAATACCTGCAATCGGTGGGCAGGCAGCAGAAAGTGAAGGAAGCCCTCTACCTGTTCCTGTTGCAAAAACGGGAAGAGAACGAACTCTCGCAGGCGTTCACCCCTTATAATATGCGCATCCTGACCCCACCGTCCGGCAATATGGAGCCTGTCGCGCCGGAAAGGAGAAAATTGCTGGCCATGGCGTTCCTTGTCGGCATGATACTCCCGCTTATTGCCATCTATGTCCGTGAAAGAATGAACACCACGGTACGTGGGCGCAAGGACTTGAAGAAACTGACCATGCCGCTTGTCGGGGAAATCCCGTTATGCCTCGGCAGAAAGGAAGACGGAAACTTCCTCAAAAAGAAAGGCTTGTTCAAGAACAAGCAGACGGAGGACAGGCGTATCGTTGTACAGGAAGGCAAGCGCGACATTGTGAACGAGGCGTTCCGTGTGTTGCGCACCAACATGGAGTTTATGTCAGGAAGTGGAACGGAAATATCCCTGCTGACATCATACAACCCGGGCAGTGGAAAGACATTCCTGACAATGAATATCGCCATGAGCCTTACCATCAAGGGGAAGAAAGTGCTGGTCATCGACGGGGACTTGCGCCACGGCTCCCTGTCCACTTTCGTGGATTCTCCGGATGCCGGACTGAGCGACTGGTTAGCCGGACGGATTGACACCTGGAAGAACATTGTCAGAAAGACGAACGAAGGACAGAATTGGCCGGATGTCATTCCCGTGGGCACCATACCGCCCAATCCAACGGAATTGATTTCATCCTCTCGCTTGGAAGAACTGCTTGCCGGGGTACGTTCTGAATACGATTATGTGTTCATCGACTGCCCGCCCGTGGACATCGTGGCCGATGTGCAGATATTCGCCAAACTGGCCGACCGCACTTTCTTCGTGGTGCGTGCCGGGCTGCTCGAACGCTCCATGCTCCCTGAGTTAGAAGAGATTTACCGTCAGAACAAGTTCCGCAACATGGCAGTCATCCTCAACGGCACAGTGAACGAGTCCGGGCGTTACGGCTATCGCTACGGTTATAGATATGGCTACCGTTACGGTTATCACTACGGCTATTATCATAACGACAATGGGCAGGAAGAAAAAATGAAGAAATGAACGTTCCGGGGGATTGGCTGATGTGGATGTTTAAAAGGAAACAAGCACTTTGCGACAGTACCATTTTTCAAGGGTTTACCGACTGGCACTCCCATCTGCTTCCGGGAGTGGACGATGGAGTACAGACATTGGAGGAATGCCTGCAAATCCTCTCCGTCT
>JAUNOM010000039.1 GCA_030531085.1 Prevotellaceae bacterium | reverse complement strand
GGACGTTAGATTTTTTCCTGCGGATGATAGATTTTTTCCAAAAGTCCATCCGCAAATGCTTGTGGACGGCACTGGCGATTTTTTTCACGTTCCGCAATGTTTTTTCAGCCTTTGCGGCAATATTTTTCGATACGTAATACAAATTTATCAAACGCCCTGCAAACATTGTTAAACGCCTGAAAATAAGTAGAATATTATGATTTAGATAGAAATAAAATGCCTATCTTTGCATCGTAACACAGTAAAGGCACCGGCAATCCCATCCTTTCGGGGAGGGAAAACAGGGGGAGAGAAAATTATTATTATTGTCTAACAATTTAAATCCAACCATTATGATTAATCTTACTTGGTATCAGAACAACAATGAGTCAAGTCCATCTTACAAGCAGTGGTATGTACGCACGTTGACAAGACAGATGCTCGGCATCCACGAGATGGCGCAGCACATGGCGGAGCATAACACTCCGTTCTCCGCCGGCACAATCGAGGGTATCCTCACGGACTTCTCAAGGTGCATCCGCGAGCAGCTTCTAAATGGCAACTCGGTCAAGATTGACGACCTCGCCATCTTCAAGATATCCGTTCACAGCAACCTCTGTACGTACAGTTACGGCGTGAACTCCACGAACGGCAATCTGGAGGCGATGCCTCGTTTAGGCTCAGCCGTCAAGAGGGTCAGGATGGTAGCAACGGCCACCGGTGACATGATGAGCTCACCGCTCGGGATTAGCACCACATTCAAATGGGACACCGAGACGCAGGCAAAGATTGACGCCAGACGTAAAGAGGTGCTGGACAACATCGGCAAGCTGGAGGCCATTGGCGAGCAGACGCTGAAGGAACAGCAGGAGAAGCAGGACACCGGGCAGGAGAAGCCGCAGGCCACCGTGGAGGCCAAGGGAGAGAGTGCCGGTGACGGTGCAAAATGATGAGATGAGCTTTTGATTAGACGGAAAAGGAGCCGTGTCTGACTGATATGATGAGGTCGGACACGGCTCCTTCTGTGTTCTGCTGCGTGGGGGACGGAGGCTTACCTGTCCTGCGCCCCGTTCCTGAACCATTCTATCATCCTGTACGCTATGGAGCCCGGTTGCGGCATGGCGGGACAGTGCTCCCTGTCGAACCATGCGGCGTGCTCTATCTCGCTTTCTTGTAGCTTTATCTCGCCGCTCTCGTATTCTGCGGTGAAGGCTATCATCAGCTGTGAGGGGAAAGGCCAGCTCTGCGAGCCGAAGTAACGTATATTCCTGACCATGAGGCCTGTCTCCTCCATTATCTCGCGCCTTACGGCCTGCTCCGCCGTCTCTCCGGCCTCCATGAAGCCCGCTATGCAGGCGTAAATGTCCTGGTTGCGCTGCACATGGCGCGCCAGCAGCATCCTGTCTCCTCTGGTTACGAGGACTATCACGCAAGGCTCTATGCGCGGAAAGTGTATCCTGCCGCATTGCGGACAGTGCAGGGCGGACAGGGTGGGGTGCTCTGCAAGCGGATGGCCGCAGCATGGGCAGAACCTCGTGGCGCGTGTCCACTCCACAAGGGCCTTTGCGCGTGATATGCGCGTGGCGGTCTCTACCGACTGGGTGAGATTGTACTTGCGGATGGGGCACAGGGTGTATTCCTCCGGCAGAATTTCGGCGGTGGGCCGTCCCTCCGTGTCTTGGAGCGGCACTCCAAGGGCCACGCAGCGGCAGTCGTGCTCCGCCACGGCCGTGTCAGCATGGAGAAGGGCGCTCAGCTGCGACAGCTCCTCGTAGCTTGGGAGCGCGGCCGTGTCCTTTTTCAGCACAATCTCCCTGCCTATGAAGGCAAGGCACATTATGTCACCGCCCCATGCTTGCATCTCGGCAGGCATGGGGTGGGGCAATGATACTGGGGTGCGGTATACAGTCAGGTTTTGCATTGTAATTATTATTTTCTATCCTCCGCTTTTTTGCGAGGTTCATTTAAGTTTCGGCTTCAGCTCGTCTGGCGAGTCGTTGGTGAACATATCCACCTCGCCGGCGACCTTTGTGAACAGGTCAGAGACCACCTCCGCGCCGAGGGTATGCCGTGGCTGGAAGTCGTCGGACCTCATATATTGCATTATGGATGTGAGCATCTGACGGGCTGCGTGGCGTTTGGACAGGTCTTTCGTGAGGTCCATGGTCGTCATCATCAGCTTTCCCTTGCCTATGCGCGCCTCAAAGAGCATTCCTATCTTGCGGGAAACAAACCATGTGTCGATGCTCTGCACGAGAGGCTGGAAGTCTGCGGGGAAATCGGTGAACTGCATCACTTGTGCGTTGTTCACAAGTTCCCACCACTGCAGGTCGCTGTGATAATCGGTGGGGAAGTTGTTGAATACGGGGTGCGTGCTCTCTACATATATGCCTGTGGTGTGCGGAGGGCGCATCTTGAACCACGAAGTGTTCCAGAACACGGGCAGGAACTGCTGCCTCACCTCCTTGCCGTACGTCACCCTGCCGGCCGCGAGCACTAAGACCTTTCCTCCCTTGCGGAGTATTTTCTGCGCCTGTGCGTCCAGAGAGTCTGTGATGAATATGTCACCGTCAAATCTCGTGCCCTCGCGTTTTCCCTTCTTGCACTTGCGGCCGCTGTCGCCGTCCTTGGCCGTGGGATAGACCCAGAAGTCCCAGTGGTTGCGCGCCTCTGTGCCCGGAATGCTGACGGAGAGGGTGTATTTCCCGGCCTGTGTGATGCCGGACAGCGGCACGCTGACGCTGCCGAGTGATATGTTCTGTCCCACGGGCAGTGTCTGTGTGGCAAAGTCGCCTTCCGCCACCGGCGCTTCTTGGTTCAGCGCCATGACATCGCCCTGTCTGGCCGGCTCACGGTGTATCTCCCAGTACGGTGTGGTACTGGCGATGGCCGCGTCCGAGAACTGTGACAGCTCCACGTCCGCGCGGAATGTCTCGTCGGTGGTGTATGTGAACTTCTCTATCTTTGCCAGAGGCACAACGGGCGCGCAGAACTCGCGGAACTCGGGCGCCGTGATGTAGCCCTTGTCGCCGAAGAACACATCCGTCAGTCCCACGATGGCAGAGCCCTGGCCGCTGTAGTCATTGAGGGCGAGCAGCTGGAAACCGGCGTACTTCGGGGTGCGGAGATGCCGCTCAATCTCATATTTGTAGCACAGCGCCTGCAGCTTTCCAGAGGCCATGAGGAAGTCGTGCGCCCTGTCCTCCATGTTGTTAGCCTTGAGTATGTCGCGGAAGATGTCAAAATTATACGCCTTGTTGACGCCTGTGTACTTGTGGGTCTCCGCGAAGTTCGGGAAGACGCACCACTGTCCCGTCTCGTGGCTCACGAAGGGGATGGTGATGGGTGTTCCGGGCATATCCTTGCCGTTGTAGGTCGTAATCTTGTCGGTATAGTTCACAACGGCCTCGGGCTGGCTTCTTCTCCATGAGTCAAGGCCTCTTGCTCCGGCCTTTACAGCGAACTCTGTAGCGGGCTGCCATGCCCAACCGCCGCCTACGGAGAAACCGCAGTAGAGATGGCGCGGGTCAAGGCCCTTCATGACGGGTATTTTCTCCGTGCACCACTTCACCCAGTTGCCCGCGGGCTCGTTGCCGAACGCGAAAAAGGCGAAGGAGGGGTGGTTGCCGTACTCATTGACTATCCTGCGGCTCTCGTCAATCAGGTATGTGTCTATGTACTCGCCCCTGCCGAGACGAACTCCGTGGTTTGGCCATGACGGACCCTCGGGCTGTATGTATATGCCCGTGAGGTCGGCCGCCGTGAACGCCGCTTCCGGCGGACAGTATGAGTGGAAGCGCACGTGGTTAAGGCCCCAGCGCTTGCAGGTCTCGAAGAGCCGCATCCATGAGTCGAGGTCTGTGGGCGGATAGCCCGTGAGTGGGAAGCAGCAGTTCTCAACCGTGCCGCGCAACTGCACCTTGCGGCCATTGACGTAGAACATCTTGTCGCGTATCTCTATCTTGCGCATTCCGAAGTACCTTTCGGCGCTGCTCTTATGTGCCTTTCCTGCCACCTCTACATTGAGGCGGTACATCTGCGGACAGAACTCGTCCCACAAAAGCATCCCGTCTCCCATGTCGAGGGTCAGCTCCATGACTGTGGTGTCGCCGCTGAGAAGCGTGGCGGCCACGGGCTCGTTGGCGATGATGTGCCTTTTAGCCGTATTGAAGGACTCTGCGCTGATGGTTACGGCCACCGCCTCTCTGGCGCCTATGCCGCCGAGACGCAGCCTGACGCGTGCCATACGTTTGTCGATGTCGGGATAAACCTGCACGTCATAAATATGCGTGGCGGCCTGCAGCTCTATGCGCCCGACGATTCCGTTCCAGTCGCCCTGCGTCTGGTCGGTGATGGAGTGGGAGTCCTGTCCCACGTTGGCGGCCTTTGGGTCGTTGTCCACCATTATCGCGATGGTGTTCTCGCCCTCGTGCAGCGCATCTCCGAGGTTGTAGACATGAGGGACGGACAAGGAGTTTGCAATGTACTTGTCTGCGGACGGCGCGCCGTCACCCGTGGCGATGCGTATGCCGTTGACCCATACGGAAGTGGCGATATGCGGACGCTCAAGAAAGAGACGGTACGCTGTCCGCGCGCTTCCTGCCGGTATGGTGACCGTTCTCTTGTACCAGGCCTTTCCCACGTAGTGCTTGCATGGGGTAAGGAAGAACGGCACCTTCATCTTGCCGTTGGACTGACGGTATTTCTCCATGAAGGGATTGTGGAAATAGCTGGAGTCATAGAGCGCTCCGACCCATCGGGTGTCAACGCTTATGTCGTCCCCCTTCATGCGCTGCGGCATGGAGCCCGGCAGGAGTATGCTGTCCTTGAACTGGAAGTCGGTGCGGTACCATTGCTGTTCCTGTCCGGCGCTGTTGCGGTCCACGGCAAAGCGCCATTGGCCGCTAAGGTCGATGGTTCGTTGGGCGTTTGCAGCCAATGCCTGCTGTAACAGTAGGATACAGACAAGGAGTTTCTTAAATGTAGTCATGCAAAGTAGGTTTTATTAGTTAGAATAGACTGCAAAGTTACTATGATATTTTGGATTTGTAAATACAAGTAAGCCCTAAAGAGGATGGACTATCATATTATAATATACCTTTTGACATTCTTTTTACCACAGGGCACAGGGCGAACAATAATATTGCGGCTATGCCGGCCATGATGGCGAAGATGAGGAAGAAGTCTGACAGGCTGCTTATCTCAAAGACGCCGAGCAGGGTGCTTGCCTTCTTTCCCTCGGCAGGCAACAGCGATGCGAGCTGTCCCGCGAGGACATTGCTTGCCGCATTGCTCATGAACCATACGCCCATAAGCAGTGATGCGATATGGACGGGCGCGAGCTTGCTCACCATCGACAGACCTATGGGAGAGACCGTGAGCTCTCCGATGGTGTGGATGAAATACAGGGTCACCAGCCACCACATTGATATCTTGGTGTCGGCATCCACACCGTAGGTGGCGTACGCTATGAGCAGATAGCCAAAGGCCAGCAGGGCCAGGCCGATGGCCTGTTTCACAGGTGACGACGGCTCCATGTTTTGCTTGGCCAGCGTTTCCCACAGAGTGGCCATGACGGGCGCGAAGGCCACCACGACTATTGGGTTCACGCTCTGGAACCATGTGGTGGGCATTTGCCATGAACCGATATGGCGGTCACACTGGTACTCTGCGAACAGTGTGAGAGAAGAACCGGCCTGTTCAAAGGCGCTCCAGAAGAAGATGACGAAGACGGCGATGATGTAAATGACAGCAATGCGCATCTTGTCAGTCCTTGTAAGGCTGCGGTCTGTGATGATGAATATGGGTAGGACGATGGAACAGCTGTATATCAGAGCCGTTATCCATCCGTTAAGGTCATTGGTGACGGAGGCGAAGGCATACATCAGCACTGCCATGAGAGCCATGCAGCCTGCCGCTCTGAAAGGTGAGTTCCCCGTTGCCGTGGTGGTGTGCTCCTTGTCTGTATCCTGCGGCTTCCTGTCTTTGGCGGGGGGAATGCCAACGTCTATGCCGTCGGGGGTGACAAGGTATTTGTTCTTGAACAGTGTGAAAATTATCAGTGACACCAGCATTCCGCAGCCGGCGCAGAAGAAACCCCATTTGAAATTTCCCGGAGAGGCCCAGTTGCCAGTGCCGAGTGAGCCGCAGACAAGTGGCGCCATGAGCGAGCCGAGGTTGATGCCCATATAGAATATGGTGAAGGCGGAGTCCTTCCTCGTGTCGTTCGCATCGTACAGGCTGCCCACCATGGTGGATATGGTGGACTTGAAGAAGCCGTTGCCGAAGATCAGTGCGGCCAGTCCGGCGAACATGAGAAACAGGCTCAGGGTGTTGTCAACATTACTGTCTATCGCGCCACCGGGCGTGAAGATGCTCTGTGACACCGTACAGGCGGAGGCGAACATCAGGAACTGGCCTATGGCCATTATCACGCCGCCAAAGATAATGCTGCGCCTGTTGCCCCAGTAGCGGTCCGCTATGTATCCGCCTAAGAGTGGGGTGAGGTAAATCAGTCCTGTGTATGAGCCGTAGATATGGCTCGCGTTATCGGGAGTGTAGAAGGCCGATACAAGGTATAAAACAAATAGAGCGCGCATTCCGTAATAGGAGAAGCGCTCGGCCATCTCGGTGAAGAATAGCAGATAGAGGCCCTTGGGATGTCCAGAAAGCATAGTGTGGTTTTCTTGTATTAATATTAAAGAGGTGAAGCGCTGGGATACAGGTATGGTCCAATGTATCCTCAAACTACTTCACCTCATGGTTATTCCTTTAGTCGTTATCTTTTGCGCAGTTCATCGTTTCTTCGCTTCAGATCATCGCGCTGGCGCTGCAGTTCCTGCTGTTGCTGCTGCATGGCCTGCAGGCGGGCTGCGAGACCTGACATCTTTTTAGGATTCTTCTTGTTCTCCTCGCGGCGCGCCTCAAGGTATGCGAGGAGTTTCTCGTCATTGGTGGTCTTGCGCAGCAGCCACATGATGGCTGCGGAGAAGAACAGTGAGACGAAATAATAGAAGTTAAGGCCTGATGAATAGTCGTTGAACATGAAGAAGAACATCAGTGGCATAAGAAGCATCATCCACTGCATCATCTTCATCTGCTCTGCCTGCTGGCCTATCATCTGGTCGCGCTGCTGGCGCATGGTGAGCCATGAGTATAGCAGGTTGGCGACGCAGAACAGTATGCAGGTGAGTGAAAGGTGGTCTCCGATTAGCCAGATGTTGGTTCCCCATTCAACGATTGGGTCATACGTTGACAGGTCGTCTATCCATAGGAAGGACTGCCCCCTAAGCTGTATGGCGTTAGGCACGAAATTGAACATGGCTATCCAGATTGGCATCTGTATCAGCATTGGCAGACAGCCGGACAGCGGAGATACGCCGTATTCAGAATACAGCTGCATCATGGCCTGCTGCTTCTGCATGGCGTCCTCGGGCTTATTGAGGTGCTTGGTGGCGGCATCCAGCTTTGGACGTAGCACACGCATCTTTGCACTGGACATATAGCTCTTCTTTACCATTGGATATGTGATAGCCTTCAGTATCAGCGTGATGATAATGAGGATGATACCCATTGGGATGGACATGGCGCGCAGGAAATCGAATATGTATAGGGTGAACCAACGGTTTATAATACGGAACAAAGGCCATCCAAGATAAACCAGACGCTCCAGTTCCAAATCCTTGCCAAAGGAGGATTCCTTCTCAACGTCCTGCAAAAGGCGGAAGTCGTTGGGGCCGTAATAGAATTCAAGCTCTGTCGGGGTTACGCCCTTAGGATCAAAGAATGTCTTCAGCTTCGCCTCATAGAATTTCAGGTATCCGGAGCCTTTCTCGATGGGCTTGCTTGTGAAGAGGGCGTTTGCCGCGTAGTCATTCTTTGCTATCATCACGGCAGAGAAGAACTGGTTTTTGAACGCCACCCAGTCCGTAGCCTCCTCAACGGGCTCGTCAACCTCCTCACTCGTCTCACTGAGATAATCCGTGCCGCCATCCTTGAAATGATATGTCAGCGTGGCATAGCGGTTCTCGAAGGTAAATCCTTTCTCCAACTGGCGACAGTTCTCCTGCCAGTTGATATCCATGGACGATGTGTTTGGAGAAAAATTGCCGGCCATGCCATTGGCAAGTATCTTACAGTGCAGAAGATAGTCCTCGCCAAGTGTATATGTCACGGTTATGTTTTTACCGTTCCTTTCTCCGGCGATGAAAGTGAGAGTGTTGCCCTCAAGGGTATAGTCATTGAAATAAAGGTCGGATGTTGAGATGTTTGCGTCCTTGGCCGACAGCATGAAGTTCAGTTTCTGCGTCTTGCTGTCAAACAGCGTCACATCCTTATTGCCGTTATTGTCCTTGAAATTCTTGATTACAGCCTTCTCGACTGTCGCGCCTTTGGTGGAAAAGGTTAATGCCACCTTGTCATTCTGCAATGTAATCTGTTTAGCAGTGCCGTTCAGGGCTTGGTATAATAGGGCCGTTGTATCGTTCTGTGCAGCTTCCAACGCTTTCGCCTGCCGTTCCATTTCGGCAATCTTACTCTGTTCTTCTGCTTTCTGTCTTGTTACGGTCTCTATAGAGTCCTTGATACGTTGTGCCTCCAGCTCCTCTGCTGAGGGTTGGCCGAACCAACTGAATCCAAATAGCACTGCGGCAATGAGTGCAAAGCCAATGATGGTGTTTTTATCCACGATTAATATTATTTATATGTTAATTTTTTATAGCTGTCTTTATGAAGTCTATAAATAATGGATGAGGTTTTAGGACGGTGCTCTGATATTCTGGATGGAACTGTGTTCCTATGTACCATTTATGGCTTGGTATCTCCACTATCTCCACCAGTCCGCTCTCGGGATTGCGTCCTACGGTCTTCATTCCATTATTCTCATATTCCTGCATGAATGTGTTGTTGAACTCGTAGCGGTGTCTGTGCCGCTCGCTGATTTGCAGAGTGTTGTATATCTGTGCTGTACGTGAGTCTTCGTTGAGGATGCAGTTGTATGCGCCGAGACGCATTGTGCCTCCCATATCCTCCACATTCTTCTGGTCCTCCATTATGTCTATCACGTTGTGTGGCGTCTGCTCATCCATCTCGCGTGAATTTGCATCCGGATACTTCAGTACATTGCGCGCGAACTCTATCACCATCATCTGCATTCCAAGACAGATTCCGAAAGTGGGGATATCATGCTCGCGTGTGTATTGCGCTGTGATTATCTTGCCTTCAATGCCTCTGTGTCCAAATCCCGGACAGATTAGTATGCCATCCTGTCCGGCAAGCATAGTGTCGACATTATCCTCTGTGATGTGTTCAGAGTTTATGAAGGTTATGACTGTCTTGCGGTCATTGTATACGCCTGCGTGCAGCAGGGACTCGCGTATTGATTTGTACGCATCCTGTAGGTCATACTTGCCGACCAGTCCGATCTTTACTTCCTTTGTGGCATTCTTGCGCCGCTCCAAATAGCTCTTCCATGGTCCTAACGCAGGAGTCTCACCGACAGGAATATCCAGCTTGCGCAGTATTACTGCGTCAAGGCCCTGCTTCTGCATATTTACGGGAACCTCGTATATGGATGGCATATCCTCGCTCTGCACCACGCATTCCAAGTCTACGTTGCAGAAGGACGCGACTTTCATGCGCATACTGTCTGTCAGATGTTTCTCTGTACGCAGCACCAGTATGTCCGGCTGTATGCCCATAGCCTGCAACTCCTTGACAGAATGTTGCGTCGGTTTTGTCTTCAATTCGCCGGCCGCCTTCAGATATGGCACGTATGTTAGATGTATATTGATGGCGTTTCTGCCCATCTCCCACCTTAATTGTCTGATTGCCTCAAGGAATGGCGCACTCTCTATGTCGCCTATTGTACCGCCTATCTCTGTGATGACGAAGTCATATTTATGCTTCTTTCCAAGATACTGTATGCTACGTTTTATCTCGTCCGTGATATGTGGCACCACCTGTATGGTCTTTCCGAGGTAGTCACCTCTGCGTTCTTTGTCTATTACACTTTTGTATATGCGTCCTGTAGTCATAGAGTTGGCCTTAGTGGTCTGTATTCCAGTGAAGCGCTCATAGTGGCCGAGATCCAGGTCTGTCTCCATGCCGTCCACGGTTACATAACATTCTCCATGCTCGTATGGATTCAGTGTGCCTGGGTCGATGTTGATGTAGGGGTCAAACTTCTGGATAGTGATGCTATACCCCCTTGCCTGTAACAGTTTTCCGATTGAGGCAGAGATTATTCCTTTGCCTAATGATGATACTACTCCGCCGGTGACGAAGATGTACTTTGTTTGTGCCATGATTGTGTATTTGTGATGTGTTGTGTGTTGATTAGGCATTATTGAATGCCTTTTTAATTTGCAAAATTACATTTTTTTCTTTAAACAACAACACAAAGATTACGTTTTCTTTGTTTTAATATGGCTTTCTTGCTTTTTTTTATTGCAAAATCATAATAAACAAGAAAAAATGTGTACCTTTGCAGCCTAACTTATACACACAGAATATGTACACATACACACGTCATACATTTCTTTTTATCATTCTTCTCCTGACATCATTGATGTCCATCACTGTTGCAGCACCGTTAAAACGCCAGATGAAGCGAATCTCTGTAAGCCAGAATATGGAAAAGACTGTGGAGAGCTATATGGATTCACTCACTTGCTACAAGTTCAAGCTCGACTCTGTCATCAGGGTGAATGACTCTTTGAACCACACCAACACTTTGCATCCACAGGGACGGTATTTTCGTCTTTTCGCTCCGCTGAACTTTTATCATAGTGCAGTGAGAAGCAGGCTTTCATTTAATACGAATACTGATTCTGCTGTAGACAATGCTCTATTATGGCTTTACATATCCAGGCCGGAACTGGTTCGGTATACGGACACGCAGCTGCAACGGCGTGAGGAAGCATCCACTCCCACAACAGACAATGTCGCAAAACCAAGATATGTTGACATGAAAAGCCGTGTGGTTGAAGTGCAACCCTCAAAGAGTGATATTGATGAACTGCGCCGGCAGCCAATAGATATGTTTGTGGCGAAACCTAATTTCTGGACTTTTTCCGGAGACTATTATCTGCAGGTTATGCAGAACTATGTAACGGAAAACTGGTATAAGGGCGGTTCAAACAACTATTCCACTATAGGCACTGTGACATTGCAGTACAATTACAACAACAAGCAAAAGGTAAAATGGAGTAACAAACTTGAGATGAAGCTTGGACTACAGACATCAGAGTCTGATACAGTCAATAGTTTCAAGGCAGTAGAGGATCTTATACGATATACGTCAAACTTTGGCCTGCAGGCGCATAAAAGATGGTATTATACCACTCAGCTTGTTGCTAACACCCAGTTTGCGCAAGGACGTAAGGATAACAAGAAACAGGTCTTTTCTGATTTCATGTCTCCATTTAACCTTAACGTTTCCATTGGTATGGACTATTCTGTCAATACCAAGAACAACCGCTTGAAAGGTAATGTGCACCTTGCGCCTTTTGCCTACAATCTGAAATATGTAGATCGCCTTGCATTGGCAAAGAGTTTCGGCCTTGAGAAGGACCATCACTCTCTTAGTGACTTCGGTTCACAATTTGTAGTGGAGTTGGACTGGACGCCATCTGATTTGTTTAAATGGCGTACACGTCTGTATGGTTACACTACATATCATAAATATGAAATGGAGTGTGAGAACACATTGACATTTAGATTTACAAAATACATTACGGCAAACCTGTTTCTGTACCCTCGTTTTGATGACAGTGCCAAGCGCCTTGAGGATTACAGCTACTGGCAGTTTAAGGAGTATTTAAGCTTCGGCTTTAGCTACTCGATGTAATTTGTTAGATACTATAAATAACTTATAAATACAGCAAAGTCTCAACATATGTTGAGACTTTACTGTTATATTGTTGTTTTTGTGAATTTTATTATTGATTTTGTGAAATAAGAACTACCTTTGTGGAGTCAAGGCTTTATTCAGCCATTGGATTATGTAATTATCTCATATATTAATTCACTAAAAACTTCAAGTCTATGTATCGTATCTATTCTATTTTACTACTTTTATTTGTTTCATGTATTACAAAGGGACAGAATTCCAATATATTTTCCACTACATTTATGGTATATGGCCATATTGCAGATTTGATTACCCGCGCACCTATTGACAGTGCTTGGGTTGTTAGGATGGACACAGAGTATAATGTCATAGATTCGGTGCAAAGTACCAGAAAGAATATGGATGGGAAAGATGGCGGATTTATGTTTGAAGGACGTTATCCAAAAGGTAGTGAGTATATTTTAAAGATTTCGCATCCGGATTACCATACACTTACTCTCCCTATTAAATTAAAAAACAAAGACCCATTGCCTGTTATATATCTTAAAAAGGCTCCCCCTACTTGGGAGAAAGAGTTGTCAGAAGTGGTTGTTACGGCAACGAGACTTAAGTTCTTTTATAAAGGAGATACCCTTGTTTATGACGCATCAGCATTCAAACTGCCTGAGGGCTCCATGCTGGATGACCTGATACGCCAGTTGTCAGGAGCGGAACTGCGAGAGAACGGTGAAATTTTTATTAATGGCAGGAAGATTGACCAACTTTTGTTACAGGGGAAGCACATGTTCAACAATAACAGGCAGCTTATTTTAGACAACTTACCGTACTTCACCGTAAAGAACCTTAAGGTTTTTGAAACGGAAGGTAGCGCAAGCGACCCTTTGAACAGACAATATGTGATGGACGTAAACCTTAAAAAGGAGTACATCAACAGTATCATTGCAAATGCAGAGGTGGGACTGGGAACCGATCTGCGCTATATGGTGCGTGCCTTTGCCTTAGGCATGTCAGAACGCTCAATGGTCAACACGTACGTGAACACCAACAACCTTAATGACATAGCAAAGCCTGGTGAAAGGGGAAATTGGAATCCGCAGAGCGCAGGTGACGGCATACCCATCAACACGTTGACCGGCATCAGATATGAAGTGGACAGTAAAGATGAAAACATTCATGCCGATGGTTCTATTGATTTCTCTCACACAAGCAAAGATATAGAAACTACAACTCTCCGTGAGAACTATTTGGCAGGGGGGAATACATTTGAGAATTCATTTTATACGGCGAATAACCGTGACATATCCCTTCATACCAGCCATTGTTTTTTTGCAAGAAGAATATCAGGATTTATCAGCAGAATAAATCTAAATCCTTCGTTTTCCTATAGCAAGTTTGATAATCATTCCCGGTATTCCTCCGCCTTGTTCAATGAGAATGTGACCTCCGCTTTGGGTAAGGAATGGGTTGACAGCATCATGTCTCCACAGGCCGGAAGCATTCTCTTTTTCAAAAGTATCAATCGACTTATGACCGAGAATCAGCAGACTGGCCACTCTTTGGGCACACATATAGAGTTTTCACCTTCTTTTAGTTTCTTGAACAAAATCCGTACATATACATTTTTTAATTATAGCTACAACAATTCTGCAAGCAAGGACTTCGAACATTATAATCTTGATTTCCCTTCGCAAAAGGATTATGTTCCCGTATACAGAAACAATTATATGGATAGAGGTAACGAGTCACACAGCCTGTCAGGACAAGTACGAAAAACAATACGTAAAGAAAACAGAATATATGGACTTGACGTGATGCCTCGTTATGAATATGCGGCAACATGGGGTAAAAGTCATGATAATAGGTACCTGCTACACCAACTCACAAACTGGGAGGAAACCCCAGAACTCGGTATGCTCCCTTCTATGGCCGAACTCCTCTCTGTACAGGACAATGCGAACAGTTCATGGCAGAACATACATAACCAAAGGCATACTGTCGGAGCTGAGATTTATTTTTCCAATCACAAAGATAAGAATTTCAGTCTTTATATTAACCTTCCTGTCAACGGATATGTTAACAGGCTCGATTACAACCGTGTGGCATTCTCCACTCGCGTTGACAGGCATTGGTGGTTCTTTGAGCCCGCATTAGACCTAAAATATAAGGAACATCGGCGGA
>JAUNOM010000019.1:47441-48264 GCA_030531085.1 Prevotellaceae bacterium | reverse complement strand
TAATTAACAACATATTGTGCCGACGGATCGTCTTCCGTTATATTAACGAAGTTCTTCCAGACATCAGCAACTTTGTATGCCGCACTCGTGCCAACAGGGACATAAAGAGTACACTCTGGATATATTGACGAAGAAAAAGCATTGTTTATGTCACTGAATGTAGCAGGAGTAGGATTTCTACATACTATTTTTGAAATAGTTTCTGAGCCATTGAAAGCATTGTTACCTATTTCTCTTACAGACGTACCCAACTCTATATATTCAAGGCTTCCCAGACTATTGAACGAGTAACCTGATATGACCTTAAGACCGTCACCTATCACTACAGAGGTCAATGCTGTGCATCCCTCGCATACGCCATAACCATAGCCTCCTCCTATTTCAGTAACACTGTTCGGAATACTCAACGTCTTCAGCTTCGAGCAGTTTTTAAAGGCGGAGCGTCCGATGGTCTCAAGACCGTCATTCAGGATTATGGACGTTAAGCCTGTACAGCCAGAAAAGGCACCCTCACCAATTGTCCTGACGGATGCAGGCAATGTTATCTCTGTAAAGCTCACACAGCCAACGAATGCATTGGAATTGATACTCTTTAACCGGTCGTTAAAGGTTACATTAACAAGATACTTACAACCATTGAATGCATTTGTTTCTATGGTCTCCACATTCTTGCCGAAACTTACCTGTTCAAGGCTTCCAAGTCCATTGAACGAGTAACCAGAGATGACCTTAAGACCGTCACCTATCACTACAGATGTCAATGCCGCACATCCCTCGCATACGCCATAACCATAGCCTCCTCCTATTTCAGTAACACTGTTCG
>JAUNOM010000019.1:0-47341 GCA_030531085.1 Prevotellaceae bacterium | reverse complement strand
TACTCAACGTCTTCAGCTTCGAGCAGTTTTTAAAGGCGGAGCGTCCGATGGTCTCTAAACCGTCACTCAGGGTTATGGACGTTAAGTCTGAACAACCCTGGAACGCATTATTAGCAATGCCGATTACCTTATACGTTACTTCTTCTGTTTCTAATATTGCCTCATTAAGGAATCCTGATGTGACAGTTTTAGGAATAACAACATCGCCACTATATGGACTGTCGCCTTTCACTACTGTACAGGTAAGGGCATCTTTTGATACTATGTTGTAATAAATACCTTCAGACGTGAAATCGTAGGCATTTGCGGATGTGACTCCCAACAACAGAGCTATCAAAAGTATTATGTTTAATATAGTCTGTCTCATAATTTACCTATATTATGCAACACAATGATAATATTATACGGGACAACAGAGTTGCCCCGAGGTTGTCATATCAGAAGCCTTACTTATCTTAGTGTTGCATAAAAACAGGCAAGGCTCTGATAGACAATACTAATATCCTAATAAGACCTTATGGCCTCACTTCGGGGAACTCTATATCTCCAACCGATGGTGTCTTCTTTTTAGTATGTACCGTTACAGGCTCACTATAACCCACTTCGCCGTTACTATTGATAGCATAGGCGCGGATAGTGATGTCAGTATCTGACTTCAACAGCTGCAGCACGGTACTGAAAGGTTTGTCTGTCGTAATGGTGACGGTGTTGTCGGCTATAGTCGGAGTGCCTGTGCCTTCGACATAACAGAAGCCGCGCTCACCGCACACCACTGTATTGTTAACGGATGCACTCACAGCAACAGACGATGAGGTGATTTCCCCAATCTGACACGCAGTGAGAACGGGTGCAGGCTCTTTAATGGACACCTTGACCACATCATCGTAGACATAGGAGGTGACACCGTCTTTCTCCACCTGTACGAATGGGCGCACATAGTAGTCACCAACGGGCAAATCTGTAATACGTACATTGATGCTTTTGTCTATATTCTCATCAAATATCTGCCTATTATTCTCATTGGGCTTCTCCACCTCCGAGCTGTAAAAGACTCCTTCGTTTACTACCGTCTCGGGAGTGTTGACAGCCTGTGATACCTCAATATAGTCTTGGCCTATGTTGATGGATGGATTGTCAAACGTGACGTTGATATCGCCTGTAGTGAAGCATACCACCTTGCTCTGTGCCGTGCGTCCTGTTGTAGTCACAACGTTAGCACATACTGCGTAGCGTGAGTTCTTCTCCAAGTCACGCAGCGTAACGGAGTAACCTGGTGCATCTGCGATATGGCAATCGGTCCTGTTCAGCGTTGCCGGAGTCTCGGAAGCTCCCACTTTTGTGTACCAGAACTCGAAAGTCTTCACGGCATCCTCACCGCCAATGTCGATGATCTGTGTCGATACATGGCAGCTGCTTATTTTTATATCAGATAAAGCGATGTCCTCAAATATGGGCAGAGATGTCTCGGCGGTGGTGAATTCCTTCATCTCACTCCTCGCCACGCTGTAGCCGCTGGAGACGTAGGCGCAGCAATAGTAAGATGTCGTTGCCTCCAGGCCAGTCACATTGAGTGACATCTGTCCTGCGGTGACGGGGCTTGCGGTACGCTCCACCTTGCATGATGACGATTGCTTTATCTCGTCAAATGTCATATTGACAAAGTCATTGGTTGTGGATACTATAAATCCACTCTCCACTATACTGCGTCCCTCGCTGCGTTCCACATTCGCCGTAAGTGTGACAGCAGTGCGGTATACGTCCTTTACATCTCCCATAGTGACTACGGGGGCGAGCGCTACGTCGGAACTGTCCTCCTCACAGGAAACAAGAAATAGTGAGAAGAACATCAATATCATTGTAAGTTTCTGTTTCATAATTATTATTGTTTAGATTTTACCATACTGAAAAAACATATATCAGAAGAATACACCTATACCAAGGTTCAGCTCCCAGTGCTTCATCTGACAGGTCTCCACGCCTGCGGAGATGGCAACACTCTTCCATCTGCCTATAATTCCGGCCTCAACCTCTACGCCGTCCACGCTGGAGTCTATGTTCTTCGCCCACAGTCCGTCAGAGGTCTGACGGGAGTATGTGTACTGTCCGTAGCCCAGACCGCCGTACATATAAAATGGCTTGGACAGCCTGTAAAGCATACCGGCAGTCACTGCGAGGCGTGCCTGCTCCTCCGCGCCGCTGAACCACACCTCGTTACCAGTGTCGGTAAATCCCTTCTCATTACACTCTATGTCGTCCTCGGCTGACTTGAAGTTGGAATGTCCTTTGACATATCCACCGAATTTCTTCACTATACCTATCATGGCACCGAATGAGGAGGTCTTGCCCAGGGCGGCTACAGGCATCACCAGTGTGCGGTAACGCTCGGTGTTGTAGATGAGTGTCATGGTGTAAACCGTCTGCGAGAGTATCACGCTGCCGTTGAAGTCGAAGTCTGTATTTCCGAGTTTCTCACTCCTCACCTCAAGATAGTTGGCTCCCGGAGCCATATAGAGCCTCACTTCACCCTCTGAATACTCCGGCTCGCCTATAATCTTTCCAGAGAAACTATATTCCTTGATATTGTTTCCCTTGATGATAAGCAAACCGCAGTTACGACCGGAGATGGGGTCCACTACGGGATTGGTTCGCGCCTCCGCTGACATTGTTAGCGTTTCGAAGTCATGGACCTCAAGTTGCTGTGCTGACATGACTATGCTTACCAGCAGGAAGCCTGTCAAAAATAATAGTTTTCTCATTGTTGTTTGAATTAAATTATGTATTATTCATTATTTTATTTTCTCTTTGTATTTCTGTCTCCGTATCGGAAACTGTTAAGGCTGAAGATTTCCTCTTGATTAATTATCATGTCCTTCGGTTGCCATGTACGCGCGTGTATCATGGGTTTCTCAGGGTCTTGGAAATCCCACAGCAGGAAAAGATAACCCAAATCCTTGTATTTTACGTTTTTCTTGTTTTTTGTTTGCCAATGCTGCAAGAGCGTCACGCCATAAATATCCTTATAATTTGGATCCTGCACCACACGGATATCATCAAAAATTACGCTCACCTCCTCCAGATTCTTAAAGAGTGTTCGCAGGGCGGCTATATACTCTTCCTTGGTCTTACGGTTGTATATCACCCTCTTCTCCTTCACAATCTTTCTTGTATCTGGCTGTTTCACCGCCTTCTCAACGACACTGCCAGTAATGATGATGGCATCGTCCGCAAAGATGTTCTCTATCTTTTGAACATCCATGTCGACATAATACTGACGGTAGTTCTCCACAAAGGAGAGGATAGAGGTGCGGCGCGCCACATCCGTTGCTTCTGTTATCTCCTTACCGCCTTTTCGCATTATCTTCTCGTATGAAGCAAGTTCGGCGGCGAAGCGCACACACTCTATCTGGCCTTGGGCATTGAAGGATATGGAGAGATTCCTGTCCGGTGCCTCATCGTTAGGCGAATAGACAGGTATGTCACGCACATTCATATTGTCCGATGCATAAAGGCAGGGACTGACATTACGCGACTTAACACAGTAATATGGCTTGTGCTTCCATCCCAGCAGCAGGCTATTGAGGCAGTCGGGTGTCATGTCTATCCCCGTAAGGTCAGGTTCCTTGCTGTTGCTGTATGCTGTGTTGACGGCATTGAGCAGTGCTGTGATGTTATTCTCCACATGGCGTCGATCAGCCTTGACATCCGACTCGGGTGAGAAGGCAAAGCTGACAGTGGCGCAGGGCTGCACTGTAGTCCGCACGGGGGCGGGCTTGTTCTCCGGTGGCACTGCTGTGGCAGGCTGTAACAGGTCACTCTTCCTGACATAGAAGAACACCGTGGGCTGCCCAGAGTTCTTGATGATAATCTCCTTTATATGCTGTGCGACGGTCTCGTCGGGTAAGCGGCAACCGGGCACAGCGGTCTTCACGATCTCCAGAAGCCTCTCATGTCCATGAAGACGGGCCTTGTATACCGAGCCATCACGGACAGTGGCGGAGAGATAGGCTGTGTCTGTCTGTATGGAGTTCATAGAGTCTGTGGCCTCGGAAGCGGCGGAGACATGACACAGGGTAAAAAACAAAGCAAGGAAAATTGAAAATAAGCGTTTCATTGTCATTTCTTCTTGTATTCGTAAAATAGGTTTTTAACATTGGAAGTAGGCGAAAAGAGATAGGCAGTGCCCTGAAGTGTCACTGCCGAGCCGTCAAGCTGGTCTATATTGCACGTCAGTGTCAGCACATGGTCGTAGCCTGTCGTCTCGTTGGCGGCGTACAGCACGACGGTAGCCTTGCCGTCCACCTCCTTGTCAAAGGCGTAATATGATCGGCAACCGTCCGCCTTCATGCAGTCCAGCCAGTCCGCCGCCGTGATTTCCACCTTCTCTGTGGTGGCATCATACTTTACAACGGAAAGGAGAATGCGCGCCTTTGGCAGACGGCGGTCCGCCGTGAGCAGGATATTGGCTAATGACTCCGCCGGCAGACGCGATGAGGAGAAGAGGCGGTATGTGGAACCGGAACGGCGATAGTAAAGGTTATTGGTTATAATCTGCTTTATATGTATGTCTCCCTCCAGTACGTACACCTCGTTGTTGTCGTAATGCCGTGCGAACAGTTCCGCCTTGGCATGACGTATGGTGTTGTCCGTCTGCTGGCCGTTGATGGTCTTCAGCTTCTGTATCAGGCGCTGTTCCAGTTCCTCCTTGTTACTGAACATCAGCATATCATACTGCATCGGGAAGGTGACCGCCACCAGAGTGCTCCCGTCACTGCGCTGCCATGTCACCTCATAACTTTTGCCATCGTTGCAGTTTACGGTGCATGGCATATCGGAAGTGATGGCAAGCATATCACTCCATGCGCCCTTCCTGAAGGTGACACCGCCCTGCAACACTGATGCCTCGGGCAGATGAAAGGTGTTGACAAGCAGCGTATACTCTATATAGTCATACACGGGCGATGGTGACTTGGTGCGCATCTCGTTAGGGAACACTGGAATGCCGATATGCTCCACGCCGTCTGCCGACACGCGCAGCGACACACGCTGTCCACGTATATTATATAAGGTGTTGCCCGGACGCAGCGTATCGACACCGTTGATGCCGAGGGAACGGAGCACATTGGCTACATTGGCCTTTGCGGGCTGCTGTGTCTGCGAGCAGACGGTTAGCGGAACCATAGCGCATAGTGCGGCAATAATACTGTTTTTCATCTTTCCTCCACTTCTATATATTTACCATTCAGTTCGCCATTGACCAGACGTCCATCAGAGAATGCTCCCTTGAGTACGTCACCCACTTCTGCACGTATGGACGTACCGGGTATAAGATGCGGACGGGTGAACGTCATCTTGCCATAACCGTCAGGCTTTCCATTAATCACACGCCCACTCCATGAGGCATAATCGAGTGTATTGTTTTTTGGAGCTTCATTATTTTCCGGCTGCTTTACGGGCTTCTCGTCTGTACCGCCCTCCTTAGTTATCACATCGTTCGGCTTTCCCGGCGCTGTCTCTGGGCCTGTGGATTTCTTCACTACAGTGTCCTTAGGATTGGTTCCCACAGGACCTGCCACATCAGTACTGACAGAATCCTTTCTTACTGTATCCGTTACAGCCGTCACTGTGTCCCTGTCCGTATGCTGCCGCATACCAGAGAACAATGGGAGCATCTGCCATACTGCAAGAAACGCCAGCACTATCACCAACACCCCTATCAGCGCCTTCTTCACAGTGCCGCTTATATGGATACAGGGTCTGTCCGGCTTCTGATCTTCTGCTATAAGAGTGGTGCCGTTGTCATCAGATATAATATATCCGAGAATGGAGAGTATGTCGGATATTCTCTCTCCACGCTGCCGAGGGTCACGCGCAAGGCACTTATGTAGCACCTGCCTCGTCTCCTCGGCAATGCCCGGTGGCAGCACGGAGTCTATATACTCCGCCGTCATGTCCTTAGCCTCTACGGGACGCTTGCCGCTAAGCATATACAGCAGAGTGGCTCCCAGAGCGTAGATGTCGGCAGAGGGCGAGAAGCTGTTGATGCCCTTATACTGCTCCAATGGCGAGAAGCCGGCACTGACGGTACCCTTCTGCCTGTCATAATCCTTGCCGTCAAACACCCTTGACTGGCCGAAGTCTATGAGTTTCGGCTGTTCTTCATAGAACATTATATTGTCTGGCTTTATGTCAAGGTGCAGACGGTAATGGGAATGCAGAAAGGCCACAGCCTTGGAGATGTTCAGGAATATCTCCAGTGCCTCGGGTTCTGACAGGATATGACTCGGAGCGGACTCTATGTGATGCGCAAGTGACTCTCCGAGATACTCCATGACATAATATGAGGTATTGAAAGCGTCTATACGCTCATTGACGCTCACTATGCCCTGATGCTTGGGCATATCGCACAGCATACGCGCCTCACGCCTGAACGCCGCGAGCTGTGAGGTGTACAGTTCCTTTTGCGCCGTGTTGACAATGACGCTTCCATCATCAGCACGCAGGCAGGCCTCCGCCACAAAGAACTCCTTTATGGCGTAACGCACCGTATGTGTCACATTACCTATTGTAACCCGCGTCTTTGCCTTATACGTGATGCCGAATGTACCGGCGCCAAGTACCGCCTCCACCTCATAGGTCAGCTTCTCGCCATGCAGCAATGTGCCGGCCTTGAGTGTCTTTTTTATTTCTGTCATATACTTCTATTGTAATATCAGTGTTGTATTTCCAAGGGTTATAGAGTCTCCTACCGCAAGCACCACGACCTCCCCCTGCCGTAACGGCTGCGCATTGTGCATCACGGGATTGAGCATACGTCTCACCCTGAGGACGTATGAATATCCTCCATCGTGGCGCTCCACTGTCAGCTCTACAGACTGACGGCTCATCATGGGGTCATCAAAAGAGATGTCCGAAGGGTATGACTCATCCTCACGCCCTATCAGCTGCCGGCCTGCACGCAACGGTATCAGCGGCTGTTGCCTGCCGAACAGTCCGCGGCGCTTCTTTCGTAATCCGCCAACAGTGGCATAGAGATGGCGGTTCAGCTGCGCCGCTTCCACAGGACGCGGTGCGTTGTCATCCTTCGATGACTGCGCCGCCTCGGCATTCTCATCCTTGAAGGCTATGGCGAAAGCCTCCTTGCAGGCGGTGCAGGTATACTTGTAACGGCCCGGAGTATCGGGACGACGGATGGTTATAGTCTGCTTACAATGCGGACAGACGCATGAGAGTTTCTGGGACATTTGTTGGTTGTTTGGTGGTTTAGTGGTTTTGTTATTTGGTTGATTTGGGGGTTAGTTGTTTAGTGGTTTAGTTGTTTGGTTGAATGCTTATCTGGTTGTTTGGTTGATTGGGTGGTTTTGTGAGGTTGATTGGGTGGTTTTGTGAGGTTGGTTGTCTGACGTGTTGGCTGTTTTGTGGTTTCGTGTCTTGGTTGTTTGTCCTTTGGATAGTCTGCGTATTGATGTAGTATTAACCAAACCACCAAACAACTAATCAACCAAGCCCCCACCTACGCATGGGCCTTGCACGCAGGACACTGCTGTGCTTGCAGGTTATAGTCGGTAAGAGGGAAGCCACACCGTGGACAGACAAGGAGGTTCTGCATACGCATAGAGAACACCTTCAGGCTCTTGTCGCGGTTGTTATACCATGTGATAAGCATATTAAGCAACGCTGTAACACCTGACATCATACCTATTATAATATATACTATATTGGATGAGTTGCTGAACACCAGCCTCGCAGATACACCCAGCGCCGAAGAGGTGACTGCGGGCAGTATGCTTAGCACCATCCTGCGCTGCTTGATGCGCTCCTCCATCTCTCCCTTCTGGCGCGATATGCGTTCATACTGCTCCACCAGATGGCGGAACTCCTTACGGTAATCATCGGGATCCTGCTCCAACAGATGATGCGCAAAGAATGATGAGCCCATAACGGAGGTGTCCGCAAGGATGATACGCGTGTATTCCGTTATCTGCTTCTTGCGCACCTCCACCTGCTCTCCATTCTCCGTTATTATGTAAGTGCCGTTGAGCGAGCCGAGATCCTCCAGTGTCCACACCCCATCATCGCTGATGACAAGCCGTGCATGGATGTCATTGACCTTCTCTTTCTTGTCAAGTGGGAAGTTCTGATTTCCCTTTCTTCCTATATTATATACTCTCATAGTCTGTAAGTACTATTGTGTCTGTGTCACGGGCACACGTGCGAGAATCCATCCTTTGCTGAAGTCACCCCACATATTGGAGTGCTGCCTGTCTCCAAGGCTTGCCTTTAGCTTCATGGAGACATACTCATGCAGCTCCGCCGCTGTAACCTTACCGTTTCTGTTCGCATCCGCCGCTCCCTGCAGGGCTTCCTTCAGATAGGTGGTGAAGTATCCGTTTGTCATGGAGGGGCTCTCATACGACGGCTCATAACCGCGTGACGAGAGGAAGAGCATCACCTGCTGCTTGCGCTTTACAGACGATGCCGCCGTCTGCTGCACCTGTGCGGTGTCGTTACGCACTGGATCCTGCTTGGGGCGCAACCCTCCGGAGAAGCACGCGTCGGCCAGTATCACACGGCCATTGGCCTGTATGCTGCGGAACACCTTCTTGATATCATCATAAGACACAGAACTATGACCAGCGCAGCCATAGTCGTATGGACAGAAGCCATTACGGTAACCATGACCGGAAAAGAAGAACAACACATTGTCATACTGTGTGGAACGGGAGAAGAAGGTCATCATCTTGCTCACTATGCTTTCGCCCGTAGCCTCCTTGTTCTTAAGTATCATAACCTCGGCATTGTAAGTGGAGAACAGTTTCGCAACTGTATCAGCGTCATTTACAGGCTTGGTGAGCTTCGGTATGTCCGGACGGAAATAGTCACTCACGCCCACCACCATGACATACCATTTTCTTTCACGCTTCTGTCCATACAAAGCGGTGGAAAGAAAACAGAAAGACAACACAAGAAAAAGTAACCGTCTCATACTTGGAATCATTGCACAAACAATGGTGTGTCTACAGTTCCAGAATAGACATTGTTCAGATTATGTGAATTGTTTCTTTATGCTACCGAATAAATAAAAAGAGCGCGGAACTGTCACGTTGCCCGTTCCACATCAGGAGGCCTTCGCATTGCCCGGAATCGTAGAAACGAAGCAACATGAAGCCCACGCCAATGCACTTACCGTCCCTTACATATCCCATACAAAGCGGTTCGCCGCACCACAACGGTGCAATACTCACAAGTCCCTGTAAAGTATATATAAGGGATGCGTTATAAACACATCCCGAGGACATTCTATGTTACCTGTATCCCAAAGATTCCTGAAAGTTGCGAAGTTTCCTGATGTTTGGAATATAGCGCTACATGAACGCCTTTTTACTATGTCGTAATTTCCTCCCATGACCCGCATCATACGTAAACGCTCCCATTGGAAGCATCACCATTTATGCACTGCGTGGGCTCCATGTCGTCATTTATATCAGCAGGGACTCAATCCCCCTCTCGAAAAAATGCGACCATATTGAAATCAATTGCAAAGATATACAAAAAAAACGAAACAGAAAAGAAAAATCAGAAAATTTTATTTCTATTTGTATAAAAGTATATATAAAGCATAAAATTCACTTAGACAAGAGAATAGAAACAGAGGCCTGTCCATCGTATGGTGTAGGACATATAGCGGTAATGGAAACGCCAGAGCGGACAATATCATGCAGAGGGCAGAATGTCATCCATGAACCGGTTAAATGAAGGGCATCTATTAGAATCATACAAATTCTGAAAATCCTGCCACTCAATATTCGACATGATGGAATTCACCTGAGTCTTGTGTTTCTCGTACGGCTCACCTGTTTTCTCCGTTATATTCTTCATCACCGCTGCAGGATGGAAAATATTCTCAAGTTCCGCCTGCGAGTCGAAATATAGAGCTATGTCCTCATCCGAGATATTCCCTTTCCATTTTTCCAACAGCGCCAACATCCATGTCTCCACTTCCATGATAGCGAAATGCAATCTTGTCGTTTCGGACAGGTTCATATCCCTTATCAGTTCATTGGCATTATTTATGAACTCCTCGTTTAACTCGCGTGAGACACAATGTGGAGACATTTCACGATAAACACGACAATACATATCACGCAGACCCACTATCTGTGTAAATCCCGACTCATTCATTTTAGGTGCTCTTTTAGTCATAGCCGACAGCACCTTATTGTCATTGCCCACATCTACAATCTGATAGAAATGCTCCGCATCATCATCTCCAAAGTCATATTCAGCAGTCTCAAACACCTCTGACTGCAGTTTGTAGCATCTCACAGCTATATTACGCGCATCCCAGCAGTAACGGCGCAGCAGCAGCTCACGGACAAATATCTGTTCTGACTGCCCTTCCACAAAAATCGCACACTTATCCATTGGCCCGCTGCTGTCTTGATATAAACTTGTCTATAAAATCCGATGAGAAGAAGTCAAAATTACTTAATCCTGTCATGCGGAACTTACGGAACATATCCGAATTGTTCGCCCTGTTGACGGTTGTGACCTTACCGCCCTTCCTGCTTAACACTTGCCAGTTATCTATATCCACGACATCCATAAGGAAGGCATCATTTGAGCTTGCCACCAACTGCAGGCCGCTACTCTCACAGTTTTCAAAAATCATCTTGCCAAATTGCGTGGAGCGGCCATAATCCAATCCCTCTCCCATATCATCGACCAGCAGCATACTCAGTTTGCGGTTATGCTTTATAACCTGCATGAAGCAGAGCAAATATAATGTTCTGAGCATACCACTTGACAGTTGCATATCCAACATTCTGTTAGGTACGGAACGTTCCTTTATCTGAACCAACTTAATATCACTGTTCACTATGGTCGTCATTTCGGATATATTATATCCTAACATACGCGCCTCATTCAGCACACTCTTCCTTTCCTCATCTGTAAGAGAGTCAACTATCTCACTAAAGTTCATAGGAGAGAACAAGCGTGTGGGAAATAATACCATAAAAGGATTGATGTCTGAAAACGAGATATACGTTACACCCTCCACCCATTGCATCAGTCTTTCTATTTCCGGATAGAGTTCCTTGTCACGTCTTATCTGTACCACCAGCTTTTCTGACGGGGGATTGATCTTATCCTCCTTATATCTTGCGGTTTTTCTTGTGCGTTTTAACAGCAGTCCGCCTTTTACAGAAAGGGTTTCCTTTTCCACTATCCCTTCATTCACCTTGAAGCCATAGCTCATATTCCAATCTGTGTCATCAGGATCAGAAAAAGCCATATCAACAGTAAAGCTCTTACTTGACAGGAAATGGTCCTTCATCTGCATGAAAGCAGCCACCTGGAGGAGTGCCCTTATAGTCCTGCTCTTACCTGTCGCATTTCTTCCAACAATCAGGTTTACAGTCTTTAAAGGTGCCAGTTCCGCCAATTCCCATCCCGGTTCCTTATAATTGAAATATGTCAGTATCATAATATATAAAACTCTTTGTTGAAAGTTACATATATATATTTTAGGGTTCAAGGTGCTTTCGCATCTTTTACCGCCGGGCCTTACTGCAGTTTCTTCCTGTTTGCAGTGTCAGGGTTCGGTATTATTAGCATCATCAGTCCCCATCCTATCAGGTACAGCACCGCGAATAAGCTGAACACTATCATGTATGCGTCCTGTTTTCCGTAGTATCCCATGTATGAGAAGGATGTGCCGAGAGCCTCCGCGTACGCAAACAGCCTGCTGGAGTATATCATTATGATGTAGGCTCCTATGCCGCCTGCCATGCCTATGATACCCGTTATGGTGCCTATGGTGCTTTTGGGGAAGAAGTCACCCACCATTGAGAACATATTCGCTGACCAGCTCTGGTGTGACGCTCCCAGTATTCCTATCACTACCACGAAGAGCCATGGCGAGATGGCTCCCATGGGCACGGTGAAGAACCCTAACAGCTGTATCACCGCATAGTAGAGCATGGCGCGCATACGGCTGCTGTATGGCTGCATTCCCTGATGGTTCACAAGGTATGTGGGCAGGTATCCGCCGGCTATTGACAACATGGACACGAGGTATAGCGTGAAGATGAGGGCGATGCCCATCTGTGAGTCAGAGGTGTAGGAGTAGAAGTCGGATATGTATACCGGTGTCCAGAACAGGAAGAACCACCATACACCGTCTGTAATGAACTTGCCAATGAACAGTGCCCAGGTCTGTGGATATGTGAAGCAGCGCCAGAAGCCAATGCGCCTCTCCTCCTGTGGCTTACCTTCCGCCTCTGCTGTGGCTGTTGTCAGGCTCTTGTCTGTGTCCTGCTCTATATATTCACGCTCGGCCATGTTCATCATCTTGTTGTCCTGTGGCCTGTAGTACATCATCAGCCACAGCAGCATCCACAGGTATCCTATGGCGCCTACAATGAAAAAGGCCATCTCCCAGCCGAACTCGTTAGCCAGCAGCGGTATGGTCAGCGGCGCAAGGAGTGCTCCTACCGACGCGCCATTGTTGAAAATGCTTATGGCATACGTCCAGTCCCTCTTCGGAAAGTACTCCGCTGTGGCCTTGACAGCGGCGGGGAAGTTGCCGGCCTGGCCTATTGCCAGTATGATACGGCACGCCATGAAGAAGAAAATGCTTACCGTTGTGATTGGCAGGCCTTTCACTCCGTAACTGTACAGCAGCTCCTTGGCCTCCTCAAAGCCTGTGGGCCAATAGGGTGTAAGATGAATGCAGGTGGCAATGCCGCAGAAGGCGTGCAGAATGGCGCCGAGACTCCACACCCCGATGGCCCAGCTGTAGCCGCGCTTCACGCCGATCACGTCCGTGAGCCTGCCTACAACAAGCATGCTCAGTGCGTATACAAGGGAGAAGATGGACGTTATCCTGCCGTAGTCCTCATCGTTCCACGCGAACTCGGGGGCGATGAAGTCCTTCCATGTCAGTGAAAGTACCTGACGGTCCATGTAGTTTATTGTCGTGGCAAGGAACAGCATTCCGCATACTATCCATCTGTAATTAGTCTTTTGCGCTGTTTGTATCGGGCTCATAAATATATGGTCTGTTGGGTTATCTACTTTGCAAAGTTACTAAAAATATGGTACAACAAATGCAGTGACAGCTTATTATTAAGGTTTGTTAACGGGAAAAGTTGTACAAAATAAAGAAAAAGTGTTAACTTTGCTTTGTTTTTAGGGATAAGGACTGTTTTTTTACAGTCGGCACATTAAACTATGCTGCTGTCGTATGCGTCAAATGTACAGTTCACTATGGTGTGAGCGGCGTTGAAATATTAAACTAACTAACTGCTAATCTTTTAAGAAATGAAAAGACTTATTATCCTATCACTTTCCATGCTGCTGACTATTGCGCTGCAAGCCCAGACATACGTGGAGCGGCTGTCGCGTGGAGTGGTGGCTCTTCCTGCCGAGAAGGGCGTGTTTATAAGCTGGAGACTGCTGCTGACAGATGCCAAGGATGTCACGTTTAACCTGTTGCGAGACGGGGATGTGATAGCCTCCGGGCTGTCTGCGGCCACCTGTTACACAGACGAGGGAGGCACAACGGCCAGCCGTTACAGTGTACAGACGGTGGTGAACGGCTCTGTCACCGAGACCAGTGACGAGGTGAGGACGTGGGACAAGCCGTATCTCTCGGTGCCACTGGTGCGTCCTATCGAGCAGACCATGCCCGATGGCAGGGTCTGCACATATTCTCCGAACGACTGTTCGGCTGCGGACGTGGACGGTGACGGCGAGTATGAGATAATATTGAAGTGGGATCCGAGCAACGCACATGACAACTCGCACACGGGATACACGGGTGAGGTGTTCATAGACTGCTACAAGCCGGAGGGAATACTGATGTGGCGCGTCAGCCTTGGAAAGAACATACGCGCCGGAGCGCACTATACCCAGTTCATGGTGTATGACCTTGACGGTGACGGTAAGGCGGAACTGGTGTGCAAGACCGCTCCCGGAGCGAAGGACGGCAAGGGTGATTATGTCACAGAGGCGGCTACTGACGAGACAATCAGAAAGGCTGACAATGACGCGGACTACCGTAATGAAGGCGGACACGTCATCCACGGACCGGAATATCTTACTGTCTTCAACGGAAAGAACGGGCGTGCCATACACACCGTGTACTATAATCCGAACAGGGCCTTTACAGTTGGAGGGGCACCTGATTATGCCGAGGGATGGGGAGACTATTATGGCAATCGCAGTGAGCGCTATCTGGCCTGCGTGGCGTTCCTTGGCGGAAAGGAACAGAACCCCTCTGTGGTGATGTGCCGTGGATATTACACGCGTTCGTACCTCTGGGCCGTTGACTTTGACGGCAAACAGCTACGCACACGGTGGCTGCACGCGAGTGTGTCGCCGCATGAATGGATTGTGACTGACGCGGAGGGAAAGACCATTGCCAGTGCTGACGGGCTGAAGGTCACGGCATACGGACAGGGAGCGCACAGCATTGCCGTCGGAGATGTGGACGGTGACGGGTGTGATGAGATTACATACGGCTCGGCGGCCATCAACAATGACGGTACGCTGCTGTACAGTACAGGACTGGGACACGGTGACGCGCAGCATCTGGCAGACCTTGATCCTGACCGTCCGGGACTGGAATACTTCATGGTTCACGAGGCACGGCCGTATGGTATGGACCTGCGCGATGCGCGGACTGGTGAGATTCTGGTCCGGAAGAATGGTCCCGAGGATACGGGACGTGGTCTGGCGGCCGACATTGACGCCGCTCACAGGGGATATGAGATGTGGTGTTCGGACTCAAAGACAGTGTATTCCATTGACGGAAGTGTTCTAAAGGAGACGGAGGGATGGACACCTCAGAACTTCCGCATATATTGGGACGGCGACTTACAGGATGAACTGGTGGCCAATGGCGGCAGGAACATGAAGCCGGGCAGCGCATGGAACGCGCAAGGACAGCGCAGGCAGGATGGACAGAGGCCGCCACGGGACGGCAGAGAGCGTATGCGTCCGCGCCAGCAGCAGAGTGAACGCAGGAACAGAGGGGAGCGAGGACCACAGGGAATGCGAGGTGTTCCACGCCAGAGATACTATATTGCGAAGTGGAACGGCGAGGGTGTCGACAATATAAGGCACAACGGCCGTGACCTGAGCGAGTGGGGCAACTCGTCATCATGCAATGGCACCAAGGCGACCCCATGTCTTCAGGCAGACCTGTTCGGTGACTGGCGCGAGGAGATAATACTGTTTGACGCCGGTGACAACTCGCATCTGAACATATTCACAACCACAATACCTACGGACTACCGTGTGGTTACGCTGATGCACGATCACATTTACCGTATGGGAGTGGTGTGGCAGAACGTCTCTTACAACCAGCCTCCTCATCTTGGGTATTATCTTCCTGATGCGGTTAAGAAGTAGTGCAGCCGTAATGTGACATACATAAAAGCATAAAGGCGACGGGTTCATCACCTGTCGCCTTTATGTTTCCATGCCTCCTGATGGAGACTGTAGCGTTATTGTTATCCGTTAAAGTTCTATTTCCAGTCCTACAGGACAGTGGTCGGACCCCATTATGCCGGTGTGGATGGTTGCCGCCCTCACGTTCTGCATGATACGGTCTGAGACAACGAAGTAGTCTATGCGCCATCCCGTGTTCTTCTCTCGCGCCTTGAAGCGGTATGACCACCATGAATAGGTCTGCTCGTCAGGGTGCAGGGTTCGGAACGTGTCCTTGAAGCCTTCCCCTAACAGCGTGGAGAACTTCTCTCTCTCCTCGTCTGTGAAGCCTGCGTTGCGGCGGTTGGTCTTTGGATTCTTCAGATCAATCTCCTTATGTGCCACATTCAGGTCGCCGCAGAATATGACAGGCTTGCGTTTGTCGAGTGCCTTGACGTACATTCTGAAGTCGTCCTCCCATTTCATGCGGTAATCCAGGCGCTTCAGCCCGTCCTGTGAGTTGGGTACGTAGGCTGTCATGACATAGTATGTGTCGTATTCCAGTGTCACTATGCGGCCTTCGTGGTTGTGTATGTTGCCGTCATCGTATATTATCTCTCCGTCGGCATCTACGGTTCCCATGCCGTAGAATACGTGCTGCGGTGTGTGTCGTGTGAAAATGGCGGTGCCGGAGTATCCCTTCTTCTCGGCATAGCTCCAGTATGACTGGTATCCGGGAAAGTTAATGTCCAGCTGTCCGGCCTGCATCTTAGTCTCCTGAAGGCAGAAAAAGTCTGCATTCAGCTGTGAGAAGACTTCTGAAAAGCCTTTGCCTGCGCAGGCGCGCAGACCGTTTACGTTCCATGATATAAGGAGCATGATGGATATGTGTGTGAGTTTGTTTTAATATTGCACTGATATAGTGCCCTTGACGATGCAGGCCTGTGTGTATCCCAGTTTCTTTACCTGCGCAAGCAGTCTGCGAGCCTCCTCCAGTGTCTTATAGTTGCCCATGCGGCATTTCCACGATGGGGAGTAGAAGTGTACGTAAACAGGTTCTGAAGGGAAGTTGTTCTTGATGACAGCACCTGCTGTCTCCGCCTTCTGACGGTCCTTTCGTGAGTTTCCTCCAGAGAAAACCTGTATGCGGTAGCCCTGAGTCTTGTAGCTGTTACGCATCACCTTCTTGCGTGTGTCAACCACTGTCTCCTCCATTGCGGGTGTGGTTGTGGTGGTACTCTCATGCGTTGTGGCGGCACTCTCATGCGAGGAGTCTGCCGGCGGCGTGTGTTCCTGCGCCTTCCGCTCGCTATTGCCCTGTGCGCTGCCGTTCACGAGCTTGTCAATCTCCGGCGACTGTATTATGCTGACAGTGCCTTTGCCAGGTTCCTGCTTGCGCAGCGAGTCCAGAAAGGTCTGCGAGTGCGCGGCTGTTGCGCATAGAGTCATTATGATTGAATATATGAGACGGTTCTTCATATAAGTTATGTATTGGCAGTTTACGGGTTTTCGTCACACGTTTCCGCAGCGTTTTCAGTAACGTGTGCATAAAGTATGGCAGACACTGCGCACAGGTATGCGCTGTGTCTGCCATAGGTTGTGTCATTATCTTAGTTCCATGCGTCGATGATGCCCTTGAAGTCAGCGGCCTTGAGGGATGCACCGCCGATGAGACCACCGTCGATGTCAGGCTTTGCGAACAGCTCTGGCGCGTTGCTTGCCTTGCATGAGCCGCCGTAAAGGATTGTAGTGTCGTCGGCAACCTCCTGTCCGTACACCTCAGCAACGGCAGAACGGATGTAGGCATGAATCTCCTCGGCCTGGTCTGCTGTAGCGGTCTTGCCCGTACCGATGGCCCAGATTGGCTCGTAAGCTATGACAATGTTCTTCCACTCCTCTGCTGTGAGGTTGAAGACGCTGCCAGCCAGCTCTGCCTTTACAACCTCATTCTGCTTGTTAGCCTCGCGTTCAGCGAGTGTCTCGCCAATGCAGAAGATTACCTTCAGGCCGTTTGCCAGTGCAAGCTGCACCTTCTCCTTGAGTATTTCCGGTGTCTCGTTGTAATACTCACGGCGCTCTGAGTGGCCGAGGATTACGTATTCAGCGCCTGTAGACTTAACCATCTCGGCTGAAACCTCACCTGTGTATGCACCGCTTGCCTTGTCCGCGCAGTTCTCCGCACCCAGTTCTATGGCGCTGCCCTTAACGATTTCGGCCACACTTGCAAGGTGAATGAAAGGTGTACAGATAATAACACCGCAGTTAGGGTTCTTTACTACCTCTGTAAGTTCCTTCGCGAGAGCCACGCCCTCCTGCAGGTTCTTGTTCATCTTCCAGTTACCTGCTACAATTTTCTTTCTCATTTTTCGTTTGATTTTTAATAGTTTGAGTAATCTATCAGAGTTTCTTGTCTCTTTTCTCTTAATCCATCGGCTCCACATCCACAGCCTGTCCGCTATGACAAGGAATGTCAGTGGCAGTACGAACCATAGCAGTATCTTCGCTATTCTCTTTGCCATCACGTCATTCTGCTGCAGCACTGCCGACTCCGTTGACAGCCCGCCGCCCTCTGACTCCAGCTGTTCTGCGGGCAGGTCGTTGTATCCCCATTTGCCCACCACGGTGCCATTCTTCAGCAGTACCAGTCCCGGATTGCTTCTGATTATGGTCTTCAGCGTTGTGGCGTCAGTGTTGCAGAAGGGGTATTCCGCTCCTGTCAGGTCGCTCCATCTACCTATTGCCTCCCTTCCGCTTGCGGTCAGACAGTAGAACTTGTATCCCTTGTCAAGGGCATACTCGTATATCCGTGCTATATTGCCGAAGGTCGCGTCGCTTGCCTTCTCCAGATAGGGCGCTATAAGCAGGAAGGTATAGCTGGTGTCCGCAAGCACTATGCCCGTGATGTCCTCGGTATAATTCTCCCCTTCCGGCTCCTCGTCGCTGCGGTATGGCAGCAGTGTTATGGAGAAGTCGTGTATCGGCGGCACGTATCCCTGCCTTATCACCGTTGTCTTCGAGTCAATGAATGTCCATGTAGAGTCAGGGTAGTTGTCCAAGGAGAACTCCTTCCGCTCCCCATCCTTCTCCATTATGAACGTTGTCTCGAACTGCGGCTGCTCCGCATCGTCCGGTATCTCCATCCCCTTTACCAGGTTTGCCCCTATGTGATATGGCCTAAAGTCGAATATAGGCAGGTGGTACAGGCTGTAGGCGGATATTATCAGTATGAACACCGTGGAGTAATGCAGCACTATCCACTGGTTGTTCAGGCTCACCATCCGTGGCATCCGCATCGGGAAGCGTGCCGTCAGCAGGCATAAGGCCAGAAGTATTATGTTCTTCAGCAGCGTCTCCCCGTTCGTCAGTATGATGGCATCGCCGAAGCATCCGCAGTCACTCACGGGGTTCGCGGCGTATATCCACACCGTGATTACGGTCATCACGCTGATGAACAGCAGCGTGAGCCTTGTGACGAGTCTGCGCCTTATGGCGAATAACAGCAGTATTCCGAGCACGAACTCCACTGCCGCCAGCGCCACGGCGGCCGTCATTGTCATCCAGTCCGCCAGTGTCTCTATCCCTACCGCCTCCGCATAGTCCTGCAGCTTGTACTGCGTGCCAGTAGGATCCACCGCCTTCACGAAGCCGGAAAGGATGAATGTTATGCCGACTATGATGCGGCTTATGTTCGTGAGTATGTTCAGCAGCAGGCTCATTGGTTCTTCTCGGTGAGTTTTATCACTCCGAATGTGGCGTAGTTTATTATGTCCATATAGTTGGAGTCTATGCCCTCGCTCACTGTAGTGGCTCCGTTCTTGTCCTCTATCTCCTTTATCCGCTCCAGTTTTGTGAGTATTATGTCCGTGTACGAGCTTGTCCTCATGTCACGCCACGCCTCTCCGTAGTCATGATTCTTCTTCAGCATCAGCTCTGTGCACATCTGCGCGTGCTGGTCATACAGCGCCATCGCCTCGTCATTGCTCATGTCCACCTTCTCGGCATACCCCTTCTCCAGTTGTATAAGCCCTATTATCCCGTAGTTGATGAGTGCCATGAACTCCGGCAGTATGCCCTCGCCCACAAGCGATTTGCCCGTGACCTCAAGGGTACGTATGCGCTTTGCCTTTATGAACAGCTGGTCCGTGAGCGATGACGGGCGCAGCATTCGCCATGAAGGCTTGTAGTCATAGAGCTTCTTTGAGAAGATGTCACGGCAGAGGGACATCGCGTTCCTGAATTCCGCTGTAGTGTCTGGTGTTGCCATTATGTATGGGCTTTACATTAATATAATACGTTTACGGGTGCAAAATTACTAAATTTCCCCCATATAACGATGCTTTTTGACATAATTCTTTTGATGTTAGGGAAAAAATGGGTAACTTTGCAGGCGGAAATAACTTAGGTAGAAGAAAACCCTAATTAAAAAAACTTTCGTATGTATTACATTTCTAAGACAATGGAGATAGCCGGCTGTCACCGGCTTACGCTGTCGTATGAGAGCAAGTGCGAGCAGCTGCACGGCCATAACTGGGTGGTTACCATCCACTGCAAGGCCAGGGAACTGAACAAAGACGGCATGGTGACGGACTTCACACAGGTGAAGGAGAGGATACACGGCTATCTCGACCACGGTAATTTTAATGAGCTGCTGCCCTTCAACCCCACGGCGGAGAACATAGCACGCTGGATTTGCGAGCAGGTACCGCACTGCTATCGTGTGGAGGTGCAGGAAAGTGTGGGCAATACGGCCGTTTACGAGAAGGATTAGGGAAACATGAGAGTCAACGAGATATTCTATTCTCTGCAGGGCGAGGGCCTTTTCACGGGCACTCCCGCGGTGTTTGTACGCCTTAGCGGCTGCAACCTGCGCTGTGACTTCTGCGACACCGACCACCATTCCCATACCGATATGACCGAGGAGGAAATCGTTGCGGAGGTCTGTCACTATCCCGCACGCCATGTTGTAATCACCGGCGGCGAGCCTGTCATGCAGCTTACGGCGCGCCTTACGCATCTGCTTCACGCCAAGGGCCTTTACATCCAGATTGAGACCAACGGCTCACTGGAGCTGCCAGAGGGTGCGGAGGTGGACTGGATAACGTGCTCTCCCAAGGAGAAGGCGGTGCGGATACAGCGCATTGACGAGCTGAAAGTGCTCTTCATGCATCAGGATATGGAGCGCTACAGCGCCATCAGTGCAAGGGAATACCGCCTGCAGCCCCTGGATTCAGGCAATGATGAGGAGAACAAGAGGAACTTGAACGATACCATTAACTATATACTTAGGAACCCGAAATGGAAATTGTCACTTCAAACACACAAGATACTGAACGTAAGATGAGCCATGATGTCAGCGAGGAGGAGCTGCGCCAGGCCATACGCACCATAATACGCGCCATAGGAGAGGACCCCGACCGTGAGGGACTGGTGGAGACTCCGGGGCGCATAATGCGTATGTACAAGGAGATATTCAGGGGGTACGACGAGGCCAGCAGGCCGCGCATAACCACATTCCGCAATGATGCCCACCATGAGGAGATGGTCTTTGACAGCGGAGACTACCATTCCATGTGCGAGCACCATATACTGCCCTTCTTCGGACGGTATTACTTCGCCTACGTTCCGAGTGCCAACGGGCGCATATTGGGCATCTCGAAGGTGGCGAGGGCGGTGGGCTACTGTGCAGCACGCCTGCAGTTGCAGGAGCGTCTGGCACGTGAGATAGTGGAGATGCTTACGGATGCCCTTGACAACACGGCCCTCGGAATGGCTATTGTCATGCGTGGCCGCCACCTGTGCAAGTCCATGCGCGGCGTGAAGAACAACGGAGATATGTGTGTTTCCTATTTCACTGGCTGCTTTAAGGACAATGCCCAGCTCCGGAACGAGTTCTACCAGATGGTGCAGATGGAGCGTTAAGGGTGCCGCGGAACGCCACAGTCCACGGGAATGGCAACACCCCCATTTTGACAAATCGTTACTTTTAGGGCCGTTTTTGTGACACTTTGCTTTTTCGGAAGTGTCGGCCTCACCTCGCGTTTTAGAGAGAAGAAAGGTGTGTTTGCAGGCTTTTGAAGAGCGAAAAATACGTGATACCACACGAAAGGATAGAGATTGCACACTAATCTGATAGCTTTTACCCTCCAATCTCTATCCTTTCGCACTGCAATAACTATCAAATAACAGCGTAAAAACGCCCTTTTCGGGGTGCTTTTACGCTGTTATTTTGTTGATATTTTATTTAACTGTATAGTTATCAGTGTTTTATGATATTTCAAATGCTTGCGCTGTACGCGGCCGTCGGGAAATAATTTTGAAACGAGGGCATTCTCCGCGCTTACGAAAAATCAAAGTGTCAGGAAAAAGGGCATTTTTGTGACACTTTGATTTTTGTGTGTTATCACCAAAGTCTTTCACCGAAAATTTTGCAATATCATCGAAGTTTTTCACCAAAAGTTCTGCAATATCACCAAAGTCTTATGCGTTATACACAATAATGCCATAGTACGCTACGGCCATTATCACAAGCAACGCGCCTTCAAGGCGTGTAAGGGTGTAGTATGTCTTGCCGAATTTGCACAGCAGCCACAGTGTCGCTGACGCTACGAGGAGTGTCGCGATGTCGAACAGTGTGATGCCTCCGATGCCGAGAGGATGGATGGTTGCGGCGCAACCCAGTACGAAGAACACGTTGAAGACGTTGCTGCCCACCACATTGCCCAGAGCCATTGCGGTGTCACTCTTGCGTGCGGCCATGACCGAGGCGGCCAGTTCCGGTGCGGAGGTGCCCATGCTCACTATGGTCAGCGCTATGATGGACTGGCTGACACCCATCATCAAGGCCAGTCCCGACGCTCCGCCGACAAGCCAGTTGCCGCCGATGATAAGCCCTGCAAGGCCTGTTACTATCCATGCCACGCACTTCCATGTCGGCATTTCGGTGATGTCCTTGCCGTCGTCGGCCGCTGGTGCTTCCGCTGTTGGTGTCCCGTCACCCCTCCTGGCAATGGACATTGTGTAGGACATGAATATGGCGAACATACAGAGTAACAGCAGTCCGTCGGTGCGGCTGATAATGTTCTGCTGTATGATGGTGTCCGTTCCCACCGCATTAGTCAGCCTACCGTTGAAGAGAGAGTCAAAGGCCGTGATGAAGACGGCCACGCTTGCCAGTACGGAGAAGGGCACATCATTGCGTATGTTGCCCCGCTCCACCACGATGGGGCATACCATCGCCGTGACGCCCATTATGGCAAGGGTGTTGAATATGTTGCTGCCCACAACGTTGCCAAGGGCAATATCCGCATTACCCTGTATGGCTGAGACGACGCTCACCACCAGTTCGGGGGCAGAACTGCCCATGGCAACGATGGTAAGACCCACCACAAGGGTGGGGATGCCGAACTTGCGGGCTATGGAAGCCGCGCCGTCCGTGAGCCAGTCGGCACCCTTCACTATGGCAGCGAGGCCTACAATGAATTGCAGGGAATATATAAGTATGTCCATAAGGATATGTTGTTTTTATTTTATTTTAAGGAATTTCTTTTCTGACAGTTCTCGGTTAATGAATGTGCGGTAACCCAAGCATAACATGAAGATAATGAAGGAGTGGCATAAGACAAATGCAATTATCTCGTTCATTCTAAGTTCTCCCGTATGACCCAGATTAGAATAATAGATAATTTGTATGAGTATGCAGCAGATGCCAGTCTTCAACAGAGCGTAACGTGTCCATAATAGGCCACAGGCAAGGGCGAACAGCGTTAAACCGTAGTCGGTAATCAAGCCTGTCAAGAATCGTATTATAGTCATAATATCATAACTGCCAATACCTATAGGTGTTATATGCCATCTAAATTGATCTATGAAGCTCGGCATATAGCTGTATAGTGAGCCTCCATCATTTACGGAAATGAATATACTTCCTAACGCAAGGTGCGTCAGGTCAGCCGCTATCACGGCTAAGAACAGGCTCAACGGTAAGATGACAGCTACGACAATGAGTCTTGATATGAGTTTCTGCTGCATGGAGGCAGGTAGCATGAGCATCGAGATGCGGCTCTGTTTACCCGTGTAGGGGGCGCTGATTTGGGTGAGACAGGCTCCGTATGTCAGTAAGTAGAACTCTGCTATGTAATCGCCAGGGTCATCGGTATAATTCCCATAAGTAGCATAATCGGTCTTGCCTTGTATGACAGGTAATAGCATAGAGATAAGACACAGGCCGTAAGCCGCCAGCAGTTGCAGCGTGTAGGCGTGGCGGTTGGTTGTCAAGTCCCACTTTATCAGTTTCATTATCTTATTCATTGTCCTCCTTCTTTCAGTATGTCTTGTTTATAACTTGGGCGAACAGCTTCTCTATGATCTGCTTCTTTTAATCTGGAGGAGCTTCCTGTCCGACAGCTCCCTGTTGATGAATGTGCGGTAGCCCATATAGATCATGACGGCGTTGAATGCTATGACGATGAGCATGGATACGGTGTGGTTTATGACAAAGGAGAACACGGCGAACAGTATGCCGAAACATATCATGGAGGCTATGCACTTTAACAGCGCGTGTCTTGTCCATAAGGCGCCGCATACCAGTGCGTATAATGGTGCGCCGATAAGGCATTGCAGGCCGATTATGTATTTACAGAAGCGGTACCAGCTGTCTATGTTGTTAGGCAGGATGCTCTTTATTATATCTATCTCCAAGTCTATCAGCTCCGGACAGTAGCTGTGTACGGCGCCGCCCGTAACCAATGTGTATGCTCCGGCAAGTGCAAGGTGTGACAGGTCCGCCGCTATTACGGCCGCGATAATACCCACGGGCACCATCACCACTATGGTTATAAGACGCGCGGCCAGCTTCTGCCGCATGGAGGCAGGCAGCATTAGCATGGAGAGCCTGTTCTGCTTGCCGTGGAAGGGGGCACTGAGCTGCGTGAGATAGCATCCCGAGGCCATAAGGCCAAGAGCCATAATGTAGAAGGATTGGTCTTCAGAATAGGGGCGGAAGTCATCGTCCAGATGTCTGCCTGTCATTATAGGGTACAGCATCAGCATGAGGAACAGGCCGTAGATAGTGGCCAGTTGCAGCATATATGCGCGGCGGTGGTTCGTCAGGTCCCACCTCACTATGTCAAGTATTCTATCCATTTGCTCTTCCTCCCTGTGTTAATGTCCTGGTGAACAGTTCCTCAAGGTCCAGGACAGCGTCAGCGTCAGCGCCCATGTCGCGCTTTATCTGCTCCGTGCTTTCATTGAGCAGTATCCGGCTGTCGTCAATGATGACGATGCTGTCCAGCAGCTTCTCCACATCCTTTACCTGATGTGTGGATATGAGGATGGTGCGGTTGTCGTTGATACTGCTGCGTATTATCTCCCTGAAGATGGACTTTGACGGTATGTCCATGCCGTTTGTAGGCTCGTCCATCAGTATGACGCTGACGCCAGTAGCCAGTGCAAGGCACATATAGACTTTCTTCTTCTGTCCCATGGACAGCTGTCCGAGGTTGACATCGTATGGCAGGCGGAATGCGGCGACGTAGCGTTTCAGCGCCTCCTCGTCAAAGTTGGGGTAGAAGGTCTTGTTGACCCTGACATATTCCTGAAGGGTTATTCCCGGCAGGTCGTATTCCTCCGGTACGATGAATATGTCACTCAGCGTCTCCGCATTGCGACGCCTCATGTCTTTGCCGTTAACTGTGATGCGGCCGCTTTGTGGCAGCAGCAGGGAGCATATCAGATAGAGCAGCGTTGACTTGCCGGCTCCGTTCATACCGAGCAGACCGTAGATGTGACCGCTGTGCAGTGTGAGGCTTAGGTCGCTGAACACCCGCCGGCCACGGGGATAGGTGTAGTTGACATTTGAAAGTTCTATCATTGTGTAAAAGCAATAAAGGCAGGGGGGAGACGTTTCCCTCCTGCCTTTGGGTGATAAAGATGGTTATGTGTAGTTCACTTAAAACTGCTTGAAGAAGTCATTGCCCTTGTCGTCAACGAGGATGAATGCGGGGAAGTTCTCCACGCGTATCTTCCATATAGCCTCCATTCCGAGTTCGGGATACTCCACACACTCGATGCTCTTGATGTTGCTTGAGGACAGGAATGCAGCCGGTCCGCCTATTGAGCCGAGGTAGAAGCCCTTGTGATCCTTGCATGAATCCGTCACAATCTGTGAGCGGTTGCCCTTGGCTATCATCACCATTGAGCCGCCGTTGTCCTGGAACTCATATACGTATGGGTCCATGCGTCCTGCCGTTGTGGGGCCCATGGAGCCGCATGGCATACCTGCCGGTGTCTTGGCAGGGCCTGCGTAAAGCACAGGATGGTCCTTGAAGTACTGCGGCATAGCCTCTCCGGCGTCCAGACGCGCCTTGATCTTGGCGTGGGCGATGTCGCGTGCCACTATGATAGTGCCGTTAAGGGACACGCGTGTGGATACAGGATACTTGCTAAGTTCCTTGCATACCTCTGCTATAGGCTGGTCAAGGTTGATTGATATGGCGTCGCCCTCGCCGGCCTGACGCAGTGCCTCTGGTATCAGCTCGTATGGTTTGTCGTCCATTTTCTCCAGCCAGATGCCGTCCTTGTTAATCTTTGCCTTGATGTTACGGTCGGCGGAGCAGCTTACTCCGAGTCCGATAGGGCAGCTGGCGCCATGGCGTGGCAGTCGCACTACGCGTATGTCGTGGGCGTAGGCCTTGCCTCCGAACTGCGCGCCGAAGCCAATCTTGCGGGTTTCCTCAAGCAACTGCTTCTCAAGCTCTATGTCACGGAATGCGCGACCCGTCTCATCGCCCGTGGTAGGCAGGCCGTCGTAGTACTTGGTGGAGGCGAGTTTGACCGTCAGCAGGTTCTTCTCGGCCGATGTTCCGCCCACGACGATGGCGATATGATATGGAGGGCACGCCGCAGTACCGAGTGTCTTCATCTTCTCTACGAGGAAAGGCACGAGGGTACCGGGGTTCTGTATGCGCGCCTTTGTCTCCTGATAGAGGTATGTCTTGTTAGCGGAACCGCCGCCCTTAACCACACACAGGAAGCGGTATTCCATGCCCTGGGTGGCCTCGATGTCTATCTGGGCAGGCAGGTTGCAGCGTGTGTTGACCTCATCGTACATATTCAGCGGCGCGTTCTGTGAGTAGCGCAGGTTGTCGTTGGTGTAGGTGTTGTAGACACCCTTGGCCAATGGCTCCTCATCCTCAAAGCCTGTCCACACCTGCTGGCCCTTCTCGCCGTGGATTATGGCTGTGCCCGTGTCCTGACAGAAGGGCAGCTGACCCTTGCAGGCTACCTCTGCGTTGCGCAGCATGGTGAGGGCTACGTACTTGTCATTGTCGGATGCCTCGGGATCGTTCAGTATTGATGCCACTTTCTCATTGTGCTCGCGGCGCAACATGAAGTTGACGTCATGGAAGGCCTGTGTGGTGAGCAGCTCAAGGGCCTCGGCTGACACCTTGAGGATGGGCTGACCCTCAAACTCGCTCATTGAGATGCCTTCCTTGGAGAGCAGTCTGTACTCTGTCTTGTCTTCGCCAAGCTGGAACATTGGCGCATACTTGAATTCTGGATTTGCCATATTTGCTGTTGGTTATTTGGTTGTTTTGTTTTTCTTTATGACTGCAAATTTACTTTATTTGTTTTGATTGTGCAAGTGAATTGCCGTTTTTTGCAGGATTGTTTGGTTAATATTACCTTTTTTGTTACCTTTGCGCCACTAAGCAATCACTTCGTTTATGGACAGGAAAGTTTACAGATCGCGTTATGGCATGGTTGTCATCATGTCTGTGTTTGCGCTTGTCGCCATAGAGGCGATAGTGCTGTACCACAACAGTAAGGCCACGTATGTTGCTGTGGCGGCGGTGGTCTTGGTGCTTTATGCGTTGATGTTGCGCTGCGAGTATATCATTGATGGCGGCACACTGGCCGTGCGTTCCCATATCGTTTTGGAGAGGATAGACATTAAAACTATCAGGAGGATAGAGCCGTCCAATTCCTTCCTGTCGGCCCCGGCGATGTCAACGCGGCGCATCCGCATTTCTTACGGCCGGTATGACGAGATACTTATCTCGCCCGTGAGGCAGGATGAGTTCATAAGGGAACTGCTGAGGGTGAACCCGGACATAGTGGTCGCGGTGTGATACGGCACGGGCTGGCACTCATGGTCGTTGAGTGTCAGCCCGTGTCATATACTGTTTACTTGTATGCTGGGAATATATCGTCAAGCGTCAGCGTTGTCACCTTACCAAGTCTGCTTAGTGACTGCATATCCAGTTCGCTGCTGTCACCCAGTATGAGGTACCGCATAGGCTTGCCCTTTATGTTCTTCTGCTCGAAGTTCACGAGGTCCTGAAGTGTCAGTGTGGGCACTTTCTCGAAGTACAGACGGTTTATGTCGTAGTCAATGCCCATGTCCTTTGCGTTGAGATACTTGGTGATGACGGCGGCTTTTGTGGTGCGTGCCGCTGTGATTGTCTTCATGATGCTGTTCTGCGCGGTGCTGAACAGGGCCTGTGACTGTGGCAGTGTGTCGGTAATCTCATTGAATACGCGTATGCAGTCCATCATCTTGTCGTTCTGTGAGATGATGTGTTGCTGGTAATATTCTGTCTCATCGACCCTGCGAGGGCTTACGTATGATGCCCAGGCATTGTATGCCAGTCCGCGTGCCTCGCGCAGTTCCTGGAACACTATGGCGTTCATTGAGCCGCCGAAGTATTCGTTGAATGTAGTTATCAGCGGCTTGCGCTCTATTGAGAACGGCGTGCCTTCGCTGTGAATCATGCGCATATTGATGTTCTTAGCCTTGTATGGGGCTATGAGAACCTCTGTGCTGGCGGTGGTGACAGGCCGGTATGGCTTGTTGACAGGCACGTCGGCAAGGCGCTTTGGGGTGCGGTGGTGCCTGCTGATGATAGCTGATACCTCCTTCATGGTGGCCGGTCCCCAGTACAGTATCTGATGCTTCATGCCGGAAAGGCCTTTAAGCAGGTCCGTGTAGACCACGGGATTGGTGCTGCGGAGCGTGGAGGGTGACGTGGAATCGGTAAGGGGATTGTGCGCTCCGTAAATGCCATAGGTCACGAGTGCGTTGTAACAGGAGTTCTGGTTGGTGCGTGTCTCCATGCGGCTCTTCATCACCTGCTCCACATACTGGTTGTAAACGGCGGTGTCGGGCTTCATGTTCTGCATGAAATCCTCAAACATCTGCACGGCGGCCTTCATGTTCTCCTGTAGTCCGCTGATGCTAAGGGTCAGCGTTTTGCCTGACACATTCACGGAATAGGAGCACGCTATGTCGTAGAATTTGCGCTTTATCTGCTCGGCTGTCTCGGTGTTTGTGCCGAAAAGGTATGTGAGGTCTGACGCTATGTCATAGCGCTTGTCGGCCTCTGTGCCAAATTCAAAGTAGTAGTTGAGTGTGAAGCGCTCGTCCTGGGTGTTCTGTTTGTATATCACAGGCAGTCCGCTTTTGGTGCTGCCGAATGTCAGTTCCTTCTTGAAGTCAACGAACTGGGGCTGTATGGGCTTCACGTCACGGGCGAGGAAGTCCTCAAGAAAGCGGCTCTTATAGTCGCGGTTGCTCGGTATTGCCGTAATGGCGGGCTTGTCAATCTTGACAATTGTGGTGTCCTCACCCTTGCGTTTATAGACGCATACGTATCCGTCGGTGAGGTGTTCGCTTGCCCATTTCATTATGTCTGCCTTGGTAAGCTTGCCCAGTCTCTCTATCTGCTGCACCTGTTGTGCCCACGGTGTGCCGTTGATATAGCTGTCAACCATGTCCGATACGCGCGCCTTGTTATTGTCAAGGGCTTTCAGTTGCGACAGCTTCGTGTTGAGAACGATGCCGTGCATGAGCTTCTCGTCCCACTCGCCACGCTTGATCTTCTCCAGTTCTCCAAGCATCAGGCGGCGTACTTCCTCCAGGGTCTGCCCCTCATTGGGTGTGCCTTGGAACATGAAGATGCTGTAATCCTTCAGGTCCCAGATGCCGGAGCCGGCTCCAAGCACCTTCATCTTCTGGTTGAGGTCAATGTCAATGAGTCCCACATCGCCGTTGGACAGCAGCATATCGACCATGGTGATGGTGTCATTCTGCAGGGATGACGCGCCGTTGAGCCTCCATCCCAAGATGACGTGCTCCGTTTCATGCCCCAATACGGTGGTGTCGTGAGGCGCGGTCAGTATGGGCTGTGGCGCGAAGGTGCGTGGAGTGATGTCGTTTCCGGCCTTCCATGAGCCGAAATATCTGTCGATCATGGCGATGGTGCTGTCGGGATTGAGGTCGCCGGCCATACATATCGCAATGTTGTTGGGCACGTAGTACTTGTTGAAGTAGTTGCGTATGTTTACCTGTGAGGGGTTCTTCAGGTGCTCCTGTGTGCCTATTGTCGTCTGTGTACCGTAGGAGTGGGAGGGGAACAGCAGCTTCATCATGGCCTCCGTGGACTTCCGTCCGTCCTTGGTCATGGATATGTTCTTCTCCTCATACACCGCTTCCAGCTCCGTGTGGAAGCCGCGCATCACAAGGTTCTGGAACCTGTCGCTCTCCAATATGCACCATCTCTCAATCTCATTGGATGGTATATCCTCCACATAACAGGTCACATCGTATGACGTATAGGCATCGGTTCCAATGCTGCCGACGGCCGACATCATCTTGTCATACTCGTTTGGGATGTTGTATTGTGCGGCAAGTTGGGACACGGAGTCTATCTCATGGTACTTGGCCTTGCGCGCTATCGGGTCTGTCAACTGGCGGTATTCCTCGTACAGGTCACTGATTCTCTGCAGCAGTGGTGCCTCCTTGGAGTAGTCTGTCGTGCCGAACCTCTGTGAACCTTTGAACATCAGGTGCTCAAGGTAGTGCGCCAGACCTGTCGTCTCGGCGGGATCGTTCCTTGAACCCGTGTTTACCGCGATGTGAGCTGTGATGCGTGGCTCCTCGTTGTTTACTGACAAATACACCTTCAGACCGTTGTCAAGGGTGTAGATTCTTGTCCGCATGGGGTCGCCCTCCACGCTTTTGTAGCTGTATGTCCTTGCATTGGCTGCTGGTACAGTGGCAAGGTACAGTGTGCATACTATTATATATATAAGGTGTCTCATAATCTTCTGATAAGTTTTGCCGGTACACCGCCGACCAATGTTCCTGCTTCCACATCCCTGTTGACCAATGCTCCGGCTGCAACAACGGCGCCATCTCCTATCGTTACGCCAGGCAGTACGGTGACATTAGCTCCAATCCACACGTTGTTACCTACCTTAATGGGCTTGCAGGTCTCCAGTCCCGCATTCCTTCTCTCCACGTCAAGGGGGTGAGTTGCGGTTGTAAAGCAGCAGTTGGGGGCAATGAAGCAGTGGTCGCCAAACGTCACGGGGGCGGGATCAAGTATTACAAGGTTGTGGTTGGCGAAGAAATCCTCACCTACTGATATGTTGTATCCGTAGTCACAGTAGAAGGGTTGCTCTATGATAAGCCTCTCGCCAGTGTTGCCGAGAATGCGTTTCAGTATCTCGCTTCTCTGCTGCTGTTCTTTGGGATGTGTGTTGTTGTATTCAAAGCACAGCTCCTTGCATTCTGTACGTTGCTGTATCAGTTCCGGATCATAGTTGGCATCGTACAGCATTCCGGCCAGCATCTTCTCGCGTTCATTCATATATGTCATGTCTATGTGGTGGATTTATATGGTCATTCATTGCAGGCTGTCGACGAAGGTGTTCATCATTTCCTCGTCCACATCACCCATTTCAAACTCCCGTTCCGCGTCACGGCGTATGGCGTTGAGCCATTCCTCATGTGCACTTTCCGTTGTTGCCGCGTTTTCTGAGAAGCCTTTCCATTGCTCATAGCTCTCATATATGTTCTTAAAGCGGTCCTCCAGTGTCTCTATGCAGTCTATGTCGCCGCTGTGTATGTCCTCCTTGAGCTGTTCAAGAGCGTCCGTTGGTATCAGCAGGCCAAGCAGATCGGTCCATTTGCTTGTGCTGTTGGCGTTGCCGTACATACGCAGTGCCAGTTCGTAAAGGTCCATTCCGTTGCGCAGTGCCCTTGCCTTGATGGTGAAACCGGGGCACTCGTACTCCTCAACCTCATACCCTTGCTCCTCCAACAGTGTGTGAAGGTAGTGCAGTCCGGCCTTTATGCGCTCTATGACGTATGGTGACAGCCAGTCAAATGTTATAAGTGACAGCCTTCTGCTTGCCGGACGCTTGTCTCTCTTGGGCCATTTTGTCACGTCACGGTATGTCCCGACAGTGCAAAGGTTGCGCCCTGGCACCACATACGTGGTGCGTCCGCTGCCTATGACGTATGAGAACGGCAGCATGGAGGTGTCAGGATGTGTCTGTACCTTACCCATTACCATGGTGAATGCGCCTATTGTCGCCGGCCATAGTATGTGCGCGCCGCTGGCAGTCTTTGACCCTCGCTCCATGGTTCCATAGTGTATCGGTCCCATCTTGTACGCATGATTGGAGAAGTTGGTGCTTGAGCCGGCATTATAGAATGAGTATTCGCCTCCTATCAGCAGTGACGCCTTGTGGTGGCTTACGCTGAACGGGCCGCAGAGAGCGGCGCAGGCCTCTCCGTTGTCCATGTGTGAGTTGGCGAAGAACAGCGAGTTCTCGGATGTGAAGCCCCGTCCTATGTGGCACGCCTCGCCCACAAATGTGTCGTATAGCCGTGCACCGTCAACAATGGTGGCGCCTGCCTGGGCCACCACATTCTCCATTATCACGTCGTCACCGATATATATTGTGGCCTCAGGCATTGCGGAAAGGGTGCAGTCTATGAGACGTGACGCTCCGCACAGCTCACATCCGTCGCCTATTGCCACATTGGTAAGCTCGCGACAGTCCGTTATGGTGACGTTGTTCCCTATGGTTGTGCACACGGGCTTGTGCCTGTTGACATATTCACTAATCATTCTGCGCAGTGTCATGAACAGCTCCGTGTCATTCCCTGTCTTCATCATCAGGGCGGCGGTCTGTGCTGTCAGCGCGCTGTACAGTATCACATTGCCGCTGCCCGCTTCGTTCTTCACGCTTATCATGTAGTCCTCGCCAAAGGTAGCGCCGTCTGTTGTACGCACAATGCCTACATTCTCCATCCGCACATTGTCGCCAATGTGTATCTCTCCCTCCATGCGCACATTGCGGATGCTATCCGTTGAGAAGTTCTCCCCAACCATAATGTGCTGCCATGAGTCACAGCGGCATCCCTGTGCCGTCAGTATGTCAATCTCATTCAGTGTAAGCTGTCTCATAATCTGCTCTGTTGTGTGGTTTCTTATCAGGCTTTATGCGTTGTCATCCCCTTCTTCCGGGATTGTCCACAGGAAGTCATTGTACGGGTATTTCTGCACGTGCATCTCGCGAACCTTCTTATATATGACATTGCGGAACTCGTCAATGTTCAGCTTTTCCTTTGCGGATATGAACAGACACTCGCCACTTAGCTTCGCCATCCATGTGCGTTTCAGTTCCTCCAGTGACACTTCATCCTTCCTTACGGGTGTAAGGTCGTCCTCATCCTTCTCGTTCCATGTGTATGCGTCAATCTTATTGAACACTATCATCATAGGCTTGTCGGCGCATCCAAGGTCCGCGAGTGTCTTCTCCACAACCTTAATCTGCTCCTCAAAGTCCGGGTGTGATATGTCAACAACGTGTAGCAGCAGGTCCGCCTCGCGTGTCTCGTCCAGCGTTGACTTGAAGGATTCAACCAAGTCAGTGGGCAGTTTCCTGATGAACCCTACGGTATCCGCCAGCAGGAAGGGCAGGTTGTCTATCACAACCTTGCGGACGGTGGTGTCAAGTGTAGCAAACAGCTTGTTCTCTGCAAACACCTCACTCTTTGCCAGCATATTCATTATGGTGGATTTCCCGACGTTTGTGTATCCCACCAGCGCCACACGTATCAGCCTTCCACGGTTTTTCCTCTGCGTAACCTTCTGCTTGTCTATTTCTGCCAGACGCTCTTTCAGCAGTGACATCCTTCCAAGTATGATGCGGCGGTCCATCTCTAACTGTGTCTCACCGGGTCCTCGAAGGCCCACAGAGCCCTTTCCTCCGCCGCTACCAGAGCCGCCTCCCTGCCTTTCAAGGTGCGTCCACAGGCGCTGAAGGCGTGGAAGCATATAGCGGTACTGCGCCAGTTCCACCTGAGTCTTGGCATTGGCGGTCTGCGCGCGCATTGCGAATATGTCCAATATGAGAGTGGTACGGTCCAGAATCTTGACCTTCAGTTCTGCCTCTATATTGCGTATCTGCTTGGCCGACAGCTCATCGTCGAAGATAACCATACCTACTGGCTGCCAAGGTGTGCCGTCCGGGTGTATGTCACCATTGTCCGCACGCTCCTCGCAGTCCTTGATAAAGGCGGCAATCTCCTCCAGTTTGCCCTTGCCCACGTATGTTATGCTGCTTGGTCCGTTCACTCTCTGCGTGAAACGCCTTACCGTTACAGCCCCGGCAGTGTCAGCCAGAAACTCCAGCTCGTCAAGATATTCCTTTGTCTTGGCCTCATTCTGCTGCGGAGTAATCAGTCCTACCAGCACTGCCGTCTCTATTTTTGCCTCTGATATAATAAATTCCTTCATTCCATTCTGTGTGTTTCCTGTTGTTTAACGCAGTCGTTTTTACTGTTGTTGTTATATGTTTAAAGTTCTTTGTGCGTCTCCATGCAAAACTCATCGGCAATATACAGGTTGCCATACAGGTATAATCCCGTTTCCTTATCATGCAGCTCTGCACAGGTATGGCTCTCATAAAACCGTTTCAAGGCCTCTATGGGAGTAACGCCGAGACGCTTCGACAGCTCAACGGCAATCATTCCGACCCTGTAACTCATTATCATATCCTGTATTTCTGGCGACTTTACAGGGTCATTCTGCAACTTCTGTTCGCTCATATTTTAGATATTTGTCTGTTAGCAATTGGTTTAGCAGGCATATTTGATTATTGGGCTTGTGCATTTTAAGCCTTCCGAGTGCTATGTCTGATGGCAAAAGCCCGGCCATATACAGGTTTACGGTATCGATAACCCTATCGTCTGCTACGCCGCCCTCTATGTAGTCATAATCTTTCCATGGCCTTAATCCGCGCCTGCTTGCTACGATAAACTCCAGCCATTCACTGTTGTAGTTCTCGAACACCTTGCAGTTGGCTTCTGCCATGAAGGCTTCCTTGTCAAGAGAGTAAACGTTTATCAATGCTCTTGCGTTACGCTTCTTCGCCGTTAGGGTTGCCCACTGTGCCGCCTGCGTCCTTATGTCGGTCACATAAAAGCCTTTTCCGAAATCAAGCTTAGCCCGTCCGAAATCGCATAGCGGTGTCTTTACAGCCTCTGTTCCTCCATGATATACCAACAGCCTCATCTTGTCGCTTCCTTGTTCAGTAGACATTCTATAACATCATCTGTCACGTGCTCGCGGCTTTCGGTGTGAAGCATATCGTAACAGCCAAGCAGATAGTCCTCAATCATACCCACGTTGTTCATCCGGTCATACACCTCACGGTATGACACCCCCATTCTTCTGGCGGCACCCTCTATACATGAGGCGACAAAAGCCATCTTTATCTCGTCAGAACTCAATTCTATAATGTGTTCCATTCGTCCTTATTCTTAGCGGTGTAACATCTGCAAATTTAGTGATAGTTTTTCATATAACCAAGAAAAAATGCCTTTTTCTGCCATTCTTTGCGCCTTGGTATAATATATAAGGAGAGCCGTCTGGGCCTTAACGACAGGTTTTCTTAGCTTATTGTGCCCCAGTCCACGCTGTCCTTGCGCAGCTCCCGCAGGCGGTTCCACAGCATGGCGTGCTGCGGAGCGTCACAATTTGGATCGGCGTCAATGACTTTCTGCGCCTCATCCCTTGCCATCTGTACCAGTTGTCCGTCCTGTGCGATGTTGGCAATCTTAAGGTCGAAGGCCATACCACTCTGCTGTGTGCCCTCAAGGTCGCCGGGTCCGCGCAGCTTCAGGTCTGCCTCCGCTATGCGGAAACCGTCATTTGTCTCGCACATGATGTCGAGTCTCTTCCGTGTTTCGGCGCTAAGCTCGTATCCGCTCACCAATATGCAGTAGGACTGGTCGGCTCCCCGGCCCACTCTTCCTCTCAACTGGTGCAGCTGTGACAGCCCGAATCTCTGCGCTTCCATTATTATCATGACGCTGGCGTTGGGAACATTCACCCCAACCTCTATCACTGTGGTGGCTACAAGCATCTGTGTCTCGCCGTTGGCAAACCGCTGCATCTCCGCATCCTTTTCTGCTGGCTTCATCCTTCCGTGCACCTTGCTCATCTTATAGTCAGGGAACACCTCCTGAAGGTGGCTGTATCCGTCCTCAAGGTTCTGCAGATCCATCTTCTCGCTCTCTGTTATCAGAGGGTATACCACATATACCTGCCTGCCTTTCTCCACCTCACGCCGTATGCCGTTGTACAGGCTTGTCTGCTGGTTCTCGTACTTGTGCAGTGTCATTACAGGCTTGCGCCCCGGCGGCAGTTCGTCAATGACGCTGACATCCAGGTCTCCGTATATCGTCATTGCCAGTGTGCGTGGTATTGGTGTGGCCGTCATCACAAGCACGTGTGGCGGGTTGTCGTTCTTAGCCCATAGCTTTGCGCGTTGAGCCACGCCGAAACGGTGCTGCTCGTCAATGACAGCCAGGCCGAGGTTGGCAAACATTACCGTCTCCTCTATCACGGCGTGCGTGCCGACAAGGATGTTTACCTCTCCTGTTGCAAGTCCTGTGAGCACCTCCTTGCGTCGTTTGCCCTTCACAACTCCCGTCAGCAGCTCCACTCTGACGTCCATTTCCTGCAGGAAAGCGGTGATGGTGGCCAGATGCTGTTCTGCAAGTATCTCCGTCGGAGCCATCATCACGGCCTGAAAACCGTTGTCCACGGCAATGAGCATCGCCATCAGTGCCACGAGAGTCTTGCCTGATCCCACGTCACCCTGTACCAGTCTGTTCATCTGCCGGCCCGTGTTCATGTCGGACTGTATCTCGTGCACCACCCGTTTCTGCGCCCCCGTCAGCTCAAACCGCAGGTTCTTTGTGTAGAAATCCTTAAAAGCCCGGCCGACCTTTGGCAGCATATAGCCCTTGTACTTGCGCCGGTTGTTGGCGGTATAGCGCAGTATGTTCAGCTGCACATAGAACAGTTCCTCGAACTTCAGCCTTTCCCTTGCCTTCTGCAGGTCATGCGGAGTCTTGGGATAGTGTACCACTCTCAGTGCCTCATCCCTGTCCATCAGGTGCAGCGGCGCTGTGATGAAGTCGGGCAGGGTCTCCTTTAGCGGCGGCAGCTTTGCCAGCAGCGCCTTGGTTATGCGCTCCATAGCCCGTGAGGTCAGCCCCGTCTTCTTCATCAGCTCTGTGGTTATGTAGTATGGCTGCATACCCATATCGTTCAGCGTCAGTGCCGATGCGTCGTCGATGTCGGGGTGGCTCAGCTGTATCCGGTGGTTGAATACGGTGGGTTTGCCGAACACTATGTACTCCTGCCCAACCTTATAGGTCTGTATTATGTATTTAACGGCGCTGAACCATACAAGGTCTATCGTCCCAGTACCGTCGTAGAAGTGCCCCACAAGACGCTTTTTCCTCGCCCCCATGTCAAAAGTCTCGTATGAAAGTATGCGTCCCTTCAGCTGCACAAAGGGCATATCAGCGGTCAGTTCACTGGCTTTGTACACCTTGCTGCGGTCCACGTATTTGTAAGGGTAATACTCTAACAGGTCGCCGAAACAGTGTATGCCCAGCTCCTTGCTGAGTGTCTGCTGTCTCTGCGGCCCTACGCCCGTGAGATATTTTATGTCCTGTTCCAGTATGTCGGCCATGTGGTTTTTTGACTTGTTGCTGTGAGTGTTGTTTATCTCCGACTTCCCGGCTCCAAGCGGCGTAACAGACCGCTTTCATACAATTGGTATGCCTTCTTCCTGCTTTGCCCGTCCAGCGTGTTGTCGCTATATGTGAACTAGTCAAGAAACTCGTTTGCCCGGTTGTTTGGATAGTTCTTAGCTAATACGGCCACGGCCTCACTGTCAAGTACGTCCGCTTTGCGGAGTTTTCCGTCAGGAGCTTCAAACCTGAACTCGTGAGTGTCACTCACGAGTTGGATGCCTTCTTGCTTCAACTTGCGCTTTAACCATCTCCAATAGTTTCCTGCTTTGGTGTAGTCGGGCTCATTGTTGATGGCTCGGACAATGTCGGTAGCGGAAAACCACCAGCAGTTATTGTCGTCATCCCATACGGCACGCACTTCACGGTCGTTGAAGAAACGAATGGATTTCTTTCCGCTCATAACTTAATAGTTGTTGCTGTGTTTTACGAAATCATGAAAGTCTTTCCCATTTGTTACTTGTTGTGGCAAGGGATGGCCGGGCGTTACTCCGCCAATGCCATAGCCACGGTCATGTCAAACGGCGTTGTCAGCTTTATGTTCTCCCTGTTCCCGTCCACCATAGTCACCGTGGCTCCGATGCTTTCCACTATGGATGCGTCATCGGTGAAGGCCTCGGAGTACGGCTGTCTGTTGGCTTTCTTCAGCAGTTGTATGTCAAATGCCTGCGGTGTCTGCACCAGTCTGTAGTCACTGCGCAGCACATTGCGCTGCTCTTTTCCGTCTCCAACGTATCGCAGGGTCTCCACTACGGGCGTTACAGGTATCACAGCCCCCGTTCTGCGGGCTGTCTCGTAGCATCTCTCTATCACGTCTACGGCCACGAACGGGCGCACACCGTCGTGTACTCCCACCACTCCCTCCTCCGTGTCGGGTATGGTGTCCAGTCCGTTCCTTACGGAGTGGAAGCGTGTCTCGCCGCCATCCACTATGGTATATTCCTCGTTGAAGGCGTATTCCCGGCACAATTCACGCCAGTATTGCTGCTGTGCCTTGGGCAGAACGAGTATAATCCGCAGTGTGGGTGAGTACTCCCTGAACCGCCTTATGGTGCGCATCAGTACGGGCACTCCCTTTACGGGCATAAACTGTTTCGGTATGTCACCGCCCATACGCAGTCCCTTGCCCCCGGCGGTTATTATGATGTAGTCCATTTTTGTTGGTTTTTGGTTGTAGGTTGTGGGTTTTCGGTCTTTGGTTGTGTGGTTTTTGGTTGTAGGTTGTAAATTATGGTGTTTGGTTGCGAGGTTTTTGGTTGTAGGTTGTGGGTGTTATATAGAACTACCCTCAACTTAAAACCTACAACCAAAAACCCATAACCTACAACTCAACACCCCACAACCCTCCAGACCTACAACCTAAAACCCACAACCAACAACCTTACAACCGGCTGACAAGCCGGTTGTACATCATCCCCTCTTTCAGCCTTTCCACCGTATCCTTGTCTGTCAGCATCTCAAGGATGGCGTATGAGTACGGCAGGGTGGCCGCGGGACCGCAGCCGGTTATTATGTTTCCGTCCACGGTGTATAGCTCCTCGGTGTATTCCGCACCGTCCATGTATTTCTCGAAACCCGGATAGCACGTCGCCTTCCTGCCTTTCAGCAGTCCAAGGTCACCAAGTACCATCGGAGCGGCACAGATAGCGCCAATCCTACGGCCCTCCGCAGCGTGCCTTAACAGTGCCTCCCTGACACCCTCATGCTCCAACAGATGGGTGCTGCCAGGCAGTCCGCCCGGCAATAACAGCATATCAGCATCGTCAAGACACGCATCCTCTATCCTCATGTCGCATTTTATCACCACACCATGTGATGATTCTATCTCTTCTGTGCCGCTAATGCTCACGGTCTTGATGTCTACGCCACCGCGGCGCAGCACGTCCACGACGGTCAGAGCCTCTAACTCCTCTGTGCCGTTGGCCATAAATTCATATACCTTAGCCATAATTCCTGTAGTTTTATTTGTTTTTCTGATAAAAAAAATGTACTTTTGCACTGCAAATATACAAAACATTTGTCAAACGGCAAACTTTTCCGCCATATAAAACGTTAAAAACGCATGAAAGAGGAAATATTACGCTTTGCGTTCTTCGGCAACGAATACCAGGCAAAGAAGTCACAGGCAGTCTATAAACTCATAGCATTTCTGCAGAACAAGAATGCTGAGATATATGTGGACCGGCCGTTCTATGACTTCATCACCGTGGAGCAGCATATCGATTTGAATGTGACAGGAGTGTTTGACGGTGACGATTTCGATGCGGACTTCGCCATCTCCATGGGTGGCGACGGCACACTGCTGAAGACCGCCGCACGGGTAGGGGCCAAGCAGGTGCCCATTATCGGTGTGAATATAGGCCGGCTGGGATTCCTGGCCGCCGTAAACCCGTCCGACATAGAGAAGGCCTTCGAGGCACTGTACCGCGGACAGTACCGCATACACAGCCACTCCGTCATAAAGGCGGAGACGGAGGAGGGCGGAGAGATAATGAGCGCGCCGTATGCACTTAACGACATAGCGCTGCTGAAGCGCGACCATGCCTCCATGATCTCGATACGCACCAGCATCAACGGAGAGTATCTCATGACGTATCAGGCCGACGGAGTGATAGTGACAACCCCTACTGGCTCTACGGCCTACAGCCTTTCAAACGGCGGTCCCGTCATTGCTCCGGACACATCGACACTCTGTCTCACCCCCGTTGCGCCCCACAGCCTGACGGTACGCCCCATAGTGGTGCCCGATGACTCTGTAATCACCATGAAGGTGGAAAGCCGTAGCCACAGTTTCCTTGCCGCTGTCGACGGCCGCAGTGTCAGTCTCAGCGACGGAACGGTAGTGAGGATAAGCAAGGCGCCGTACTCCGCACGCATAGTACGCTTCACAGAGCACCGCTACTTCACCACCCTGCGCGAGAAGATGATGTGGGGCTTGGACCAGCGATGACACCACCAAGACCGTAAGGTGTCAGAAATCAAAGTGTCACAAAAATGCCCTTTTTTCTGACACTTTGATTTTTCGCACGCGCGGAGAATGCCCTCATTTCAAAATTATTTCCCTACGGCCGCGTACAGCGCAGCCATTTGCGATTTTTTGTAAAACACTGACAGTTATGCAGTTAGTAAAGTAATAATGTGAAAACAGCGTAAAACTCCCTCAAAAAGGCCGTCTTTACGCTGTTATTTGATAGCTTTAGCAGTGCGAAAGGATAGAGATTGGAGGGTGAAAGCTATCGAATAGCAGTGCGAAAGCTATCTTTTTGTGTTGGATCATTGTCTTTTCGTGTGGGAATGCGCATCATTTCCTCTTTAAAGGCCTGCAAACACACCTTTCTTCTCTCTAAAACGCAAGGTGAGGCCGACAGTCCCAAAAAATCAAAATGTTACAAAAATGCCCCTAAAAGTAACGTTTTGTCAAAATGGGCTTTTGGCGTATGCGCGACAATGTCGGTTGCTTTTGGGTGGTGTTTTGTACTCTTTTTTCTTGGATTTCTTTCGTAAATCTAACTTTTGCGGATTTTTTTTATTACCTTTGTATTAAAATTGTTAAAGTATGCCTACAGACCTTGCACATATAATAGGAGAGACAACAGACTATGATAAGAAGCAACAGCTTGAAGCCAATAAGCCTAAGAGCTGGTGTAAGAGTGTTTCTGCCTTTGCTAACGGACGAGGCGGCTCTCTGATTTTCGGTGTTACGGATGACGATATTGTTGTGGGTTTGGAAAATCCGCAACTTTCAGCGGAGAAGTTCAGTGAGATAGTCAAGATGAAACTGGATCCTGTTCCGGATTTCACACTCTCTTTTGAGGAGGTGGATGGAAAGACACTAATGATAGTGCGTGTGGAACCAGGGACCGTCACACCGTATTATTATATGGGCGACGGGCAATAAATAGCTTTCTGCCGCATTGGTAACGAAAGTGTTCCTGCTACGGCCAATATGTTAAGAGACTTGGTGCTGCGTGGAACACACCAGTCTTATGACAGTTTGTTGTCTGGATATAAGTTTGAGAATTATGCCTTTACCAAGCTACGGTCAATATTTCATGCCCGAACAGGTAAGGAATTTACTGATGCGGATTATGAATCATGGGGTATTGTGAATGCGGACGGGCGGCTTACTAACGCCGGTGCGTTGCTGGCGGATGAGTCTCCCATTCGGCATTCACGACTATTCTGTACCCGTTGGAATGGTCTCGATCAGGCTCATGGTATGATGGATGCGCTTGATGACATGGAGGTCTCCGGAAGCCTCGTGATATTGTTGCAGGAGGGTCTTGATTTCTGTCGGCGCAACTCCAGAAAGATGTGGTACAAGACACCTGACGGGCGCATAGAATTGCCGGATTATCCAGAAGACAGTATTCTTGAGGGGTTGGTAAATGCCTTAATTCACAGGTCGTATCTTGAAATAGGTGGTGAGGTTCACATAGACATCTTTGACAACCGTATAGAGATTTCCTCTCCCGGAGGAATGTATGAGAACAAGCCTGTTCAGGATTGTGACATCATGCGCGTAAGGTCACGACGGCGTAATCCCATTCTTGCCGACATCTTCAGTCATATTAAATATATGGAGCGTCGTGGCAGTGGATTTAGGAAGATATGTCAGGATTACAGTGCGCAGTACAATTATCGGGAAGATTTGCATCCGATATTTTATTCGGACAGCTACGATTTTGTGCTTACACTATATAATATGAACTATGGAATGGAAAATGGGGCAATGGAAGCATTGCACCAAACTGCCCCAAATTGCCCCAAAGTTCCATAAAGTCCCCCAAATTGCCTCAAAGTTCCCCAAAGTTCGTCAAAGTTCCCCAATAATGCCGGAACAGTTACAGTTCTTCCTAAAAGTACTTCAAAAATTTCCCGGAGCGACAATCGGGTTGTTGGCAAAAGAAGCTGATGTCTCCGAAAGAATGGTGAAAAAGTATCTGAAGTTGCTTAGAGAACAGGGTACAATCCGCCGCATAGGAAGCAACAGGAAAGGTTATTGGGAGATTACGGAAGAATAGTTATAGTATGAGAACGGCCTGCACATCCAAGGTATGCAGGCCGTTTGTGTTATCCCATCTTGCCCGTCAGGTATGCCTTTGTGCGTTCGTCTGTGGGACAGGAGAACATCTTTGTGGTGTCTCCGTATTCCACAAGCTCGCCTAAGTACATGAACATGGAGTGGGAGGATATGCGCATGGCCTGCCCCATGTTGTGTGTGACGATAAGTATGGTGACCTCTTTCTGCAGCTCCTGTAGCAGTTCCTCTATGTGGCTGGTCGCTATAGGGTCAAGGGCGGAGGTGGGCTCGTCCATCAGCAGCACGTCGGGCTTCATGGCTAAGGCACGGGCTATGCACAGGCGCTGCTGCTGTCCTCCGGACAGGAATGTGCCTTTCTTGTTTAAGACATCCTTGACCTCATCCCACAGTGCCACGCTTTTCAGGCAACGCTCAACCTTGGAGTCTCTTTCAGACTTGGAAAGACGGATGCCGTTCAGCGAGAATCCCGACAGCACATTGTCGTAGATGCTCATGGTGGGGAAGGGAGCGGGGCGCTGGAACACCATGCCCACCCTGCGGCGTACTTCTATAGGCTCCATAGAGAGGATGTCTTCACCGTTCAGCAGGATTTCGCCATCTACGCGTATGTTCTGATACAGGCTGTGCATGAGGTTCACGGCCCGCAGCAGGGTGGACTTGCCGCATCCTGAAGGGCCCATGATGGCGGTGATGGTGTTCCGCTCTATGGCTGCAGATACATATTTTACCGCCATAGTCTGTTTGGTGTATGACACGCAGGTTTTCTTGAATTCAAGTATGGGTTTTATATATTCCATTTCTTTGCAATGTATTTAGCAGTGAGATTTAAAGTGAGTACGAATAAAAGCAGGAAGAGGGATGCACCCCAGATGAGTTCCTGAAGGTTGGGGTCGTTGAAGAATTCCCATATCAGCAAGGGTACCGCCGATATTGGCTTGTTGATAGAGAAGCGTACCAGTGAGCAACCCAGGGCGGTGAACATTAGGGGCGCTGTCTCGCCGATGACTCTTGATATTGCAAGCAGCACGCCTGTGAATATTCCACTGAATGCGGCAGGGAGCTGTACTTTAAGCATGACGCGCGCCTTGTTGCCTCCGAGGGCCAGTCCCGCTTCCTTCAATGAGGTGGGGAGTATCTTCAGTGTCTCCTCAGTAGAGCGTATTATGAGTGGAAGCATCATGATGAAGAGGGCTATGCTGCCTGCGATGGCGGAGTAACCCTTCATGGGTACCACAATCCAAATATAGGTTATGATGCCGATAATTACTGACGGTGTGCCCTGCAGCAGGTCTGTGAGGTAGCTGACGGTCTGTGCGAACCGGCTTTGCGCGTTCTCTGCAAGGAATGCGCCGCACAGAATACCCGTAGGGACAGCTAACGCCACTGCCATGCCGAGCATTATGACCGTGCCTATGATGCCGTTGGCTATGCCGCCGGGGATAGGCTCTCCTGCCTGTATGGCCTTCATGGCCCTATAGGCTGTGGGAGTCGGTTCTGTAAAGAATGCCCATGACAGTTGGTCGTAGCCGCGGAACAGCACCTCACCCAAGATGGCAAGCAGGGGGACTGCGGTCAATGCGGCGAGGGCGCATATAGTCCACAGCGTCAGCCTGTCTGTTGCCATGCGATGTTTTGTCTTCAGATTTGTCATAGATTAAGATATTCTTGCACGTTTTATCATTACTTTTCCTATCATGTTTATCATCGCCGTAATGAGGAACAGAATGAGTCCGATGGCTATGAGTGATGACAGGCGCAGTCCGTCGGCCTCTCCGAACTGATTGGCGATGATGGATGCCATGGAATTTCCCGTGGAGGTGATTGAGCTTGGAATGTTGTTTGTGTTGCCGATAAGCATCGTCACAGTCATGGTCTCGCCCAGCGCGCGTCCTATAGCCAGTACATACGACGAGAAGATGCCCGAGCCGGCTACGGGAAAGACTACCTTGCGGACCACCTCTGCACGGGTGGCTCCCAGACTGTAAGCCCCTTCTTTAAGGTCATTGGGCACAATCTTGATGAATTCCGCGCTCAGTGACGCCGCGTATGGCACGATCATGATGGCCAGTACCAGAGATGCGGTGAGGATGCCGGAACCTTGGGGCGAGATGTCCAGTGCCATAATGAGAGGACGCAGTGTGTAGAACCCCCATAGCCCGTATATGATGGACGGTATGCCTGCCAGCAGATCTGTGACGGTACTCAATGCCGCCGCCACGCGCGTGCCCTTGAAGTATTCTCCTACAAATAGTGCCACGGGCAGTGAGAAGGGGATGCAGAACATCAGGGCCAGCAGTGTTGTCAGCAGTGTGCCGGTGATGAAAGGCAGTGCGCCGTACCGTTCCTCGCCCGTGGTATAGCTCCATTCAGAAGAGGTGAGGAAGTTGAAGAAGCCGAAATGTTCAAATGCGTCGTAGGCGTCGGTGACAAGGGCGTATACTATGCCACCGCATACTATGGGTATTGTCAGTGCGGCTATGAACAGTATTGCTCTGTACAGTTTGTCGTTCATGATGGTATGCTGTTATTGTAGTATTGCCGCCCCGTCGTACGTGACGGTCTTCAGATTTCTCTTGCTAAGCTCTTTAGCCCTTGCAGGAAGTGGTGCATAGTGAACCTCGGAAGTGATGCGCTGCGCCTCGTCTGAAAGTATGTACTGTATTAGGTCAAGTGTTGCGGCTGCCTGTTCCCTGCTTCTGCCGGAGTAGTTCTGCTCCTTGTATATTATTATCCATGTGAAACAGCTGATAGGGTAGGCGCCTGCTGCGTCTGCGTTGGTTATGGAGGTGCGGGTGTCGAACGGAATGTCGCCTGAGGCAGCGGCGGATATGCTGGATGATGATGGCTCTACGAGTTCTCCACGCTGGTTCTCAACCTTTGCGTATGGTATCTTTTGTGCGAAAGCGTATTCCGAACCGACATAGCCGATGGAGTTCTTAGTGTTGGAGACCACGCCTGCAACACCGGGATTGCCCTTTGCCGCCTGGCCGGAAGGGAAGTTCACAGATTTCCCTGTTCCATATTCGGATGCCCACATGGGGCTGACCTTTGACAGATAATCGGTGAATACGTATGTGGTGCCGGAGCCGTCAGAGCGGAATACAGGGATAATGGCCTCTGCCGGGAGTTTGACATCGGGGTTAAGCTCGGCCAGACGGGAGTCGTTCCACATCTTTACCTTACCGGCAAAGATGTCTGCGATAATCTCTCCCGAAAGGTTCAGGTTGGGCACTCCGTCCAAGTTGTAGGCCAGTACAACGGCACCCATGCAGGTGGGGATGTGGATGACGGGGGCCATCTCCTTCATCTCCTTGTCAGAAAGGAAGGCGTCACTGCCTGCAAAGTCCACAATCTTGTCCTGGAGGTTGCGGACACCGCCGCCGGAGCCAATGCCGCCGTATGCGACAGCATCGCCGTTGACCTTGGAGAACTGCTCGAAAACCACATTGTAGAAAGGAAGCGGGAAGGTGGCACCGGCGCCGGAAAGCTCCTGCGCATCACGGGTCTCTTTGTTTGAACTGCCGCCACAGGATGCGAGTGCCATGGCGAGAACTAATGTAATGATTGATGAAAAAATCTTCTTCATGTTCTTTTAAATTTTAAGTGTGAATAATGTGTTTTTATTTATAAGCCAAAATAACAATTGATGTATGCGGAGTATTTATTCTCTTTATTGTCATCTTTTGGTATGGTTATTCTGAAGTTGGGGGCAACCTTTACATACTTACCCAATGCGAATTGTGCTCCGAGGATGGCCGCCTTCTCATCCTTCCCCTTATTCCAGTTGTCTTTGGAACAAAGAGCGTCAAAGCGGGCATAGAGTTCAGATTTCCTTGAGCTCTTGACGGATGCGAATACAGAGTAGCCGTATTTGTCCTTGTCTTTATTGTTGTCAGAATTGAAGATGTGGTTGTATTCGGCACCTATAGCGACTCTGCCATGCTTGTATCCTGCGAATGCGGAAAGGTTGACAATGTCCTTCTTGTTGTCATCACCACTTTCATTCAATCCTCCGTATAGGCGGACTTGGAAGTCTTTGACAGGGGTTAGAGTGACTCCCAAACCGTAATTGAGACCGTCGTTTACTTGTATCTTCTTGTATCCCTCGCCATTCACAATGATAGCGTCAGCGGAGAGCCAGTCTGCGAAACGGTAGTTTATAGAAAGGCCTAAGTCTGCACTGCTGCCAAATTTGTATTCATCTTGGAATGACTTCATGATGTAACGGTATCCCCAGAATTTCTCCTGGAAATTAAATGAGGTTGTTGGAATGAGACCACCGTTTAATGTCATGTCACCCTTCTTCCAAGATACCATGGCGTTTTTGATGTAGGCGATACGCTGATAGTCGGAGACGGCGCTTGATGTGCCTATGTCCATTACACTCTTTAAGGACAGGCCATTGTTGAATTTGTACTCATAACCTAAGTAGCTACGTTCCAACTCAAAGCCACGGTCGTTATTCTCTGTTCCGAACCCTGTGTGAAAATTGCTGAACACTTGTATGATGGCTTTTCCGTTCGGTTCTTTTGTTTTAGCGTCTTGTGCTGTTGCTGTGATACTGGTGCTGACCAGAATGCCTGCTAATAATGTTTTTGTTTTCATTTTGTTGTTGTTTTGATTAGACACTGCAAAGGTATTTTAAAGGAATTTCAGATTTATTTCAAAATAATTTAGATTTTGTTAAATGCGGATTTGTGTGGGAAATCAATATCTTTTATATGTTTTTCTTTTCGCTCTATATAATATAATAAGGTGTAGCCTGGTTCTGTTCCTGTTTATATGGACAGCTGTTTCATTCTATTACTTGTTTGCTTGAAACAGGAAAGAGAAGCATCTATTGTGTATTATCTTCCAGTTGGTATGTTTATAATTACAGAAAAGGATAGATTTATGAAACATTTTTGTGAAAACATTTGGTGGAAAGGGAAAAAGTGTGTACCTTTGCACTCGCT
>JAUNOM010000018.1 GCA_030531085.1 Prevotellaceae bacterium | reverse complement strand
GAAAAAAATCTATCATCCGCAGAAAAAAATCTAACATCCATTTTGGAAGGGCTGCCGATTCCGGAAATATCGCGGAGCGTTTATGGCGAAATGTGGCCTGTTGTTACATGATTGCGCATAGTGCATCAGCATTATTTTTATTACGGTAAATTTGCAATATGCTTGCATATTTGATAATAATGATGTATCTTTGCAAAAAGATTATAAAAAAGCTATGAAACAAGAGGAAAACAAGCAGGTGGAGCGCAGTGGCATCCGTGAGCTTCAATGGAGCAGAAAATACAATATGGTATGGAAGTTTGTGGAGCAAAACCACAGGGGACCGTCACGGCATCGCATAGAGGAGCATAATATGCTGAACTGGATGAAGTTCAACAGGAAGATGCTGAAAGTGGACAAGCTGCAGGGAGAGAAGCGCGAGAAGTTCCAGAAACTGGTGGACCTGATACATTCTTTCCACAGGGTCAACCAGTATGCCTGACCGCCTCACGGTGCTCAATAGAGTCTGATGTCGCTTAGGATATGCGCGCCCACTGACTGGTTCAGCAGTCTGACAAGTTCCGTGCGGCGCATATTCAGGTCAGCGCGCACCGCGGGGCTTGATATCTTCACCCACAGGGTCTGGTTGCGTATGCTTTTCTCCTCCGTGTACTGCGCAGCCACACTGCCGGCCACCTCATCCCACGACTCGATGATGCGGCGCTGGAGCCATTGGGTCTCGAGGCCGTTGCTGCGCATGATGCTTCTTACCAGTTTTTCCACTTCCTGGGGATGACGTCTGAACATAAATCGTGAATTTTCTTGGGTTAATTTTGTGCAAAGGTAGGCATTTTATCCGTCATGACAAAACAAATGCCTGCTTTTATTATATATGTTGAATTTTTATGGGATTAGATATGAGAATACGCAATGGAGTAATTCTGCTGACCATGACCTCGTGCCTGGCCGCCCTGCCCGGCGCGAGCAGCGGACAGAGGTCCGGACATGATGACGCGGTGAAGGAGTACAGGCTGACGGGACGCGGGCGGCAGGTCATGGACGGTTTCGGGGCATCGGACGCATGGAGTATGCAGCACACCGCACAGTGGAGCGAGCGTGACCTGCGGTGTGCCGCGGACTGGCTGTTCAGCCGCGAGACCGACAGCGCGGGGCAGCCAAAGGGCATTGGACTGAGCATCTGGCGCTTCAACATAGGTGCCGGAAGCAGCGGGCAGGGTGACAGCAGCTGCATCAATCCCGGCACAAGGACAGAATGCCTGCTGGCGGCCGACGGAAGCTATGACTGGAGCAGGCAGGCGGCGGAACGCAGGTTCATGAGGATGGCGAAGGAGAGAGGTGTGGAGACGTTCATAGGCTTCGTGAACTCGCCGCCCGTGTACTTCACCAAGAACGGCCTCGCCACGAACACGGGCCGCGGAGCCACGCTCAATCTGAAGGAGCGGCATTATGGGGACTACGCGCGCTTTCTGGCAAATGTTGTGGAGGGCGTGGAGAGGCACGACGGTGTGCACTTTGATTACGTCTGCCCCGTCAACGAGCCTGACGGACACTGGAACTGGACAGGGCCCAAGCAGGAGGGAACGCCTGCCACCAACCGTGAGATAGCGGCGGTGGTGAGGGCGCTGGACGGCGAGTTCACCCGGAGAGGCATCGCCACGAAGCTGCTGGTGAACGAGTCTTCGGACTACCGCTGTATGTTCTCCACGCACATTGCGGACTGGCAGAGGGGCTACGCCATACAGAGCTTCTTCTGTCCCGACAGCGTGGACACATATATAGGCGGTCTGCCCACTGTGGCAAGGGTGATGGCCGGACACAGCTACTGGACAAACACTCCGCTGGAGGCTTTGGTGAGCATACGGCGGCAGCTGGCCGACACCTTGAGGCGCTATAACATGGAGTATTGGCAGACGGAGACCTGTATCATGGGCAACGACACGGAGATAGGCGGCGGAGGCGGATACGATTTCTCCATGCGCACCGCCCTGTATGTGGCGCGCGTCATTCACCATGACCTCTGTGTGGCCGGCGCGCGCTCCTGGCAGTGGTGGCGCGCGGCAGGCGGTGACTATAAGGACGGGCTGCTGCGGATGTATGAGCGTGAGAGGCGCTTCAGGGACTCAAAGCTGCTGTGGGCGCTCGGCAACTACAGCCTTTTCGTGCGTCCCGGAGCTGTAAGGATGGACATCGAGGCCGTAAACAGTAAGGGCAAGGTCATTGAGGATGGCGAAAGCAACGTTACGGGGCTGATGTGCTCGGCATTTCTGAACAGGGACGGACGCAGGGTCGTGGTGGTTATAAACTATTCTGACTCTCCCCTGCCCTTCCGCATGAGGGTGAGCGGAAAATCATCCAGAGGCTGGAGGCTGTACCGCACATCTGACGCGGACGGCGAGAACCTGAAGCCCGTGGGCGAGTACGGAAAAAGGCTGAAGGCCACCGTCGCACCAAGGAGTGTGAACACTTTTGTGGAGATGACGGCAGGGAGATAAAAATGCGCGCGACATATTATATAATATGTACGCGCGTACCTTATTTATAATATATAGCCACAATAAAGGACTGACGGCGGATGCCGGAACCTTTATTGTGGCTTTTATAATGTTGTGTTCAGGGATTTTCCTTACTTGACTCCGAACTTGTATATCGTGGTCTGACGGTAAGTCTCATCCGGATTTAGAACCACAGGTGGGAAGTACGGCCTGTTAGGTGAGTCAGGGAAGTGCTGCGCCTCGAAGCATACAGCAGAGCGCCGTGGGAACGTTGCCCCGTTCTGTCCTTTGTATCCGTTTGCCCAGTTGTCCGTGTACATCTGCACTCCCGGCTCCGTTGTCCAGCATTCCATGGTGCGTCCGGACTGTGGCTCGAATACACGCGCGGCCAGAGACAGTTCGCCGACCTCACGCTTGTTCAGCACAAAGCAGTGGTCGTAACCGGTTCCGTTGCGTATCTGCTCATCATCCGTGTTGTTTATGTCACGTCCTATGGGCTTCGGCGTTCTGAAGTCAAACGGTGTGCCCTCCACCTTCAGAATTTCTCCGGTAGGGATGCTCGTCTCGTCTATCGGGAGGTAGAAGTCAGCGTTAATCTCGCATTCCAGGCTGTCTACTGTCGGTGTCGGGTTTGCGATACCCGTCAGCGAGAAGAAGGCATGGTGCGTAAGGTTGATGATAGTCTTCTTGTTCGTTGTGGCAAGATAGTCAATTTTCAGCTCGTTGTCGTCAGTCCATGTGTATTCAACGTTGACCTTGACCTCTCCCGTGAAGCCTTCGTCTCCGTATGGCGACACGATGGACAGCGCCAGTGTCTGCTCGTTCATCTGTATGGCGTCCCAGACCTGCGCATGATAGCCTGTTGGCCCACCATGCAGCGCGTTTGGCCCATTGTTGATGGCGAGTTGGTACTCTTTTCCGCCCAGAACGAAGCGTCCCTTACATATACGGTTGCCGAAACGTCCGATAAGTGTGGACAGATACGGCTCCGGCGAGTTGATGACATCCTGTATGTTGTCGTGTCCCTGCATTACGTTGGCCAGCTGCCCGTCCTTGTCAGGTACCATGAGTGCGACGATGGCGCCGCCGTAGTTTGTTACGGCTACCTCGGTGCCCTTCGCATTTCTTAGGATGTAAAGGTCAGTCTGCTTTCCGTTCACTGTCGTGCGGAAGTCCTTCCTCCGGAGTCCGCACACGTTTTCTCTTTCTGTCATAGCGTTTAGGATTTTTAGGTTTATCTTTCTGTGTATTATCTTGATTGGTATTCTCCGCTGTCGTCTGGGCGCTGTCTCCGGCATGGCTGCCGTCCCCCTCCTTGCGTCTGTTGTTGCGTCCGCGCCTGTGGCCTTGCCTCTGCTTTCCGTCGCCTTTGCTTCTTCCGTGTCTCTCACCCTTTGGCGTTTTTCCGTTTCTCGCCTGCTTGCTGCTGCGTCTTGCGTCCTCATCATATTCAGGAGCCTGTCCCAGTCCCTCGGGCATAGGATTCTTTTCAATGTCCTTTGCAAGGAAGGACTCTATCTTGCGGAATAGGAAGAAGTCCTCTGGCGCCACCAGCGTCACGGCCATACCGTCACGCTCCGCGCGCGCTGTGCGGCCGATGCGATGCACGTAATCCTCCACGTCATGCGGCACGTCATAGTTGATTACCATGCTGATGTCGTCAATGTCTATGCCGCGCGCCACGATGTCCGTAGCCACGAGCACGTCCGTCTCTCCGCTCTTGAAGCTGAACATTATCTGGTCGCGCTCCGCCTGACTTAGATCCGAGTGCATCTCGCCGCAATTCACCTTCATCCTCTGCAGGGTCCTCGCGATTTCCTTTACCCTCTGCTTCTTTCCGGAAAAGATGATTACCCTCTGCAATGGTGACACGTCATCGCTGCTCTCCGATGTGCCGGGAAGTTTGTATGATTTGTCAAAGATGCTGCCCAGTATGCGCATCTTCTGTGAGGAGTAGCATAGGAATGCCGACTGCGCTATCTTCTCTGCGGGTTTGCTGACCGCAATCTTCACGTTTATAGGGTTCTTCAGCAACGTCTTTGCCAGCTGCTCAATCTTGTCGGGCATCGTGGCGGAGAACATTATGGTCTGGCATGACTCCGGGATGTTCTTCGCTATCTTCAGTATGTCCTCGGAGAATCCCATGTCCAGCATACGGTCCGCCTCGTCAAGGATAAAGAATGAGAGTCTGGACAAGTCGAGGTTTTCCATCTGCAAATGCGAGATAAGTCGCCCCGGTGTGGCTATAACCACGGCCGCTCCCTTACGGAGAGCCGCAACCTCCTGGTCGTACCTGCCGCCGTCGTTGCCACCGTACACCGCCAGACTGCTGATGTCATTAAGATAATAGCCGAAACCCTGCATGGCCTGGTCAATCTGTTGCGCCAGCTCGCGCGTAGGACTCATTACAAGGCAGTTGACAGCGTCCTCGGGAAAGCCGCCGTCATCCAGACGTGACAGAACGGGCAGCAGATAGGCCGCGGTCTTGCCCGTTCCCGTCTGTGCCACACCCATAATGTCGCGTCCCTCGATGATAGGGTCTATGCACGCGGCCTGTATGGGCGTGCACACATCAAAGTGCATATCGTAAAGAGCGTCAAGAACATTGTCATTCAACAATGTCTCATCAAAGTATGTCGTCTTATCTTCCATCTGATTGTTTTTTCTTTCTTTCTTATATTTAGTTTGGCGCCTTTCTGTAACACAGGTATGCGACTACGGCAAAGAGAATGTTTGGCACCCATGCCGCCAGCATGGGCGGAGTCCCTGCATTTATGGCAAAAGTGGCGGAGATGGTCTGTAGCATGATGTACATGAAACTGAGCGCCAGGCCTGCGCCGAGATACATCCCCATGCCGCCCTTGCGCTTCCTTGACGACAGGGATGCGCCGATTATGGTGAGAATGAATGACGCGAACGATGCGGCGATACGTTTATGGTATTCCACCTGATACTGCACGACATTGCTTGAACCGCGGTTAATCTGCTTTGAGATGTAGTCGCTTAGCTCTGGCAGCGTGAACGTTTCCTGCTGGCCTTTGGAATACACTAAGTCTATAGGCTCCATCATTATCAGAGTGTCCAACTGCATACCGCTTGTTATCTTCTCCCTCATGCCCCTCATCTCGCGTATCTTCCAGTTCGTGGCCTTCCAGTGATATTTTGAGTTGGAGATAGTGTCATACTGTATCTCTGTGGCGGACATGTGTGAGATCAGTTTCTTGTTCTCGAACTTGTCCAGACAGAAACCGTAACCTCTCTTCAGTTTGTTGTCATAATGCTGTATGTAAGCTATGACACCCTTGTCCACCTGTAGCTGTACGTTCTCCGCAGACATATTCTTCTTGTTGTTCTTATAAAGAGAGTCGAAATTCTGACGTATCACTGTGCCATGGGGAATGACGTATGCGCTAAGGCAGAACGACAGGACAGATATGAGCACACATGAAATCATGTATGGCCGCAACATCCTTTTGAAGCTGACGCCCGCCGCCATTATTGAGATAATCTCACTGCCTGCCGCCATCTTGGATGTGAAGAATATTACGGCAATGAAGACGAACAGAGGGGAGAACAGATTGGCAAAGTACGGAACGAAGTTCATATAATAGTCAAACACTATGGCCTTCCACGGAGCATGATATTCTGTGAACTTAGACAGGTTCTCGTTAAAGTCAAAGACGATGGATATACTTATAATCAGCAGGATTGCAAAGAAATACGTTCCTATAAATTTGCCTATGATATATCTGTCAAGCCGTGTTATATAATGTAAAGGATTTACATAGCGTAACCACGCCATGTAGGGTAATGCCTTTCCGACTGCCTTGTGTGCAGTCTGATAGCCATTCTTTATAATTTTGAAGTATTTCTTTATAGCGTTTGCCACTGTTATATTCTTCTTTTCATGTTGTCTACAACCGTTTTCTTCCATTGACAGAAATCTCCTTTTACTATATGTTCTCTGGCATCGGTCACCAGACGTAGATAAAATGCCAGATTGTGTATGGACGCAATCTGTAATGCAAGATATTCCTGAGCTTTGAACAGATGGTGGAGATATGCTTTGGTGGTGACTTGGTCTATGTCACATCCTGTGGTATCCAATGGTGTGAAGTCTGTCTCCCATTTCTTGTTCTTCATGTTCATGGTACCGTCGTATGTGAACAGCATCGCGTTCCTGCCGTTTCGCGTAGGCATGACGCAGTCAAACATATCCACGCCGCGTTCAATGTTCTCCAAAATGTTCCATGGTGTGCCTACTCCCATCAGGTATCGTGGTTTGTCCGTTGGCAGTATCTCATTAACCACCTCTACCATTTCATACATGACTTCTGTAGGCTCTCCCACGGCAAGTCCCCCTATGGCGTTGCCGTCGCAGCCTTTGTCTGCAACGAAATGCGCGGACTCTTGTCTTAAATCCTTGAAAGTGCAGCCCTGAACAATAGGGAACAGACTCTGCGAATGTCCATATAAGGGAGCCGTCTCATCAAAACGCTTCACACACCTGTCAAGCCAGTGCTCGGTAAGCGTCAGACTCTTGCGCGCATAATTCCAATCGCTGTCTCCGGGAGGGCATTCATCAAAGGCCATGATGATGTCTGCACCTATGACACGCTCTATATCCATTACGCGTTCTGGTGAGAAGAAGTGTTTGCTGCCATCGATGTGGGAGCGAAACTCACAGCCGTCCTCGTTTAGCTTGCGTATTCCGGTCAGGGAGAATACTTGGAACCCTCCGCTGTCAGTAAGGATAGGTCTCTCCCACCCTATGAACTTATGCAGTCCGCCAGCTTTCTGCAGAATATCGAGCCCTGGTCTAAGATACAAATGGTATGTGTTGCCCAAAATAATCTGTGCCATCACCTGTCTGCGCAATTCCTCAAAATGCACAGCCTTGACACTACCAACGGTTCCTACCGGCATGAATATTGGAGTCAGTATCTCACCGTGCTCTGTTGTAATCCGTCCTGATCTTGCCCATGAGAGTGGGTCTGTATGTTGCAGTTCAAAGGTCATTTACTTCTTTGTTGTGTTTACGTGATTTATTTTCCTTCGTTTTGCTGCGGTTCTTCTATCGTAAAATCGATAGGATTGTCCACAATCTCATCAGTAAGGGCAAAGTCCCATACATCCGCAATGTTTTCAACATAATGGAAAGTTACACCTTTTAGATAATCTGCGGGAATCTGATCTATGTCCTTGTTGTTAGCCTTACATAATAGAATATCAGTAATGCCAGCACGCTTTGCTGCGAGAATCTTCTCCTTAATGCCACCAACAGGAAGCACTTTTCCTCTAAGGGTTATTTCGCCTGTCATGGCTACATTCTTGCGTACTTTCCTCTGCGTCAGAGCTGATGCGATACTTGTTGCAATGGTGATGCCTGCCGACGGGCCGTCCTTTGGAGTGGCTCCCTCTGGTACATGAATATGTATGTTCCAGTTATCGAATATGCGGTAGTCTATCTTCAGAAGGTCTGCATGAGCCTTTACATACTCCAGTGCTATTACGGCGGACTCCTTCATGACATCGCCAAGATTACCCGTAAGTGTTAGTTTTCCATTCTTGCCCTTGGAAAGACTTGTCTCTATGAACAGAATCTCACCACCGACACTTGTCCATGCCAGTCCGGTTACAACTCCAGCATAATCATTGCCTTGGTAAATGTCACGGTAGAATGGCGGCTTGTCAAGCAAATCCTCCAAATTATCAGGTGTAATCCGCTCATAAGGCAGGATTCCGTCACGCATCTTATAGTAAGCGAGTTTGCGTAAGGCTTTGTTTATCTGCTTTTCTAACTGACGCACACCACTTTCTCTGGTATACCGCTCAATTATCTTCTCTATCGCGTTCTTACGTATGGACAATCCTTTCTCCTCCTTCAGTCCCGTCTTGTCCTTCTCACGTGGTAAAAGATGCCGCTTTGCTATCTCTATCTTCTCTTCGGTAGTATAGCCTCCAACTTCTATCATCTCCATCCTGTCACGTAAAGGGCCGGGAATGGTGCTTATATCATTAGCGGTTGCAATGAACATGACCTTTGACAAATCAAAGTCTAAATCAAGATAGTTGTCGTGAAATGCGGTGTTCTGTTCAGGGTCAAGTACTTCCAGCAAGGCGGAGGCAGGGTTACCATTCATGGTGGTCTGAGTAACCTTGTCTATCTCGTCAAGAATAAATACAGGATTGCAGGTGCCAGCCTTCTCTATACTCTTTATTATACGTCCGGGCATGGCTCCTACATACGTCCTGCGATGTCCGCGTATTTCGGCTTCGTCGTGCACGCCACCAAGGCTGACCCTTACATAAGATCTGCCAAGCGCATCAGCGATGCTTTTACCCAAAGAAGTCTTTCCAACACCCGGAGGACCGTATAGGCATAATATGGGAGATTTGAGATCACCTCTTAATGAAAGCACCGCTATATATTCCAAAATGCGCTGCTTTACCTCTTCCATACCGTAATGATCTCTATCCAGAGTCCTCTTGGCTTTCTTTAGGTCAAGATCGTCTGTAGTATATAGTCCCCATGGTAAGTCTATAAGTTGGTTGAGATAGTTAAGCTGCACATTATAGTCGCTGCTTTGCGGATGCATCTGGTTTAATCTTTCCAGTTCTCGTTCAAAAGCCTGCTTTATCTCATCGTTCCACTTTTTCTTTGCAGCTTTGTTCTTTATCTTCTCTACCTCTGTTCCACGTTCATCCCCACCTAATTCCTTTGTTATGCTTTTTATCTGCTGGCGGAGGAAATAGTTTTTCTGTTCTTCATCAATAGTATGCTGAGTCCTGTTTTGTATATCAAGCCTAAGATTAGCATACTGTATCTCGCGGTTCATTATCTGTAACAGATTTAAAGCGCGCAATTTTAAATCCCCAAATTCCAATAGGGCCATTTTCTCTGTTAGGGGAATGGGTATATGGTATGAAACCATATTCACGTAGAATGAAGAATCCTCTATGCCGTGTAATGACATTTGCAGTTCGAATGGCAAAGTGTCGCTCTTGTCTATATACTCCCTTACCCTTTTCCTTAAATCCTTAACAATTGTGTCAAATTCCATGTCGTCTTTGTTTGGCATAATCTCCGGCGCAGGTAATACATGAGCCCACATAAACGGTGTCTCCTTTACCACATCCTGTATCTCACAACGTGTGAGTGCCTGTGCTACAAATGCGTAACGAGGTTCTGTCCCAGGAACTTCAAAGACTTTTAGAAATTTCGCTATTACACCATATTTACAAAGATCCTCCACACCTGGTTCCTCTATTGTCTGATCCTTTTGGCAGAACATGGCGAACTGCTGGTTGGGATTCTTCTCTATATATTTAACCAACTGCTTGGTTACAGGTCTGGCTATTGTCACAGAGGTGAGTACACCGGGAAAGCTGACCATGTTTCTTGTTATAAGTATCGGCATTTCCCCTTCTTTACCCTGCTCGTATATTTTGTTTATATCGCCATCAAACTCTGCAAACATGTGGAAAGCAGAATCCTGTGCCATCATGCTGTTGAATTTCGTCATCTTAAATATCTATCTTCTTTTGTGTTTATATTATGATTACACTGTGTTCTCAAACTTAGCTATGCTTACGCTTCTTGAGCTTTAACTTCGGTATCTTAATCTTTTCACCTGCCTTTACTGTTGTCTTACCGTTTAATGCTTCTATATAGCACTCCATCCCCTCACCCAAATAAGTGCGGCTGATAGACTGTATGGTCTGCCCTTGTCTGACAACAACCTCTTTGTCTATACCTATAATATTGTAGGCTCCTGTACGTACTCTGACATCATCATTATATTGATTCTCTATGTTCTCTTCCTTTAAGGAGTCTGTATTACGCTTGTTCTTTACTGTAGAGGCTGTATTCTTAGCGGACACAGTGGAGTCTTTCAATGTTTTCTCTGTCGCAGGCTTTGCTGTATTCTTAGTTGTATCAGCCTGTTTGCTTGTCGGCTGTTTCTGTTGCGCCACATTCCTATTGTCTACCTTAGGTTGTGTATTCGCTTCAGCCATTTCTTCTACAAACCACTGCTGACTGCTTGCCATATATCCGAGAGTAAACGCAGATATTGCGACTACAATATTTATTATTATGGCATAATATAAGAATACATTATGGCAATGAGGATATTGCTGTTCACATTCTGACTCTGTCACACTTTTGGCCTCTTCTTGAGGATAGTCTACAGTCTCGGTTTCAATGGGAGCTTCTTCCTTTTCTATTTCCTGACTTTCAGAAGTTTCAACCTCAGGTACTTCCTCTTTTTCTTCTATATTTGGTGTCGGTATATCCTCTTCTGTAGGAAATATCTCTGTTTGTGGTTTGACAATATAACTCTCGTTTGGAATGTTAATGGTATTCTCTTCTGTAATGTCTTTAACCTCTGTTACAGTCTCTGCATCTTCTTCTGTGTCAGTATCAGACAGAGAACTATTATCAAGTAGTGGACTGCCATCGTTTATAGGTACAGTCTCAAATTGTGCAAAGGGTTTGTTTATCAAATCCTTCATCACATTGTCTGGGGTAAATGTAATCTTATCATGTTCACCGATAAGAACCTTTTCTCCAGTATTAACATTCACGCTGCTACGCTCTTTCATGGCTTGCAGTTTGAATGTTCCGAAACCTTTTATTTTTACTTGCCGGTCACGCAGTAGTCCTTCGTGAACAACCTCGACAATCATTTGTATGAAAATCTCAGCCTCGGCATTAGATAATTTATGCTTGGCGACAAGAATTTTTGCTATGTCTTTTACTGTTACCATTCATTCATAGTTCTATTGAATTGCTATCACCTTTATTTCTTCTCACTCTCCTTTACCTTTTCTTTCAGAGTGGCAAAAGGCTTGAAATTAGCAACAAGTTTTGGAGGAACCAGCATCTTTTGTCCATTTCCTGGGTTTGTTATGATGCGTTCCATTCTTTTCTTTACCTCAAAGCTTCCTAATCCAGATACGCTGACACTGTCTCCATCTACAAGGGAGTCAATAATAGTATGCACGGTTGTCCTTACTATGTTTTGCGTATCTTCCACCTTGTAACCTGTTTTCTGTGCCAATGTAGTTATAAATTCCTTATTATTCATCTGTATGTTGTAAAGCTACTCTACAATGCCATATAAATCAAACTCTTCATTACCTGTAATTCTCGCGTTATAGAAACATCCCTTTCTTAGAGTTTTACCATCCGTGCTGATAAGTATTTCCGGATCAACATCTGGTGACGAATATTCGGAACGTGCTACATACCAGTCTCCTTCTTTTCGGTCTATTATAACCTTCACTGTCTGTCCTATACGCTGTTGGAGCAGTTCCTCAGAAATGTTCTGCTGTACGCGCATCAGTTTATCCAACCTTCTCTGCTTTATCTCCTCCGGCACATCGTCCTTATAATGTTCTGCGCTATATGTTCCCTCTTCTTCAGAATAGGCGAATGCACCCATACGCTCAAAACGTGCCCATTTTACAAATTCTATCAGTTCTTGGAACTCCTCTTCCGTCTCTCCAGGATATCCAACCATCAGTGTTGTCCTAAGCACTATACCTGGAACCTCCTTTCTTAACCGTGTGATAAGTTCCATGGTCTCTTCCTTTGTCGTATTACGACGCATTCTGTTCAGTACGGATGTAGATATATGCTGTAAAGCAATGTCAAGATACTTGCATACATTAGAATGCTTACGTATCACATCGAGCAGTTCCATTGGGAATTGGTTAGGATAGGCATAATGCAGTCTTATCCACTTGACTCCCTTTATCCCTGCCATGCGATCTATCAGTTCTGCGATATGTCGTTTGCCGTCAATATCAATACCATAATAAGTCAGTTCCTGAGCTATTATCTGAAACTCCTTCACTCCTTCACTGACTCTGACCGTTACCTCGTCAAGAATATCGTCAATAGTACGGCTTTTATGTTTGCCTGTTATGATAGGTATGGCACAGTATGCACAATGTCTGTCACATCCTTCTGATATCTTTATGTAACAGTAGTGCTTTCTTGCCTTTCTTGTTATTGTATTTGCTGTTACGACCTGAGCTTTTCCATATAATACCTCAAGGTCATCAACAAGTGCCTTATAATCGAACTTGCCATAATACTTGTCAACTTGTGGAATCTCTTTCTGCAGGTCTTCCTTATATCGTTGTGACAGGCATCCCATAACGAAAAGGCGCTGTATTCTACCTTCCTCTTTTGCTTGCACAAGTTCCAGAATAGTATTTATGCTCTCCTCCTTCGCATCTCCAATGAAGCCACAGGTATTTATCACCACCGTGTCTCCCTTTATCACCTCTGCATCAACAGAACAACTATAGCCACGCTTTGTGAACAGACGTTGTAAAGTCTCACTGTCAACAAGGTTTTTAGAGCAGCCCATTGTAATTATGTCGATATGCTTTATCATTACTAACAGACAATGAAGTGAAACTGATAATCTAAACAGTATGTAAATTCAGATATTATTCTCCAAATAAAGAGTTAACGAACTCCCGACGGTTGAACAACTGTAAGTCACGCATTCCTTCACCGAGTCCTATATATTTCACAGGAACTTTCAACTGGTCGCTTATACCAACCACTACTCCACCTTTAGCTGTTCCATCCAGTTTGGTGATGGCAAGACTGCTTATTTGAGTTACTGCGGCAAACTGTCTGGCCTGTTCAAAAGCATTTTGTCCTGTAGAGCCATCAAGAACCAGCAAGACCTCATCGGGGGCTTTCGGCAGTACTTTTCTCATAACGTCTTTTACCTTCTTCAATTCATTCATGAGATTTACTTTATTATGCAGTCTGCCCGCTGTGTCTATAATGACAACATCCGCATTGTTCGCCTTTGCTGAAGCCAAAGTATCAAATGCCACACTTGCCGGATCCGAGCCCATCTGTTGTTTTATGACAGGAACTCCAACCCTGTTTCCCCATATACACAGCTGCTCTACGGCTGCGGCACGGAATGTGTCCGCCGCTCCAAGATACACTTTCTTGCCAGCTTCTTTAAACTGCCATGCCAGTTTACCGATAGTTGTTGTCTTGCCTACGCCGTTAACGCCTACTACTAAAATAACGTATGGACGATGTTCTGTAGGCAAGTCCCATGAGTCTGTATCAGAAGAATTATTTTCTGTCAGAAGTGTCACTATCTCTTCGCGAAGTATGCGGTTCAGTTCAGATGTTGAGACATATTTGTCCCTTGCAACACGCGCTTCTATACGCTCTATGATTTTCAATGTGGTATCCACGCCCACATCGCTTGTGATGAGCACTTCCTCCAAATTGTCCAAAACATCATCGTCAACTTTGTCCTTACCTGCTATCGCACGTGTGATTTTGTCAAAGACGCTCTGCTTCGTCTTCTCTAACCCTTTGTCGAGAGTCTCTTTTTTTTCTCTGTTGAAAAAACCGAATATGCCCATATTGTTATTTTAGTTAAAAAAACTCCTGGTCCACAATGTAGTTGATAGCTATGTGAATGCAAAGAGCCAATTTATCTGCAAAGGTAAGAAAAAAAAATGAAAAAATGCCACATTGTTGTTTTATTTTCCATAAATTTAAAGCCATAAAGTAAAAATTGCACATAATCTCTTGCGTGTGTGCAAAAAATACCTTATCTTTGCGCTGTAAACGCAGATGAGTTAACCATATTATAAGTAATCGTTGCTTTTTCTTCGATTATGGCAATACTGTTTGCTAATGAAAATATCAATAACCTGTCAGATGAAACATATTCCAAGTTTTAATGCCTGCATAGAACAGAGCATAGTAGCAAATTGGGACCTTGACGCTCTTACTGATTACAAAGGAGCGACTTTACAGTATCATGATGTAGCTCGTAAGATAGAGAAACTACATATATTGTTTGAGCACAGTGGCTTGAAGCCTGGTGATAAAGTTGCTCTGTGCGGCCGTAACATGAGCCATTGGGCTGTGGCGTTTCTCGCTACAATTACTTATGGTGCCGTGGCTGTACCCATTTTGCACGAATTTACTGCTGAGCAGATTCATAATATCGTAAACCATTCAGAGGCGCGTCTTCTTTTTGTTGGCGATGTCGTGGCCAAACAGATCACCCCGAATGCCATGCCTGACCTTGAAGGCATCATCAATATGATTGATTTCTCACTGCTGGTGTCACGTTCACAACGACTTACCGAGGCACGCGAGAACCTTAACTTGCTTTTTGGTGAGAAATTCCCCAAATTCTTCCGTAAGGAGAATGTGGTTTACTATAAAGAGAAGCATCCAGACGAGCTTGCATTAATAAACTATACATCCGGTACCACAGGTTTCTCAAAGGGTGTGATGATTCCTTACCGCGCCATGTGGTCAAATCTTCAGTTTGCCAGCGAGATGCTTGACTCGGAATTACATCCTGGTGACAATACTGTGTCCATCCTCCCTATGGCCCACATGTATGGAATGGCATTTGAATTTATCAAAGAATTCACGTGCGGATGTCATATTTATTTCTTGACAAGAATGCCATCGCCTGCTGTTGTTGCTCAGGCATTTAAGGATATACGTCCTATTGTGATAGTGGCAGTTCCTCTTGTCCTTGAGAAAATTGTCCGTAAGAAAATTTTTCCAAAGGTACATACGCCTGCAATGCGCATATTACTGAACACTCCTATTGTGGGTTCAAAAATAAAAAAGAAGATACGTCAGCAAGTTTATGAGGCATTTGGTGGCCGTCTGTATGAGATTATAATAGGCGGAGCGGCGTTAAATCAAGAGATAGAAACGTTCCTGATGGACATTAAATTCCCATTGGCTATCGGTTATGGTGCTACAGAATGTGCTCCAATTATAGCATTCACGAACTGGAAGCAGCATCGTTTTGGTTCTTGTGGACAGGCGGCAGTGAATATGGAAATAAAGATTAACAGCAAGAATCCGCGTTCTGTACCCGGTGAGATTTTGACACGTGGACTTAATGTCATGCTTGGCTATTATAAAAATGAAGAAGCCACAGCAATGGCGCTGGATAAAGATGGCTGGTATCACACTGGAGACCTTGGAATTATTGACCGTAAAGGCAATTTATATATAAAAGGACGATCAAAAAACATGATTCTCGGGCCGAGTGGACAGAATATTTTCCCTGAAGAAATAGAGGACGCACTTAACTCTATGCCACTTGTAATGGAGAGTATCGTTGTGCAACGCGGAGGAAAGCTTGTGGCGTTAGTGCATCCTGACATTGATGTATGTTCCGCACGGGGGATGTCAAGTGATGATGTAACCACACTTATGAATCAAAATCTTGCACAGTTGAATGCCACACAGCCGGCCTACTGCAAAATAGCGCATATAGAGATTCATGATGAGGAGTTTGAGAAAACGCCTAAAAAGAGTATAAAACGATATTTATATCAATAGAATCTGTTTTTCTTGATTTTGACAAAACGTAAGTAAAAAGGCATTTTTACTTACGTTTTGCTTTTTGGGAATTGTCGACTCAACTTTGCATTCTGGAGAAAAAATATATCATTTTCACTCCTCTTAAAAGCGGAAAATGTGCGTCTGTCTGCAATTTGATGCAGATTATACAGTAATCAGATAGTTATTACACTGCTATTTGATACAGATTACATTGCAAAAGCTATCTGATTGCAGTGCAATTTGTATCCTTTTGGCACTTATTTTCTATCTGAATTTATTGCTAAAATAATTAACGTGTTTATAATCAGCAAATTAATCAAATCGCCATAATTGCGCTGTACGCACCCGTGTTGAATTAATTTTGAAATACAGGCATTCTCCGCGGGTGTGAAAAATCAAAGTGTCAGAAAAACATTCTTTTTTCTGACACTTTGATTTTCATGATTTCTCACGACTAAAAACTTTACACTATGAAAAGTACACCCGTAGGGAATCGAACCCTAATCAGAAGAACCGGAATCTTCCATTCTATCCATTGAACTACGGGTGCATTAAAATCGGATGCAAAGGTACAAAAAAGTTTTTAAAAACATAGTCATTATTATAAAAAATGTAATTAATTCAAGAAAAAAGCAGTTATCTCATGCTTTTTTTGTAACTTTGCAATGATTTTGTATACAAAATGTGTCTGCTGACAATATCATATCAAGTGTTGTTGCCAGCGAACTTTCTAAACGCAACAAAAATGGACAATAAACTTGGTAAGATCATAGCCCTGGCTAACCAAAAAGGCGGCGTAGGCAAGACCACAACAACCATAAACCTTGCCGCCTCACTCGCTACGCTTGAAAAGTCAGTACTTGTAATAGACGCAGATCCTCAGGCTAATGCCTCAAGTGGGCTTGGAGTGGACATACAGGACGTGGAATGCTCGTTATACGAATGTATCATTGACCACGCAGATGTTAGGGATGCCATTTATACAACAGATATAAACGGCCTTGACATAATCCCAAGTCACATTAATCTGGTAGGAGCGGAAATAGAGATGCTCACTATTCCTCAACGTGAAAAGGTGCTTAAGAATATGCTTGAGCCAATTAGGATGGACTATGACTACATACTTATAGACTGTTCTCCTTCACTCGGATTGATAACTGTAAACGCTCTGACAGCTGCGCAGTCTGTTATTATACCAGTACAATGTGAGTATTTCGCACTTGAGGGAATCGGGAAGCTGCTTAATACGATAAAGATAATAAAGACGAAACTGAACCCGAAACTGGAGATAGAAGGTTTCCTCCTTACAATGTATGACAACCGTCTCAGACTGGCAAACCAGATTTATGATGAAGTGAAAAGGCATTTCCAGGAACTGGTATTCAAGACTGTGATACAACGAAATGTTAAGTTGTCAGAATGCCCAAGTCACGGACTACCCGTGATACTTTACGATGCCGATGCAGCAGGAACGAAGAATTATCTTGCATTAGCAAAGGAAATAGTGAATAGAGAGGCAAACTGAACAATGTGCTGTCCATGAAATAATCAACAGTGATGATTTCATGAGAAAAACGATATAAACAACAGAATAATGGCTGTACATAAAAAATACAATGCTTTAGGCAGGGGACTTGATGCCCTTATATCAACGGAAGAAATACGTCCACAAGGCTCCTCCACTATAAATGAGATAGCGATAGAACTTATTGAGGCTAATCCTAATCAGCCACGACGGGAATTTGATGAGCAGGCGCTTCAGGAACTTGCGTCAAGCATAAGGGAGATAGGAATAGTCCAGCCTATAACTTTAAGACATGTAGAGGATAATCATTTTCAGATTATAGCAGGTGAGCGGCGCTGGAGGGCATCGCAGATAGCTGGACTGAAGGCCATACCTGCATATATACGCACCATCAGTGATGAGAGTGTGATGGAGATGGCGTTGGTTGAGAATATCCAGCGAGAGGATCTTAATGCCATAGAGATAGCGCTGGCCTATCAGCATCTTTTAGATAATGACGGAATGACACAGGAGAAGGTGTCAGAACGTGTGGGTAAGAGCCGTGCTGCCATTGCGAATTATCTTAGGCTGCTTAGGTTGCCGGCGCTGATACAGTTGGCTCTCCAGAAAAAGGAGATAGATATGGGACACGCACGCGCACTGTTGGCATTGGAGTCACCGTCCATGCAGATAAGACTGTTTAAAGAAATAATGAAGCATGGCTATTCCGTAAGGAAGGTAGAGGAAATGGTGAACATCCTGAACAACGGGGAGGATGTAAAGACTGCCACAAAGACTCTGCATGGGAAGTCATCACTCCCTGAAGAGTATGAAGTGTTGAGAAACCGTATATCTGAAAAACTCAATACAAAGGTGCAAATGATCTGTTCTGCAAAAGGAAAAGGCAAGATCACCATTCCATTCGCCTCTGACGAGGAACTGGAACGTATACTTATATTCCTTGACAAGGTTTAAATGACAATGCTAATCAATGTGTGAACGAAAAATATAAAGTTGGGCTGATGCTGAACCTAAAAAATATAAGGTCAATACTGTTTCTCGTATGTTGTATGGCAACGATAGCCACTCATGCACAGGCCAGCAGCGAAGACTCTTTGGTTATATCACATGGTGATTCTACAGACATAAAGATGCAGACATTGTCTAAGACAGAAGAACACCAACTGGCAAAGATAGAGAAGAAGGCGAAAAAAAACTGGACTACATGGAAGCCTGACCCTAAAAGAGCCATGTGGTTGGCCATTGTACTGCCAGGAGCGGGACAGATATATAACAGAAAATATTGGAAGCTGCCTATTATATATGGTGGCTTCTTGGGATGTGCATACGCTATGAGATGGAATAATCAGATGTATCTGGATTATTCGCAGGCTTATCTTGATATCATGGATGATGATCCTAATACAAAAAGTTACAATCAGTTTTTACATTTAGGGTCGCAGATAAATGCACAAAACGAAGAACGTTACAAGGGAATCTTCAAATCACGTAAAGACAAATACCGCAGATGGAGAGATTTGAGTTTCTTCTGTATGCTTGGTGTTTACGCATTATCCATCATTGATGCCTATGTGGATGCGTCTTTATCACAATTTGACATCTCTGATGATCTTAGTATGCGTATCCAACCGGCTATAATAAATGGTGCGCAGCGTAGCGGCAACAACAATCCAAACGTCACATCAGGGATGGGACTAAGTAATTCCGCTATCGGTGTGCAGGGAGCACTTACATTCTGAAACTTAAACAACAACAATATAAAACAATGACTATATATAGAAATAAATTATTTGCTATTTTAACTATATTCGCTTTAGGCGCAACACCTTATTATATAAATAATGTTATGGCCTCCACCTTCTTGTCACAAAGGATGGATGATAATGATACAGCTTCCCCAAAAACAACGGATAATGACGAGGAGGAGGAAGAAGATGGTGAGGAAGAAGTCGAAAGTGAAGACGACGACAAGGCAAATGACTTCTATGACAGTGACAATGAGGAGATTGTCATAAACGGCAAGGATGGTAAAGAGGAAATCATCGAGGTGCCAGAGGGTATGATTGTCGATATGGAAAAGACAATCTCGGAATATAACGCAAAACAATACCTTACACTTGATACAACCTGTAAGATGCGTGATGTGAACCCCGTATTCTCACAGGATATATATGTAGACCGTTTAAAGAGAATGCCTACCGCCATGGAGATGCCATGGAATGATGTTGTTCAGAAGTTCATAGACAGGTATAGCGGAAAGTTGAGACGCTCGGTGAGCTATATGCTTGGCGCCTCCAATTTCTATATGCCCATATTTGAACAGGCTCTTGAGGTGTATGGGCTGCCGTTGGAGCTAAAATATCTTCCTGTAATAGAATCAGCGCTTAACCCAAATGCCGTCAGCAGAGTCGGTGCAACCGGTTTATGGCAGTTTATGGCCGCCACAGGAAAGCGATATGGCTTGAAACTCAACTCTATGATAGACGAGAGACGTGATCCAGTAAAGGCCTCATACGCCGCAGCGCATTATCTGAGTGACCTGTATGCCATATTTGAGGACTGGAATTTGGTTATTGCGGCATATAACGCCGGTCCGATGAATATTCAGAAAGCTATACAGCGTGCAGGAGGAGTGAAGGATTATTGGCAGATATATCCTTATCTGCCAACAGAGACAAGAGGATATGTACCTGCGTTTATAGCGGCAAATTATATTATGAACTATTATTGTGAGCATAACATCTGTCCTATGCTTGCGACTCTGCCTGTACAGACGGATACGATAATGTTGTATCAGAATGTTCATTTTGAACAGATTTCCAGTGTATTGGGAATAGAAATGGATGAATTGAGAGCCCTGAACCCCCAATATCGTAGAGATTTTGTGACGGGATACACGGAGCCGACTGATCTCAGACTGCCTGTTGAATACATCTCCAAATATATAGCCAATGAGGACTCCATTTTAGCATATAATGTGGATCATTTGATGAAGCGTGACCTTGTTGTTGTCAATGATAATGCTCCGGCATACAGACAGACACGCAGCAGTTCCACTGTAAAGTCAAAAAAGACCACAAAGAGAACAAGCAGGAAAAAGCGTAGCAGCCGTGGCGGACGTACTGTAACGATTAAGAGTGGTGACACTCTTGAGAGAATAGCAAAGCGTAACGGTACAACAGTTGCAAAACTCAAGAGGCTCAATGGCATTTCCGGCAGTAACATACGTGCAGGAAAGAAGCTCAAGGTCAAATAATTTATATGTTAAGGCTTAAAGTTACCTCAAACTAAAATGGTTCTATACTATGGAAGAGGAAGAGAAAATACAGGAAGCCTACAACAGGCTGTTGCAGCATTACACAAAATCCAATCACCGTAAGAAAGTTGACGTCATACAAAAAGCTTTCAACTTCGCTTTGAACGCTACAAAGAATATGCGCAGGCCTTCCGGTGAGCCATATATGATGCATCCCATTGCTGTTGCCACAATTGTGTCAGCGGAAATGGGATTAGGCAGCACTTCCATCTGTGCGGCATTGTTACATGACGTTATAGAAGAAAGTGACTATACAATAGATGATATAAAGGTCATCTTTGGCGATAAGATTGCGCAGATTGTAGACGACCTGACAAAGATTGCGGGAGGCATATTCGGCGACAAGGCGTCAGAGCAGGCGGAGAACTTCAAGAAACTCCTTCTCACTATGAGCGAGGACATACGTGTCATTCTCATAAAGATATGTGACCGCCTTGACAATATGCGCCATCTTGACAAGCAGCCTGTACAAAAACAGTATAAGATAGCTGGAGAGACGCTCTTCATCTATGCACCGCTGGCAAACAGGTTAGGCTTAAATCAGATAAAGACGGAACTGGAGGATTTGTCATTCAAATATGAGCATCCCGAGGTATACGCAGCCATAGAGAAGAAACTTTCGTACACTCATGAGCAGCGTGAGCATCTTTTTGACAGTTTCACGACTCCAATCAAAGAGGTTCTTGACAAGAATGGTGTCAACTACGAGATAAAGGCGCGGATAAAGAGCCCCTACTCCATCTGGAACAAGATGCAGAAGAAGCACGTGTCGTTTGATGAGATATATGACATTCTTGCAGTCCGCATCGTCTTCAAGCCCAAGACAAAGGATGATGAGGTAAAGGAATGCTTCAATATCTATGTGGAGCTGTGCAAACTCTACCAGTCTCATCCCGACAGACTGAGGGACTGGCTGTCGCACCCTAAGGCCAACGGCTATCAGGCGCTGCACGTCACATTGATGAGTAAGGAGGGACGCTGGATAGAGGTGCAGATACGCTCTGAAAGAATGGACGAGATTGCGGAGCAGGGATTTGCGGCGCACTGGAAGTACAAGACTGACGAGGACCCGATGAACACGGAGCGCGTGGCAGAGGACGAGCTGAACGGATGGCTGAGGACGATCAAGGAGATTCTGGACGACCCACAGCCCGACGCAATGGACTTCCTCGATGCCATAAAGCTCAACCTTTTCGCGTCAGAGATTTTCGTTTTCTCGCCAAAGGGTGACATCATCACGATGCCCGCAGGTTGCACCGCGCTGGACTATGCCTTCCAGATACACACATTCCTCGGAACCCACTGCATCGGTGCGAAGGTAAACCATAAGTTGGTGCCCCTTTCACATAAGCTGAAGGGCGGAGACCAGGTAGAGATCATAACATCAAACTCACAGCACGTCCAGCCTATATGGACCAACTTTGTCACGACTGCAAAGGCAAGGAACAAGATTCAGGCGCTGCTGCGCAAGCGTGACAGGGAGCTGGCAAAAGAAGGAAATGAGAAGCTCACGGCGTGGTTGGAGCAGAACGGACTCACGTTGACAACGTCCATAATGGACAAGCTGTCCGAGGCGCATAATATCAAGCTGCATGACCGTATGCTCATCGACATCGCCAAAGGAAACATCACGCTTGGCGAGAGCGATCTTGACATTATATATAATAAGTTCAAGAAACAGAAGGCGAGCCACCGCGGCAAGGGATGGAGGAAGTTCATTCCGTTCGTCAAGCCCAAGAGCACGAAGAATGATCCTGCAAACAAATACATAACCGTAGGCAAGGACTTTGACCGCAACCAGACGATAACTATAACGGAGGACAACATACAGTATTACAAGTTCCCCGGCTGCTGTATGCCTATTCCCGGCGACCCGATTCTGGGGCTGATAAACAATCTCAACCAGGTTGAGATACACTCACGCTCATGTATAGAGGCCGCAAAGATGAAGTCCTCCTTCGGGACGAAGGTGCTGGCGGCCACATGGAACATGAGGGGCGAGATGAGCTTCATGACCCGCATCGCCATGAAGGGAATTGACAGAAAGGGAATGGTGAAGGATGTCACCGTAATGCTGTCCGACCTGTTTGATGTCAACATTCACAGAATTACCGCCAACACAGAAGATGGAGTATTCAGTGCGGAGATAGAGCTGAAGGTCAGGGACAACTCAAACCTTGGGGATATCATCTCCCAGCTCGAGACAATTAACGGAATGCAGAAGGTATACAGAATCTAACCACGGCATTTGCACTAAACCGAAATCTAACTTATCAATATAAACCATTATCCAAAAATCTATGAAAAAACTATTTCTTCTACTAATTATGTCCGTCTGCATGGTGTCCGCCCATGCTGCCACAAAACCCAAGTCATGGGACAACGCCGATACCATCATTGTAGCACGGGACGGCACGGGACATTTCAGAACTGTTGACGATGCCATAGAAGTGTGCCGCGCCTTTATGGAATACCACAAGGTTATCTTCGTAAAGAAAGGTGTATACAAGGAGAAGCTCATCATACCGTCATTCCTCACCAACATTGAGATTTGCGGCGAGGACCGTGACAACACCATCATCACATACGACGACCACGCCAATGTCAATATGGCTAATAATCGTAAGTTAGGCACTTTCCGCACATACACTTTGAAGATAGAGGGAAACGACATCACCATCAAGAACATAACGATAGAGAACAATGCGGCGAAGTTAGGACAGGCCGTGGCGCTGCACACGGAAGGCGACAGGTTGAAATTCATCAACTGCCGCTTCCTGGGAAATCAGGACACCATCTACACGGGTGTGGAGGGCACGCGCCTGTACTTCAAGGACTGCTACATCGAAGGCACGACGGACTTCATTTTCGGCCCTTCCATAGCGTGGTTCGAGAACTGCGTCATCAAGAACAAGTCCAACTCATACATCACTGCGGCCTCCACGCCAAAAGACCAGCCCTACGGTTATATTTTCAACAACTGCCGCATCATCGCGGACGAGGGCGTGGAGAAATGCTATCTCGGCAGGCCTTGGAGACCATACGCGTACACCCTTTTCATGAATTGTGAGTTAGGGAAGCATATCCGCCCTACGGGTTGGGACAACTGGCGCAATCCGGAGAATGAGAAGACCGCACGTTACATGGAGTACAACAACAGCGGTGAGGGAGCGGCGACAAAGGAACGCTGCGCATGGGCCAAGCAGCTAACCAAGAAGGAGGCCGCAAAGATTACCGTGCAGGAGGTTTTCTCCATCAATAACACTTGGGACCCACAAAAGTAACACCTGAACAATGCGACACATACTGCTTTTTGTTTTCGCCATCATGTCCTGCGGCATGGCGTGCGGCATCACGCCGCCAAGGGTGCATGACCCAGTAATGGCTAAGGGCGAGGATGGGAAATACTACATCTTCGCCACAGGCATGGGCATCGATGTCCTCTCCTCCACCGACATGAAGGAGTGGCACCGTGAGCATTCCGTCTTTGACCGCAACGGCGGCATTCCGCAGTGGGCCGTTGACAGCGTGCCGGGATACCGCGGACACACGTGGGCGCCCGACATCAGTTTCCATGACGGCCGTTGGCTGCTCTATTACTCGTGCTCCACGTTCGGCAAGAACACCAGCGCCATCGGCCTGGCCACGAACAGGACCCTCGACCCCACATCCCCCGACTTCAAGTGGGTGGATCAGGGCATGGTAATCAAGTCTCACAAGCGCACGGACAACTGGAACGCCATAGATCCCAACCTTATCACCGCCTCCGGCCAGCGGTTTTTAGTGTATGGCTCGTTCTGGGACGGAATACAGTTGGTTAAGCTGGCCGAGGACTACAGGACTCCCGTCACAAAGCCCGTCACCATAGCGCGGAGGATAAACTGCAACCTCACAGCCGAGGAGCTGAACAACGTGGAGAACTTCACCATTGAGGGCGGTGACACCATCGAGGCCGGAGAGAACGCCATCGAGGCCCCCTTTATTATATATAAGGAGGGATACTATTACCTTTTCGTCTCCTTCGACTACTGCTGCCGCGGCCAGGCGTCCACCTACAAGACCGTCTACGGGCGTTCCAGAAACATCGAGGGGCCATACGTGGACCGCGACGGCAAACCGATGCTGAAGGGAGGCGGCACGATACTCTACGGACCCGATAAGGAGAACTTCGGCATTGGCCACTGCTCCGTATACGACTTCGACGGCAGATGGTACTTCATCTCCCACGCCTACAACAAGGCGCAGGACGGTGCGGCGATACTCTTTGTAAGGGAAATCCACTTTGACAAGGACGGATGGATAAAGTAGAGAGAAGAGAGACTGTCAGAATTTTTTCAGAAAATATCATATTATAACACTAACAAAAACATTAAAATCATGGCACAGAGATTTATTCTTAACGAAGTATCCTATTTCGGAGCAGGAGCCCGCAAGGAACTTCCCGAGGTATTGCAGCGCATGGGCTTGACAAAGGCCTTAGTATGTACAGACAAGGGCCTGCTGAAGGTAGGCACCGCGCAGATGGTGACAGAAGTGCTTGACCAGGCCAGCTTCCCATACGAGATATACAGCGAGATCAAGCCAAACCCGACCGTCACCAACGTAAAGCAGGGCGTGGCCGCCTTCGCTGACGCCAAGGCCGACTGCATCATCGCCATCGGCGGCGGCTCCTCAATGGACACCGCCAAGGGCATCGGCATCGTAACCAACAATCCCGAGTTCTCCGACATCGTCAGCCTCGAGGGCGTGGCACCTACCAAGAAGAAGAGCGTGCCCATCATCGCCCTGCCCACAACGGCAGGCACAGGCGCCGAGGTTACCATCAACTATGTCATCATTGACGAGGAGCGTCAGGCCAAGATGGTGTGCGTAGACCCTAACGACATCCCTGCCGTCGCCATCGTTGACCCCGAGCTGATGTACTCTCTGCCCAAGGGCCTCACCGCCGCAACGGGCATGGACGCCCTGACGCACGCCATAGAGGGCTATATCACCAAGGGAGCATGGGTGATGAGCGATATGTACGAGCTGCAGGCCATCAAGATGATTGCTGAGAACCTGCCGCTGGCCGTAGAGGAGCCGAAGAACCCCGTGGGACGCGAGGGCATGGCACTGGCACAGTACATCGCCGCGCAGGCTTTCTCAAACGTAGGCCTTGGTCTCGTGCACGGCATGGCTCACCCGATGGGCTCACTGCACGACATACCGCACGGAGTGGCCAACGCTCTGCTGCTGCCTACCATCATGGAGTTCAATATGCCTAAGTGTCTGGAGAAATACGGCGTCATCGCCAAGACCATGGGTGTCAACACAGACGGCATGACCGTGGAGCAGGCCGCACAGGCCGCCGTGGACGCTGTGAAGGCGCTCTCCATCAGAGTGGGCATCCCACAGACCCTCACAGAGCTGGGCATCAAGGAGGATGACATCCCCGCACTGGCAGCGCAGGCCATCGCCGACGTCTGCACACCGGGCAATCCGCGCGACGTGACAGAGGCAGAAATCGTTGAGCTGTACAAGAAGGTTCTTTAAAGCAACGTATTTAAGCCTGCTGATTGAGCAATTCAATCGACAGGCTTAAATTTTCTTAGGTAACAATCATTATAAAATAATAAAAGAATAGCAATATGGCACAGATTGGGTATGGATATGGCAGCGAATATCAGCTGATGAGATTTCTTGCACACCACAGACACCTTTTAGAGTCGCTCATTACAGAGCAGACAGGTTATAAAGCCCCCTTTAATTGGTTGGATTTTGAGTTCGGAGACAGAAAAAAAATAATTTCGGGCGACAGCGAACTTAAAGGAATAGACTTTCTCAAAGAATTGATTGACGAAGATGTGTATGATGCAATCGAAAAAGAGTACAAGAGCTATAAAATAAATAAAATTGACACATGGCAGAACTGGGATGCAATAGCTGTGGCTGACAATACTATTCTTCTTGTAGAGGCAAAGGCGCATACAGAAGAACTGAAATCAGACAAGAGTGATAATGGTGGTAAATCAAAAGACAAAATCATTCGTTTCATGAAAGAGCAGCTTCCAGAACTTCCTGTAAATGATGTATGGCTCGGCCATTATTATCAATTAGCCAACAGACTCGCAACGACAGCATTGCTTGATAAGCATTTGTCAAAGATAGGAATGCACGCCAGAACATTATGCCTGTTTTTTGAGAATGGATATTCAAAAAGAATTGAGGAAGAGAATAAGATTGTAGAAATAAATAACAAAGATGCGAACAGAGAAAAGTTCGAGAAAGCTATAAAAGAGGAGCTTGACACATTAAAGATAACGCATGAGGCCATAAAGCACTTGGTTACACCCAATGTTTTCATAGATGCCAATCCGAATAAGTAGTCTTTACTCACAGAAATCACTCACCTAAATCCCTAAAAACTGGCTTAACAATATTTTTTCATTGCAAAAAACATTGAAAAGTCAGTTTTTTTTTGTAATTTTGCACCCGATTAATGCGGCGAAGCCCTTCGCCATGTTAGTATTGTTAATTAAAAAGATAAAAAATGGACGATTATCACGCGGACAACACTGATGACAAACAGGTGGGCATGGCGTGAGGAACAGTAAAAGACGGCGTTTCCTCACGACAGGCCGGATGTTTTTGCAGGTTTGCGATTATTATTTTGAGGAAAAGCCAAATGAAAAGATTTTGGAACATAACGAATGGCATCCGCTCCATAGACGAGTGGGAGCCAAACTGCTGGATACAGGTGACGTGTCCCACGGACGAAGACCGTAAGCTACTTGAAAACAGGTATCAGATACCCGAATATTTCTTCTCGGACATATCGGACGCCGACGAGAGGGCGCGTTTCGAGTTCGACGAGGGGTGGCAGCTCATCATCGTGCGCATACCCTACATGAAGGAGGTGCGCTCGCGCACGCCGTACACCACCGTCCCGTTGGGAATCATACACAAGGGCGACGTGCTGATAACGGTCTGCTATTTCGAGACCGACATGATGATTGACTTCGTCAGCTATCAGCAGCGCAGGGGCGAGGGTTTCACCGACTATGTGGACATGATTTTCCGCATATTCCTGTCCTCCTCCGTCTGGTACCTGAAGCGTCTGAAGCAAATCTCGCTCCTCATAGACAGGGCCAAGCGCTCCATGGATCATAATGTGGACAACACGGCCCTCGTCAACCTCTCCAAGTTGCAGGACTCGCTCACCTACTTCATCACGTCCATCCGCGGCAACGAGACTCTGCTGCAAAAGCTGAAGTTCAAGCTGCCCATAGACGAGCTGGACGCGGATTTGATCGAGGACGTGAACATCGAGATGTCACAGGCCAGGGAGACGGCGCACATCTACTCCGAAATCCTCGAGTCCACGATGGACACGTACACCTCCATCATCAACAACAACATGAACACCGTGATGCGAACGCTCACCTCGTTCTCCATCATCCTGATGTTCCCCACTCTGATATCATCCATGTTCGGCATGAACCTAATCAACGGCATGGAGACCAGCGGATGGGGCTTTCCCGTGGCGCTGATAATGTCCGTCTTTGTCAGTGTGGGCTCATGGATAATCCTGCGCCACAAGAATCTTCTCTGACAACAAAGCATTTAAGGTTATGATACAATTAAGGAATGCCGAGCCGCGCGATGCGGACTTCATAGCGCGCATGATATTGACCGCGCTGCACATAGAGACAGAGGGAAACGGGCCGCTGACGGCCCACATCGCCGCACTCGTGGCGAGGGAGGACACCCTGTACACGTGGAGGCACTGCCTTATCGCGGCAGACGACGGCGAGGCGGCAGGCCTGTGCCTCGCATACGACGGCAGGGACTATCATGAGCGCAGCATACGCACCTTCCGGATGCAGGGCGGTGACGGCAAGGCCCTTGTGGACTACATCCCCTCGCTGGAGCACAACGCCGACGAGGCCGGCGAGGGCGAATACTACCTTGACTCCATAGCCGTCCTGCCGGAATACAGGGGGCATGGCATAGCGCGCACCATGATCTCAGCGCAGATAGAGACCGCCGGCAGGCTGGGGCTCCTCCCCACTCTGCTTGTAGACCCCGACAACACGGCGGCCATAAGGCTTTACGCCTCCTTAGGCTTCAGACATACCGGTACGGTCCACGCCTTTGGCATGGACTATCACAAATATACACGGTAGGTGTTGTAAAATTAAATTTATTGTTAAGCAGACACAGGATATATACGTTCATGCGTGTTGTCCTGTGTCTGTCTTTTTATCAGCATCGCCAAAATCAAAGTGTCACAAAAACGCCCATTTTTGTGACACTTTGATTTTTCACACCCTCGGAGAATGCCCCCGTTTTAAAATTCCCGGCCCTCGCTCGCGTACAGCGCATTCTCCGCACACCTGATACAGCCCCCAAAAGTGCCGCGATGGCGTATTTTCTCCTGCGGATGATAGATTTTTTCCTGCGGACGATAGATTTTTTCAAAAACACCGTAGATTTTTCTCCAAAGGCCGCGAATTTTTTCCTAAAGACGGCCTTTTTTTGCGCGAAGATGTGGCAAAAGTAAGCCGAAAATGCTGTCTCCAGCCCTTTTCTGACGTAGTTTTTTTCGAAGAAATGGAGCAAACAGGAGCGTTTACAGCGTATTTTTGCCCCATATTCAGCACAAAAACACAGCAGTGCCATCATTCCCAAGTGCCCAAACGTCAAAAAAATTCACATTTCCACTCTAAAACGCCCCATTCCACCGACCATGCCGAAAAATCAAATTGTCACAAAAACAGGCGTTTTTGTGACAATTTGTCAAAATGCGCTTTCATGGCTCAATGCACCGTAACGGGCGAAGTGATGATACGGGAGAAAGGGGAAGACATCAGATGTTTTGCAAATTATAACTTCTCCAATGACGAGGTATCTTGTTAAAAAATACCATTTTCAACTGTCTAAAACATATAAATCAAACATTTATACGTTTTAGGCAGTATTTTTTGGAAAAAAGATGAATATAGGAAGTGGAAAAATATATAATTTTGCAGCAGATTATATTTACTAAAAAACAATGTGAAATGAAAAAAAGAATTTTAAGAAGCATTCTGTTAGCCTTTCTGTCGTCCATACTGACAGGAGTGCAGGCAAAAAACAATGTACCCGATGAGAAACAGATGGCAGGTTACGTAATGGTGTATCATAAGGACGCAGACCACGGTCTGCACATGGCCTACAGCTGGGATGGATACACCTGGACAGCCCTGAACGACGACCGTCCCATCATGGCAGGCGACACTATTGCTGTGCAGAAAGGCATCCGTGACCCCTATATCTTCCGAAATCCGAAGGATGGCACATTCCTTGCCGCGATGACCGACCTGCACGTCTTCGGCAAACGCGACGGCGTGCGCACCACCGACTGGGAACGTGACTTCAAGAAGTACGACTGGGGCAACAACCGCGGTCTTGTGCTGTTGCGAAGCGCAGACCTAATCCACTGGACACGCACCAATCTTGATTTTTCCTCCCTGGACTGTCCCACAGGCGAGACGGATGCCGACGGCAAACCCGTGTCATGGAAAGACGTGGGGTGCGTATGGGCACCGGAGATGGTTTACGATGAGGAACGGGGACAGGTGATGATGCACTTTACCACACGTTTTTTCCGCGGACGCAATCACATCCGTTATGTATATATGAACGACGACTTCACGGCAATGGCCTCTGAACCTGCATTCCTGTTCAGCGGACCTAAGGACGAGAAGGGTGTGCCTACAAAGCACATGATTGACTCGGACATAACGAAGATCGGCGACACCTACCACCTTTTCACCACCGAACACGGGCATCCCCGCCACTCCACAAGTAAGAACCTGACGGGGCCATACACCGTGGACTACTCTTTTGACGACGGTGTGCCACAACCACACGAGGCCCCGATGCTGTGGAAGCTCATCGGCCAGCAGAAATGGATACTGATGCAGGACAGATATTCGATGGCGCCGCACAATTTCTACTTTGTCGAGACGACAGACCTGAAGACCTTCACTCCCATAGGCTATTTCGATGACGGCACCAGCCCCATGCGCCGTACAAATTTCGCCGAGCAAAAACATGGAGCTGTGGTGCAGGTGACAAAGAAAGAACTGAAACGCCTGATTAAATACTGGAAGAAGAAATGAGAAACCGATGGCGCAGAATTACAGCGCAGGCATCGGGCGTGACTCGCTCACGACATTAAGAGGAAATCTTTCATAGGAAAAGGGTGATAAGGCGCATTTACGATAGAGGGATGCCGCGTGCAGTCAAATCAGAACGGCAGTCCCACGGCGAAGTGCAGCGCATAGTCCCTGCCGAAGTCGGGGTGCAGAATGGCGAAATGCTCCTTGGAGTTGGAATAGTTGGGGTTGACGGCCTTCATGCCAAGGTCGAGGCGCATGATGAAGTACCCGAAGTTCAGACGGAGGCCCACGCCGTATGCTACGGCAATCTCCTCGTACAGACTCTTCAGCGTGAACTGTCCGCCGGGCTGGTCCGCATAGCTGCGCAGCGTCCACACGTTGCCGGCATCGACGAACGCGGCCCCCTGGAACTTCCAGAACAGGTCCGTGCGCAGCTCCGCGTTAAGGTCCAGACGCAGATCGCCCGTCTGATTGATGAAGTCTATGCGTCCGTCCGTGCCGCGGAAACGTCCAGGGCCCAGCTCTCTGACGCTCCAGCCCCTCACGCTGTTCGCGCCGCCCGAGAAATAACGCTTCTCGAACGGCAGGATTTTACTGTTGCCGTACGGCACGGCTATGCCGATGCGCGCGTGCAGCGCCAGGGCGTTCCTCTTGTCCAGACGCGACAGGTACGTGTAGTCCACGTCCATCTTTGTGTACTGCGCAAAGGCCACAAGGGCGAACTTATACTGTCCCTCGTCATTTTTGCTGAAGTTAAAAATCCGCGCGGCGCCTGCAAGGGTGTTGCCGGCGGTCTCTATGTTGGCCTTGAGAAAGTGCGTGCCGTTGTTGAAGGTGAAGCCGAAACCCATTTTCATGACCAACAGGTTCTCATAGTTGTAACGCAGTATCGCGTTGCTGTTCGTTGAGGACTCAAGGTAGTCATGCTTGAACGTGTCCGATATCCATGGCATTGAGACGTAGTTCAGATCAAGAAAATCGTACTGGTATCCCACCCTTCCGGATGATGTCTTCCAGCGGTAGCGCCATGTGGCGGTGAAGACGCGGCGGTGAAACTCCGGCCTGTTCTGCCGGTTGTAGCTTAGAACCAGCTCGGACTTGGCGTTATGGCGGCGCTGAAAGTCGCGCTTGATGCCGGGTATGACAAATTCCGGGAAGGACAGCCGCCCCTCGACGCTGTATTCCTGATAATTGTCCCTGTTGTAGCCCTCCAGACCCTTTATCGCCTCGAAGGCGCCGCGCATCTGCAGGGAGAAAGTCTCACTGCCGTGGAACACGTTGCGGTTCTCGTAGGTCGCGGAGAGGGCGGCTCCGAAGTCGCCTACGGTGTTCGTGCCCTCGGGTTGCAGCTGCAGGCTGTGCGTCTTGCGTCTTGACACCTGGATGTCCGCGTCGAGAAGGCGGTTCTGCGCCATCGGGGCGGCGCTGTCCTGCACCTCGGTGAGGCGGATGTTGGTGGAGCGCACGGCGCCGAGGCGCGCGAACTTGTTGTACGTCTTCTGCACATTGCTCTCGCGGTACTCCTCGCCCGGGCGCAACAGCGTGTTGATGTCAAGGACGCGGTTGCGGAGCTTCAGAGGCGCGTTGTCCAGAGAATGGTACGACACATTGCGGATGAAGTAGCGCGGATGGTTGGCGAGAGGCTCGCTTGAGCTCTTGCGGTAAAGGCCCACGCTCATCGTGACATCGACGAAATGCTGCTGGCGTGAGCTGTCCACCTGGAAGGTGATGGCCTCCTTGTTGAAATACATGAAACCGTTCTCGTTCAGGAACTTCGTTATCCTGTTGCGCTCGTCGTGCAGCGCGTTTATGGAGAAGGTCTGTCCCTCGCGCAGGCCCTTGTCAAGAAAGCGTGTGGCATTAAGCAGGGAGTCAATCCTGTTGTCGGCGATAAAATAGTTCAGATTGCGCAGGGTGTAGGTGTCGTTGGCGGTCACATTATACACCAGCTTAACCTTATTCCCCTTGATAATCCTGTCCGCCACGACCCTCGAGTCAAGGTATCCCGCGTTCTGCATGGCCTTCTGTATGCTCTGACAGCTCTGCCGCTGCAGCACGGTGTCGAGAATGACGGGCGGCTCTCCCCATTTGCGCAGCATACGGTTGACACGCCTGGTGCTGTCATTGCCGGAGAGGGAGTATATGGCAAGGGGAACCTTGAATACTGAGAACCATTTGGTGTTTGGCGTCTGCTTGATGTACTGTTGCAGGGTGCCGACGGGCACCGACGGGTCGGAACACGTCACGCTGTTGCCTGTAAGCAACAGCTCGTCTTCTCCAAGATGCTTTGTCCCGCTGCACGCAAGCAGGAACAATGTACAAAATGCGCCGATAGCGGCAGAAAATGCCTTTTTTGTGAAAATATGCAGTGATAATTTGTTCATCGGGGGACAAAGGTACTAAAAAATTTTCTAATTGAAAAATTTTTTGTAATTTTGCAATGTGCTTCCTGAACGGTGCACAGCAACAAAAAGAGCAAAGTGAACGTGTAGTAGATGTTTGAATTGTAATTGTATCATTCAGAAATATTTTTGGGGACTATGCATAAAGTTATAAAAATCTCTCTTGCCGTAATTTCCTTTCCTATTATTATAATAATGCTGCTGGCCATAGCGCTATACCTGCCGCCTGTACAGAAATGGGCCGTACAGACGGCAAGCCGTCAGGCATCCGAGAGTCTGGGGATGGACATTACGGTGGAGCGCGTGCGCCTGGCCTTTCCGCTCAACCTGAGTATAGAAGAGGTGAAGGCGTTGAGGAGGAATGACAGCCTGCCCCAGCTGAAAGACACCGTGGCATACGTGAGGCGCGCCGTTCTGAATGTGCAGATGATGCCCCTCTTCAAACAGAATGTCAACATTAACACGCTGGAGCTGCTTGGCACGAAGCTCAATACAGTGGACTTTGTGCCGCAGGCGCGCGTCAAAGGCAGCCTGCAACGTCTTGAGCTGACGGGAGGAACGCCCGTGGCCAACGTGAACCTGGCCGAGAGCGGCGTGCGGCTGCACAGCGTGACGCTGTACGGGGCGGATCTGGACATAGCCCTCACGGACAGCGTGCCCGAGGACACCACTACCACGGAAAACAAGTGGCAGATAGATGTCGAGAGACTGCATATTGGCGGCTCAAACATAGTGCTGCATACTCCGGGAGACAGCGCAAGGATAGGCGTATCCCTGCCCGACCTTACGGTATCCGGCGGATTTTTTGACCTGTATAAGGGGGTGTACAGAATAGCCCGCTGTGACATGAGGAAAGGCGGCCTGCTGTATGACAACACCTTCGCGCAGCGTACCTCGGACATGGTTTTCGACCCCAATCATGTCGCCCTGTCGGACATAAGCCTGAAGATGGACTCCCTACAGTACCAAGACAGGAGTCTGGAGCTGGCAATCAGAAATTTGCAGATGAGGGAGAGGTGCGGCATAGAGCTCACCTCGCTGGCCCTGAACCTGTCTCTCGACTCTTTAAAGGTGGACGCCAACGGCAGTTTGCAGACAGCCTGGAGCAAGATGGTGATGGATATTTCTATGCCGTTCGCAGCCATCAGCCAAGACGGCGGCGGTCAGGAGATAAAGGATGTGGTCAAGGCAAAGGTGGATGCCTGCATCGGGGCCAGGGACATAAAACTGCTGCTGGCAGGCAACGCACAGCTGTCCAAGGACTGGCCTCTGCATCCGCTGTACGTGAAGGCCGATATTGAGGGCAGCACACGGAGCGTCCTGATACCGCAGATGACGGTGGAGATGCCCACGGTTTTCACTCTAACGACGAGCGGTAACGCAAAGAACTTCATGGATTTAGGCAGCAATCCCTACGCAAGTGACTTTAAGGCCGCGCTGCACACGGACCTCTATACATATAATATAAGGGAACTGCCGCTCTCCGCCTTGAAAGGATTGTCATTGCCCGCCACGCACACCGTAGCTGATGTCAAGGCGAACGGTGCGGATTATGACGTGAGACTGCTTGCAACGGAGGGGCGTGGCAGTCTGAAGGCGAATGTGGGGATGAACATCGCAAGGATGGCATACGGCGGCGACTTGGCGGTGACAAACCTAAACGTGGGACGCTTTGTCAAGGGAAAAGGCCTGGGGCGCTTTACGGGCAAGGCCACATTCTCTGGAATGGGAACGGACATTCTGGCAAAAAGCACGAGGCTGAAGACCAAGGCCGCCATACAGCGCCTTGAGTATTCAGGCCACAACCTTAATAACATCAAGGCTGACATCCTGCTGAAGAACGGCAGGGCATACGCTGACATCAACGCGGATAACAAGCTGATAGACGGCAGAATAAACCTCGACGCTCTACTAAATCCAAGGAAGCTCAACGCCACATTGATAACGGAGCTGAACACGCTTGACCTGTATGCCTTCGGAATGACAAAGCAGCCGCTGAATGTTTCAGTATGCACGCATCTGGACCTCATGTCTGACTTCGCGGCCAACCACTCCGTCGACGGAATGATGGGAGACATTTACCTGAAGGACACGGCCAGAATATATCACCCCGACGATATAATAATGGACGTGAAGACAAACCGGGACACTACGTTCGCCAATGTGGAATGCGGCGACTTCTCACTACGGCTGAATGCGAAGGGGGGCTACAAACGGCTCATCGGCGCGGCGGACAGGCTTACAAAAGTCATTCAGCGACAGATAGAGCAGCGCACTATAGACCAGCAGGAACTGCGTAAGGCGCTGCCGATGATGAGTATGTCGCTGCGCGCGTCAAAGGAGAACCCCATATATCGTTTTATCAAGTACTTTGACGTGGATTATGACAGGGTGGACGTCAAGATGAGCACATCCGAGCATGAGGGCGTGACGGCCAATGTGCTGCTGGACGGACTGGCTACAAAAGGCTACAGACTGGACACCATAAGGCTGAAGGTGAACAGCAGCGCGGACCCTCACGCCATAAGATACAACGGGTATGTGCGCAACGTGAAGCCGAATGACTATGTATTCGCCGTGGATTTTGACGGAAACGTGCTTGAGCACGGCATTTCCATGAACTCTACATTCCATGACGCGGACGGTGTGAAGGGATTGCAGATGGGCGTGGAGGCAGAGATGGTGGAGGACGGCATAAGATTCCACCTGACGCCGGAGAAGCCGTTGATAGCTTACGAGCAGTTCCGCCTTGTAGGTGACAACTACATTCTTCTGAACAGGAACAGCAGGGTGTTCGCCGACGTGAACCTTATCTCGGACAGCGGCATGGGCATACAGATATACAGCACGGTCAACGAGAATGACGGGGATGATGCGGACGGAGAGGAAACGGAGGAGCAGATGCAGAATATAACGCTTGCTCTGACCAATATCGACCTCGGCAGACTGCTGTCCGCCATACCGTATGCCCCGAAAGTGCAGGGTGTGATGAGCGGAGACCTGCATTTCGTGCAGGAGAAGGATATGTCTTTCTCCATTTCATCAAGCATTCAGACAAAACAGCTGGTGTATGAAGGCTGTAACGTGGGCAATCTCGGCGCAGACCTTATTTATATGCCAAAGGCGGACGGCACACATTATATAGACGGCAGGCTTGCGCTTGACGAGAAGGAGATTGGCACCCTGACGGGACAGTATAACTTCGACACAAAGATAATAGACGCGGATTTGGCGATGGAGAGATTCCCCATGCAGATAGTCAACGGATTTATACCCGACCAGATAATCGGCCTGGAGGGCTTCGCCGACGGCACACTGTCCGTCCGTGGTACGACAAGCAAGCCAGACGTGAACGGAGAGCTGTACCTTGAGTCGTCAAGCCTTATCAGTACACCTTATAATATAAGGATGAGGTTTGACGATGACCCGATAAGGATTGTGGACTCAAAGCTTTTGTTCGAGATGTTCCAGATGTACGCGAGCAACAACCAGCCTCTGACCTCCACGGGATACCTTGACTTCAGCGATCCGCAGCACATGAAGATGGACTTGAGGATGAGGGCGGAGAATTTCCTGCTCATAGACTCAAAGGAGACGAGGCATTCGGACGTGTACGGCAAGGCGTACGTGAATTTCTATGCCGTAATAATGGGAGAACTCGACAAACTGCAGGTCGGAGGAAAGCTGGACATATTGCCGACGACGAACTTTTACTATATTCTGCGTGACTCTCCGCTGTCAAACGACAACAGGCTGAAGGAACTCGTCACCTTCATGGACTTCAAGGCCGACAAACTGGAGGAGGAAGCGAAGCCGACCGTCGACGGACTCAATATCTCCATGAACATCAACGTGATGAACGGATCTCATATCAAGTGCTGGCTGAATGATGCGCGGAACAATTACCTTGACATCATAGGCGAGGGAGACTTGAGGATGAGATATGTAAATGACAATATGTCCATGACAGGACGGTATACAATCTCTGAAGGTGAGATTAAGTACTCTCTGCCTGTTATTCCGTTGAAAACATTCACAGTGTCGAACGGCAGCTATATAGAGTTCAATGGTGACGTGATGAACCCCAAGCTGAACATAACGGCGAAGGAGACAAAGAAGGCTGCGGTGAACGTTGACGGCACAAACCGCATGGTGACGTTTAACACGGGCCTGATTCTGACCAAGACGTTGAACGATATGGGTCTGGAATTCATCATCGAGGCGCCGGAGGACAACACCATCACCGACGAATTGAACATGATGTCCAAGGAAGAACGGGCAAAGCAGGCCGTGACGATGCTCACCACGGGTATGTACCTGGCCGGCGGCAACACATCATCGTTCTCTATGAACTCTGCGCTCAACTCTTTCCTGCAATCGGAGATCAGTAGCATCGCAGGCTCCGCCCTGAAGACGCTGGACCTGTCCTTTGGCATGGACAACTCGACGGAGGAGGACGGAACCGTGCATACGAACTACAGCTTTAAGTTCGCCAAGCGTTTCTGGAACAACCGCCTGTCTATATCCGTCGGAGGAAAAGTCTCAACGGGTGACGATGTGACAGGAAAGAACAAGTCTTTCTTTGATAATGTGGAGGTGCAATACAGACTCACGGACGTTTCAAACAAATATATGCGCCTGTTCTATAACCGTTCTGTGTATGACTTCCTGACAGGCTATGTAGGCCAGTACGGTGCGGGCTTCCTGTGGAAAAAGAAGATGCAGAACCTGAACGAGATATTCAAGCCTGTAAAAAACACTGCACCACAGAAACAGAAGACTGAACCCGCAGTGAAAGAATAAAGACGTTTATAATTTAGATTATCCAACAATATGAAGAAGCTATTGCCTTTAGGATTGCTAATACTCGCATCATGCTCCACAACGTCATCGCTGGAGAATGGTGAGCAGCTATATACAGGTCTTATCCCCACGGAATACAAAAACTATGAGGTTTCGGCACATCAGGAAGCGACGCAGGAGGAGGTGGAGGCCGCCATTGCCACCGCGCCGAATGGTGCTTTGTTAGGCTCAAGCTACTATCGCACTCCTTTTCCATACGGATTATGGATATGGAACTCGTGTGCGCACAGCAGCGGAGTGATAAAGAAATGGCTGAACAGCACTTTCGGAAAGCCGCCTGTGCTGATGGGCAATGTTAATCCGGCGCTGCGTTCGTCCATAGCCAAGAACATTCTGCACAATAATGGTTATTTCAACGGAAATGTGACATACAGCATAAGGGAAGGAAAGGCGATAACAACCAAAAAGGATTCCATCCCCAAGCCGCGAACCGCAAAGATACAGTATAAGGTGGACTTTGGACATCTGTATAATCTGGACAGTATCACATATAATAACTTTCCAGACCACATAAACTCTGTATTAAACGATAATCCTTCAAATCTGCTCTATGCAGGTGCACCATTCTCTGTGAACAATCTCGACGGTGAGCGTAACAGAATATACGGTCTGTTACGAAATAACGGGTATTACTATTACCAGAAGCAATACACGACCTTCCTTGCCGACACGGTAAACTCTCCTGGAAAGGTGCTGCTGCAGGTAAGGATGCACGATTCCCTGCCATCCATCACGACTCATAAATGGGTCATTGGTAAAACAGAGGTGCAGATAAAGCGCCAGATACTCGAAAACGTCACGGACAGCATTCATCGCAAGTTCCTTACGATACGATTTGCAGGAAAGAAACCTGCAATCAGACCACGTGTGATATTGGGCGCAACAAAATTGTGGCCGGGTGCCCTATTCTCCGAGAAAAAATATGAAGAGTCTTTAAGTGACCTCAATGCACTTGGAGTATTCTCGAGTGTTGATATAAATTTCAAGCCAAGGCTTGAAGATGATGGCACAGTGCGCGAGGTACAGGACAGCATTGTACAGAAATATGGCGCACAGAGAGCAGGAGCAGGAATACTTGACATGACGATAAACGCCGTACTTGATAAGCCTTATGACGTGTCTTTCACCGCCACAGGCAAGGGAAAAACTGACGGACGTATTGGTCCGGGAATAACGTTTGGTCTATCCAAAAGAAACGCCTTTCATGGAGGAGAACTGTTGTCGGCAGAGGTTGGCGCAAGTTATGAATTTCAGACGGGCGGCGGCAGGACCACAGGCAGCAGCTATGATTTCAACACGTCGTTGTCTTTATCTTTGCCAAGACTGCTTGCCCCGAATTTTATGCTTCCGTCACGAAAGAGATGGTACTCCACACCTTCAACAGTAATAAATGTAGTTGGCGAGACAATAAGAAGGTCCGGTTTCTTTAACCGTAACATTCTTTCCGCAAATCTGACGTATGTATTTCAGCCTACCGCTACATCCATACACCAGTTCACTCCTTTATCTATAATATACGGCAAGACCACCGATAAAACGGATGATTATTTGTCAAAAATAGAGGAATCCGTCACGTCTGTTGTTGCCACAGCGGATGAGATGACTCCATTTATGCGGTACAAATACACGTATTCTTCACCTTTGACATATCGGAGGCCCATTTATTGGGAGACAACTGTAACCGAAGCTGGCAATGTTACAAGTCTGCTGAACATGGCGATGTCTGGAAAGAAGTGGAATGAAAGGAACAAAAAACTGCTTTCCACTCCTTATTCACAATTCCTTAAGTTCGAGACGGAACTCCGCAAGACATGGAGCCTTCATGATAAGAGTAGTTTTATCGCACATCTTTATGGAGGTGTGATATTACCTTATGGAAACTCCTCCACTGTGCCATACTCTGAACAGTTCTTCATTGGTGGAGCTAACGATATGCGTGGTTTTGCAATGTATAGCATCGGTCCCGGTAACGTGCATTTCGATAATAAGGATATGGGGTATTTATATCAAAACGGAGATATGAAATTCGTTTTCAATCTTGAATATCGCCCTCACCTGTTCGGCTCTCTATATGGCGCCATATTTCTTGACGCGGGAAATGTCTGGTATCTAAACAATAGCAGACAGAGGGATTTGAACGCGTTAAGAGATGCGTATGTCAATTCTGCCAATCCGCAGAATGTGCCAGACTTTGGTTTCACTAAGCATTTAGATGCCGGCATAGACATAGGTTGTGGCTTACGTTATGATTTAGACTTCTTCGTGATACGCATAGATTGGGCATTTGCTATCCATACACCATACAAGACAAGTTCATCCGGCTTCTTTAACATTCCAAAATTCAAAGATGCGCAATGTCTAAACTTTGCGATTGGATACCCATTCTAAACATCTCTTATAAAAAAGTATACCTATTATATATAAAGAGGTCAGTGCAGAACGCACCGACCTCATGATGATTTCGCCCAAATAGTAAAAAAAGAAATTACGAAATCTTATCAATTGCAAAGATACATATAATTATTCTTTTTTGCAAGAAAAATGTCTCAAAAGTAATATTTTCTTGTAAAAAATTTGATGTTTCCGTTTTTTTTGTTAATTTTGCATCATCAACCTATAAGACAATAGGTCATTTAACATAATACTAAAAACACAAAAAAGTCAATTAGGGCGTTCGTTTTGTTAACCATGGCGTAAAAACACTATTCGACAATGGAACGGGTACAACTAATTACGATATAATATTCAAAACACTTTGGCTAACTTTAAAACTATATAATATTATGTCACAAATTAACGGTCACATATCTCAGATTATAGGTCCTGTAATTGATGTCTATTTCGACACCAAGGGTCTTGACACGGAGAAAGTGCTGCCAAAAATTCATGATGCACTTGTAATAGAGCGGCCTGACGGACGCAAGCTCATAGTTGAGGTCCAGCAGCATATTGGCGAAGACACTGTCCGTACTGTAGCTATGGACAACACTGATGGTTTGCAGCGTGGAATCAAGGTTGTACAGACAGGAACGTCCATATCTATGCCTTCTGGAGAACAGATTAAGGGACGTATGCTGAATGTCATAGGAGAACCTATTGATGGTATGAAGACTTTGTCAAAAGAAAATTCATACCCGATACATCGTAACGCACCTAAATATGAGGAATTGTCAACTTCAAAGGAGATGCTTGCCACAGGCATTAAGGTCATAGATTTGCTTGAGCCATATCTGAAAGGTGGTAAGATTGGTCTGTTTGGTGGTGCAGGTGTAGGTAAGACCGTGTTGATTATGGAACTTATCAACAATATTGCCAAGGGACATAACGGTTACTCTGTCTTCGCAGGTGTAGGAGAGCGTACACGTGAGGGTAACGACTTGATACGAGAGATGATAGAGTCTGGTGTTATCAAATATGGTGAGAAATTCAAACAGGCAATGGCCGAGGGAAAATGGGATCTCTCACTCGTTGACCCAGAGGAACTGAAGAAATCACAAGCTACTCTAGTATACGGACAGATGAACGAGCCACCAGGCGCACGTGCTTCTGTCGCCTTATCAGGACTTACCGTTGCAGAGGAATTCCGCGATCAGGGTGGTGACATTTTGTTCTTTATCGATAATATTTTCCGCTTCACACAGGCAGGCTCTGAGGTATCCGCCCTATTGGGACGTATGCCTTCTGCTGTTGGTTACCAACCTACCCTCGCGTCAGAGATGGGCTCTATGCAGGAGCGTATCACATCAACAAAAACAGGTTCTATCACTTCTGTACAGGCAGTTTACGTGCCTGCGGATGACTTGACAGACCCTGCTCCGGCCACAACGTTCACACATCTTGACGCTACGACAGAACTTTCACGTAGCATATCACAGTTAGGTATATACCCTGCTGTAGATCCATTGGGATCAACATCCCGTATTCTTGACCCGTTGGTTGTAGGTAAGGCCCACTATGAATGTGCACAGAGAGTGAAGCAGATATTGCAGAAGTACAAGGAACTTCAGGATATCATCGCCATTCTCGGTATGGACGAGTTGTCTGATGAAGATAAGCTGACAGTGAACCGTGCTCGCCGTGTTCAGCGTTTCCTTTCACAGCCATTTACTGTTGCAGAACAGTTTACAGGTGTTAAGGGTGAGATGGTCTCAATAGAAGATACCATCAAGGGCTTCAATATGATTCTTGACGGTGAATTGGATTATCTTCCAGAGCAAGCATTCCTTAATGTAGGCACTATTGAGCAGGCTATCGAGAAAGGTAAGAAGCTTATAGAACAGGCTCAGTCCTAAACACATATTAACCTCAACCCCTATTATAACTTTAAGTTGTCATGATAGGGCAAGATATATTAATGAGTTATGTTAAAACTGAAAATAGTTTCACCAGAAAGAGTAGAATATGACGGCGAAGCTGAAAGTGTCAATGTTCCAGGAACACTTGGCAACTTTGAGATACTCACCAATCATGCTCCTTTGATTTCCTTGCTCATTGATGGCACTGTGGTTTATGTCACACCTCAGGGGGACAGATGTAGCTTACCTATAATGGGAGGATATGTGTCTGTGCATAAAAATGAAGTGTCACTATGCGTGGAGAAAGCGCAAGTGTGACAGAATGGGTACTCTAACGATTTTCTTGTCAGCGTTGTTTTTCACATTGTTAGGTGCAGCTTATTGCAAAGGCTATGACATAACACGCAGACATTCACCTGGCAGGTTGCCGCAGTTTTATATGATAATGGCAGCCATACGCTTTGTTCTTATAGTCTCGGCTGTAGGTATATATGCGTTCCTGTCAGAAAATAGAACTTCAACCATTCATTTTGCTGCCATGATACTTGTAATGTACTTGGTGATGATGATGGTGACACTAAAATTAAAACATTAATCAAGCAATGAATTATTTTAAACATTTGTTTGCGTTGATAGCCTTAACGTTTGTGACGGCGCTGCCGATGGTGGCCAATGAGGGCGAGGATGGGAAGCTTAATGTTTCAGAAATAGTAGTGGAACATATAAAGGATTCTCATGAATGGCACGTTACAGACTTTAATGGAAAGCCTATCATTATTCATCTGCCAGTAATAGTGCATACAAATACTGGCTGGCACATATTCATGACATCCGAGTTTTCACATGAGGCGGAGAATGGTATGAGGAAAGGCCCATATAATCTGGCTTTGTGCGATGAAGGTGAGAATGCAGGTAAAGTTGTAGAACTTGATGAAAAAGGTAATATTCTTTCAATTCCATTCGACATATCCATAACAAAGACTGTAGCCGTAATGTTTATCAATGTGATAATATTACTGTTATGCGTAGTTGGTTCAGCAAGATGGTATAACAAACGTAGTGTTGATGACTCAGCACCAAAGGGCTTTGTCGGATTCATAGAGATGATCGTTATGTATGTGGTGGATGAGATTATAAAGCCTGGTGTGGGTAAGGGATATGAAAGATATGTACCATACCTTCTAACCTGCTTTTTCTTTATCTTTACGTGTAACGTGATGGGACTAATACCATTTCCACCTGGCGGAGGTAATGTCACAGGCAATATTGCAGTAACATTCTTCCTTGCTTTCTGTACATTTGTAATAGTACAGTTCAGTGGCAACAAACATTACTGGAAAGATATTTTCTGGCCTGATGTGCCGACATGGTTAAAGGCTCCTATACCTATTATCCCCGTTATAGAGTTTGTAGGTATTTTCACCAAACCATTTGCATTGATGATCCGTCTATTTGCCAATATGATGGCAGGTCATGCTATAGCAGTCGCCATAATTTGTATCATATTTATGATGGCATCTGCAGGTGTGGGAATGCTTGCAGGCATGGGAATGCTAAGCGTTATTATGAGTATCTTCATGATGTGTCTGGAATGCCTTGTCTGCTTTATACAGGCTATGGTGTTTACGATGCTTTCCGCAACCTTCATTGGTCTTGCGCGAGTAGAGCCAGAGCACTGATTAGTTGCAGTTCAAAGAAAAATTCAATAAAAATTAATAACAACTTAAATTTAACTATTATGATTTCAATGATTTTAGAAACAGCAGGTTTAGCGCAGTTAGGTGCAGGTATTGGTGCTGGTCTCGCCGCAATCGGTGCAGGTATTGGTATTGGTAGGATTGGTGGTCAGGCAATGGACGCCATGGCACGTCAGCCTGAAGTAATGAATAAGCTGTTCACCAATATGATTGTTGCAGCAGCTCTTATTGAAGGTGTTGCACTGTTTGCTGCAGTTATAGCTTTCCTCTGCGTATAATACAGAGGAAAACTGTCAAGCGTGATAAGTTACAGTAAGACAATGAGATTGTAAATCTGTCCCAGCGTCTAATGATACTATCACCAAACATTTAATAAAGAATTTTGAATTATAATCATATCAGCGTATGGATTTATTAATTCCGAGTAGCGGTTTGCTTTTTTGGATGACCATTACGTTCCTTGTTGTACTGCTCATTCTGACAAAGTTTGGCTTTCCTGTTATCATTAATATGGTAAACGAAAGAAAGGCATTCATTGATGATAGTTTACAGAAGGCACGTGAGGCTAACGAAAGGCTGGCCAATATACAGAAAGAAGGTGAATCCATCTTGCAGGAGGCACGTGAGAAACAGTCTCTTATTTTAAAAGAGGCTGCTGCTACACGTGAGAGTATCGTAGAAAAGGCCCAGCAGCAGGCGCGTCAGGAAAGTGCACGTATGCTGGATGAGGCACGTAATGAAATAGAAAGTGAGAAACAGGCGGCCATTACAGAAATACGTAATCAGGTGGCTATGCTTTCTGTTGAAATTGCGGAGAAAGTGCTTCAGCATAATCTAAAAAATGACGATGCGCAGATGGAACTCATTGATCGTATGCTGGATGAGGTGTCTTCTAACAAATAATGTGATATGGACATAGGAGTAATATCGGTGCGTTATGCCAGGGCGCTGATAAAATGCAGCACGGAGGCAGGCCTTGAAGACAAGGTATACAAGGATATGCAGACTCTTGCCAAGAGTTATGTCGATGTGCCAGAGTTAAGGTGCACGATAGACAATCCCATGCTTGCAAAGGAGAGCAAGGAAACATTATTGAAAGCAGCCGCAGGAAATGATGTTACACCGCTTACAGAAAAATTTATCAGGCTCGTGCTTGATGAAGACCGCGAGAGTGTGATGCAATTCATTGCAAACTCGTATATCACTCTTTACAGGAATCAGAAGAACGTCATCCGTGGAAAACTTACAACCGCTACAGCTGTAGATTCTGCCATAGAGAAGAGGATGCAGCAAATGGTGGAGAGTAGAACCAATGGTATAGTTGAATTTGAGACAGAAGTCAATCCTGATATTATAGGAGGCTTCATCCTTGAATATGATACCTATAGGATGGATGCAAGTATAAAGACAAAACTTAATACCATCCTGAAGAAATTGGTTGTATAGTTCAATTAAAAATTAAAGTAAACAAATGTCAGACAAGATAAAACCAAGCGAAGTGTCACAGGTGTTGCTGAACCAATTAAAGGGAATCAGTGACGAGGCCCGTTTCGATGAAGTGGGCACAGTGCTCACTGTAAGTGATGGTGTGGCGCGTATATATGGCCTGCGCAATGCAGAGGCCAATGAATTGCTGGAGTTTGAGAATGGCACCATGGCAATTGTGATGAACTTGGAGGAGGACAACGTAGGATGCGTGCTTCTGGGTTCCACATCAGGCATAAAGGAAGGAATGACAGTAAAACGAACCAATCGTATTGCCTCCATAAGGGTCAATGACAATATGTTGGGCCGTGTGGTTAATCCTATTGGACAGCCTATAGATGGTAAGGGGGAGCTTGATCTTTCTGAGTCTTACGAAATGCCACTTGACAGAAAAGCACCAGGTGTGATTTACCGTCAGCCAGTAAAGGAGCCATTACAGACCGGCATTAAGGCAGTGGACAGTATGATACCTATTGGACGTGGACAGCGTGAGCTTATTATCGGTGACCGTCAGACAGGTAAAACAGCCATTGCAATCGACACAATCATCAACCAGAAGAGTTTCTATGATGCGGGTAAACCTGTATATTGCATATACGTTGCAATAGGCCAAAAAGCAAGTACCGTTGCCGCTTTAGTGCAGAACCTTAAAGACCGCGGTGCCCTACCCTATACTGTAATAGTTGCAGCCACAGCCAGTGAGCCTGCTGCCATGCAGTATTATGCACCTTTTGCAGGCGCAGCCATTGGAGAATACTTCCGTGATCGTGGTGAGCACGCCCTCGTCATCTATGATGACTTGTCAAAACAAGCGGTGGCCTATCGTGAGGTATCATTGATTTTGCGCCGTCCTTCTGGACGTGAGGCATATCCAGGAGATGTGTTCTATCTGCATTCACGTTTATTGGAGCGTGCTGCGAAAATCAACGAACAGCAGGAAGTAGCGGAACAAATGAACGATTTGCCAGAATGTCTTAAGGGTAAGGTCAAAGGCGGCGGCTCTCTCACTGCCCTTCCTATCATCGAGACGCAGGCTGGTGACGTGTCTGCCTACATTCCTACAAATGTCATATCCATCACAGATGGACAGATATATCTTGAGGCCGACTTGTTCAACCAAGGTTTCCGCCCTGCCATCAACGTCGGTATATCTGTATCACGTGTGGGTGGTTCGGCACAGATTAAGTCCATGAAGAAGGTGGCCGGAACACTAAAGATAGATCAGGCACAATATAGAGAGCTTGAAAGTTTCTCCAAATTCTCAAGTGACATGGATGCGGTTACAGCAATGACCCTTGACCGTGGACGTAAGAATAATCAGCTGCTAATCCAGCCACAGTACAGCCCTATGCCCGTTGGCGAGCAGATAGCCATACTGTATTGTGGAATGAACGGCCTGATGGCTAATGTTCCTGTTGATAAGGTTCGTGAATGTCAGGATACATTCCTTGACAAGCTGCGTAGCACTAAACCGGAGATAATAGAAGTTCTGGGTAGTGGAAAGATTGATGATGAAATTACGGGAGCTATTGAAGGTATAATGGCTGACATTGCAGGACAATACAAAAACTAAAGAATTATGCCGTCACTAAAAGATATAAAAAATCGCATATCATCTGTCAACAGCACTCGTAAAATTACAAGTGCAATGAAAATGGTAGCATCCTCAAAATTACATCATGCACAAATGATGATTGGTAATATGCTGCCTTATGAGACAATGCTGGAGCATATATTAAAAACATTTATTGCATCAGATGCAGAGTTGAAGTCCGTATATTCTGTACAGCGCCCTGTAAAGAATGTAGCCCTTATTGTATTCTCAAGCAACAGTAGTCTTTGCGGTGGCTTTAATACAAATATCTTGAAGATGATGCAACAAACAGTTGACGGCTATAAGCAGTTGAGTAAGGAAAACATCATCATTTACCCTATTGGAAGAAAAATCTCAGAGAAGTTACAGAAACTTGGTTATAAATCCGCTGGTAATTTTGACGAACTGATAGACAAGCCTAATGTACACCGATGCGTGGAGATAGCACGTGAATTAGGACAGATGTTTGTTCGCGGAGAAATTGACAAGGTGGAGTTGGTATACCATCATTTCAAAAGTGCAGGTTCGCAAATCCTCACACGCAAGTCACTAATCCCCATAGATCTGACAACTGAATTGACACGGGATCACGAGCGTGATCTCGAGACAAAAATGGTCACAAAGGATATTCAGGAGTACTTAAAGCGAAAGGAGAAGGAACATCACGAGGAAACAATGGATGCCAAGCCGCTCAACGACAATTATATTGTTGAACCGGACATGGAAACCATTCTTAATACTCTTGTACCAAAAATGGTTCATCTGATGCTCTATACGGCTCTGCTTGACAGCATAGCGTCAGAACATGCTGCACGTATGGTTGCAATGCAGACTGCAACAGATAATGCGGATGAACTGTTACGAGAGCTCAATCTCCAATATAACAAGAGCCGCCAGCAGGCCATAACAAGTGAATTGCTTGATATTGTTGGTGGATCTATTAATAATTAAACAAGTCAAGACGGACTCCTATATTGAATGTATATTTTTATATCCAATATAGGAGTCCGTCTTTTATATAAGAAATGCTTATCCTGCTTTCTATATAGAAGTACAATCAAACTAAACAAATGGCTGGGATATACATTCATATACCGTTTTGTGCAAGCAAATGCATATATTGCGGCTTCTACTCCTCTACCAGACATCTGAACAGACAAGACCAGTACATTAAAGCTGTACTAAAGGAAATGGAGCTACGTCATGATTATCTTGGCGCTGATAATGTCAGAACTATATATATAGGTGGTGGAACCCCTTCCCTACTCAGCAAGAAAAACCTACTGCTGCTAAGTGAGAAATTTAACAACAATTCTGTTATAGAATTCACCATGGAGTGCAATCCCGATGACATCACACCATCACTTTGTGAGACTATGAGCACAATGGGGGTCAACAGAGTATCCATGGGAGTGCAGACATTCAACGATAACATTCTGCGCTTTCTGCACAGGAGGCATACATCAGCACACATCCTACCGGCAATAACGATGCTGCGTCAGGCAGGCATTGAAAATATAAGCATAGACCTTATGTTTGGCTTTCCTGACGAGACCATTACGCAATGGCAACAAGACATCAACATAGCTTTGAAACTGAATGTACAGCACATTTCCGCATATTCACTTATGTATGAGGAAGGCACTCCACTATATCAGATGTTAAAGCATGGAGAGATAAAAGAGAATAAAGAAAACTGCAGTGCGGAAATGTATAGTATACTGTTGGACACACTGTCCGCAGCAGGATATGAACACTATGAAATTAGCAACTTCGCATTACCCGGATACCGCTCCATACATAACTCATGCTATTGGAACGATACCCATTATATAGGTCTTGGTGCTGCCGCACACTCATACAACGGAACATCCAGACAATGGAATGTCAGTGATATAGATGATTATATCAGCTCAATAGAATCGGGATGTATGCATATAGAACAGGAGACTATAGATGCACGTACACACTATAACGATATGGTGACAACTGCACTGCGCACACGCGAGGGCATAAATCTGAACTTACTTGACAAAGAACAAAAAGACTACATTATAAAAAATGCGAGAAAATGTATAGATGCTGGAGCACTTACAATACACGACAACAGAATGGCACTTACACGTAAAGGTCTTTACATCAGTGACGATGTAATGTCAGAACTTATATGGATATAACAGTGTGTAAAATCAATGCTTTTTGTATGTCTATCAAGTCCCCCAGCAAAAGCATAGAGATTACCTTGCAATCTCTATCAAATTACCCTGTAAAAGCTATCAGATTACCGTGTAATTTGATAGCTTTTACAGGGGTATCTCT
>JAUNOM010000058.1 GCA_030531085.1 Prevotellaceae bacterium | reverse complement strand
ACCGCGGCATACACATCTGCAAGTCCATGCTGGCATGGCTGAAGTATGGCAACGGCGAGACACCCGAGACATCCGGCAAAAAGGGCGACCATCTGATTGGTGAATACTATGTAGCCTTCGACAAGCACTATAGGGCCGAGCAGGCAGAGCTGGTACAGCAGTACACCGCTGACGGTATGGACGAGGAAACCGCCAAGGAGAAGGCCAAGCAGGAGGCGCCGCTCATCAAGGAAGCCCATGATATGCTCGTGAAATGGGAGAACAACGACCCCGAGGTCCGTGCACTGTGGACCAAGATGAACAGCTGGGTGTATGCAGGATTTGACGAGACATACAAGGCACTTGGCGTCAGCTTTGACAAGATATACTATGAGTCTGACACATACCTTGAAGGCAAGGAGAAGGTGGAGGAAGGCCTGGCAAAAGGATTCTTCTACCGCCGCGAGGACAATTCCGTATGGGCCGACCTCACAAAGGAGGGACTCGACGAGAAGCTGCTGCTGCGCTCCGACGGCACGTCTGTGTACATGACACAGGATATCGGCACGGCCAAGCTGCGTTTCCAGGACTTCCCGATAGACCAGATGATATATGTGGTGGGCAATGAGCAGAACTACCACTTCCAGGTGCTGTCAATCCTACTCGACAAACTCGGCTTCAAGTGGGGCAAGGACCTCGTACACTTCTCATACGGAATGGTAGAACTGCCCAACGGAAAGATGAAGTCACGCGAGGGTACCGTGGTTGACGCTGACGACCTTATTGCCGCCATGATAGCGGACGCGCGCAAGACAAGCGACGAGCTGGGCAAGCACGCCGACATGAGCGAGGACGAGAAACAGGAGATAGCGCGTATCGTGGGTATGGGAGCATTGAAATACTTCCTCCTCAAGGTGGACGCACGCAAGAATATGCTTTTTAATCCGGAAGAGTCCATAGACTTCAACGGTAACACCGGTCCGTTCATACAGTACACCTACGCACGCATACGCAGCATACTGCGCAAGGCTGCCGCCGAGGGCATCACGCCGTCACTGCCTGCCAATGCAGAGATGAATGCAAAGGAGATAGAGCTGGTGCAGAAGATAAGCGAATACGGTGCCGCAGTAGCACAGGCCGGCAAGGACTACAGCCCATCCGGCATAGCCAACTACTGTTTTGAGCTGACAAAGGCATTCAACCAGTTCTACCACGACTACTCCGTGCTGAGCGCAGACACCACCGAGCAAAAGCAGCTACGCCTGACCCTCGCCGCCAATGTCGCAAAGACCATCAGGAACGGCATGGCACTCCTTGGCATAGAGGTGCCCGAAAGGATGTAGCAGACAGCCGCCATCACACATCTGAACAATAATGGCAACAAGCAACTCATTAGCCTGGGCGGTTGACGCTGCCTGTTCAGGCAACCCCGGTCCTATGGAATACCGCGGTGTGGATCTTACGACCGGACAGCAGGTGTTCCACTTCGGCCCAATCCGCGGCACCAACAATATCGGCGAATTCCTGGCTATTGTCCACGCACTTGCCCTTATGGAACAGCGGGGCATGAAGGAGTACACCATATACAGTGACTCGGTCAATGCACAGTTATGGGTCCGGAAGATGCAATGCAAGACAAAACTGGAGCAGACACCGCAGACAATGAAGGCGCACGAGCTGATCAGACGCGCCGAGACATGGCTGCGTACACACGCTTTCAGGGTGCCTGTCCTGAAATGGGAGACAAAGGAATGGGGGGAGATTCCTGCTGATTTCGGCAGAAAATAGTACTGTCCGACAGAGAAACGGAATATCCTACGCTTTATCATCACACTTTCACAATGAGAGACAGTGAAAAACATATAAGCAAGGGATATTAAAACAAGTTTTAACATGTTAAGGTGCACATCACCCCTAATTTGTTAAAGAAAGTCAAAATTATAAAGAAAGTTGACATAAGTTTGACTTACGTCAACTTTTTTTATTACATTTGCAAACGTAATCCGGTGGTAAACCCAATCTTAATCCTTTCTCTTAATACTATTATCAACACACAATTAGAATTAAAAAAACACAAAAAACTCTACAACCTAAATTAACTACCTCGGATAGACATCAACAATCCCCGCACTTCGAACGAAGATGCGGGGATATTTTTTGGATACTCCGAAACAACTAACGTTTTATGAAAATGTTTTTGTTTTTACTTAAAAAGTATAAATTTGTAAAACAAAAGTCCATAACCAACATATAAACAATATATAAACTTGTTGCTGTTTTTCAATATTTTTTCTTTAAAAGGTTTGGCTGTTTGAGATTTAATTGTTACTTTTGTACCTGTATTCCGAAAGGAGTGCAAAAGACATAATGCTCAATAGACTTCTAATCACCACATAGAAATAGAGCAACATCACAAATTATTGGGACCCACCACATAGGCGTGGGCATTCCCATATATTTGTGATGGTTGTGGTGACCAAGAAGTCGTATGGCGAATGTCTACGTCTTTTGTATTTTTAGATATTAATTATAGTGAACTATGAAGAAGTTAGCTGTTATCATCATCGCCTGTCTGATTGGACTAATTGCACAGGCTCAAGAGCCGAAAGGGCACTTGAAGTTTATGGGAACCGAATTGAACGGGAGTATTACTGATTTTCAGAAGAAGTTACAGGCAAAAGGTCTAACCATTTCGCCACAATCCAAACAACAACCTATAGGAATAAGAATATATGAAGGAACTTTTTCTGGC
>JAUNOM010000003.1 GCA_030531085.1 Prevotellaceae bacterium | reverse complement strand
CTTCAGACTAACAAGATTGTATGCTTAATCCACACACTTTTTCAGGTGAGCCCATTTTCCTGACACTTTGATTTTTGGCATTATTATTTCCCACGACATTGAAACCACCTACAATATCCAGTATTTTATTTTAAGAAAACAATACTTGAATACTCTAAAATGTGTGTTCTATGAATTCTATTTTATTTTCAAACTCTTGAAATATCATCTCCATACCCTCATTATACTCAAACCATGGACAATTAATAGGCTTTGTCTTCAACGGATAATGTTGAGTACCTTTAGTTTTATACCTTATACATACTTTATGTGACAGATAAGAAGATGGTATTTTAAGGAAGCTACATAATTCACATATACAAACAGTTCTATGAGCTTTATAGCACTTATATATTGCAAATTGCTTCAGTTTATAGCTGTCTTCTAATCCAGAAAAAAACATAATCTTATAAACTGCACTACGCTCCTTTGGAGTATGGCAACTAATAGTACCAATAGAATATTTACCACTAACAAATAAAGTAAAGGCCAGCAAAGGATTATTTATGTCTTCTTTATGAGCTCCATCAGGCAAAGATTTATGAAAATTATACATCTTCACATTAATCTTATCCAATGATTGGTTTTGCAATCTATAAACATCACTTTCATAATCTACCCTAACCTCTATGGTGCGTTTATGCATTGATGTAACATCAACATAACAATCTTCCGTCATAATAGAAATGATTATAGATGTATCTATATCTTCTCCTCTAAACAATACAATGTCACACCTATAGTCTGCATTCGGAAACATATAGTCGATAGAACAGTTATTATATCCTAATTGTTTTAAATCATAACGTCTGCTAACAGGTTTTGAGCAGTATTGAGTATATGACGAAGGTAATTTACAATTCGATTGTTCCTCACATTTCATAACTTTAGGAACTTCAATCTCAAACTTATTGGCCGTATTGAATTTCTGATATAAAATTTTCTTGGCCGCCTCATATAAATAATAGTCATCCATACATTGTTCATTGTCACTTAAATGTTCAAAAGAATATTGTCCGTAATCATCAACATCAATAAAAACCTCTTTACCACACGCCATACAATAATATGTATGTTCTAATGTGTTTATTTCAGATAAATTATACAGGCTAACTATATTTCCTGTATCGTCCATAGCTAAATGCCTTCTTATATGTGAGGAACTGTCATTATTATAATCATCACATCTATGCGTTTCATTATCTGAGTACTGTGTGGGTGGGCATTGACTATTATATATCCATTTTCTATGAGCGACCTCATTCTCTATAAATTTCTGCAAAGAAACAGGGTCAAGCTCACTCTTATTCAAATCAATCTCTATACAATCTTTCTTTGCCGAAATTATTTTACCAGCCTTTTTGGCATCCACCTGATGAGTTCTTTTAAATTCTACCCATATCTCTTTACCATCGTTTGTGTAGCCAATACAATCTGGACGCAACTTCAGTTCTTTGTCATTAGGCTCAACTTTCACCTGTGAGAATTCCGTCTTTACGCCATTCTGGTTCTTATTATAAACAGAAGGCAACATAACCTTCTTATTCTCCTGAAGAATTTCTTTTGCCATCATGTGCAATGCCGACTCCACTGCTCCCACACAATCACTTCCATCTTTATGTGCAAAATGATGAACCTTATTGTTTCCACCATTCTTTGCACATAATTTATTATGACAATGAGGGCAAATACAAGCACACGATAATCCTTTTGACACTGCATCTACGTGCGTCAAATACCCTTCCGCATTAATTGCGTAAGTCAAATATGGTTTCTGTTTTGACATAGTTTAATAAATTCTCCAAATCCCTCTTTTACTTTTATCTATATTCCATTGTACTTGCCACACTCGTCCATCTACTTGATCTAACAAGATAAAAGTATAAATATTCTCTGTAGGGTATAAAAAGAACCTTCCAGTTTTTGCCCCCTCTTCATCCACTAATGGATAATCATTCAAAGAATACTGCATAGCATCACCATCCATACTGTACTGAACGTGATTTATTTTACCAGTTCGCGTATCAAGTTTTAAGAATGTCCACCTGTTAAATGTCCGGTAAAGGCGAAAATTAACATTACTATCAGGTGAGGCTATCGTTGTTTTCATTTGTGAAGAGGCATCTTGTGCGTTTAATGAGATAGCAAACATAATCATACACAACATTAAAACAAATGACTTTTTCATAACAATTATTTTTTAAGTTCAACAAAATCTATCCTATAACCCATAGCATTTGCTATTTTAGACAATACATCTATACCTGCTGATTGCTTTCCTTGTTCTATTCGACATAAGTTAGCTGCATCTATACCTGTTAACAAAGAAAGTGCTTTTGCTTCCAAATGCTTTTCTTCTCGTATTTCCTTTATTCTGTTGCCTATTCTTATACGTTCTTCATTCTTTGAAGTACCTACACCTAATGGCATCTCTAATGAATGTCGAATAAACCAATTTGTAAATATATTAAACAAATCATCTTTTGGAGATATATCCGGTTTTTGGGCTATTAATAAGTTAATTGCTTTAATATAATACCCTTGTGCCTGCATAGGAAACATACTACTAAAAAGCAATGTAGTTATTTCACCTGTCGAATGCTGCAATCTTATTTCTGACTGATTCTGTCCTTTTGCTTCAAACTCAATACTTTCTATCATAATTCTATATTTTTTGCAAAGGTAATAACAAATAATCGAATTGTCAAATATAACAACCAAACAATTGTTAAATATAACAATGAATATTTATCTTAACAAAAGTAATTACATATAAGTTTTCTATGATACACCACTATAAATACTATATTCCACTATTTATTTACAGGTTGTGTATCAAGTTAAAATATAAAAAACATTTGGGGCATTGATTTTTTTTGCTTACCTTTGCAGAAATGATATTTATACATGATACTGTCGCTGTCACATTATGACCGTTTGATGACAAGACCGCATCGCCATTCTACTTACTCCTTAACAACATGAAATACGCAGAATACATAAAGCAGATTGAGATAGACTCCCTTTGGAACGGCAGAAAGCACATTAAATGGCAGCTGGACAGGCACGTCAACATTCTCAGTGGCGTGAACGGTGTGGGCAAGAGCACCATATTAAGCAAGGTCCTCACACCATTGGTGCAGGCCGACGGCATGGTGGAGAATGGAAATGGCGTGAGACTGATGCTGCATGAGGATGATGCCGACACGCTGCGCTTTGACACTATACGCTCATTTGACAGGCCTCTGATAAGCTCGGAGATAACATCCAGACTGGACTTCAAGATTGTCACGGAGCTGGACCTGCAGCTTTTCAAACTGCAGAGGAGGTATCTGGACTATCAGGTGAACCTCGGTAACAGAATAATAGAGATGCTGCAGAGCGGCAGAAGCGACGCGCCGGTGATGGCACAGCGGCTGTCGGAGAACAAGAAGCGTTTCCATGACATTGTGGACAGCCTCTTTGCCGACACCAAGAAGACCATAATACGCACGGAGAACGAGATACGCTTCATGCAGATGGGAGAGACCCTGATGCCATACCAGCTGTCGAGCGGAGAGAAGCAGATGCTGGTGATACTGCTGACGGTACTGGTACAGGACCAGCAGCCATACGTACTGTTCATGGATGAGCCGGAGGTGAGCCTGCACATAGAGTGGCAGAAGCAGCTGCTGAACATCATAATGGAGATAAACCCCAATGTGCAGGTGATACTGACTACGCACTCGCCTGCGGTGATAATGGACGGATGGACTGACAGGGTAACAGAGGTAAGCGAGATAGAAGTGGGCTGATGGCACTGAAGAACTACATATCAAGCGACTATATCAACGCCGCCAACAAGCTGAAGGGCAAGAAGGCGCGGAGAAGGATAGTGGCATACGTGGAGAGCTATGACGATGTGTTCTTCTGGAGGATGGTGCTGAGCCGCTTCGAGGACGACACCCGGTATTTTGAAGTGATGCTGCCAAGCAGAAACTCACTGAACAAGGGGAAGAAGCAGGCACTGATGTCACTGATGAAGAACGGGGCGGGCAACAGCATGATGGCCTGTGTGGACGCGGACTATGACTATCTGATAAACGGAAGGACATTCCAGTCCGACTTCATGCTGGGCAACCCGTATGTGGTGCACACATACGTTTATGCCATAGAGAACTATCAATGCTATGCCCAGTCACTGCACAACGTGTGTGTGATGGCTACACTCAACGACCATTCCATATTCGACTTCGAGACCTTTCTGCAAGAATACAGCAAGGCTATATATCCTTTATTTATATGGAGCATCATGCTCTACAGGAAGAGGGAGTACACGCGGTTCAGCATTACCGACTTCAACAAGGTCGTAACCATAAGGCACTCGCGCCTGCCAGACATGATGTCAAGCATCGAGAAGGTCAGACACAAGGTGCGGGTGAGGATAAGCGAGCTGATAAAGGCTTATCCCGGACGCAAGGCGGAATATCTGAAGACGAAGGATGAACTGGTGCGTTTCGGCGTAATGCCGGAGAACACGTACCTGTTTGTACAGGGGCACCACCTGTTTGAGAACGTGGTGGCACCGACAGTGCAGACGGTATGTGACGAACTAAGGCGTGAGAGGGAAAGGGAGATAAGGGGAAAGGCCATGCACGTGATGCAGTTGCAGAACGAGTTGTCGGCTTACACCAAGTCACAAAGTGACATTACGGCCATGCTCAAGAAGAACATGGGATACACAAGCTCACCATTCTACCAGAGAATACTGAAGGATGTGGAGAGAATCATTAACAGACAAGAGAAGGAACAACAATGATTGATTTTACTTTTTATTCACCAACAGAGTTTATATTCGGAAAGAACACTGAAGAGAAGGCCGGACAGCTGGCGCTACATTATGGAGCAGGCAGGGCACTCGTAATCTACGGCGGCGGCAGTGCCGTAAAGAGCGGACTGCTGGCACGCGTCACCGCAGCACTGAAGGCTGCGGGAGTGGAGACAGTCAAGATGGGCGGAGTGCGTCCAAACCCTACGGACGGAAAGGTATATGAGGGCATAGACCTTGTAAGGAAGGAGGGTGTGGACTTCATAATAGCCGTGGGCGGAGGCTCAGTGATAGACACCGCAAAGGCCATAGCGTGCGGAGTGAAGTATGAAGGGGACTTCTGGGACTTCTTCGCAGGCAAGGCGCAGGTGCAGGAAGCGCTGCCTGTGGGAGTGGTACTGACTATTCCCGCAGCGGGATCGGAAGGCTCCGGCAATGCTGTCATAACGAAAGAGTCCACACAGCAGAAGCTGGGCATAAAGCAGCCCATGACACTCAGACCCAAATTCGCCATCATGAACCCGGAGCTGACTATGACACTGCCGGCATGGCAGACAGCATCGGGAATATGCGACATGATGGTACACATACTGGAACGCTACTTCACCAACACGGAAGGGACGGAGATTGGCGACCGTATGTGCGAGGGCGTACTGATGGCTATCATCAATGAGGGACGGAAGGTCATGGAAAACCCGAACGACTACAATGCAAGGGCCAACATAATGTGGAGCGGTATGGTGGCACACAATGGCACGTGCGGCGTAGGATGCGTGGAGGACTGGAGCGGACATCAGCTGGAGCATGAGGTAAGCGCCATGTATGACGTTACTCACGGAGCCGGACTGGCTGTAATCACTCCTGCCTACATGACGTTTATGGCCAAACACAACCCTAAACGCATTGCGCAGTTTGCTGAACGCGTAATGGGAGTGCGCAATGAGAACGGAAACATTGAGGAGACTGCCATGGAAGGCGTGAGACGCCTGAAGAGTTTCCTGCACGATGACCTCAAGCTGCCTGTCACATTCAGTGGTCTGGGTATAGACAACCCAAACATTCCCGAACTCGTAAAGCGCCTGCACCAGAACAAGGGCGAGCAGTTCGGAACATTCTATCCTATCACACCCGCTGTAAGCGAGGAGGTGTACAGACTTGGAATGTAAACAACAACAATCCTTAAATGAACAACAACGAAACAACAGCGGAGACAATGCAACAGGCAGGGACTCCGCAACAAGAGTCACAGACAGTCAGAAAGCCAAGGAGACCTGCACAGAAGAAGACAGCAGGGACAAAGAACACGACGGTAAAGACTGCAAGGAAAACAAGAACGGCAAAGAAACAGACACCACAGGAGGAGACTCCGAAGGAAGAAATGCCGGTAACGACAGACACTGTAACGGAGAAGCAGGAGCTGGAAACGGAAACTGTACCGACAGTAACGGAGACCAGTGACGCGACCGACAGGACCGAGGCCACCACTGAAGACACGGGCAAGGACATGGCCGAGGGCAGGGAGGAGAAAGCGCGACAGGAGAAACGCGAGCTGAAAGTGCCATCACTGCCATCAATAATGATAAATGACATTGTGGAGCTTACGCAGGCCCCCATGCGCAGCATTGTGCTCACAGACCAGCAGATACAGCAACTGACAATGGAGGAGATAGAGAAACGGCTCCATTTCCTGGAAGAAACTCTGGCAAGGGTACTGGACTATGACGTGGTGGTGAGCGACACCAATATATGGCTTGAGCTGCTTGTGGGACACACTTCAAGTCATTCTGACCCCAGATACAACGCAAGACTGCAGTTTGAAAGGCAGCTGGAGTTCATATCCAGGCTGACATACCACCGCAGGGGACGCTTCATAATGATGGGAGAGACGTACGAGGAGATAGACCGCTTTGCCACAATGCAGGACCCGGCCAATCCAAGGGAGGCGGATTTTACAGACAATATGGTATGCCTTAACACTGCCGCACGTCTGGCAAAGCGCCTGATACTGACACAGCAGCGTGAGAACAGGCTTCGCATTGACGGTATTGGCGCGGAGTCGCACCATGCGTCGTTCGCGGACCCCGCTATAATAAGAAAGGTAGTGGAACTGTTCGCCAGTGGCAAGAAGGTGCTGCTGTTGACGAATGACGCGTCAGTAGCAATCCGCGCAATGGGTATCTGCGATGATTTGCAACAGCATAACAACATCGACGATAATGTGTGGGACGACCAATACGCCCCACTCAGACCTATGGTGTTCACCTTTGACGACCTGAAGCTGCTTGACTTCTACACACGGCAGTACCATTACATACAGATGGCGGCAGGCTCCGGATGGATGACAGGAATAGAAAAAGCCATGCACCGCAACAGACCGGAGAGGCTGACGCTATGGGATGACGCCTTCAGACCCGGCGACAGGCACAGAGGGGACAACCTGTTTACTGAACAGGAGAAGCAGAAACAGAAACAGCAGCAGCCCCAACAGAAGCAACAGCAGAAACAACAGAAGCCGAAACAGCAGCCTCAACAGAAAGCGGAACCTGCAACATCCAACCAGCCTGCACAGCAGAAGAACAGGCAGGAGGGACAGACTGCAACGGAATCCCAACCACAACAGCAAGAGAAGCCTGCGTCTGAGGACAGCGTGAAAGTGGAGAAGAAGGACGAGAACAAGAACAAGCCGCGCACAAGGCGTAAGAGTTCAAGAGCACGTAAGACCAACACTGAAACAACAGCGCAAACAACGGAAAACACAGAAAACGCATAAAATGCACGTTGTTTTCATAAAAAAGTTTGCAAAACATTTGGTAGTATAAAAAAAAAAGCCTACCTTTGCACCGCAATTGAGAAATAACACTCAACGAGGTGCGTTAGTTCAGTTGGTTAGAATGCCAGCCTGTCACGCTGGAGGTCACGGGTCCGAGTCCCGTACGCACCGCCAACATTTCTCAATAATGCGAGGTGCGTTAGTTCAGTTGGTTAGAATGCCAGCCTGTCACGCTGGAGGTCACGGGTCCGAGTCCCGTACGCACCGCTGAACATCACAATGAAAGCAGAAGGAGTAGACTGAAATCAGCCTACTCCTTTTCGTTTACAGACACGTGGACTATATTCACTCATTATTTATATTATCTTAAACTTTAATACTAATTTTAGCAAAATATTACTCACAATGCTTGCAGAGTAATTTTTTTTTATTAACTTTGCATCATGAAACGACATTAAGCCGTCCATATTTTATTATTAGAACATAAACTTTAAATCCAAAACAAAAACATCATGAACAAGAAATTCATCTGTACTGTATGCGGTTTCATTCACGAAGGTCCTACACCTCCAGAGCAGTGTCCACAGTGTAAAGCTCCAAGCTCAAAGTTCAAGGAGCTCGAAGAGAATCCTAACGGCCTTGTGTTCTCACAGGAGCACGTTATAGGTATCGCCAAGGAGTATGGCGTTGACGAGGAGATGATCAAGGACCTCAACGCACATTTCAACGGTGAGTGCAGCGAGGTGGGAATGTATCTCGCCATGAGCCGCCAGGCAGACCGTGAGGGTTACCCAGAGATAGCAGAGGCTTTCAAGCGCTATGCGTGGGAAGAGGCAGAGCACGCATCTAAGTTTGCTGAGCTGCTCGGTGACTGTGTATGGGACACAAAGACCAACCTTGAGAAGCGTATGCAGGCAGAGGCCGGAGCTTGTGAGGACAAATACCGTATCGCCACTAACGCTAAGGCCAAGAACTGGGATGCCATCCATGACACTGTACATGAAATGGCCAAGGACGAGGCACGTCATGGTAAAGGCTTCGAGGGTCTCTACAACCGTTACTTCAAGTAAATTGTCCTGACAAGGGAATAAAGAGATCCGTGAGAAAGATAATACCTGCAATTATTATCACATCTATATTCATCGTCTCTGCTCTGCGCACGTGCTGGAGTGGAGACGATGATGTTTCTGTAAACAATGCAAAGACGGAACAGCCTATACCAATTGACAATGCTCTCCGCCTGCGTACAGACTCCTTTATCGCTGCACAGAAGTCTGTAGGCTCACTTGGCATAATGCTATATGATATCACTGCCGGGCAACCGGTATACGAATATAACGCCAACGTGCCCATGCGGCCTGCCTCTTGCTTGAAACTGCTCTCGTGCATAGCTGCAATGCGGACTGTGGGGACAGGTTATAGGTACCGGACACGTCTTTATCTTGATGGAAACATTATCAACGACACTTTAAGGGGAGACGTAATACTGAAGACACAATTTGATCCTGCCTTCAACCGTGACAGTCTTTCCATTTTACTTGGCGCGTTAAAGCAACGCAATATCAAGGCTGTCAAAGGAAGAGTCCTTCTTGACATGGCATTCATAGAACCCATGAACCATGAGCAACACTGGATTGCCGGAGATCTGAAAACAAGCCGCATGGGACTGATATACCATGGATACAGGAAGATGCGCATAGAGACTCTGTACGGTCTGATGTCGGCAGCGCATATTAACGTAAACATTGACAGCATACGCTTTGGAAGACTTGTACCGAGAAGGGCCATAAAGATTGCAGAGATCTCAACTCCTCTGCACTATGCGGTAGAGAAAGCGCTAAAGAACTCATCAAACATAAACGCTGAGACATTGCTATACCTGTTAGGCTACACCGCCGACACAGGCGGCAACTTCAGGCATAATGGAGTAATGGCATTAAGACGCTTCATCAGGGAAGAGCTGAAGATGAACCCGGACAAGGTCAGCCACATTGACGATGGATGCGGACTGTGCCCCGATAACCGCATGACACCACTGTTACTTATAGAACTGCTGAAGTATGCTCATAAACATAAGAGCATATACAGCGAGATGATGCAGTGTCTGCCATCATCCGGCACGGACGGAACACTGCATGACCGCATGACAAAACCTTACCTGCAAGGAAGAATAAAGGCCAAGACAGGCACCCTTACACGTGAGGGTGGCATCAGCACTCTGGCAGGATACTTCACAGGAGCAGACGGACACCTCATAGCCTTTGCCATAATGAACAACGAATGCCCTGTGATGGACGGGCGATGGTGGCAGGATAAAATCTGTGAGAAAGCCTTCTTGCCTAATGATAACACATCAAACCGCCAAGCAAGGCAAGAATATAAAAAGGCAGCAAGATGATATAAAAAAGAAATTGATTGTCTCACGACAACCAATCCTTATTAACCTTAATAATCTAATACCATGAAAAACATGATGCAAATTTACGTATTATATTTGTAAACTGCAAATTTTTACTATCTTTTTATCTATATTTTAGTATATATTAAACCTTTTCCCGTCCCATTTCAACTTTCTTTGCATTAGAATGTCATTAAGTCTCTTTCTTTCTTCCTTTGTTGTCAAAGGCAGAGACTGTCTCAATGCCACAACATCCTTACCCTCAAAATGCGCCTCAACCATACGGAACTCTATGAGATTCTGCAATTCCTGAAACTTATTCTCCGTCATAGTATCAGGCCGGTGCACCAGCTCCACATCATCAAAGCTAATGTCCTCAACCTTTATCCACTCCTTATTATATATAGAGGCAGATGTATCCCACTCTGGTGTGCGCACAGTACGTAACAGACAATATACACTGTCACCCGTAACAGAGCCAAGCCGGGCGAGTTCCATTACGACAGCAGAGTCCACCATCAGCGTCATAAGGTCATCATCCGACGAAGTCAGAGCCACCGTTCCATCAAATATAGAGCGTAATTCAGCAGGAACAGACGGATCAACCTTCTTCAGATTGACCAGTTCCCCACGCTGTTCCTTAGCAAGATAGGGAAACATACTATCCGGCATGGTAACAAACATATCGCTCACACTTTGTGCATGAGCCGCCGCCATGAAGGCGGACATTACAAAAGTAAGTATCTTCTTGCGCATATTATTACTTTTTATTATGCTAATGCGAACGCCGCTCAGGCGTCCTGTTCTTCATCAGGCTGTAAGCACTATACAATCCGAGTTCACCAGCCTTGCTAAAATCAGCCATAGCCTTAGTAACCATCCCCTGTGCCATATACACAAGCCCACGATTATAATACGCGTATGCCAGACGGTCATCGATAGTCAAAGCCCTTGACAACAGATTAGCGGCCTTGTCGTACTCTCCTATACGGGCACAGAATGTTCCATAGCTATACAATATATTTGCATTGTCACTGTCTTTGGCTACAAGTGCCTCGAAATCACTCTTCACTCCTGCACGCCGCAAGGACTCATCCTCCGGTTTGGAGTTCCTTTCATATTCCGCTGCCATAGCTCCGCACACGGCCCTCTGCCATAATGCGACCATAGAAGCAGGCTTCATCTGCAGGTAGTCATTGATATCCTTCAGAGCCTCCTGGTAATTCTGCGCAGAAGAGTATGCCACAGCCCTTACAAGCAGCATAGTGGCGGCCTCAGTGGTATCACGTGTCGCACGTATAGCGTCATTAAGATTATCCACCATATCATTAGTGGGTACGCCCATGCCCTCACCTACTCCACCAAGCACAGGCACCACACACCCATACTTCTTTGGCAATGCCGCCACCTTCATTCTAAAATCCTCTACAGACTCATCGAAGGGAGTCACCACAAGGCCTGCACTACGCCTCCCAACTGTCATTGCGAGGAAAGGCTGATACTGTTCCTTAACCTGCCGGTTCTGTATGCGGCCACGGTATTCACTCTGATACTCCTGTCTGCTCTCCGTCTCATCGTCCACCACTATCTGGCTGTACTTCTCCGGATCTATGTCACTCATCTTTCGTACAGCAGCCAGCTTGTTCTTTGACCAACGCTGCTGAATGCCAAGATGCTTATCCATCTGTGCCTTCAACACGCGGAACTCATCACGCTCCGCATTAGCATACATCCCGAGTTTGCGATAGCATTCCGCACGATAACGCAATCCTGTCCAGAAATTCGGGAAGCGGTCTATCACCTTAGTGTAATCCCTTATAGCCGCACGGAGGTCACCTGTACGGTCAAGCAGAGTCGCACGGTTAAACAGAGCCATGACATTGTCCGGCTCCAGGGCAAGAACATAATCGAAATCCTCTATTGCTCTATTGTCATCACCAACCTGCTGCCTAAGCAGTCCGCGGTTATAATGCGCAAGGAAACTGTTAGGCTCCACCTCCAAAGCCTCGTCATAGTCACTCATCGCACCGCGCAGGTTGTTCAACCTCAACCGTGCAAGCGCCCTGTTCACAAGGCTTCCCGCATCCTTAGGCTTCAAATGCAGCGCCTTAGAGAAGTAATCGTCCGCATTTTTCCACTGTTCATTGTGCAGAGCAATACTTGCCCGCACCCTCCAAGCATTGGCATTGTACGGGTCCACATCAAGACTCTGCGCTATCCACCTCTCCGCCTCCACGGTATCCTTCATATTAAGATACACTTCAGCCTTCAACAGATAGGACGGCGCATACTTCTCCCACCGCCCCATTATGCTGTCAAGCTGCAACAGGGCCTCCTCATAGCGCTTCTGCTCCATCATGCAGGCAGCGCGGTTATACCAATAGTTACGGTTATCCGGCTCAATGGCTATGGCCTTGGTGTAATCCTCCACCGCTCCATCATATTTCTCGAGCCGTATACGCGAAATGCCACGCAGGTCATAGAGTGATGTTATATACGGATTAAGCTCTATAGCCTTTGTCGCATCAGCCTCCGCCCCAGTCCAGTCATCAAGATAGAACTTGGCAATGGCTCTCAGTTGCCACGGCTCATAGAGATAAGGCTTCTGCGATATTGCCTGATTGAAATACTGTATAGACAAGACATAGTCCTCATAATGCAACGCCACTCTGCCGCTCAATATAAGGCGGTCCACCTTATACTGGGCATTAATACACACAGACACAAGGCAGAGCAGCAGCCCTACCCCAGTCCTAAGAAGGAGTATGCGTGATAGGAATGACATATTATGAAGTCTGTTAACCTGAATATATTCACTCAGACGGATGCTCCAAACCTAAAAAGCCGTCATTATCATTATATGGTGCCACATTATCTTATATGCGGCACCTTCACCTTATATCCACAACGGAAGCGGCCCTGCAGCAACGAGCGCAACTTGGACTTTATAAGCTGCTTGCGCAATGGTGAAAGTCTGTCTATGAACATACGTCCGTCAAGATGGTCGAACTCATGCTGCATAACGCATGCAAGATAACCTTCCACCCACTCATCATGCTCATTGAAGTCCTCATCCATATACCTCACACGTATTCTTGTCGGCCTTACCACCTTCTCGTGTATGGCCGGCAGCGACAGACATCCCTCCTCCGAGGACGAAGTCTCACTGTCGTCATACTCCTCTATATGCGCATTCACAAAAACCTTTCTAAATCCATCGTATTCCGGAAGGTCCTCTTTCAACACATCCAAGTCAATCACGACGAGCCTTATATCCAGTCCAATCTGCGGTGCGGCCAGACCTATACCCTCACTGCTGGCCAATGTCTCCCACATATTGCTGATAAGCGTCTGTAACTCGGGATAATCCTTGTCTATATCCTGCGCTATCTTTCTCAGCACAGGCTGTCCGTATGTATAAATTGGTAAAATCATATTTTAGACCTAAGATAGTCTTGAAGAATAATAGTTGCTGAAATTCTGTCTACAAGCGCCTTGTCCTGGCGCGCCTTCTTTCTCAGTCCGGCGTCAAGCATAGTCCTGTGCGCCATCACTGACGTAAACCTCTCATCCCAGCCCTCAATGGGAATCTCGGGATGTGCCTTGCGCCACAATGCCTCAAACTGCCTGACACGCTGCAAATTCTCTGATGGCATACCGTTAGGCTGCACAGGTTCGCCAATAATGATGCGCTCCACCTCCTCACGCCCTATGTAATCATTCAAGAAGGACATGAGCTGCTTGGTGTCAACTGTATCAAGCGCACCGGGCACTATCTGCAACATATCTGTCACAGCAAGCCCGGTGCGTTTCTTTCCATAGTCAATAGCCAGTATGCGCGCCATGATTACTTCTTCATCAGGAGCCACGCGTCAGGATACTTGGCACGCAGTGAGTTGCGGCTCTCCACCGCATTGGCCTTGGAATCAAATGTACTTGCCACAACACGGTACATATTACGCTCTGAATTGTAAGCAACCTGCGCGTTGTATCCTGCATTGACCAGCGTACTCTTCACGCCGTCAGCATTAGCACGCACTCCAAATGATCCCACCACCACTGAATAAGCCTTCAGTCCGGAGCCGTCAACCACGGTAATATTCTCCGAGCGCACAGGAACATTATCATTATTGTCTGTCACTGTAGACTGTGCCGGAGCCTCCACCAGGGGTGTCACCACAGGAGTCTGCTGTACCGGAGCCTCTTTCTCCTGCTGTTCCGGAGCCTGCTGCTGCGCCATTTCCTGCGCCTTAGCCTTCTCGTATGCCTTACGGTATGCGCTTTCCTTTGAAGAACCACATGATATTGAAACCAAAGCAGCGCACACTGCCGCACACATCGTTACATATTTTCTCATTCTAAACAAGTGTTGAAATTATTACTAAGATTTAAATATGCCACAAAGGTACTAAAAAATCGTTAGTATTTCGCCCTTTTCGCTATTTTTAACACTACTATTGCGCCTTTTCAAGGATTTTTTACTACATTTGCAAAAACAATAACAGTTAACAAGATTTCTAACTTTTAAAAACTTTATCATTATGAAAGCATTAGGTTACATCGGCGCAATCATCGGCGGAGCCGTAGCTGGCGCAACAGCAGCACTTCTTTTCGCACCTGAGAAAGGCTCTGACACACGCTCAAAGATTCAGGAAGCAGTGGAGAACTTCTGTGATGAGCACAACATCAAGCTGTCACGCAAGCAGATTAAGGATATTGCTGACGACATTGAATAACATAACATCAAGGTAGGTTCTGCCACAATACGGAACCTACCTTATTTATTATTTCCCCATTAACCACCACAAAAACTCTATCCGCCCATGCTGTCAAATGATGAGAACATAGAGAAGATTGCAGACATTGTAGAAGAAGCCAAGCAATGGATAATCATAAAGAAGGAGTATGCCAAACTTGATGTAATAGAAAAGGTGGTACGCATACTATCAACTTTAACGATAGCGTTCATCATTGCCCTGCTAACCCTCATGGCCCTTATATACATCTCCTTCTCGGCAGCATATTTTCTGGCGGACGTGTTCCATTCAACACCACTGGCATTCCTCACCGTCGGCATAGCATACATATTGCTTCTGCTGCTGATGATGGCCAAACGCCACACATGGATAGAGCGCCCCATTGTAAGATTCCTCATCAGCATCTTCAAGGAAGAGTCCACTAACAAATAACCAAGACCGCAGATATGCAAAGAAGCACGAGAAAACTGCCCGACCATGCCGTTATAGACTCACTCGAGACTCTGCACTTATACAAGGAGCAGCTACGCAACGAGCTGTACAGTTCAGAGGAAAGGCTTGGAGACCTGTGGGAGTCCATGTTCCGACAGCCAACGGCCGAGGACATGAGCTCACCAACAAAGCGTCTGATGGCAAAAGTGTCATCAGCGTCAGCGCTCATTGACGGCGCCATACTCGGCTGGAAACTGTATTGCCGTCTGGGCGGAACACTAAGGCTGTTCAAACGTAAAAAGAAGAAATAATCACTGCGTCTGCAAGGCACAAAAAACGCATAAAAACAGTAACGCAAACACACTGTAATTACAGTGCTATCAGATCGCCCTGTAAAAGCTATCAAATTACCTTGTAATCTCTATCAAATTACACGGTAATCTCTATGCTTTTACAGTGTAATTTGATAGCTTTTACAGCACCCCTGCTTTACTATTGATTTTCAATTAGTTACAAAAGCGTCCCGAGAGCATCACCGCGTTCTGGAAAAACAATGACGGCCACCGTGCAATATCATGCGGTGGCCGTCATTTTATGTGGTATGTATAACAGTTAGAAATGTATGTCAACACCACCCATGAATGTGGCGCGCGGCATAGGATAACCACGATTTATCTCATACTTCTGCGCCAGCAGATTGTCACCTCGCAGCCATACGCCGGCATACTTTGTAACCTTGTAGCCTAATGTGACACCAAGCAGGCAGAAATTCTCCTTTTCCTCATCCTGACCCGTAGCTGTGTACAGGTTACTGATATACTGCAGCGACAGATTCGCGGTGAAACGTGAGTGACGATAATCCGCACCGAGGAAGCCCTTATACTCTGGCGCCGCCACTATCTTATTCTTCATGTGCAGCAGCGAGTGGTTGGTGCTGACACTCCAGTGGCCGTTTATGGTGTATGAAGCATCGGCCTCAAGACCGTAGTTCTCTATCCTGCCGGTGTTAACATTCTTACGGTTTATGGTCTGTATCATGTTGTCTCCCTTGATATAGAAGACATTGGCCCCGTAGTTCAGTCCTCCAATACGGTGACGCCATGACAACTCATAGTTCCATATACGCTCCGCCTCCAGCTCCTCATTTGACGGTGGATAGAGATACATCTCCCTCATGGTTGGATTACGGAAGCCCTTGCTTGCCATGAGCTTCACCTCCGCCGTCGACATGGGGCGCACCACGATGCCCGCCTGCGGCACCCACTCCGTACCTGTAACCGAATGGTGGTCCATACGTATTCCGACATCGGCGGTGAGCCATTGCAATATGTCCTGACGGAAATCTGCGTATGCGGCAATCTCATTACGGTATGACTGTCCGCTCTGCTTGTTCGGTGTGTCAAGCACCTCTCCTGTGGACTTGGACGTGTAGTATGCACGCCCGTATATATGCTGATAGTCAGCGCCAACGGTTATGCGGTTTCCCTGAAACAGTCTGGCACTCTGATACCATGACACTCCTATGAGCGCATCCTTTGAGCGGAACAGCCTTGTCGTGGGTTGCGAGATGTTTGATGAACCGTCGTCTATCTTGTGCCTGCCGAAATCGGTATACACACTTAAAGCGCCATTGGTGCGCTCGTAATGGTTCTCAACCGCAGCCGTCGCCATGCCTCGTGTTATCCACTGGTACGCCCCATAGACGGGGGAAGTGACGCTACCGGGATAGGCGGAGTTGAAATGTGTCAGGTCGGCGTCTATGTACGCGTGCCAGTTAGTGGCGATATCATACCCTAATTTCAGGTAGCCTCCATACTGCTCGAACCCCATTCCAGGGCGATGGTTATCACTTCGCATATATTGTCCGGCCACTGTGCTGCTGAAACGGCCGCTGCGTATCTGGTTGGAGACTTCAGTCTGCACGGAACCGTAACTGCCTGCGCCGACAGTGGCGTGTGTTCTCACTCCATCCGCATTCATCTGCCGTGTCACTATATTGATAACACCTCCCATGGCGTTGCTGCCATACAGCACAGACGCAGGACCACGCAGCACTTCCACCCTCTCCGCTATCATGGTCTGATAGCTGTCAGAGATAGGGTGACCGTATATGCCGTTATATTGTGGATGCCCGTCTATCAGAACCAGCATCTGTCCGCTGCCTCCCGTTATGCCGCGCATATTGATTCCGCCCGCCGCTCCGGTCGAGACACCGTAACCCATCATAGCCCGCGATGTGACAAAGAGCCCCGGAACCTGCTCCATCACCGTGGGCAGCACGGATGGCTGATGCTGGGCCACAAGCTGTTCGCGCCCTATCACTGTCACAGTCATGGGCAGATGGCGCACATCTGTGGTGCTGCGTGTACCTGTCACGACTACCTCTCCAAGCTGCAGGGAGTCATTCTGCGCGCACACAGTACCGCAGAATGACATCACTGCAAGCAGTGTTGTTATCCTCTTCATGTTTATTACCGTCAGAACTATTTGTCAATATCCACTATGTTGTACTTCATGGAGCCCAGTCCTATCCTCGCAGCATGGTCCACGGTATGTGTTCCGTGCATCTGATTGATGCGCTTCTGCAACGGCTGCGCAGTGTCACCATCCTTGGAATCGTAGTTGAACACAAGATCCAGACAGGCCTTGTCCAATGCAACGGGGTCGGTACTGGCAAGAATACCAATGTCCTTCATGGCAGGCTGGGCCGGATTGCCATTGCAGTCACAGTCTATACTCATGTTGTTCATCACATTAATATATATGATGTCGCGTCCCGGCTCCTTGAAGTAGTTGTGCACGGACTGTGCCGCTGCGGCCATTGACTCAAGGAAACTGTCCTGATTATTATTGCCCCACGGGTTAGTGCGGCTCTTGCCGGCGGAGTGTATGTACGCCTTGCCTTCTGATGAGGCTACGCCTATGCTCTGATTCTTCAGGACACCGCCAAAACCACCCATCTGATGGCCCTTGAAATGCGCCAGATTAATCATGAAATCGTAGTTCTTCAGGTGTGAGCCGACAAGGTTGCACTTTATCCAGGTGCTGTCCTTCACCGGCAGTTCCATAGAGCCTTCCTCGTCCATGATGTCCACACGCGCTATATTCTCATAGCCGCGCTCCCTGATAGCCTTGCGGTGAGCCTCCGTAGTGTTGCGGTTGCCACCGTACGCGGTGTTACATTCCACCAGAGTACCATCCACAGACTGCACAAGGTCCTTTATAAGCTCCGGGCGCAGATGGTTGGTGCGGCTTGACTCGCCAGTGGATATCTTCACCGCCACACGTCCCCTGGCCTTGACACCCAATGCCTTGTATATCCTTACAAGCGATGCGGCGGATATATCCTTTGTGAAAAACACCGTTGAAGCTGTCATGTCAGCCTTCTGCCCGGACTGTTCCTGCGCCATACATGATGTAAACGCAAGTCCGATAATAGATAATGTTAATAGAACTCTTCTCATATTAGTTGTAATTATATGTATTTCCATTTGCAAAGTTATAGGTTCTCCGTCATTGTAACGTTACCAGTATTGTGGCAATACTGACCATAGTTGCGGTTAGTGGCAAGAGGTTTGCCATCAGTCCACCTTTGTCATGTGGTAATCCATCCTGTTCAGCTGTACAGCCATACCTGTATTATACAGCAGACGCAGACATACCACATACGCCTTAAAGGCCTCTGGCGTTCCCGGTTCAAGTGGCTCATGGCGCAGGATGTTGTATGTGCGTGCGGCACACTCACTGACCATGCCGCTGACTTGTCTCTTCTCCTCTTCATTAAGCGACAGCACCTCCTCCAGAATATAGTCGTCCATATTGTCAAAGCCACGCTTGTCACGGAGAGACTCGTACAGAGACTCCATGGCACTGTACCTCTCCCAGTCCTCATCCCAGAACCTTGCGACGGCCATACCGATGAACATCATCCATCCAAGCGAGACTGTTGGGTATCCATTAAACTCACGTACCCCATCAGGCAGATAGTCCTGGGCTATGCTCTGCCACCTGTCCTCCACGTCAGGACATACAGGCATACGTTCGTCCAGATAGCCCCTGCGTGTCAGATACTGCCGTAACTCCGCCTTTATCTTATCTTCCATTTCCATTATTATATTGTTATAATTAAGTATTTGTCATTCCTGAATGCAAATATATCATGAAAAGTCTGATTACACAAGAAACAGATTATGTTTTTTTCATATTATCATATAAAAACATAGCAGTTATTATTTCTAATTAAGAAAAAAGCAGTAACTTTGCCATTGACATCTAAACATTACGAACATTATGACAGTAGGAGACAGAATACCGGACATACTGGGCAAGGACCAGAACGGTAATGAAATCAAGAGCAGTGACTATCGTGGCAGGAAAATTGTGCTTTACAGTTATCCGAAGGCCAATACCAGCGGATGCACAGCCGAGGCTTGCTCGCTACAGGCCCACAAGGCGGAACTTGAGGCGGCAGGCTATGCCATCATAGGAGTAAGCAAGGACAAGGAGACTTTGCAGAAGAAGTTTGCCGATGCGCAGGGACTGGAGTTCCCACTTATAGCTGATACAGAGACCACACTGTTGCAGACACTTGGCTGCTGGGGTGAGAAAGTGGCCTGCGGCCGACGTACTGTCGGCACTCTGCGCACCACATACCTGGTTGATGAGAACGGCATCATCGAGAAGGTATTCACGCCTAAGGAGATAAAGACAAAGATTCATGCGGAGCAGATACTCAAATATATAAATGAGAAATAGGCTGATGCCCACAGGAACACACACCAAGGCGGAGGACATCATTGACACTATGCTTGCCATGGAGGATGAGGCACAAAGACAGATACTGTGCCGTTTCTTCAAGACTGGCAAGGGAGAATATGGTGAAGGGGACAGGTTCATAGGCCTTAGAGTGCCGCAGACAAGGGCCGTTGTAAAGGAAGCAAGACTCACTGTGCCCCTTCCGGAGATAGAAAAGCTGCTTTACAGCCAGTGGCATGAGGTGCGTTTATGCGCCCTTCTGCTATTGGTTGAGGAGATGAAGGCCGCACTGCCACGGCGGAACCGGCCTGATACGGACGGGGCGGAACGCAGACAGGAGATAACAACGTTCTTTCTCTGTCACGCCGGACAGGCCAACAACTGGGATCTGGTAGACCTGTCATGCGGATACATTCTGGGCACATGGCTGTTGCACCCACTTCCCAACGGAAGTATGCCTGACCGCAATGTTCTGGACAGGCTGGCACACAGTGATTGTATGTGGAAACAGCGGATAGCAATAGTATCCACCATAGCGTTAATTAGGGAATACCAGTACGGCGACACACTGCGCATAGCCAATATACTGCTGAAACATCCGCATGACCTTATACACAAGGCCGTAGGATGGATGCTGCGCGAAGTCGGAAAACGTGACATCGAAGTGCTACGTGAGTATCTTGAAGGCCACGCAGCGGACATGGCGCGGACCACACTGCGCTATTCCATTGAGCGGATGGATGAGACTGAACGGCAGTATTGGTTGAAAGCCAAATGACACTACCGACAAATAGAAGTGCCGTTTATAAACACTAATAGTGACTATCGTTTTTTTCACTAAACAACATGAGGCTTGATGTCTTAGGATTGTGTACCTTTGCAGCGCAATTTCTAACACATCAAGTCTTATGAGTACACCACTGCTTACATGGAGTGTCATTGTTGGCCTCCTCGTCATCACCACATTAATACGCCTTACGCGTGCTGTATATGTCTTTGTTAAAGGACATGGTTCCATAATAGAAATAGGAACAGAACGTGAGGAGTTCTTCATCCCCGGGGATTACCTTCATGATAGAGACTATGACTATGAGGAACTGTAATGCACAGCGCCCTGCAACACAGCAGGTATGCGCATTCCTGTCAGACTACAGCGCATGGCTTTTAGGCTGTGGCGCTACCTGTATAAGGCTTGAAAACAACGTGAGACGAATGGCGGAGGCCTACGACATGGAGGTGGAGATAACCATCATGCCACGTCATGTACATATATCCGTATGTGACAGGGAACGTGCAGAGAATGTCACCTCCATCGCTTCAGTGCGGCACACCGCTGTCAGCTTCAATCTAAACACCATGCTTAGCACCCTGAGTTGGGAGGTAGCCGACGGGAAGAGGACTTTCGAGGAAGCAAGAATACGACTGGATGCCATAACAAGAAATGACAGTCAGAACAAATGGACCGTACTGTTTCTGGTCTCTATCGCCAATGCTGCCTTCTGCCGTCTGTTTGGTGGCGACGGTATCGCTATGATAATCGTCTGTATGGCGACTCTGGCCGGGTACTATCTTAAACAGATTATGCTGGAACGTGATGCAGATATACGCATGGTTGTGCTTGCCTGCTCTTTCGTGTCAACCGTAATCGGAGCTACAGACATACTGTTCTCCCTGGGAAACACCCCGGACATCGCCCTTGCCACAAGTGTTCTTTATCTTATTCCTGGCATTCCGTTTCTGAACTCATTCAGCGATATGCTGTACAGGCATTACATCTGTGCCTTCAGCCGCTTCGCCGACGCGGCGATACTGACGGGATGCCTGTCCGCCGGACTATGCGGAGGAATGACACTTATGAATGTCAGGATGTTCTGAAAAAACAAAATAAGCCATGACCATTATGCTAAACCAGATACTTCAGGACGCATTATTCGCCGCAACCGCCGCAATTGGCTTCGCCGCCATAAGCCGTCCGCCTTCAAGAGCATACATTTCTTGCGCGGTAATAGCCGCAACAGGCCATTCGCTACGCTTCATTCTCATGAATGCGGAGGCCATACACGCACACATAATCACCGCCACCATGCTCGCGGCATTCATCACCGGTGTCCTTGCCGTATTCATATCACCCTTGGCTAAGACCCCTGCGGAGACCTGTCTGTTTCCTGCCTTGCTGCCAATGATACCTGGAATATACGCCTACAAGGCCTTTGGAGGACTGGCAATGTGCACATTCAGCGACGGGCAAGCCACGTTTCTATACTACTTTTTCCAGTTCGGACACAACGCCATAACCTGCGTTGCCGTGCTTTTAGGAATGGTAATCGGAGCCACAGTACCCATCTTTCTGCTGCGTAAGATATCGTTTCAGGCCACAAGGTGATATGGCAGTTACTGTAATCCCTGCACATTATTAATATGTAAACACTAATGGAACTACGTCAGTTAAAATATTTCGTAAAGGTAGCAGATACGCTTAACTTCTCGGAAGCGGCAAAGGCGCTCTGCGTTACACAGAGTACACTGTCACAACAGGTAAAACAACTGGAAGGAGAATTAGGAACACAACTGCTAATAAGGAGCAGTCACAGTGTAACACTTACCGAGGCTGGAGAGGAACTGCTTCCATACGCACAGAAAACATTGCATGACGCGGAGCTATGTATGGTGAGAATCAACGACCTCAACCAGTTATCGGCCGGCACTCTGAACATTGGTGTGACGTATTCCTTCAGCCCTATACTGACAGAAACACTGCTACTGTTCATGAGAATGTATCCGCAGATAAAGCTGAACATACTGTACAAGCCCATGGCAGAGCTGATGGAGCTGCTGCGTAAACGCGAAGTGGACTTCGTACTGGCCTTCAAACCCACGCAACCTGTTAGTGGCATCGAGTCACACATACTGTTCCAGAACAGGCTTTCGGCAATAGTAGGAACGTTTCACCCTCTTGCCTCAAGGGAGAGTGTAACCATATCCGAACTTGAGAAATACGACCTTGCCCTGCCGTCACAAGGTTTGCAGGCACGCAACGCCTTTGAGCACATAGCGACACCATACAACCACTTCCGCATACGGATAGAGCTGAACGAGGTAAACATACTTCTGAAACTTATCAGACAAAGCCAACTGGTGTCTGTTCTCGCAGAGGCCACTATTCATGACGAGTCCGGTGTGAAGGCAATACCGCTTGACATCCCGGACAATGAGATGGCTGGATGTGTGCATACATTGAAAGATACTTACCGTAAACGCTCCATGCAGGAGTTCATAAGGCTTCTCGGCGAATCGCTCGCCGTGCGTGAAAGGCAGAACGCATGGATATAACCCCAAGTCCTTTACAGACAACCACCACTGACATCATTACAAACAATCGCCGGACTCACATTCTTTTTACGATGTGAGTCCGGCGATTATAGAATAAGAAAGAATATAATGTCAACTGAGACAGATATCAGTTTTCACTACTTTTTCATTGTCAGTCCATTCACGATGTACACTCCCTTTGGCAGACCATCCAACGCTTTGGCAAACGGAACCGCACTGCGTATCAGCTGACCGTCCACAGAATACACATCAACTTCAGCATCTGCAGCAGGCAATACAGCCTTGGGCGATGTTATGGCAGTAGCCAATGACTTGACTTTCAGTTTGCCACTGAGCAGCAGTTCACTGTCATCCCACTCAATGTCATAATCGGGACTGACGGTTTTCAGTATATATGCGCCCTGCTGCGTGCCCGTACCTGGGAAGATTGTGAACTCCTTGCCCTCCTCTATCGGCGTTCCCTCGGCCACATCTATCAGTATGGTGTCACCGTTATGAACCATATCACCGCTGCAAGATAGCTTGTCGTTCAACACACTTGATGTACCTTTAATCTTAATCTTTATGGTACTGCCCTGCCTCATGGTGACATTGCCCGTGAGTTTGAATGTGCGGCAGGACAAACCTGTACCGGCCGCCAGCGTACCGCCTTTGTAAACATCCACTGTTGCGGCCGCTCCAGTGCCGTTAAGTGTGCCTCCATTGTACACAGTCACCTTGCCTGTGGTGTACGGTGTGGGCGAGCTGCCTGTGGCAATATTGGTAAGACTCACCGTACCTCCATAGATATTGATAGGCGTAGAGCTACCTGCTGTCTTCAAAGTGAGCTGTCCTGTGCCATACTTGTTGACGGCCCTGGCGTTGAATTTGCCTGCAAATGTCGTTGTCTCGTTGTTATATCCTATGTTGTATGTGTCCACTCCCACGCCAAGCACGCAGTCCGTCGCCGTTGATGCCAGTGAGCCCATGCGTGTTGTCACCGCCTTAGTGCTGCCACTGTTGGATGCGAAATGGCCTATCACGGCGCCTGCCGCCATCTGCACGTGTGTCCTTGACATATCGGTGACATTGTCCATCAGTCGGACGTTGGTTCCCTGGACTATGAGGGTGCCGTCAAATGCGGAGAAGTCGGCCCCTATGTCACCGCGAACGCCATCAGATACCAGTGTCAGAGTGCCCTCACCCTTGAAGGAACCGTTGACAGCACCGCGGTATGTGTTGCGTATCGTGGCCTTGGCACCGGCAGGTACTGTAGTGACGTAGTTGAATATAGGACGTGTCGATGAGTTATTGTTATGTATCAGCTGCACCTCGCCGCCCTCCAGACGCATCGGTGAGCCAGCAAAACCGAATGTGGAGTTCCATGTTCCCTGTGCAACAATACCGGCCTTAACAATAAGTCCCGCAAAGTTATTTGTGCCACCGTATGTGAAATTGAGCTGTCCGCTGCCCGTCTTCACAAGATGTCCCTTGCCAGTCACCTTGCCCTTCAGCGACAGTGAGCCGCCTGTGCCCTCCACATTGATAGTGGCAGTGTCGGTCAGTGTGATGATACGGTCTGTAGCCATGTTGCCTTTAAGCATCCTAAGCGTACCGCCGTTAATCTGCAAGTTGCCCTCTGTGGCGTCAGCGGCACCAAGACTGCTCGGCACACCGCCATCAGCAAGGACGTTGACAGTCAGCGTACCGCCGTTAATCAGTGTACGGCCAGTATAGTCATTGTTAGGTAATGTCATGCGGACTTCGCCATCTCCGGACTTAACAACATTGCCCGTGCCGCTTATTCCGCCATCACCTGTGAGGGTGTATGTGCCGCTATTGACATTGAAGTCCACCATACCTGCCACCATCTTGTCATTAATGGTAAGGCTGCGCACGTCTGTTGCGTCATTGAACACCACCTCGTCGCCCGGCACAAAGGCCGTTGGCTGGCCGTTAACCTTGAAGTTCGCACTCTTATAGTCCCACAGTCCGTTCTCATTTCCTGTCCATACCACTCCAGTCTGCGGCCTGCGGGTGGCGTTTACGATAAGAAGCAGCTGCCTGCCGTCCTGCCTTATGTCATAATTCACGCCTGTCAGTCCGCGCACATTTATCTTATCGGTATTCACAGTCATCTCTCCAGTGCATTCAGCCAGCAGATATGTCCCCTCTGATATGCCGTCATGATTGACAGTAAAGGTATTCTCTCCGTTAAAGGTCAGGTCTCCTTTCACCATTATATGTCCGCATTTGCCGTTGGCTGCGGCCACTTCGATGTATACATTGCCTGGGATTACAAGGCTTTTGGCAAATGTCATCACGCCATCTGTACCTGTTGGCATCAGGCGGCAGCCCTCATAGTTCAGCGCTCCCTCAAAGGTAACATTGCCATTCAGTGTGGCGCTGCCTCCAAGAGTGCCCTTGGCACGCAGGTATATGGGTCCGGCGACTGTGCCGTTGAGCACCAGTGTCCCCTCACTGACTACGGTCTGTCCGGAGTATTCGAGGTTACAGTTAATGGTAGCCGTGCCAAGCATGGACTTCCACAGTGTCATGTCGCCAGCCAGGACACCGCCGCCTCCAAAGGTATAGTCATGTCCTTTGGGGTTCATCAGGTACACGCCCTTCGGCTTCAGCGTACCGCTAACGGTGATGGTTGAGGCATTTGAGCCGCTTTTGTCAAAGATAACGCTCTTGCCATCGGCATACTCAGCCGACGATGTCATGCCGAAATCGGTGAAGCCCGGTGATGCGGCAGACCATACAGTGCCCTCCTTCCATCTGAGGTCTGTCACCATCGTGGGCGGAAGTGGAGGATATGGCATACCACCACCAAGATAGAAGCTGGTACATGGAGCCTGATAGTAGCCGCGTCCCGTCATGTCAAGGCGGTAATGAGAATCCTCCTGCAGGGTGTACATACTGTATCCTGTGGTCATTCCCGTAGTATATCCCACCAGACCAGTACTGCTATCGGCATTCTGTTTGGTGAGAATGATCTCCTCGCGCCAGTCTCCTGTGATGTCACCCATAAATGCCGGGCGGTTGGCCCAACCGCTATGAACAGCCCATCCGCTTGCTTTTGAGAACTCAATAAGGCGGTTGCCATTGTATTTCTGCACCATAACATTGGTGCCATAGCCATTGCCACCGGGCGAACCTATAAGCTCTCGCTGCAGGTCTCCATCCCACCATATCGCCTCGTTGGGGTAAGTGGTGGCGCCCTCTGATATCACATTGCCCTTACAGTCATACAGATTAGGCAGCAGGGAGAAGATTTCGTATCCCTTATGCGCCGCGTCCACATCCATACAGCGTCCGCGTCCCACGTCATATACTGATGACAGGTACCACTCTTTGATATGCTCTCCCGTGGCGGCATCATACAATACCTGTCCCATCAGTTCCGACTGCTGTATGGCGAACACCTCCATACCGGGCCTGTCAGGGTCTATGTCGCTGACATCAAAGCGGTCTCCGTGTCCTATGCCGGCACTATAGACCATGCCCTTTACGGGATTCCAGCCGAAACCGCCCTCAAGCATCTCGTCAATGCCATCGCCGTCAGTGTCGGCCACACGCATCTGGTGGAACTCCGCCGGCCAAGGAGTGTTGCCATTACGGCTCCATGTGGCGGAATGATGCCAGTTTGAGGCCTTGCCTCCCGTCCAGTCGTAAGTCCAAGAGGCCATATAATAATGGTGTACCTTGTCCGTACGGCGGTTGTAAAGCTCCACTCCAAGCGACGGATGAATGCCGTCAAAATACGCGATGACGAACTTGCCCGTCAGGAAAGCGTACTCCTTTCCATCGGAATCATTCATATAATCGGCGCGGTTATCACGGCTGTAGCTGTCCACTCCGTCTGTTATCTCGGAGTATTTCAGCTCCGCGCAATCCAGCTCGGCACCGGTTCTCGCATCAACCACAGACACATAGTACGGCGGGTTCTTTGTCCTACTGGGACGGTAGTCCACTATGCCGTCCCCATCGGTGTCCGCCACCGCGCTGCCATTGGCATACTGCCCCCATGTGCCGGCCGTCTGGTTCCAGAAGCGTGTGCCGTCACTGGTCTTGACAATGACCTCGCACTTGCCGTCACAATTAATGTCATACACCGTAACATTATCGTTCTGACCGCCACATATCTCTATATTGGGTCCCATGTCCATGGTCCACAGGCACGTTCCGTCCAGAGTGTACGCCTGGAGCTTGTGGGTATTGTCAACAGATGTGGCATTAAGGCGGTCCACCAGCAGCGCATCCACCTCGCCATTACCGTCAAGGTCCATAGGCCACACGTACTTGCAGCGGTAGTCGTTGGGTGAAAGCACGGTGGTTTCAAAGTTAAAGTCGAAGAAGGCATTGGCGTATGCCTGCTCCTTCAGCAGGTAGGGGGCGGACATATCACTCTCCTTTCCATCCACGACCATAGTCACCGCCAGCTCCATTCCGGCCGTGATGTCGCTCTTGGAGGCACGGTAACAGGTAGAGGTTACAGGGCTGCTGTTCACCTTTGTATAGCTGCCGCCACCCTTACCACGCCGATACAGGTTGTAAGTACAGTTCTCTGGCTCCTGTGCCAGCCTGCGCCAGGTGACGGTCACACCGGAAGCATCGCTCACTGCCACTACAGAACGCCCCAAAGGCTGCTGCAAACGCTGCGCTCTAAGGGAGCACGGCATCAGTGCCGCGATAATGATTACAGGTAAGATTTTCATTAAAACAGTTGGTTAAATAGTTTGATTGTAGTTATTTCTGGCTGTAAAGGTAGATATTTTTATTGTAAACAGCAAGCATTATATATAAAATAATGTGGCGATGAAGCAAAAATCTGTCCATCACCACATTATTATACATCCCAAGATGCACTATATCCGTATCAGAATCTCACATACGCCTCTGCCCAAAGCTCACTGTATCCTTTATCTGCGGACGCTCTGTCATGCACATAATTGTACTGAACCTGGAACATAAGGTTCTTGTGCAGCTGAAAGTTCGGGCACACGGAATATATCGACTTAGCTGTAGACCAAGTGGCATCATCACGGTATGTGTCATACTTCAAATAGGTTTTAAACCATGGTGTGCACGGCACTCCAAGTGTGGCATACCATGCGTCCGCACTGCCTGCACCCGTAACGGCAAGCGTTCCGTCATCCTGTCTCTTGCAGTCACTCACCTTATGGCCCGTGGAGTGTGCGTACTCGGCACGGAAAGTCCAGTCATCCCTGTCGTATTTTGCAGAGAACATATAGCGGTTACGGTTCACTGTCACGTCATTATACGTGTAACTGCCGGTCCATCCGAACACTCCCAAGCAGAGCCCCTTTACGGGTTGCACCTGCAATGTGGCAAGGACATCCTTGCGAGAGTCCGCATCCGAGCTGTTAGTGCCCTGTCCATTCGCCACCATAACCTGATAGTGCAGCAGTCTGCGGGCATCATCTCCCACTGGCAGGAAGTCGCCCTGCACCTGCAGTCCCTGGTCGCGTCCGCCGTTGCTGGCCGCCTCCACACCGATAAAGTCACCGAAACCCGTCAGCTTCTTCGTCAGCTGTGAGTAGTCACCCGTACCGACATCCCATGGACTCAGAGGGTTCTCAAGACCGAACGCACGCTTGAACTGACCCACCTTGACACGCAGTGCCTTGTATTTCTGCCACTCCACATAGAAGTCCTTCATGTGAAATGAGGAGTTGTTGGCCTGTATCTGTATGCGGTATGCGAAGTCCTTGAGCACTCTTCCGTCGACATACAGTCTGATAAGCCTCTGACTGAAGCCGTCACCGGAATGCTTCCCGTCCTGATCAGTATAGGCATACTTGCCTATGAAATAGCCACCGAACCTCGGCGGAGACACGAAGTCGGTAACATCACGTCCATATTCCACCTTATCCGACTGTGCAACCTTGTCCATACCCGAGGCTACAGCCTTATTAACATAATGAGTAAGGAACCCTTCCTCAAGCCGCTCGTCGGATGAGAAGCCCTCAACCGCATCGTCAGCATAACAGGATAAAGCCAGCATCGTGGCCGCTGTCATTAACAGTAATCTCATCTTTATATTGTAATCCATTAAATAATACGTCCGCAAAATTACACATTTATTTTCAAAAAAGCTTGAAACGGCCGCAGTTATATACAAAAAACATTCAAAATGTTTCTTTTTATCAAAAAAATATACTACCTTTGCAACGCAATTATGTACAGTAACCGAAACAAAAAAAATAAAAATAAATGGCAATATCAAAAATCAATGACTCTGCAAGCTCACAGGAGCCGCAGTTAAATGGCCAGGAAGCCTTCTTCCTGAAGTTCCGCAAACAAATCATTATCGCCGTGGCTGTCGTTGTAGCAGCCATCGCCTGCTACATCTGCTACACCACATTCCTCGACACTCCACGTCAGGAGAAGGCGTCAACAGCCCTCGCCAAGGCTCAGGAGGCATTCGCCCAGGGCGACTTCCAGAAGGCTCTCAACGGCGACAAGGCACAACAGGGATTCCTCGCTGTATCAGAGGACTTCGGAGGCACTGACGCCGCAAACCTCGCAAGACTGTATGCCGGACTGTGTTATGCCAACCTCGGCAAGTGGCAGGAGGCGGTAAAGTATCTTGATGACTTCTCCACAAAGGACGATGCCATGATAAGCCCCGCGGCAACAGCGGCACTTGGCAACGCACTGGCACACACGGGAGACATAGACAAGGCCATCAGCACTCTGAAGAAGGCCGCAAAGATGGCTGACTCCGAGGCTGAGGAGGGTGTGAACAACAGCCTGTCACCAACATTCCTCATACAGGCCGCACGCCTGTTGGAAAGCCAGAACAAGCAGGACGAGGCACTCGCCATATACAAGGAGATAAAGGAGAAATACGTAAACAGCGCTGCTGCTGCCGATATTGACAAGTATATAGAGCGCGCAACAAAGTAAGCCTACCTAACGTGAAGTACTTTTGCCACATAACAATCCTCACATTACTCGCCGCAACAGCGTTGACATCGTGCAAGAGCGAGAAAAAGGCAGAGGAGGACATTATAGTTGAGCGGATAGTGGAGAAGCCTCAGAGCAAGAAGGCGGAACGGATGGAAGGGGACGAGCGCAACGGTTCCACAAAATGGATAGGCGGTGCGGAGTACACCTTCAACATCATACGCCAGCCAAACGACTCCCTTCCCAAAGTGGAGAACCACGGCAGGACATATCATGACAACAGCATACGCCTCACCGTGCACCGTTCCGACGGCACCGTATTCTTCCAAAAGACATTCACAAAGGACAACTTTGCACCCGTACTGCCATCACAGTTCAAGGAACACGGAGTGCTTCTCGGCATGAACTTTGAAAAGGCAGAGGGCAACAACCTGCGCTTCATAGTGAGTGTCGGCTCTCCCGACGACAGCAACGAGGAGTTCACATACGCCGTAATGAACCTGAACAACTACGGAGCGACAAGCGCCGAGAAGTGGCAGGGAATGGAAACGGCGGAGACGGAATAGGAGAAATCCTGACAACCGCCACACTTACACATACTAAAGTCCACAAGACTTCCATCTAATCCATACTGAGGGGTTCCTTCATCAATACACCGATGAGGAACCCCTCACTGTTTGCAGCACGCCGCAACTGCCGCTCAAAGTGGTAAGCTATGCTGCCAACAAAGGAACATGGCAGGTCCGGACGCGCATAATGCCTTATGTTACGCCTGAAGAAGAGGCGGAAACAGTCCACCACCATCTCGTCTATCCACTCCCAGTCATCCGCATAACGCCTTATGAACGGTGCCAGAGAGGCCAGAAACCTGTTTGGCATAGCCTCCCTGTACACACGCTGTATGATGTCAGCCTGCGTCAGTCCCGTCTCTTTCTCAAACACCTGGAGCGTGTCCTCATGGCCATCCTTGTAAAGCATATTGACAAAGGTGCGCCCCAATACCGCTCCGCTGCCCTCATCACCAAGTATATACCCCATGGGAGACACGTTAGACACTATCCGCTGACCGTCATACAGACAGGAATTGGCACCGGTACCAAGGATGCAGGCTATGCCCTCGCGCGAGCCGCACAAGGCCCTGGCGGCGCCAAGCATATCGCTGTCCACCTCCACCTCAGCCGCATTGGGGAAGATATCACACAGTATGCGGCGCAACAGCGGTGCCTTGGCCCGGTTACATCCCGCACCATAGAAGCGCACCGCATCCACCGCTCCTGCAGCAGGAAAGCCATCCTGCCGCAGTAACTCGTGCGTGACGACACGCCTTATATCATCCTCCGTCTGAAGGAAAGGGTTTATCCCCTGGGTACGGAACACATTCCTGTCCATACCGCTGTCCAAAAGCCACGTTGTCTTGGTGCTGCCACTGTCGGCTGTCAATGTCATATCTGTGATGTCTTTAATGTTTGCTGTACTTACTCTTCTGCAAAAGTACAACGATTATTTCACTTAGGCAAGTCTTTTTAATAAAAAAAACACCGTTACTCATCACGAGCGACGGTGTCCAAATTGTATGTTTAACTATTTTTCGTCATTCAGTAAGAATTAACCTCACGGTCGTTCATTACATTACCCAAAAGTTAAACAAGTCTTATTTACCTAATAACTAAAACCTAAATCTTATATATCTACTAACCTAAACAATCTTGTAACTTGTTTCAGGAAACATTATCCGAATTCAATCCTTTTACCTTAAAAAAGCTTCGTCTTTAATTTCCGACTTATTCCCTTTTGACAATGCAAAGATACAAAGTTTTCATTGTGCACGCAAACAAATCATTTATTTTTTTTATATGTAAATCTAATTATTGATTAATATCAATGCAAGAATACTATATGACACTAATCTAAGCATAAATTTAGAAAAAAACGGCCATATATTTATAATAACAAAACCTCTTGTCAAAATTTACAAAGTGTCAGAAAATCGCCTTTATTTCTGACACTTTGATTTTTCCAACTCGCTGAGAATGTCATCGTTTCAAAATTATTTTCCTGTGGGCGCGTACAGCGCATTCTCCGCGTTTTGCTTAACCGTCTGACAATCTTGCGTTTAACAAAAACAGCGTTTTAAAAACCATGCAAAAGCATACAAAAAAGACCCAAAATGCGCCACAATCTGATAGCTTTCACACTGCAATAAGATACAAATAGCAGTGTAATATGATAGCTTTTGCACTGTAATCTCTATCATATTGCACACAAGCGCATAAAAAGTGCCATTTAAAGGAGTGAAAAACGAGAATTTTCTCTCCAGAATGCAAAGTGAAACCGAAAGTTCTGAAAAAGCAAAACGTCACAAAAATGGGCGAAAAAGTAACGTTTTGTCAAAATGGGATATTTGTGTCACACTGTGTAAAACGGTCAAAAAGCGCATCTTTTGGGAAGTCATCCCAAAAGTGGGCACATGCTCCCCCACTCCAACACCATACGGAACGGAAAAGCCGCTATATGGCCCGCAGTGATGCGGCATCCATATAGCGGCTTATTGTCATTATGTCAACAGGGTGACTTACTTCTCCTCTGGAGCCTTACCGATAAGTTCCATGAACTCATCCAGCTTAGGAGTAATGATGATCTGTGTGCGACGGTTCTTCATCTTGCCTGCAGCAGAGACGTTATCAGCTATTGGATTGTACTCGCCACGGCCGCCTGCGGTAAGGCGTTTAGGGTCTACACCATACTTATTCTGCAGAGCCTGTACAACACTTGATGCGCGCAGACATGAGAGATCCCAGTTATTACGGATGTTCTGCTTGTTGATAGGCACATTATCTGTGTTACCCTCAATGAGCACGTCATAGTCCTTGTAGTCCTTTATGATCTTGGCAATCTTGGCAAGTGTGGCACCTGCCGCGTCACTGATCTCGTATGAGCCGCTCTTATAGAGCATATTGTCAGAGAGTGAGATGTAAACCACGCCCTTCTGCACCTGTACGTCAACATCCTTCAGGTCCTCCTTGGAGAGAGAGCGTGTGAGGTTGTTTGTAAGCACCAGGTTAAGAGAGTCGCTCTTTGTCTTCACCTCCACGAGATGGCGTATGTACTGGTTTGACGCGTCTATCTGATCCACCAGCTTTGCAATGTTCACATTGCCTGTATTGGCATTGTTAAGGCTCTGCTCCAGACTCTTCTGCAGCGCATCATTGTTACCCTTGCATGACGCAAGCTGGTCCATAAGGCTGGTGATGCGCGCATTGGCTGCGGCAAGCTGCTCACGCACGCCCTGATACTGTGAGTTCAGCTCCGCGTTCTCATTCTTACAGTTATCCAAATCTTTCTTTAACGCACAGCTGCTGTTGGCAAGTGTCATGGCTACCACGGCAGCGAATAATAGTACTTTCTTCATAATTGTTTATTGTTTTGGGTTATGTTGTCGTGTAAAAGGTGACGGCGGCACTCAGAAAACCGCTTCACATACTTTGGTGCAAAGTTAAGATAAATCTTTGACACTGCCAAACTATTGCATCATAAAAATCATTAGATATTAATAAAATGCGTAAAGAATAGCGCAGAAAGGCCGAAGGCGATGTTAAAAACATTTAACTGTTTGCATATTTTAGATAATATTGCTAACTTTGCACACTAAAAAGGGCCATGAGGCCAATGACATATATATAAATAAGGTATATTATAATATTATAAAAAGAAGAAATGAACATTACATTTGAAAACCCAGAGAAGGTTAGCGGACTGTTGACTATCACCGTAGAGGAGGCAGATTACCAGGATAACGTGCGCAAGACCCTCAACGAGTATCGCAAGAAGGCAAACATACCGGGCTTCCGTCCTGGCCAGGCACCATTGTCACTCATCAAGCGTCAGGCAGGTGCACAGGTGAAGGTGGACACTATTAACAAGCTCGTGGGCGAGAAACTGTACGAGTACATCAAGGAGAATAAGATTAATATGCTTGGCGATCCTATGCCACACCTCGGCGAGGAGCCCGTGGATCTGGACGCGCCTGCACCTTACACCCTGAAGTTTGACATCGCCATAGCACCGGAAATGGACGTGAAGCTGGGCAAGGATGACAGCATCGTATATTACAATATCAAGGCTGAGGACAAGATGATAGACCAGCAGATCGACGCATACGCAAGCCGCGGAGGCTCATACGAGAAAGTAGAGGCTTACGAGGACAACGATATGCTGAAGGGTGACCTGCGCGAGTTGAACGCTGACGGCAGCACAAAGGAGGGTGGTATCACCGTCTCTGACGCCGTAATGATGCCTGCATACATGAAGGTTGACGAGCAGAAGGCCATATTCAACGGCGCGAAGGTGGGCGACATCATCACCTTTAACCCAAAGAAGGCGTATCCGGAAAGCCCTGTTGAGATTTCAACACTGCTGAAGATAACTAAAGAGGAGGCCGAGAACGTGGAGGCAGACTTCTCATATCAGGTTACAGAGATAACCCGTTACAAGAAGCATGAGATAAACCAGGAGCTCTTTGACCAGGTATTCGGCGAGGGAACAGTGGCTGATGAGGCCGCATTCCGTGCAAAGGTGGCCGAGGGACTGCAGGAACAGCTCAACATGAGCGCCGACTACCGCTTCATTGCCGATGTGCGCAAGTACGTGGAGAATAAACTCGGCGAGGTAAAGTATGCCGACGACATCATGAAGCGCATCATGCTGGCCAACACAAAGGACAAGGAGAATGTGGACAAGAACTACGAGGCAAGCATAAAGGAGCTGACATGGCATCTGGCCAAGAACAAACTGCTGGAGCAGTGCGAGGTGAAGATAGACGATAACGACGTGAAGAGCGTGGCACAGGATATGGTTAGCCTACAGTTTGCACAGTATGGCATGACAAACATACCGGAGGAGTACATCGAGAACTATGTCAACGAGATGCTGAAGAAGCCAGAGCAGGTGGACCAGTTTGTCAATCAGGCTGCTGACCGCAAGCTCATGGTGGCACTTAAGGATGTTGTCACTCTTGAGACAAAGGAAATTTCATTCGAGGATTTCTCTAAGCTTGAGGCATAAGGCTTAACAAAGGCCGGGCCAAATATAAAGGCGCCGCAACAGAAACATATTCTGTTGCGGCGCCTTCCTTATATATATAATAATGTGTGATGTGCCAGTACGCATCAGCTTTCCTGTGCCGTTGCAGTGCTGCGGGGCACAAGCAGTATGCTGACCTCATACAAAGCCCATATCGGCATGGACACAAGCAGCAGGGTGAACACATCGGATGTCGGGGTGATGACGGCCGACGCCATCAGTATGGCAACGATAGCGTGGCGGCGGTAATGCCGCATGAAGGAGGAGGAGAGCATCCCCATGCGTCCAAGAAGCCAGCAGGCCACTGGCAACTCAAAGAGAACGCCAAGCATAAGGCTCATCATCAGCAGAGTGTCCATATAGGAATCAAGCGTTATCATGTTCATTACATCCCCACTGACCTGATATGTTCCAAGGAAACGGAATGTAAGCGGAAAGATAAGCAGGTAGTTTACCGCCATGCCAACGAAGAACATAAGGTATCCACTGCCCACTATTCCATAGACAACGCTGCGCTCACTGGCATAGAGTGCAGGCGCAATGAAGCCCAGAAGGACATAGACCACATACGGGGAGGCCGCTATCATACCTACACACAATGAAGTCTTGACGTGTATGGCGAACTGGTTGGCCAGCCCTGTATTGACAAGACTGACGGAAAAGTCATCAACGCCCGTGCCAGTAAGCCATTGTCCCACCGTACTGAACAGTCTGTAGGCTATGAAATCACTATCCTTGGGCGCGAGTATCACCTCAAACAGAGCGTCCTTGAAGAAGAACGCCACAACGGCACACACCATTACCGCGGCGACCACCTTGATAAGGCAGCCCCGCAGAACGTCAAGATGCTCCCAGAAAGTGGCAGGCTCACTTGTGCTCATCGTCCTTTTTCTCCTCGTCCTCCTTGCCATTCATGCCATCCTTGAACGAGCGCACACCCTTGCCAAGTCCCTTCATCAGTTCGGGAATGCGCTTGCCGCCAAAGAAAAGAAGTACTATGAGCGCGATGAAAAGTATTTCCTGTGTTCCTAATCCAAACATAATGCTATCAGTTTAATATGTGTTTAACGAATATATAACCTCCAGTAACCTGCATAAGCATACCGGGAACGCCGATGCGGAAGTCCTGTAGCGCTGCGGACAGGCTGCCAGTGTAAAGCCATTCCGCCAATGTTCCGGCCGTCTGATAGAACAATACCACGGCCAACAGCAGCAGAACGCTGACCTTACGGAACCTATGCGCGGCATAACCGGCACCTAACGCCAGCAGTACAGACTTGGTAATGATGGCGGGAAGCACCTCGGGAGCAGGCATTGAGAACAGGAATGAGTTCAGCAATGGGGACGCCAGAGCCGTCATCAGTCCCACCTGCCAGCCGTACTTGTATGCGCCGATAAGGGTGAAGAAGTATATCGGCAGCCATATCATACCACCCTGCGGCATCAGGTGAAACAACTGTGGCAGGATAATGTTACCCACCGCGAACAGGAAGGCGGCCATATACGCCCTGACCTCGCGGCAATTATAAGAGTATAGGTTTACTGTTGTCATAACATTTTATTGATTAAAGAATTCGTCTATCTGCTTTTTGCACTCCCCGGCGGTGTCACAGTCACGGCAAAGGCGTTCCAACGGACACCATCCAGTATTGTCACGGTTGATGATATGCGGAACAGTCCGGCCGTAATCCACACGTATTGACGATGCGGACAGCAGTGTCTGCGCCTGCTCACTCAACACACAGGCATACAGTTCCCGCACACCTCCGAGTATCATCAGTGCCGCGGCGGCCTTGCCAACCACCTTGTCCGCTACGGCAGCACCGTCCAATACCTCCGGCTCTGTGGTGAGAAGGCGGTACAGGTCACGCACTCCCCGACCGTCAAAGGTTCTCAATGAAGTGCCGGACACTACCAGGGTATGGCCGCCATCGGTCAAGATTCTCACAAGCTCACTCGTCATAAGTTCTGCTTTAGCTGTTCTGTGAACGTGTCAATGCGCTGCAACTCCTCCGGAATGGCGATGCGCTGCGGACAGTGCTCCACACACTGCTGGCAGCCAATGCAGTGGTCTGCCTGGCGCAGACGTGGCACACTGCGGTCATATCCCACAAGGTATGCCCTGCGTGCACGCCGGTAATCGGGATGTCCGCTGCCGTGATTAGGCATATTTCCCTCATTGATACACTTGTTATAATGTGAGAATATGGCCGGTATGTTTATTCCATAAGGACACGGCATACAGTAGTTGCACTCATTACACGGTATGGTCTTCAGGTTGTAAATGTCCGTAGCCACCTCCATAAGGAATTCGTCCTCTTCCTTTGTCAGTGGTTTGAACGGCGCATACGTGCACAGATTATCCTTCAGATGCTCCATATAGCTCATGCCACTAAGCACTGTCAGCACTCCGGACGGTGTGCCGGCAAAGCGGAAAGCCCATGAGGCGACGCTCTTTTCCGGCTCACGCTCCTTCATCTTCGCTACCACATAGTCCGGCACATTGGCCAGACGGCCGCCTAAGAGCGGCTCCATTATGACGGCAGGAATACCGCGTTTCTCCAGTTCCGCATACAGATACCTTGCATCTGTATTGCGTTCGTTTATCTCGTCCGCATAGTTCCAGTCCAGATAGTTCAGTTCTATCTGCACGAAGTCCCAGTGATAACGTCCCTCATCATGCCATTTCAGCGCCAGATCAAACACTTTCACGTCCCCGTGATACGAGAAGCCAAGGTTGCGTATGCGCCCTTTCTCCTTCTGTTCAACAAGCCAGTCGAGGATGCCATTGTCCATATAGCGGCCGTAGAAGTCCTTCATTCCATCCTGACCCATGCCAATTGCGTGAAGCAACAGATAGTCTACATAGTCCGTCTGCAACTCTTTCAGCGAGTTCTCAAACATCTCTTTCGACGCCTTTGCCGGCCATGTCTCGGGGGCAAAGTTAGACAATTTGGTGGCAATATAGTAGCTGTTGCGCGGATGTCTGCTAAGGGCTATGCCCGTAGAGCGCTCTGACAGTCCCTGACAATATGCCGGTGACGTGTCGAAATAGTTCACTCCATGCTCCATGGCATAGTCCACCTGTCGGTTAACCATGTCCTGATCTATCGGTGAATCGGGGTTCTCACGAGCCGTACCGCCACCTGTTACGGGCAGGCGCATCATGCCATAGCCCAGTAAGGAGACCCTGTCCTTAGTGGCTTCGTTCACCCTATAGGCCATTTTCCCTACCTGCGGCTCCTGCGATGAGCCACTGGCGGCACTCTCATTCTTTCCCTTACAGGCTGTAAGCAGTGCCGATGACGCCACCGCACCGCCTCCTATCATCTTAAGGAAGTCACGTCTATTGATACTTTTCTTCATAACATTAGTCTGTTAAATCTCTTTATGCACCTCATGCCCCTCTACATATATGGCACTCAAAGGACGTGCTGGACAGAGGTTTTCACACGCTCCACAGCCTATACATCTTGCAGTATTCACAGCAGGAATTTTGGGAGCGTTCCCGTCTTTGGGGTCAGAACTGATCATAGTGATGGCTCCTGCCGGACAATGCCGTGCGCAATTACCGCACTCCACACCGTCTGTTATAGGGATACAGTTCTTCTTCACCCACACAGCATGGCCTATCTGCGTGCTTGACTTGTCCGCAACCGTTATCGGCTTTATAGCTCCTGCCGGACACACCTCAGAGCATTTCACGCACTCGGGACGGCAGTATCCACGCTCATAGGACATCGTTGGCTGCATCAGCTTTGTCAAGTCTCCCGACGGACGCAGCACGTCATTAGGACAGACAGCCACACACAGCTGACAGGCAGTGCAGTGCTGGGCCATATTCTGTGCCGACAACGAGCCCGGAGGCGTAATGGGAGTATCACGATGCGGCACTGTCTTGTCCTCGATAGCGGCCAATCCGCCGTCCACCTTCTTCTTCTCCTGCGCCAGCATGGCCGTGGATGTGACGGCGGCGGCACCTATCAGGAATGAGCGGCGGGCCGTATCAGCACTGCCGCCACCTGTCTTTGCCATTCCGCCGGGGATATATCTTATCGCATTCTTATTGCAAACAGTCTGACAGTTGCCGCAGGCCACACAGCGTGAGTAGTCAATCACCGAGTTCTTAGCATCAATGCACGCCGCCTTACAGCTCCTTGCGCACAGTCCGCAATGGTTACACTTGTCGCTGTCTATGCGCATCCGCAGCCAAGAATAGCGTGAAAGGAAGCCCAATACCGTACCAACGGGGCATACAGTATTACAATATGTCCTGCCTCCACGCCACGCCAACACCGCTATTATCACAAAGGTAACGGCGGCGATAATGAACACTGGCATACTGCGCAGCCACACCTCACGCTCATAAAAGGCATAGCTGTCCATGCGTTCGGCTATCATCGCCAGCAGATTATTGCCCAAGATATAGACTGGCTGCAACAGATTCTGCGCCATACGGCCATAAGAACTGTAGGGAGCAAGCAGCATTGCCAGCGAGCCAACGCCCGCAACCAAGGCCACAACGAACACTATCAGCACTCCATAGCGCAGCCATGACAGTGCAGGAGAATAGCTGAAACGGCGCTTCTTGCCCTTTCTGCTGCCGCTTACGTGTGACACCACATCCTGCATAACGCCAAGAGGGCAGATGACCGAGCAGTACACACGCCCGAAAAGAAGGGTTATAGCCACCAACATCACCACCACGCCCACATTCAAAGCAAGCAGAGCAGGAAGAAACTGTATTCTAGCAAGCCAGCCAAACCATGCGTGCAGCGTCCCTGTAAAGTCAAGAAAGAGGAGCGTTATCAGCACAAAGGCAATGGCGGCAAGCAGTCGTCGTACTTTGCGTAACATATTATATTAACAGGTTTTAAATGAAAAATAAAGAATAACAATCTCTTTGCAAAGATAATAAATTATTCCATAACACCGCACTCACGTTCCGTCAAATACACAATTATGGTAACAATTCCTTTAATTATGGTAATGTTCCGGACGTCACCTCATCTCTTTCCGAACACGAACCGCAGTATAGTGAACTGCACAAGCATTGCGATACCCATCACCACAAACGGTGCCACCAGACGATGCAGCCCCACATACAGGCACAAAGGGAACAGAATGTTATGCAGAATGAAGTTAACCACATGGCTGCCGGAGAACCCTACAAAGCGCCGCCACGTGGGTTCTGTGCGGAAAGTGAACACACACGTGACGTAAAAGTTAAGGGCGAAGCTGACAAGATAGCCCACAACATAGGCCATACCCGTAGCCAGGGACTCTCCAACCGCCCCCTTTACTCCACACACGTCATTGTCATACGAGACGAGCAGCAGCAGATACACGCCGTAATGCACGCCTGCCGCCAGGCAGCCATTAATGATAAAACGGGCAAACTGCGCCCTGCGGGTCTCCCCGTCCCTTATACTTGTCAGTCTTTCCTTTATGTCCATAATGCACAATCCGCCAGTAATGCGGCGTCATTAACTATCCTTCTGCAAAGATACTACATTTTTATTTCACCGCCAAAACAATGCCTTTTTTATTTCTGTAATATTATTTTAACCACTATTATTTGTCCATGACGATACTTTTGCATACCTTTGCCACCATAAACCAAACATTTCTTACTTATGAAAATACTTGTAGTGGACGATGAGCAGGACCTATGCGAAATCCTGCAATACAACCTTGAGACGGAAGGGTATGATGTTGACACGGCAAACTCTGCCGAGGAGGCCTTGCAACTGCCCATTAAAGACTACCAGTTACTGCTGCTTGACGTGATGATGGGCGAGATGTCCGGCTTCCAAATGGCCCGCAAGCTAAAGGAAAACCCTGAAACCGCATCCATACCAATCATCTTCATCACCGCCCTTGACAACGAGGACAGCACCGTAAAGGGCCTGAACATAGGCGCCGATGACTACATTGCCAAGCCGATAAGCATCCGCGAGATGAAGGCAAGGGTAGGAGCCGTGCTGCGGCGGACGCACAACACCACCGCAAAAGATAACAATGAGGACGGGAGAGAGACCATATCCTACCAGACACTGCTCATAGACACCGCGTCAAAGACAGTGACAATGGACGGTGAGAAGATAAGCCTTACAAAGCTGGAGTTTGAACTGCTGCACCTGTTCTTGCGCAAACCCAACATGGTTTTCGCACGCGAGGAGCTGCTGAAGAGATGCTGGCCCAGTGACACTTACGTCCTTGACCGCACCGTTGACGTCAACATCACCCGGCTTCGCAAGAAGATCGGCCGCTACGGCAAACAAATCAAGACCCGTTTCGGATATGGCTATACGTTTGAAAAGTAAGTCCTCCTTCCAGAGCAATATGCTCATCAGCATAGGAGGAATATTCGCCATCTTCGCAATCTGCTTCGGAATGTACCAGTTCCAGCGTGAGAAGAAATACAAGACAGACCTGCTCCACTCCAGACTACAGATGTTCAACTACGAGCTTATGCACTCACTTGGAGACTCCATTACAAGTCCCCACGCCTTCAGAGAGTATATGCGCCAGCACAATATCAATGGAGTACGCGCCACCATCATAGGGAAAGACGGCCATGTGATACTTGACAGCCAGCAACGCGACACGGGGAAGATGGGAAACCACAAGTACCGCGAGGAGATAAGGAAGGCCATGGCATACGGAAACGGATACGATATCAAGCGAACCTCCGCCTATACCAACGAGACATACTTCTACTCCGCCACCTATCTGCCTGCAAAGGGTGGCCGCACAAGAGACATCATAATACGCTCCGCCATACCCTACTCCGCAGAGATAACGGAATTCCTGCAGGTTAACAACACATACATCTACTTCACCGTGGCGCTTACACTACTGCTTGGCATCGCGCTGTACTACAACACGTCACGCATCAGCCGCCATATACGCTACCTTCGCGAGTTCGCGGCAAAGGCCGAGGGAGGCGAGGCGTTCGACAATGAACTGGACAGGCAGCTGCCTGACGATGAGCTTGGCGACATATCGCACACCATCATCAACCTGTACCTGAAGCAGAGGCGCTCCGAGGAGGAGAAGACACGCATCAAGCGGCAGCTGACACAGAATGCGGCGCACGAGCTGAAGACCCCTACCGCCAGCATACACGGATACCTTGAGAGCATCCTCTCCAATCCGAATATGCCGCCAGAGAAGCGGCAGCACTTCCTGGAACGGTGCTACGCGCAGAGCGAGCGTATGTCAAAGCTGCTCCTGGATATGGCAACCCTGACAAAACTCGACGAGAAGGACGACGGAAAACCATGGCGGCCCGACGAGGAGATGACGGATGTAAGGCCGCTGATAGAGAATGTTCTGGAGGACACTGCGCTGCAACTGGCCGAGAAAGGCATAACACCACAGACCGAACTGCCGGGAATGATACTCGTACCCGGCGACCCTACCATCATATACAGCATCTTCCGCAACCTTGTGGACAACACTATAGCCTACGCCACCGGAGCCACCATGATACGGATAACCTGTCATGAGAAGAACATCGACAACATACCGTGCTATGAGTTCACCGTCAGTGACAACGGACCGGGAGTGGCTCCCACACATCTGGACCGCATATTCGAGCGTTTCTACAGGGTGGACAAGGGGCGTTCACGCAAACTTGGCGGCACAGGACTGGGCCTCGCGATAGTGAAAAACGCTGTAGCCACACACCATGGCACCGCGAAAGCGGAACTGACACCGGGTGGCGGACTGACTATAGTATTCACATTAGCAAGAAGATAAGACACCCCGCAGCGACAACACGACTGCCCAGTATGCTGACACTGGCCTAAAAGAAGGATGCAATGGAGTTTTCCCACGGTAAACTCCATTGCATCTTTCTTTTTCTTTTGAGCAAAACCATAACCGCAACAAGGCGTTACATCCCCTCAAAACGACATTTCGGTATTTAAAAGAACTTTTATAGAACACAAAATATGCATATTTTGTAACTTTGTTCCACCAAAGAAATCACACACACATATATTAATAAGGATGAATTATTTCAAGAAAATCTTTGAGACACGTTATACTTGGCTGGAGGGATTCATGCGCAATGTGCGCCGTTATCCCGAGAAGACGGCCATGATACATCCTGCCAAGAGGCAGACATGGAACTACAGCGAGCTTAATGCCGATGTCAACCGACTGGCAAACGCCCTCCTTACGGACGGTTTCAAGCAGCAGGACGTGGTAATGATACAGCTTCTCAACTGTCCGGAGTTCGCATTCGCGTACATTGCCGCACAGAAGGCGCACGGAGTGTGCTGTCCTGTCAGCTACCGTCTAAGCCCCGGCGAGCTGGCCTTTAACATCGACGACTCCAAACCCATGGTGCTGATATTCGACGCGGCCTTCAAGGACGGAGTGATGGAGGCCGTATCACTGTCCAGTCACAAGCCAAGACGGCTGGTTATAGTGGACGGCAACGGCGACAGCGACACAATATCATACTCTGACTACGTTAAGGACGCCGACACTTGTGAGCCTCCTTATAACGGTGAATACAACATTTACGACGAGACCACACGTCTCTACACCTCCGGAACCACAGGCCGTCCCAAGGGAGTGTCGCTGACTTCCATCAACGAGGTGCTGTCCGCGCACGATGTCATGATACACTTCCCGATGAGCTACAAGGACGTCACCATGAACACCACACCGTGGTTCCACCGCGGAGGCATACACTGCGCCGGTCCATGCACCATATTCTACGCCGGGGCCACACTCGTGATAATGGGTAAGTTCTCCGCTCCAACCACGCTAAAGTATGTTGCGGAGTACGGCATCACATTCGTAATCGGCGTGCCCACGGTGCTGGAGGAGCTGGCTGACGAGCAGGAACGCAAGGCATACGACATCGGCACCCTCAAGGGAATTGTCACAATGGGCAGCCCTCTGGAACGTTCCGCCTGCATACGCTACCAGAAGGTGCTGACACCAAACATCTTTAACGGCTACGGCACTACCGAGACGTTCTGGAACACATTCCTGCGGCCCTTCGACCTGCCAGAGAATGCCGGCACGGCAGGCTCCTCCTGCGTGGACGATGACGTAAGGGTGGTGAAGGTTTATGAGGACCGGAAGGCTGAACCCGATGACCTTGCGCTGAACAACGGCATAGAGGTGGGCGAGGTCATAATATGCTCACCGGCCAAGTCACCGTATATGTACCACAACAACGAGGTGGAGACAAACAACAAATACTACAAGGACTTCATCTACACCAACGACCTTGCCACATGGGACAAGGACCATTTCATCACGATAGTGGGCAGAAAGGACGACATGATAATATCATCCGGAGAGAACATATATCCTACCGAGGTGGAGGCCGTGCTCAATCTGCACCCGAAAGTGAAAGACTGCATCGTGACATCTGTCCCTGACAAGGTGCGCGGACAGCTGGTGACGGCCTACGTAGTGCGCAATGACGACAGTCTGACACCGGAAGAGCTGGACGACTTCTGCAAGAAAAGCCCGAACATCGCCAACTTCAAGCGTCCGCGCCTGTACCGTTTCGTGGCGCAGATACCATTCAGCGCAACGGGAAAGAAGCTGCACGTGAGGATAAAGGAGACCGCCGGCAAGGACCATAAGAACGGACTGTTGTACAGAGTATAGTCCACAGGGCACTTTTTCATGCGTGGGGAAGTGTTAAAACACACGACAGGCAAATGTTAAAGTTTCCTTAATCCTACATATTTAAGCCCATAGAACCGTAATTATGGCACACCTCATGCTGTAAACAGGCACATATTGCCGGGTAATCAGATACTGATTGCATTGTAATCTCTATCTGATTACCCGGCAATATGTATCAGATAGCAGCGCAAACGCTATGAGTTGTCACCTAAAAGCATATCTTTCATTTTCTCAAAAAATGCGCATTCCGTTTTTGGCCGTTTACAGGCGCTGTGAGAGCGTCTGCGTCTTTCCGGCACATTTCCACACCCGATGCGTTTTAACACGTTAGAATGAGTTTTCTGTTCATGAGGCATCAGGACGTGTGTGCGGCAGGATAAATATGTGGAAAAGAACAGGAGCCATATCCATACTGGCAAGGCAGTGTAGGATATGGCTCCTGATATGTCGTGATGAGAATGCCTGTGATGGCTGTTCTATCCTTTTATAAAATCTGATATCACCGCGAAAGTATCCTGCTTGGCCTTGTCAAGGTCATCATTGACAACGGTTGTGTCGAACTTCACGGCACATGATATCTCGTATTCCGCACGTGCTATGCGCTGGTCTATCACCTCCGGCGCGTCAGTGTTACGGTGTTCCAGGCGGCGGCGCAGCTCATTCACCGACGGAGGCATTATGAAAAGGCTCATGGCAGCGTCACCATACGCCTTCTTTATGTTCATGGCACCGTTGACATCCACGTCAAACACCACGTTCTCTCCGGCCTCCAGCTGCTTCTGTACCTGCGACTTCAGAGTGCCATAGTAACGGTCCTTGTACACCTCCTCATACTCTACGAACTCTCCGGCCGCTATCTTTGCGCGGAAATCCGCTGGAGTAAGGAAGAAATACTCCACTCCGTGCTGCTCCGTTCCACGTGGCTGGCGTGACGTACAGCTGATGGAGAAGTGCATATTCAACTCCGGATGCTCCTGCATCAGCCAGTTTATTATCGTTGACTTGCCGCATCCGCTGGGTGCGGAGAATATTATCAGTTTGCCTGTCATATTGTTTCGATATGAAATTGTAATGTGAATGGAGTTTAGAACACTCCTATGAAGCGCAGGATGTCATTAAGGTTCGCCACGAACATCAGCGCGAACAGAATTGCCATGCCCACAAACTCCGCGCGCACCATGAACTTGTCGCCCGGCTTGCGGCGGAATATCATCTCGTAAAGCAGGAACATCACGTGTCCACCGTCAAGGGCCGGTATCGGCAGTATGTTCATAAAGGCGAGGATTATGGAAAGGAATGCGGTCATCATCCAGAACATCTGCCAGTCCCATACAGGCGGAAACATCGAGCCGATGGCCCCGAAGCCGCCGAGCTGCTTTGCTCCCTCAGAGGTAAAGACATACTTCAGGTCGCTGACGTACCCTCCAAGCATATCAATGGCATAGCCCGTGCCCGCGGGGATGCAGGTAATGAGGTTGTATGACTCATGAGTTGGCTTGGCGTACTTGGCTATCGTTGTCATACCCACACCAAGATGCACGTCATTGTCAAAGACCACCTGCGCGGTGTCAACCTTTCCTGTGGCGGCAGACCTAAAGACCACGGAGGTGGTGAGCACCTTCAGCGAGTCAGCGCGTGTGGTACAGTCGCTGAGCATATCCTCCATGCGCCCTGCCTCGTACATGAACGTGTTCCAAGAGTCAACAGGCCGTCCGCCGAGAGCCATGATGACATCCCCCTTTGCCATGCCTGCCTTGGCGGCAGCTGTGCCCTGCAGCACGCTGTCTATCTCTGCCGGCACGAAAGGACGGCAGAATACGGGGTCACTCTTCAGCATACTGATAAGCGAAAGGTCACCGGGCAGAGAGACGGCCACCTCTTTTCCCTGCCTCCTCACTATGACCTCAGTGGCGGTTGAGATATTACGCAGCAGGTTAGCGTCAAAGGCCTTGAAGTCACCATTATCTGAACGCAGCAGGACATCTCCGTCCTTGAAGCCGAAGACCTTGGCCTGCTCGTTGAACTTCATGCCCATTGGCATATCCTTCACCGCATAATAGTCGTGACCCCACGTCAGGAACACGGCACAGTATATGACAAGTGCAAGGACGAAGTTCACCAGCACACCGCCAATCATTATCAGAAGACGCTGCCAGCATGGCTTGCCTCTGAACTCCCAGGGCTTTGCCGGCTCCTTGAGCTTCTCCACATCATGCTGCGTCTCGTCTATCATTCCCTCTATCTGGCAGTATCCTCCAAGCGGAATCCAGCCAACGCCATACTCCGTTCCCTCATACTCGTAGGTGCCGTCAGGCAGCTTCTTCGCCGGTTTCTTGCCGCGCAGCTTCCTCCACCAGTTGAACTTGGTGCTGAATATGGAGAACTTGTAGTCGAAAAAGATATAGAACTTGTTTACCCTGACACCAAACAGTTTGGCGAAAAAGAAGTGTCCACCCTCATGCAGTGCCACAAGGATTGTTATGGCAAGAATGAATTGTAATGTACGGATTATTATAGGATCCATCTAAAGAATTGTATTAGTTATATTATATATTATGTATCATCTCCCCGGCAATCCTCCTTGCCTCCGCGTCACTCGCGATATAGTCCTCGTATGTGGGCGTTGCAATGAAGGAGGCCTTGTCAAGTGTGCGCTCAATGATGTCTCCCATGTCAAGGAAACCTATCTGTCCCTGCCTGAAGGCAAGGTTGACCACCTCGTTGGCGGCATTAACCACGCAGGCGGCATTACCCTTGCGGCGCAGAGCCTCAAAGGCCAGGGCCAGACACTTGAACTTGTTCATGTCCGGCTCAAAGAACTCCAGCGGCTGTGCGAACAGGTTAAGGCGCTCTCCACTCATAGGCATTCTGTCAGGATATGTGAAGGCGTACTGTATTGGAAGCCTCATGTCGGGCACTCCAAGCTGTGCCTTCACCGCCCCGTCACGGAACTGCACGGCGCTGTGCACTATGCTCTGAGGATGCACCAGCACCTGTATCCGCTCCGCCTCGACACCAAACAGCCACTTGGCCTCTATGACCTCAAAGCCCTTGTTCATCATGGATGCGGAGTCGATTGTTATCTTTGCGCCCATGTCCCATGTGGGATGTCGCAGTGCATCGGCCGCCTTCATGGTGCGCATCTCGTCCATTGACTTCAGGCGGAACGGGCCTCCGGAGGCCGTTAGCAGTATCTTCTCGACCTCATTGTCACCCTCTCCCACTATACTTTGGAATATTGCGGAGTGCTCAGAGTCCACGGGCAGTATCGGAGCACGGTACTGTTGCGCCAGACTGCATATCAGTTCTCCGGCCACGACAAGCGTCTCCTTGTTGGCAAGGCATATCTTCTTGCCTGCCTTTATGGCATGGATGGTCGGGGCAAGGCCTGCAAATCCCACCATGGCAGTAAGCACCATGTCCACAGGACCGGCCTGAACCACGTCGCAAAGGGCCTGCGCTCCGGCATAGACCTTTATGTCCGGGCAGTCTGAAAGCAGCCCTACAAGCTGCGGATATCTATCCTCATTGGCTATCACCACTGCGGCAGGACGGAAGCGGCGCGCCTGTTCCGCCAGCAGTTCCACCTGATTATTAGCCGTAAGGCAATATGCCTCAAAGCGGTCACTGTGCTCGGCAATCACGTCAAGAGCCTGTGTTCCTATACTGCCAGTGCTGCCAAGGATGCAAATCTGTTGTTTTCTCATAAGTCAAGTATTCCTTCTGGAATAATCATCGTAATCACTTTCTCTTCGGTATCGATACTGACAATAAGCTCCTCGGACGCCGGAAGGAGACGTCCGTCAGCCAGTTCGAACATTATATTCATCGTCTGCTCGTCGACAGCGGCTATCACTCCCACCGCAATGCCGTCCGCATTGTCCTTCAAAGTATAGCCCACCAGCTGCGCGTAGCTCAGTTCTCCGTCGTCAGCCTCATCGGCCAGCTCTCTGGGAAAGTACACTTCGGTTCCCGTAAGCTCCCTTGCCCTCTCCTGGGTGTCCACCCCCTCGAACTTCACAAGCACCGTCTCGTCGGTCTTGAAACGGTATTCCTCCATGAAGAACGGCACCATTATGCCGTCAAGTTCAAGCACAAGGTATTCGGCATCCACACGGTCAAAGACGTCATCGGACACCTGTACCGACACTTCTCCCTTGATACCATGCGCCTTTCCTATACAGCCTATTCTGTAAACATCCTCCCTGCGTATCATTGGCGTGAAATCTTTGCGCCAAGCGCATTTAGACGTTCCTCTATATTCTCATAGCCTCTGTCTATCTGCTCGATATTACTGATGGTCGAAACACCGTCGGCAGACATGGCGGCGATAAGCAGTGCTATTCCTGCACGTATGTCCGGGCTGGACAGCCGCGCCGCTCTCAGCCTCTTGCAGCGGTCATGTCCCACCACAACAGCGCGGTGCGGGTCGCACAATATGATTTGCGCGCCCATGTCAATCAGCTTATCCACGAAGAAGAGACGGCTCTCAAACATCTTCTGATGCAGCAGGACACTGCCCCTGGCCTGCGTCGCCACGACAAGCAACACAGACAGAAGGTCCGGCGTAAGACCCGGCCATGGAGCGTCACTCAGCGTCATTATCGTTCCGTCAATGAAGGAATCAATCTGATAATGGTCCTGACGCGGAACGTAAAGGCTGTCTCCACGCTCCTCTATCCTGACGCCAAGGCGGTGGAAGGCATCCGGTATTATGCCGAGATTGCGTATGGACACATCCTTGATAAGAATGCCATCGCCCACCATAGCCGCCATGGCGATGAACGAACCGACCTCTATCATGTCCGGCAAGAGCCTGTGCTGTATGCCATGCAGGCTCTCCACGCCCTCGATAGTAATGAGATTGGAGCCTATACCCGTTATCCTCGCGCCCATACCGTTAAGCATTCTGCATAGCTGTTGTATGTAAGGCTCACACGCGGCGTTATATATTGTCGTCGTACCCTTGGCCGTAACGGCGGCCATAATGATATTGGCAGTACCCGTAACAGACGCCTCATCCAGCAGCATATAGCAGCCTTTCAGCCCGTGTTCGGCCTTCACCTCATACACATCACGTCCCTCCACGCGGTCATATACGGCACCGAGGTTCCTGAATCCAAGGAAATGGGTGTCCAGTCTGCGGCGTCCTATCTTGTCACCGCCCGGCTTTGCCACCGTGGCCCGGCCGAAACGGCCCAGCAACGGGCCTATCATAAGCACGGAGCCACGCAGCTGCGCGCACTTCCTTACAAACTCATCGGACGACAGATAGTCCAGGTTCAGGTTGTCAGCAACGAATGTATACGTCCCCTTACCGTTCCGTTCCACCTTCACTCCCATCTCCTTCAGCAGTCTGATGAGGTTGTTCACATCGAGGATGTCAGGGATATTGCTTATTGTAACCGGCTCTTCAGTGAGCAATGACGCGGAGATTACCTCCAGAGCCTCATTCTTCGCCCCCTGTGGAGTTATCTCTCCCTTCAGGGCGTGACCGCCCTCTATGATGAATTTTTCCATCCTTTCTCTCCCTGTTATTTCTTTTTCCTTTTCTTTTTCTTCTGACTGTTCAGCATCATACTGCCGTATATGGTGCTTCCACCCATAACCCTGTCAAGGTGCATTGTCTGCACATCCAGCTGAATGACACCGTCAGTGAAGCGCGCCAGGTCCGAGGCCACCTTCTCCTTGTCAGCAGTTCCCATCCCCCACGCCACCAGACTGCGGTACATCTGGTTCGCGGTCTTCTCCGCAAGGGCGTCCCTCTCCTCTCCCGGCGGCATGGTCTTCAGCTTCTCAAACAATCCGAACAGCAGACGGCCATAGTGCTTTATATTAATAGGACGCTTGCTGGCATACTCTATCTTGTCCGGCTTTGTAGCCATCTTGTCCTCGTGGACTATATCCACGGGATAGTCTATATCGAGCTTGAAGTCACTGATCAGCGCCAGATGATACCACAATGCCGCCGTGCGTTCCTTGTTCTCCAGAGGGCTTGGCACCACTCTCCGCATCACATTGATTATTGTTTCCGCACATCTCTGGCGCTCCTCCTTTGTAGGAAGCGCCACACAGTGCTCCACCATCTGCTGTATATCCCGTCCATACGCCATAAGTCTCAGCTTATTGCGCTGGGTGTTATAGTCCAGTCCATCTATATCCATATTCCTCAATCAGTTTTATTCACAGCACAAAGGCCCGTTATTTTCCTTTCAACAAAGGCGAAACGCTCTTCTTTGCCACATAGTCCTTGAAGTACTCCGGCACAAAATACGCCACATCCTCTGTCTCTTCACTGTTCCACCTCTTATCGGCCAGCGGCAGCATATACTTCGCCAGCGGCTCTATGCCCTTGATGTAGCGCGCATTCGGATGGTTTATGACCTCCATGCACTTCTCCGCTCCATTGCCAAAGAAGTACACCTTATGCCCGTCAAGCAGCTCCCTGTAGGTGTCATTGTCCACTATATCCGCCTGGGTGTTGCGCACCTGCCGCAGCGCACGGTCATAAACAGCGGCATATACCTCCATGCGCCGTGCGTCAATCATAGGGCATAGTAGTGCGTCATCCTCCATCTCGGCCTCTATCTTCTCTTCCTTTCCGTCCGTCCAGCTGACGCACCGCACCCTGTCTGACAACAGAACGGGCACACACAATAGCTGCAGCGTGGGCACGCTGATAAGCTTTGCGTCACCACCGTAACACACTCCCTTAGCCATCGACACGCCAATGCGCAGGCCGGTGTATGAACCGGGACCGCTGCTGACGGCAACCGCCTCCGGCTTCAGCTGCTTATCAGCCAGTTTTGTCAACGCCTCATCGACGTAAGTGCCGAGTTTCTCGGCATGATTTGGGCCATTGTGATCGGTCTTATCATAAATAAGGAAACCGTCTTTACTTGCAGCCACACTGCAAACATCAGTACTTGTCTCTATATGTAATATACAAGCCATATAAACTTTTTCGTAAAAATATTTTGCAAAAATACAACTTTTTCCCCAATTTTTTGTACTTTTGCAAAAATTTAACATCAAAAGATTTATGCTATTATCCATGACTGGCTATGGCAAAGCCGTAGCAACACACCTTGACAAGACCATACACGTGGAGGTCAAGACACTTAATTCCAAAGCATTGGACTGTTCCACACGCATCGCACCTCTGTACCGTGAGAAGGAAATAGAGATACGCAAGGCCATACAGGAAAGCGTTGTCAGAGGCAAGGTGGACTTCTCGATATGGACAGAGAAGGACATTGCCGCTGATTCTGCCACCATAAACACGCAATTAGCTGACAGTTACTACCAGCAGCTCAACACGCTGCACAGGCACATCGCATCAACACAGCAGCCGGAAGGAGACATAAAGTCCCTGTCTGCGGATGTGGCGCTGCCGCTAATAATGCGTATGCCGGACATAATGAGCCGCACAGAGATGGAGGAACTAACCGATGAGGAATGGGCAATAGCACGCCAGGCAATAGACAAGGCACTGGAATCACTGACAGAGTTCCGTCAACAAGAGGGGGCGGCACTACGCCTGAAGTTTGAAGAGAAGCTGGACAACATCGCCAAACTCATGAAGGAGATAGAGCCATACGAGCAGACAAGGGTTGACAAGATACGCCAACGCCTGACAGAAAACCTGAAGAACCTGCCGGAAGTGGAATATGACAACAACCGTCTGGAACAGGAAATGATATACTATATAGAGAAGTTGGACATCTCGGAGGAGAAGCAACGGCTGGCAAATCACCTGAAATACTTCCGCGAGACGATGGACGAGCCGCAGTCACAGGGCAAGAAGCTGGGCTTCATAGCACAGGAGATGGGACGCGAGATAAACACTACGGGCTCCAAGTCCAACCAGGCCGATATGCAGAACATCGTGGTGCAGATGAAGGACGAGCTGGAACAGATAAAGGAACAGGTCCTCAACGCACTGTAATCATATTATCTCCCTAATCAACAAACACCCCGGACAATATGAGAACAAAAGCAACTAAGGCCGGCAGCATACTCCTATTGCTGCTGACAGTGATATGCAGCACTAAAGGCCGCGAGCTATTTCACACGGCATACAGCCAGACAGTCAACAACCAGACAGCCCGTACCGAGCCCCTGACCATAGAGCATGACGGACGCAGGACATACGGTATGCTAAGCCGGCCGGCACAGTCAGCAGGAAAGACACCGCTTGTAATAGTGTCACATGGCTTCAACGGCACGCACAATGTAGGTCGGAACTACTGCCAGTCGCTGACAAGTATGGGCTATCAGGTGTACGCCTTCGACTTTAATTGCGGTTCCGTAAACAGCCGCAGCGACAACAACACCATGAATATGTCACTGCTTGACGAGGTCAGGGAGTTAAAGACCATAGTGCGACACTTCAAGAAACAGCCGGACATTGACCCGAGACACATTGTGCTTATAGGCGAGAGTCAGGGCGGACTGGTATCGGCCCTCACCGCCGCCGATATGTCCAAGGACATAGACAAGCTGATACTTGTATTCCCGGCCCTCTGCATTCCCGACAACTGGCGCGACAGATACCCCAGCATTTCCGACATACCGGACACCACAAAGCTGTGGGGTGTCCAGATAGGCCGGCGCTACTTTGAGGAGATACACGACATGAAGCCACTGGAGATGATAGGGAAATACAGGCGGCCAGTACTCATCATACAGGGTGATGCCGACAAGGTTGTATCAATGGAGGACTCTAAAAAAGCCGTGAACGAGGTGTATAAGGACGCGCGGCTGCACGTTATCCCCGGAGCAGGGCACGGCTTCAGACCGGCAGAGCAACAGGAGGCGGCAATACAAATCGAGAGGTTCCTGAAGCAAAGGAAAGGAAAATAAAAATATATAACAGCTTCTCACCATGCAAGAGATATTCATGACACCTGATGTATGTATGCAGTTTCTCGTCTGGTCATATTACTACCACGGGATTATTCCCGAGAAGGAACGCAGCTACAGCACATATAACAAGTTCACAGATGAGGATGCCGGACGACTGGACGAGCTGAAAGACACACTATTCAAGTGCTTTGAGGAGCAGTCTGTCATCAATGCCTGCCGCCAATTCCAACTTGCAAGGGTGCGACAGGAGCCATGTCCCTATCCACAGGATAGCCTTGACAGGATGTTTGCTAAGGAAAAGGAGCAGTAGGGTGGTTGTTTGGTTGTTTGGTGGATTAGTTGTTTGGTTGACAGCTGAGTTGTTTGGTTGTTTGGTGGATTTGTTGTTTGGTTGCTTGTTGAAGCACTCACCATTCATAACTCATCACTCACAACTAAAAAAGGGTTCAAAGGAAAGGGCAAGGGCTCTCTACCGTCACCACTTTTCCTGTCACAGGATGCCGAAATTCCAGCAGACAGGCATGGAGATACATACGTGGTGCAGGCTCACAGCCATAAAGCGGATCACCAAGGATAGGCATTCCGAGGCCGTCTGTATGCGCACAGTGCACACGCAGCTGATGGGTGCGGCCCGTAAGGGGGCTTAATCGTACAACGTTGTCAGAGAGAAACTCATATAGTGTAACGGCCCGTTTGCCATGAACAGTGTCCACACGCTGCCGCGGTCTGTTGATAAAGTCCGGCGACAGCGGCAGACTGATAGTGCCACTGCGCGGCACAGCGCCGGAAACTCTGTCCCGTGACGGGCTAAGCCGTGCGACATACTCCTTGCGCACGCCATTATGGCCGGCAAAGAGGGCCTGCATTGCGGTATAGGTAACGGCATCCTTCGCCACTAACAGCACGCCGCTGGTGTGCATATCCAGACGGTGCACAGCCTTCAGCGCCCTGCATTCGGGGCGCATAGCCCTTAGCGCATCCTCCACATTGGGCTGTCCTCCACGGCCGGGCACAGAAAGTACGCCGGCAGGCTTGTCCACTGCTATCAGATAGTCATCCTCATACAATGGAGCACCTAATTTGTCCGCCACATCATCAAGCCCCGCTCCATCCGAACAGAGGCCGCCACTGTCCTGTCCCTTGAGCCACCACAGGATAGGAACACACTTGGACTGGCATGGTTCATAGAACTGTCCGTGATGGCGTATCTCCCCTTTCGGCGACTCACCATACCAGAATTCCGACAGAGCAACGGGCTTCAGACCGTGCGCATTGGCATAGTTAAACAGGCGCGGAGCACAGCACTCGCCCGTGCCCGACGGCGGTACGGCCTGACGGCTGCCCGTGGTACGGGCGTAATCACTGAACACCTGCAACAGCGGACGCACTGTTCCGTAGGGAGACACCAGACGATGCTGCGTGAAGAGCCAGCGCTGAAGGGCGTCACTGCGCTCCCGACGCTCCGCCTTACACTGCGTTATGCGGCGCTCTATATCATCCACTGCCTTGCGGCGCTCCGCAACAAGCGCTGCGCCACGCTGCTTCAGGCGCCGCAGCTCCGCATTCTGGAACTGCGCCTCGGCAGTAGTACGCGTGGCTTTCCTCTCCTTTATATATAGGCGATAGGCCGAGACATCACGCTCCACCTGCGCCATAGCATCATGCAGGGCGGCTCGCGCCGCGGCAAGCTCGGCGGAGTTCTCCATGAGACGCACCCTGACGTTGATAGAGCTAATATCCGCCTCACGGCTCTTGAAATATCCATCCTCCTGCAGATAGTCGAATATGGCCGGCACATAGCCGTCCCAGTCACTGCGTCCCAATATCTGTCCGGAATAGGCATAGAGAGCCTTCAGACCGCATTGAGCATTACAGGGCACATCATGCAGCATATTGGCCGGAATGGAAGATATGTCATCGGGCACACGGACCACCAGCACTCCGAACATCTTGCCACGTCCCACCTCCTCGCTCCATTCCTGACGCGAGGCGATATCACAGAAAACGTTGTCACGCAGACACTCAAGCAGTGCCTGACTGATGGTAGTATCCTTGTTCATTGGGATAGATTTTATATGCAAAGTTACGTCTATTATCCCGAAACCACAAACTTTTTGAAAGACAAGTTTGTGAAATCAGAGAATTTATAGTAAATTTGCAGACGGAAAAAATGGTTGTAGGTTTTGGGTTGTAGGTTGTAGGTCTTTAGGTTAAAGGTTATTGATTTGTTTTTTGTGGTTATGGGTTAGAGGTTGTGGGTTATGGGGCTATCCCTATAAAGTCACAAAAAAAGGCCACAAAAACCAAGACCAACAACCCAAAACCGAAAGTCAACAACCTACAACCCAAAACCAACAATCGCAAAAGGAGCAAGACCAAAAACCAACAACCCAAAACCAACAACCACAAAAATGACTCCCCTAATACTCATAGCTAATGACGACGGTTACCACGCCAAGGGCATCAACCAGCTGATACAGATGCTGAAAGGCATGGGAGACATCATCGTCTGCGCACCGGAGAGTGCGCGTTCCGGATACTCACGCGCATTCAGCACCACCACACTCAGTCTGAAACACAGACGGCATGAGAGTTATGCAGGCACCAGCATAGACGTATGGAGCTGCTCCGGCACACCGGTAGACTGCGTGAAGATGGCGTACGCCAAGATATGTCCACGCAAGGCCGACATCCTCATTGGTGGAATAAACCACGGGGACAATGCCAGTACCAATGCACATTACAGCGGTACGGTGGGCATAGTGGTGGAGGGAGCCCTGAAAGGCATACCGTCTGTAGCTTTCTCTTTATGCGACTATGACGATGATGCGGACTTCGAACCTATGCGGCCATTAGTGCAACGGGTGGTAAGGAAGGTTCTTGAGGAGGGGCTGCCACACTATGTATGCCTCAACATCAACGTGCCGAAAGAGTGGAACGGCGAGATACGCAACTGTAGGATGGCTTATGGACACTGGCGTAACGAAGTGGACGAGCGCAGACATCCTGCAACACGGAAGCCATACTACTGGATGACGGGATACTACCAGAACGACGAGCCGAACGCAGAGGATACAGACGCATGGGCAATAGCCAACGGATACTGCGCCATAACACCGCTAACGGCAGACATGACGGCAGGGGTGGAGTTTTGGGTTGATGGGTTGTAGGTTTTAGGTTGTGGGTTATTGGTTTTAAGTTTGTCCACTCCGCAAGCCCTATAACCCACAACCTAAAACCTACAACCCATCAACCAACAATCCGACCCACAACCTAAAACCCACAATCATAAACCAAAAACCAATCATGAAATACTACCTCATAGCCGGCGAGGCATCAGGAGACCTGCACGCCTCACACCTGATAAAGGCGCTGACAGACGCTGATCCACAGGCGGAATACCGCTTCTTTGGAGGAGACAGCATGACAGAAGCGGCAGGAAAGCGAGGCATAAGGGTAAGACACTACCGCGAACTGGCATATATGGGCTTCATACCTGTGCTGACACACCTGCCTACCATACTGCGGAACATGAGACTATGCAAACGTGACATAGCGGCATGGACCCCCGATGCGGTGATACTCGTAGACTACGCAGGCTTCAATCTGTCCATAGCAAAGTACCTGAGACAGAGGAAAAGGAAAACAGGTGGCGGTCCAAAGGTGTTCTATTACATAGCGCCAAAGCTGTGGGCATGGAAGGAATACCGCATAAAGAACATAAAGAGGGATGTGGATGAGCTGTTCTCCATACTGCCGTTCGAGGTGGATTTCTTTGAGAAAAAGCACCATTACCCAATACATTATGTAGGGAACCCTACAGCGGACGAGGTGCGTCTGTTCAGGAGCACATACTCCGAGGGCTACACGGACTTCTGTATGCGCAACGGACTCGACCCCGACAAGCCCATGATAGCACTGCTGGCAGGCAGCCGCAAGCAGGAGATAAGCCTCAACCTGCCAGAGATGATAGAGAGCGTGAAGGGCGAGAGGAGTCTGGACGGCTATCAGGCTGTAGTGGCCGGTGCTCCGGGGATGGAACATTCCTTCTACGACCGGTTCGTTAATGAGACGGGATGCCGTGTGGTATACGGCGAGACATACCCCCTACTCTCACATTCCACGGCGGCACTTGTCACAAGTGGCACAGCGACTCTGGAGACGGCCCTATTGAATGTGCCGCAGGTGGTATGCTACAAGATGTCCACTCCAAGGCTGGCACGGTGGGGCTTCGACCATATACTGAAAGTGAAGTATATCTCTCTGGTGAACCTCATAGCCGACAAGGAAGTGGTAAGGGAACTCTTCGCGGACCGTTTCAGCATTGCCGCAATACGGAAAGAGCTGCTCGCAATAATGCCGGGCACTGACCATAGACGGCAGATGGAGAACGATTACCGCGAGATAATGCGCAGACTGGGAGACAGCAACGCACCGGAGAATGCGGCAAGAATGATGCTGGAGGCCATCAAGGAAGGATAATGATATAGAGAAAATGAAGCAGATAAGGATTTTTTTCACGGTGTTAGCCCTGTGGACGGTTATCGGTATGCTAAGCAAGGTATTCTTCATCACGGCATACTACTCGCTATTACCCGCACCGGGCATGGCAGACTGTCTCGGCATATTATGGCACGGGCTGCGCCTTGACATAGCTGTAGGCGGCTACCTCACCGTCATTCCCGGGGTGATACTGGCACTGACAGCATGGCGCAGTGCAGGTTTTCTACGCATGGCATGGAACGTTTACTTCGCCATTACGGCCTTTCTGTGCTCCCTTGCCTACGTCAGCAACCTCGAACTGTACAAATACTGGGGCTTCCCACTTGACAGCACACCGCTGCTTTACATCAGCACTTCACCGTCAGCGGCACTTGCAAGCATCCCCGTATGGCAGTCACTGCTGTTCGCCGCCATCATAATAGTGGTGGCAATGGGGATATACGTCACCTTCGCAAGACTGGGACGGAGGCTGTCAGCGGCACAGTCACGCGTCGTTCCTATAGTAATAGTACTGCTCACCACATCACTGATAATACCAATACGTGGCGGTTTGGACACTGGCACGAACCATACGGGCAGCGTATACTTCTCCTCTGACATCAGAATGAACCACGCTGCTGTGAACCCACTGTTCAGTTTCGTGGAGTCGGCGACGCACCGTGAGGAGATAGCCACACGTTACCGCTTTATGGAAGCCAAGGAGGCCACGCGAATATTCGACAAACTGACATACACACACCTGCGTAAGGACGCCACGCAACAGCATGACTATAACGTGATAATAATTGGGCTTGAGAGCTTCTCAAAATACATCATGACCGAGGCGGGACACGTAAAAGGGGTGACACCGAATCTGGACAGATATTCAAATGAGGGGATATACTTCACCAATTTCTATGCCAGCAGCTTCAGAACGGACAGAGGTCTGGTGGCAATGTTAAGCGGACTGCCGGCACAACCCACCATGAGTGTGATGGACATTCCACGCATCAGCACATCACTGCCATCAATGGCACGCACACTTGCAGCCAATGGATACCGCACCCATTTCTACTATGGAGGCGATACAAACTACAGTAATATGCGTTCATACCTGATGGGAACGGGATACGGGGAGATAACCTCACAGTATGAGTTCAGTTCCGCACTCAATACAGGGAAATGGGGAGTGGCTGACGGGCCTGTATTCGACCGTATTCTTAATGACATAAAACATGAGGGTGCCAATGGCGGCAAGCCGTTCTTCAAGACATTCATGACAAGCAGCAGCCATGAGCCGTTTGACGTGCCTGACTTCCACAGGCTGCCAGAGCCGGAATTGAACGCCTTTGCATACACTGACCACTATCTCGGAGTATTCATCGAGGCACTGAAGACGCTGCCATGCTGGAAGAACACTCTCGTTATCATTGTTCCAGACCATCTCGGAGCATATCCACAACACGCGGACAACTATCAGCTGTGGCGCTATGAGATACCGATGATAATGCTTGGCGGCATGATAACAGAGCCACGGAAGGTGGACACCATAGGTTCACAGACTGACATCAGTGCAACGGTTCTCGCCCTTCTTGGACTTGAGCACGAGGAATTCACCTACTCCAAAGACCTGTTTGACCCGGAAGCGCCGCACTACGCTTTCTTCTCGTTCCCTGACGCTATAGGAATGGTGGACAAGGACGGTTACGCTATATACGACAACACATCCGGAAAGATTGCTACCCATACAGGAGATGGCGCAGAGACGCTGGCAACACAGGCCAAGGCACTGCTGCAAAAGCTATATGACGACCTGGGAAGCAGATAACAAAATACCTATTAATACTCATATAATGAATGTTCTTATTGTTCTAAACACACATCTACCAGTAGTAACATACGGTGGAACAGAGCGTGTGGTATGGTATCTGGCACATGAACTGCAAAAGAAAGGTCACAAGGTTACGTTCCTTGCGGCTGCTGGCTCCGTATGCCCATTCGCTGAATGTCTGCCATACCTTGACAATGAGCCTATAGATCGACAAATACCAGAATACATTGACGTAGTGCATTTCCAGAACAGCACATTAGGATATAACGGGAAAAAGCCATACATTGTAACCTATCATGGTAATTTCTTACATGACATAGACCGTAATGCTGTGTTCGTTTCCAAGAATCATGCAAAGCGGAACAATTCGGAAAGCTATGTTCACAATGGACTTGATTGGGACGATTACGGGCCATTGAATCTGTCTGATACGCGAGGATACTTCCATTTCCTTGGTAAAGCAGCGTGGAGAGTGAAAAATCTGAAAGGAGCCATAGACATAGTGAAGGCATTGCCCAAAGAAAAGTTATATGTGCTTGGAGGTTCAAGGTTGAATTTCAAGATGGGATTCCGGTTCACCTTGTCACCAAGGATTAAGTTTCAGGGAATGGTTGGTGGTAAAGAAAAAATAACACTGTTACAACACAGCCGTGGTTTGATATTTCCTGTAAGATGGCATGAACCATTCGGACTTGCCATTACTGAAAGCCTATACTGTGGAGCTCCTGTATTTGGTACGACTTACGGCTCTTTGCCAGAACTAATACCTTCCGAAGTCGGATTTCTAACAAATAGCAAAAAGGCTATGATTGAACATATTGTCAACGAATATGATTATAGTCCTAAACGTTGTCACGAATATGCGAAGGAGATGTTCAATTCAAGACTGATGGCGGAAAGGTACATAACAAAGTATGAAATGGTAATGAACGGTAATTACCTTAACAATATTCAACCACATCCACAGCCAAATGAAAGCAGAGAACGGAAAGACTTCCCTTTTGAATAACATAACTATATATAATATGAATACGAACGACGGCTGCCCTCCACCAAGGAGAACAGCCGTCTTAAAGAAAATGATAATTATGAGAGAATGGATGAATCCGCACCTCTATTTCTTATGCAGGAAAGCATCCACCCTCCTTGCTGCATCACGTCCACTGGCCATGGCGCGCACTACAAGCGACGCACCTGTGGCAGCATCACCACAGACGAAGACATTATCCGCAAACTGTGGCTGTTCCGGCTTTATGAAACCCATAGCGAGGAAGCATATCTCGCACTTTATTATCTCTGGCTCTCCAGCCACAACCATTTTGGGTCTGCCACCTTCCGAGTTCGGTTCCCAGTCTATTGGCTGCACACGCACACCTGTCAGTCTACCATCCTCACCTATGAACTCCAACGAGTTGATATTCCAACGGCGTACGCACCCCTCTTCATGAGACGAGGTTGTCTTCAAAGTGCGCGGCCATGCCGGCCATGGGTTAGCAGGATCCTCCGGACCTTCAACAGGTTTTGGCATAATCTCTATCTGTGTAACACTTAGACAGCCCTGACGGTGAGAAGTACCTATACAGTCAGAACCAGTATCACCACCTCCTATTACAAGCACGTCCTTACCTTTTGCTGTAATACGCTCATCATTGCTGAACTCCTTTCCTGCCAACACGTGGTTTTGCTGTGACAGCAGTTCCAAAGCCAGATGCACACCCTTCAGTTCACGTCCCGGAATATTCAGATCGCGTGCAGTCGGGGTACCAGTGCTCACTACGTATGCGTCAAATTCACCTTGTGGCAGACGGCCGTCAGTAGCCAGGAGCTGCAGATCTATGTCTGTATCAAACACGAACTTTATTCCTTCCTGTTCCAATATAGCCATACGCCGGTCTATAACCGTCTTATTCAGCTTGAAATTAGGTATGCCATATCGTAGCAGTCCACCAGCAGCCTCGTTCTTATCGAACACTGTAACGTCATATCCCATTCTGTTAAGACGGTTAGCCGCCACAAGTCCGGCAGGTCCAGCGCCAATAACAGCCACCGTCATACCGTTGCGCTCATAATGTTTTGGCTGTATAAGTTTCTCACGCCATGCTCCCTCTGTTATGGCACACTCGTTCTCACGATTGGTAGACGGCTCATGATCTGTCAGGTTCAGCACACACGACTTCTCACATAACGCCGGACATATACGTCCAGTGAACTCAGGAAAGTCATTGGTAGCATTAAGCAGACGATAGGCCAATGCCCAATCTCCTTTATACAGGGCATCATTCCACTCTGGCGGTTTGTTTCCTAACGGACAAGCCCAATGACAGAACGGCACACCACAATCCATACAACGGCTTGCCTGCAGTTTACGGTCGTGCGAGTTTAGCGTCTGTTCCACCTCGCCGAAATCTTGAACACGGTCATGGAGATCACGGTATCCCGCCTCCTTTCTATTTATGGTCAAAAATGCTTTTGGATTTCCCATGATTAGTTGTTTCGTTATTGTTGTCTGACTGATTAGCTGTTTGACGGTTAATAAATCATCAAGCAACCAATCAACCAAACCACTGATTAGTTATTTATCAGCTGCATACTGGCTATCTTCTCCTGTAACTTGCGCATCTGCTCCTCCTGCATCACGCGCTTGTACTCTATCGGAACGACCTGTATGAAGTCCTCTACGTAGCGGTTCCAGTCATCGAGCATACGTCCCGCCAGCGCAGAACCTGTGTAAAGGTAATGCTTGCGCACCAGCTCCTTCAACTCCTTACGATAGGCCGCTTCCTCAACAAGGTTTATCTCCACCTGGTCCATGTTACAGAAGTAGTCAAAGTTATGGTTCTTGTCCCACACGTATGCCACACCGCCTGACATACCGGCAGCGAAGTTACGTCCTGTCTCGCCAAGCACTACAACACGACCACCGGTCATATACTCACAGCAGTGGTCACCAGCTCCCTCCACAACTGCCACAGCACCGGAGTTACGTACGGCAAAACGCTCTCCAACACGGCCGTTGACATAGAGTTCACCTGCAGTAGCTCCATAGAGACCTGTATTGCCAGCAATGATATTATCCTCTGCGACAAAGTCTGCATTGACACGTGCAGGCGGCAGAATGGAAATACGTCCTCCAGAAAGTCCCTTGCCAAAGTAGTCGTTAGCCTCTCCTTCCAGTTTCAAATTCATGCCACTAACGGCAAAGGCACCAAACGACTGGCCTGCAGAACCTTTAAACTTAATATTCAAAGTATTATCAGGCAAACCTGTCTCACCGTATTTTCTGGCTATGACGCCTGACAGCATTGTACCGACAGCACGGTCTGTATTCTTAATGGCATAGTCAAGACTAACCTCTTCCTGATTGTCAATGGCCGCCTGTGCCGCCTTGATGATATCCATATCCTTGACACCCTCCACCTTGGTATATGCCTCACGATCCCAGCACAGAGGCTTGTCTGTAGCAGGACGATGAAGAAGTCTGGAGAAGTCTATGGTACCCTGCTTGGTGTTAGGATCAGCAGGATGCACCTCTATCAAATCTGTGCGGCCAATGATTTCCTTGAGGTTTCTAACTCCTATCTCTGCAAGATACTCACGCGTCTGCTCTGCAAGGAATGTGAAGAAGTTCACCACATACTCTGCCCTGCCACGGAACTTGGCCCGGAGCCGCTCATCCTGAGTAGCCACACCCACAGGACAGGTGTTGGTATTACACTTACGCATCATCAGACATCCAAGAACTATCAGTGGCAGAGAGCCGAACGAGAATTCATCGGCACCAAGCATTGCCATAAGAATCACATCACGGGCGGTCTTGAGCTGGCCGTCTGTCTGCAGGCGCACCTGACTGCGCAGTCCATTCAAGACAAGCGTCTGCTGTGTCTCTGCCAGTCCTATCTCTGGAGAAATACCGGCAAAGCGCATAGAAGAGGCAGGTGATGCACCGGTACCTCCTTCAGCTCCGGAGATAACAATCAAATCCGCCTTAGCCTTAGCTACACCAGCAGCAATGGTACCCACACCGCTCTCCGCTACCAGTTTAACTGATACCGCAGCGGTAGGATTGATATTCTTCAGGTCGAAGATAAGCTGTGCAAGATCCTCAATAGAATAAATGTCATGATGTGGTGGTGGTGATATGAGCGTTATTCCCGGTATGGCATTACGCGTCTTGGCTATCACCTTGTTAACCTTGAAGCCAGGCAACTGTCCTCCCTCGCCAGGCTTTGCGCCCTGGGCAACCTTGATCTGTATCTCCTCTGCATTGACTAAGTATTCTGCCGTGACCCCAAAACGTCCAGAGGCAATCTGCTTAACCTTTGAAGAGAGACTAACACCGTCAACGGATGTATGATAACGCTCATTATCCTCACCGCCCTCACCGGTATTACTTCTCGTCCCAAGTTTGTTCATAGCCAATGCCAAAGCCTCATGAGCCTCTATAGACAATGCGCCAAAAGACATGGCCCCCGTCACAAAGTGTCTTACAATAGACTCTACAGGTTCCACTTCCTCAATCGGCACAGGCTGTGCAGCCTTACGGAAACCAAGGAAATCACGCAGGAAGATAGGCTTCTCCTTCTCATCCACGATACGCGCCCATTCCTTGAACTTCGCGTATGAGCCAAGTCGGGTAGCCAGTTGCAGCTTAGCTATTGTATCAGGATTCCAAGCATGCTCTATGCCATCCTTACGATAACTGAACAACCCTGTATTTGGCAGGAAGCCGTCAAGTTCCTTTGGTGTAAAGGCCATGTCATGAAGTCGTATGGCATCACGCGCAATATCGCGTAGCCCAATACCGCCAATCGTTGAATGCTCCGTTCCGAAATATGCCTGTAACAATTCCTCAGATAAGCCGACTGCCTCGAAGATCTTTGCGCCACGATAGGAACGGATGGTGGATATGCCCATCTTGGACATAATCTTCTTCAATCCCTTGTCCACCGCCTTGATATAGTTTTTCTCCGCTGTAGCGTACTCCTCCTGCACCTTATGGCATTTTACAAGGTCATCTATGACAGCGAAAGTCATATATGGATTTATAGCTGAAGCACCGTAACCAAGAAGCAGGGCGGCGTGCATTACCTCACGTATCTCACCTGACTCTACGATAAGTGCAGTCTGCACACGCTTTCCTACAGATATAAGATGGTGATGCACCGCACTGACAGCGAGCAGTGACGGTATAGCCGCCTGACTATCACTGATACCACGATCTGAAAGGATTATGTAGTTCACGCCCTCATCTACGCTCTCGACCGCGGCCCGACACAGTTCGCTGACGGCTCTGGCCAGCCCTGCCTCACCCTCTGACATATCAAAGAGTATGGGCAGCTTCTTTGTCTTAAAGCCCTTATAACGTATGTTACATAGAATGTCAAGCTCCGTATTGGTTAATACAGGCTGTGGCAGGCGCACCATCTTACAGTTGCTTTCATCGGGACTGAGTATTCCCGAACCTACACGCCCTATATATTCCGTCAGAGACATTACAAGTTCCTCACGTATAGGATCAATGGCGGGATTGGTTACCTGCGCGAACTGCTGACGGAAATAGTTAAAGAATATCTGTGGTCTGTCGGATATAACTGCAAGAGGAGTGTCATTGCCCATTGCAGCAACAGGTTCCTGTCCGTTAGTACACATCGGAATAACCGTCTTGTCTATATCCTCCTGTCCAAAACCAAAGGCAATGAGTTTACGATCATAATTATCCACCGCATTGTCAACCTTTCGCCCTGACTTCAGTTTTTCCAACTGTATACAGTTTGTAGACAGCCACTGGCGGTACGGATGCTCACCAGCCAGACGCTCCTTTATCTCTCCATCATAATATATTCTACCCTCCTGAGTGTCCACAAGCAGTATCTTTCCAGGCTGCAGGCGTCCCTTGCTCACCACGTCAGCCGGTTCAAAGTCCATTACTCCCACTTCTGACGCTACGACCATCATACCACTACGTGTAATGGTATAGCGTGAGGGACGCAGACCGTTACGGTCAAGCATGCCACCTGCATATCTGCCATCAGAGAACATGAGAGCCGCAGGACCGTCCCAAGGCTCCATCAAAATAGAATAGTACTCATAGAAAGCCTTCAGCTCCTCTGAAATAGGGTTCTTGTCATTGAAAGACTCCGGCACCAGTATCGCCATAGCCTGAGGGAGAGACATCCCACTCATTACAAAGAACTCGAAAACATTGTCAAGACTTGCGGAATCGGACATATCCTCCTGCACAATCGGACGGAAATCACGTATGTCACCCAATGCTTCAGATGACAAGACGCTCTCGCGAGCCTTCATCCAGCCACGGTTACCACGCACAGTGTTTATCTCACCGTTATGACACAGGAAACGGAACGGCTGCGCCAACTTCCACTTTGGGAAAGTGTTGGTGGAGAAACGTGAGTGTACAAGCGCAAGACCACTGGTGAAATAATTATTTGAAAGATCCGGATAATAGCGGCGCAGCTGGCCTGACGTCAGCATACCCTTATATATTATATCCTTACTTGAGAGCGAACATATATAGAAATCCTCATCATTAATGCGGTTTTCAATCTTCTTTCTCACCTTATATAATAAGCGTTCAAAATCAGCCAAACCATCATCTGTCACACCAGTAATGAACATCTGCTTTATTTCTGGTTCCACATCACGAGCTCCAGCACCCAGCACCTCCGGACAAGTAGGCACATTACGCAGATGCATAAGGGTCAGTCCCTCACGCTCTATCTCCTCAATCATTATGGAGAGAATCTCACCCTGCCTTGCATTCTCTTTCGGAAGAAACACAAGTCCTGTTCCATACTTACCCTTCTCTGGTACGGGGATACCCTGTAAAAGGATGAACTCATGCGGTATCTGCAACAGTATACCGGCTCCGTCACCCGTCTTGTCACGCGTCTCCGCCCCTCGGTGCTCCATATTCTCCAGCACTCTGAGGGCATTGTCTACCAGCTCATGGCTTTTGTTACCGTGGATGTTCACCACCATGCCCACTCCACAAGCATCATGCTCATACTGGGCACTGTACAATCCATCTCTCATTTCTGTCAGTGTTTATGTGTTGTTGTCTCTCATTTACGCCCAAATACTATCGTTTTGAAATATTTTAAGCGTTTTTACTATCAATTCGTTTGCAAAATTACAACTTTTCTATCATTTTGACAATACAAACCTATCTGTTTCAAATAATAAAGCAGTTTAAATAACGAATTATAACATTTACCCCTGTTTTACTTATAAATCGTAAGTAAAACAGGGGTAAATGTTATAATATTCTTAAAATGTGCGAAAAGTAAAATATAAAAAAACATCTCTCAGTGTTTATATATTAGAAAATCTACACCTTCTTATGTTTCTCACCCATACCCAACCAATTTCTTATTTTCTCCCATGGAGTAAGATGCCAGCTATGAGCACACATGTGTATGGCGTAACTGTTAGAAGTAACCTCATGCTTGTTTCCTGCGAATATTTCCGAAGGATATATATGTATCCTCCCCGGCAACTGCTGGTCTATATCCTTGTAAACAAAACCTATCTCCTCCGCCACGCGAGCATATATATAAGGTGATAGCACATCGGTACGCAAAGACCCATCCTCCTTGACAAAATGATTATCCTCATACCAGTCAAGAACCTTCTTCACAAACGGACATCCAGGCTCCGCCCCCATTATGGCAGCTTGTATCTGTATACCTTCTATGAACGAATCATCTATACGGTGACCATCAGCGTCAAGATGCTGCATCGTGCCACTCTTCTCTATCTGTATTGGATGATACTCCATACTTGAAAAGAAAGAGTTGTCAAGAAAGCAATCAAAACTCTTCAACAGCATCACGTCAGAGTCAAGATATATACCTCCCTGGGTGTACAAGGCATACATACGGATATAGTCAGCGGCAAATGCCCACTTCCGCGCATCATAGGCCTCCCTGACGTATGGTACAGAATTCACGTCAAAGTTACGGGTACTCCAATGCACTATCTCATAGTCCGGATGCGTCCGGTGCCACGTATCCATGCATTTCTGTATTTTTTTCGGGAACGGCTCATCGCTAAGCCAACAGTAATGTATTTTCTTTGGAATCATAATTCATTTGTGTTTACAGTTCTAATCATGCAAAGTTAGATGAAAAAAGGCAATCTGACAAATATTTCAATGTTTTTTTAACATGATATTGCGTAATTGGATAAAAAACATTAACTTTGCAAAATATGAGCATACATGAACAGGACATACAGATTCTAATCATACACGTGCGTGGAAATGAAGAGCGAAGGCAATATATGCAACAGCAGTTGGAGAAGCTGAATATGCCTTACACATTTGTCACAGACGGCAACATGGAAGACCTTACACCTGATATTCTGGACCGTTATTTCAGCGATGATGTCTGCGAAAGCCCCATGCATGGCATATACCCAAGAACAAGCTGCGCATACAAACATCTGCTTGCCATAAGACACATAATAGACAACGGTCTCGAGGGAGCACTGGTATTGGAAGATGACATAAGACTGAAACCTACATTCAAGCACGTATTCGTGGAGAGTCTGGTGGAATATCGGCGAGACCACAACCATGAAGCCGGCATCATAAACTATGAGGAGAGCAGTCTAATGCTGGTTCCAAGGAGCAAGAGGCACAATGGGCAAATATTGTACAAGGCCAAACGTGACCGATTTGCCGGATGTTTATACATCAGCCGCAACGCAGCGGAAGCTATAATGCAATATGTGGAAAGTAAAAAATGCGCATATACAAGTGACAGACTGCACAACCATCTAATATTCCAAGGACTTGTTACATATTACTGGAGTCATCCTTGCATAGCATGCCAGTGTAGTGCAGACGGCTCGATGCCCACAATGATACCAACACGCCCCAGACCATTAAAACGTCTGAAATGGTTCTATAAGAAGATATATAAACATATCCTATACTTTATAAGGTAGCGCATGAAGCATAGCATACACAACAAATTACTTGGTTTATGGTGTTCCATAGCACACCATACGCGAAAGAACAGCCACTTAAAATTCTTTATAAGAGGCTTTTATCTGTATGTGCTGCCCGGCTGCCTTGCCCGCCGCCGGCTGAGGAGACTGCTTAATGTATTCCACAGCCTGCCTGCATGGGAGCAGGCGTACATCACACGGCGTGTAGACTACTATTGCAAGTTCAGCGATGAAATCTTTTTACCTGAGAACTCCACTACATTAGGAAATTTCACATACAGGAACAGGACATCATACATTCACGACTATGTGAACAGCACATACTTTTTTGACGCGTACGAATACATACGTTTCTTTCCCAAACATCTAAGATGGGCCTACAACCCTGGCGATGTGAACTACCTTTTTCCTATACCCGAGATAACAAAGAGCCGCCCACTGACTGCCGACAACAGCAACAACATATTATTGAATCTTGACAAGGTCAGGCACTTCACTTGGGTGTATGATCCATTTACATGGGAGCAGAAGGAATGCCGCATACTGTTCCGAGGAGACGTGCACAACAAGCCGAGACGAGTCAAATTCCTTAAAATGTGGAGCCACCATCCTATATGCGATCTCGTGGGAGCAGGAGGTATGTCACTGTTCGACCACCTGTACTATCGTTATATAATGGCCCTTGAGGGCAATGACGTAGCGTCAAACCTGAAGTGGGTGATGTCAAGCAACTCCATTGCGGTAATGCCAAAGCCGACCTGTGAGACATGGTACATGGAGGGACAACTCATACCGAACTATCATTATATAGAGATAGCCAGTGATTACCACGACCTTATAGAACGCATTACCTATTATGAGCAACACCCAGAAGAGGCAAAAGCCATAATACAACACGCACACGAATGGGTAGAGCAGTTCCGCAATCCTAAGCGCGAGGACCTTATATCACTGATGGTTCTGGAAAAATACTTCACACTGACCGGACAGAGAGGAAAACGTAAGACAGGACCGCAGCATTATCTGGTCAACGATCTTGTAAAGCTAAGCTCTACACAAAAATTCAACGCGCAAGGCAAGGCACGTGAGGACGTAGCGCACACACTATGCACAATGGGCTATGAGACATACGATATCATAAACCACAAATACTCATGGGGAGAAGAGAAGCGCTACCATCACTATCCGGTCATCTCAAAATACATAGCTAAAAAGCAGGCAAGGGCATTCATTGAAAGAATAAAGCCAGGAGACACAGTCTTCATACAAGACTTTTATCTGGACCATATGCAATACATAGCCCGTGAGTGTCAGTCCAGAGAGATAAATGTCGTATTTCTGGTTCACGACATACAGTGCATACGTTTTGGCATAATAACACATGAGGTACAACAGCTTAACAATGCAACACTGATACTGGTACATACCGAAGCCATGGCGATAAAACTGAGGTCTATAGGCGTCATAGTACCCATGAGAGTAATACAGCTGTTCGACTACTATTCCGCAGACCCCATGCAGGACATTGAGGCGATAACAAAACGAAAGAACGAGATAGTGTTTGCAGGGAACCTGGCAAAGAGCGAATTCTTAAAAAAACTCGCCAATGACACATCCTACCATACAATAACATTCAATCTGTATGGAATGCTTGGCAATCTGAACACATCAAAAAATTCAATGTTCCACTACTGTGGCATATTCTCTCCAGACAACACAGGCTCAATCCGAGGTGGCTGGGGATTAATATGGGACGGTGACAGCATCGACACATGTGTAGGCATATATGGAGAATATCTGCGATATAACGCCTCACACAAGACATCACTATACCTTGTATGCGGAATGCCTGTCATAGTATGGGAGAAGTCCTCCCTCGCTAACTGGGTAAAGAAAGAGAATGTAGGGATAGTAATACCAAACCTGCGCTGCATTGATAAATGTATAGCGGAAGTGAAAGAGGATGAGTACAAATGTATGATTGCCAATGCAAGAGTAATAGGCAGCAAACTTCGCAACGGTGAATATCTGAAGACGATACTTAAAGACATCGGGATATGACAGTCTCTGTCAAATATTAATGTACAAAATACTTTTATCGGGCACAAGTTCAAAGGACGCACTTAACACAGTCGTAATCCATTGACAAACAACAAAATAGAAACCCCATCACAAAAGCTATCAAATTACCTTGTAATCTCTATCAAATTACACTGCAATCTCTATGCTTTTACAAGGTAATTTGATAGAGATTACAACGTGGTTTGATATTGTTATTAATTCACATCTTTCCTATTCATATTTTCATCCGTTTTCCGCCTATGAAAAGACGTTGAGAGAATAGTCTTTTCACTTCCCTTATAGGGGTATTTTACCATACATACATTAAAAACTTTGAAAAAAAAGTACGCAATACAAAAAAAAATAGTAACTTTGTCCTCGTTAACATCCACAACATCTTAAAACTAACATAATTTAATCCGTTCATGGGATATAACAAAGAAAGATATAGAACACTGAAGAACATCGCCTATCATTTGCTATTCATCGTCTGGTATATAGTTTCCCACCTGCCATTATGGGTACTTTACCTGTTCTCCAGTTTCATATCCATAATATTGTACTACGTTATAAGATACCGCAGGAAAGTGGTAAGAAAGAACATAAAGGACGCGTACCCTAATATGTCACCAAGAAAACGGTGGGTCATAGAGCGCCGTTTCTACACTCATTTCTGTGACATCATGATGGAAAGTATAAAGTATTTCTCCATGTCACCAAAAGAGATGAAAAAGCGCATGAGGTTCAAGGGAGTTGAGCTGGTTGAGGACTCATGCCGCAGGGGAAAGTCATGCGGTATATATCTTGGACACTATGGTAATTGGGAATGGCCAAGCAGTATGCCGCTGTGGATAAACAGCGAACTGGGCATGACCGCACAGTTATACCACCCGTTGGAAAATCTGGTAACTGACAGGCTGATACACTATACACGCCAACGCTTCGGAGGAGTAAGCATACCGGCAAACCAATCAATCAGAGAGATTGTAAAATACAAACAGTTAGGAAAACCGCTAATCATCGGATTTGTGGCAGACCAGGCACCATGGTGGCGAGACATACATTACTGGACAAATTTTCTTAATCACCCGGAAACGCCAGTGTTCACAGGTGCAGAGCGTATCATGAAGAAATTTGACATGGATGTGTACTATCTTGACATACGCCGCATACGCCGGGGATATTACACCGCAGAATATAAACGTATAACAACCACACCTGGCGAATGTCCTGAGTTCTGGATTACAGAACAGTATACACGCATGATGGAGGATACCATCAACCGCGCGCCCTCATACTGGCTATGGAGCCACAAGAGATGGAAAAGGACCAAGGAGGAATGGCAGAAAATAGTTGGAAAGTGAAATAACACATATAAATACATAAGAAAAACAGAGTCACATTAAATAATATGCTGAAACAGTTTTTACAAATCATGGCGCGATACTTAAAACCGTACAGAATGTACCTTGTATGGTCCATCGTGCTTAACTTCTTCTCACAATGGATGAACGTGTTCTCATTCGTGGTGCTCATCCCTATCCTTAACATACTCTTCAAGATTGACCAGACGGTGTACACTTACAAGCCATGGAGCTGGAACAAGCTCGACAAGGATCTGGTGGTAAACAACGGCTATGCATACGTACAGGAACTTATAGCCAACCACGGTGCATTCATGACACTTGTATTCATGGGAGTGGCGTTGATTGTAATGACAGGCATCAAGACTGCCGGATACTTCGCGTCCAGCTCCGTAATGGTACCGTTACGTACCGGAATAGTCCGCGATATAAGAACAGAGCTGTACAACAAGGTACTGAAACTACCACTAAGTTTTTTTTCAGAGGAAAAGAAAGGAGATATAATAGCCCGTATGAGCGCAGACGTACAGTGCGTGGAAAATTCCGTTACGTCATCAGTGGATATGCTGATACGTCAGCCTATAGCAATAGTCGTATGCTTCTTCACCCTGTTCACCGTCAGTTGGGAGCTTACTCTCTTCGTACTGGTGGTAGCTCCAATCGCAGGATGGATAATGGGTAAGGTAAGCAGAAAGTTAAAAAGCCAGTCTGCAGCTGTACAGGGACAATGGGGTGACATAATAGCACAGCTGGACGAGACCCTCGGAGGATTGAGAATAATAAAGGCATTCATTGCGGAAAGTAAAATGGCGCAGAGATTCAAATTCATCAATGATGAGTTCCGCCGTGGCATGAATGACATGATTATAAGACAGAACGCAGCTCACCCCATGTCAGAATTCCTTGGCACCATTATAATAGTTGTAGTGCTATGGTTTGGCGGATGGCTCATACTTGAAGGCTCAAGCCTTATTGATGCGTCTACTTTTATATTCTACATGGTTATCCTTTACAGCGTTATCAATCCGTTAAAGGAACTGTCAAAAGCTACATACCAAGTACCACTCGGACTGGCATCAATGGACCGCATAGACTTCATCCTGAAAGCAGAGAATCCAATCAAGGAGATTCCGCAGCCAGAAGAGTTAAAAGGCTTTGAGAATGACGTGGAGATAAAGGATGTCACATTCCACTATGTAGAGGGACGCGATGTTTTGAAACATATCAATATCACTGTACCAAAAGGCAGAACGATAGCCCTTGTGGGGCAGTCTGGTTCTGGAAAGTCCACACTTGTTGATCTCATACCACGTTACCACGATGTATGTGGCGGGCAGATACTGATAGACGGTAAGGATGTACGCAATGTAGGAATAAAGGATCTCCGAGCCCTTATAGGCAACGTGAATCAGGAGGCGATACTGTTTAATGACACATTCTACAACAATATAACCTTCGGAGTGGAGAATGCCACGATGGAGCAGGTCATTGAAGCAGCCAAGATAGCCAACGCCCATGATTTCATCATGGAGTCGGAACATGGCTACGACACCATGATAGGCGACCGTGGAGGGCGATTGTCAGGCGGTCAGCGTCAGCGCGTAAGCATTGCACGTGCAATATTAAAGAATCCGCCAATACTCATTCTTGATGAAGCCACATCAGCACTTGACACAGAGTCAGAGAGACTGGTACAGGAAGCATTGGAACATCTCATGAAGAGCCGCACGACCATAGCCATAGCCCACCGTCTGTCTACAATCAAGAATGCTGATGAGATATACGTACTCTATGAGGGGGAGATTGTAGAGCGAGGACAGCATGATGACCTTATAGCCAAAAACGGATATTACAAGAGACTGTACGATATGCAGCAGCTGTAATAATGTTCAACTTTCTTGTTCTGTGAAATTTATGAATATGGAGCATACAAAACAACTTAAGCCTTGCCCGATAGGCATACAGACATTCTCTGAGGTTATAGGAAAGGGATATTTGTATATAGACAAGACAGAATATGTATATAATCTGTCACACAATTACAAATATTGTTTTCTTAGTCGCCCACGCCGATTTGGCAAGTCCCTGCTCGTATCCACACTGCACAGTTATTTCACAGGTAAGAAAGAACTGTTCAAGGGACTTGCTATCGAGAAGAAGGAGAAGGAATGGACGGAATATCCTGTACTGCACTTCGACATGAGTATGGGGAAGCACCTTGACAAGGAAGGTTTGGAAACGTACATCGGTTACAGGCTGGAAGAACATGAACAGGAATATGGAATTACAAATCCGCAGTCTGGGATAAACAATAGACTTGTAACACTCATACGCACGGCGTATGAGAAAACAAGCAAGCCTGTCGTAGTATTAATTGATGAATATGACGCACCTCTGTTAGACGTGGTTCACGAGGAAGAGCAATTACCCGTATTACGTAATGTGATGCGTAATTTCTATTCTCCATTAAAAGCTTGTGATCCTTACTTACGATTTGTATTCCTTACAGGCATAACTAAATTCTCGCAACTAAGCATTTTCTCCGAGCTGAACAACATCTCCAACATCAGCATGAAACCTGCATTTGCTGCAATATGCGGTATCACAAAAGAAGAGATGCTTGAAAATTTAGATGGATACATAGAGCGCATTGCTAAGGAACAAGGCATGACACATGATGATGCCATTAACAAATTGACTGAAAAATATGATGGTTATCACTTTGCATGGCCTTCTTCTGACATATTCAATCCTTTCAGCCTGCTGAATGCTTTTGTAAACAAAGACATGGAAAGTTACTGGTTTGGCAGCGGCACGCCAACCTATCTGATAGAGATGATGCGCAAGTTCAACATCGTACCATCACAATTAGGACGGCAAGAAGCGATGGCTGAGGACTTTGATGCCCCTACAGAGAGAATGTTATCCATCACACCACTACTGTACCAAAGCGGGTACCTGACCATCAAAGGTTACGACCCTGACATACAACTGTACACTCTGGACATCCCTAACAAAGAGATAAGGGTCGGACTAATGAGGACTTTACTCCCATACTACGTAAAAGGAGAGAATGCTGGAAATGGGGCTACAGTCATAGCAAAGATGTACAACGCCATAAGAAATGGCAACCTTGACGGAATGTTGCGGCTATTACAACAATTCCTGCTGACGGTCCCATATTGTGATGTCACGAACCACGAAGGTCATTACCAGCAGATGCTATACATCATATTCTCACTACTCGGCAGATATGTTGACGTTGAGGTCAGAACACCAAACGGAAGGGTCGACATGGTGATGCGGACAGCGGACAAGCTATACCTATTTGAGTTAAAGATGAACAAGTCCGCACAGGCGGCAATAGGGCAGATTGAACTGAAAAACTATCCGGAGAGATTTGCTCTAAGTGGACTGCCAATAGTAAAAGTTGGAATAAACTTTGACAGCGAAAGGAGAACCATCACGGAATGGGAGATAGTAGATTGCAAATAAAAAGAACAATATATTGTATAATATGGTAGAAAAGAGATACAGTATACTGACATTTATCTTTGGAAGATACGAACAGATACGCGAGGTTCAGAACATTGATCCCGAAGCTGAATATATCCTTGTTACAGATGACAAAGAATTAAAATCAGATACATGGAATATCTTTTATGATACACGTCTTGACGAACTGAGTGTCATTGACAAGTGCTACTATGTAAGATACCATCCTTTTGAATATTGTAATACAGATATCTGTTTCCGAATTGATGGATCTATAAAAATAAAAGACTCACTTGCTGACATTATAAATGTTTTTGAAGAGACAGTTTCGGACATAATGATAATGCTCAACCCTGTACACAACTATCTTCATAAAGATTACAAGCAATGGATAGAAACAAGAGGATACCCAAAAGAAGCTGCAGACAGAGCTATGACTCTAATGAACAATTTAGGTTACAATATGTCATACAAAGGATATTATCAAATAGGAGTATCCATCGAAAGAAAGAACAAGCGTACCAGAGATTTAAATGATATAACATACAGTATTCTTAATTATCTTGGCACAGAGAACCAAATAGAACGCTTTGACCAACCTATATGGTCATTTGTGCTGAACAAGTTCTTCGAAAAGACATTAAGGGTTATGCCTGTAACGGAGTACCTAATAACATGCTCTAAGTATCTGCAATGGTGTGTACACAATTCCGGGACTCCAATACCTTTCAAAACAGAAATGAAGCCGCCATACCTATTTAACGAACTTGTTGAGTGTTATAATTTTGATAATATAACAAAAGATGAGACAAATGGTGTTTCTTATGTCCTAAATGAAGTGGCCAAGCTGCGTCTGGAATTAGAGCAATATAAAACAAAGCATCATCAAATTTTAAAAGATCGGGAATATTTAACAGAACAAAATCAGAAACTCAATAAAGAATTGGAAGAAAAGGACAGTCTATTAACAGCTTATAAAAATAAGATTGAAGAAGACAAGAATGTCAAAACACAACTAAAATGTGAAATAGATAATATAAAATCTTCAAAAATCTACCGTTTAAGCTATACCCTAAGCCACCCATTAAAATGGATAAAAAGAAATACAATATAGATAAAGGACTATGAATAAACCACTCATTTCTATAATAATACCCTGTTATAATGCAGTAAACTATATTCATAGGTGCATGGAATCTGTCGCCAAGCAAACTTATAAGAATATAGAAGCACTGCTTATAGATGACTGCGGAACTGATAAGACTTTTGATGCCGTGAACTGTTTTTTGAAAGATTATACCGGCAACATCACTTTCAAGGTATTTAAGCAGAAACATAATATGGGAGTTTCTGCAGCCAGGAACCGCGGTTTAAAAGAGGCAAAAGGTGAATACATCTATTTTCTTGACAGTGATGATAGCATAACAGAACATTGCATAGAAAAGTTAGTTGACATTGCTTTGACTAACAAAGACGTGGAAATGATAATAGGAAACTACAAAATCATTGGACCACTCTACTTTGCACCTTTCGCTATGCAGGAGAGAATATATACCTCAAAAGAGATAATTGATGCGACATTTACACATGTTATATATGGTATGCCATGGAACAAACTGATAAAAAAAGACTTCATTATTCGCAACAATCTTTTTTTTATAGAGGGTATACTTCACGAAGACATCATTTGGTGTTGCTACTGCGCATTATGTCTGAATAAAGTTAGAGTGGTACTTGAACGCACATACAATTACTACGTCCATCAATACTCCATAACCACACAAGATTCTAAGCGGAATCATCAGGAACACAGAATAAAAGGAATAATGTATCTAATAGACTACATATTCTGTGCCCACCATCCCGACCAGAAAGATGTACGCAATAATATTACAGTATACAGATACATTGAAACGCAATTACAGGAACTATTGATGGACCCTATATTGGAAGGGAATGAAGACATAGCAGTCGAAAGATACAACCAGCTACGTCAACATAAGTATTGGAGCCTATCGGACATTATGTCCATGCGTGAATTAAGCAAGAAAGAACGCACAAGACATATACACTGGTTATTACCGAAAAAGTTAGGATATACATACTATAAGAAACGACATTTAAGACATCATTATTTACAACCAGAAACTTACCACATGAAAATAACTATAATAACAATTAATTATAATAATCTTAAAGGTTTACAACGTACTGTACCATCCGTAGTATCACAGACATACACTGGGTATGAATACATTGTAGTGGACGGTGGTTCTACAGACGGTAGCAAAGAATACATTGCCTCACAAGAGAGAATTGACACATGGATAAGCGAGCCCGACAAAGGCATATACAATGCTATGAACAAGGCTGTAAAGATGGCGCATGGTGAATATTGCCTTTTCATGAATTCAGGAGATACATTCTTCTCACCACAAGTATTAGAACAATGCGTTTACCAACTAAAAGACTATGACTATTTTGGAGGTCGCTCAGTTTTTATAGATAAAGATCAAGCGTATCCTTTCATCCCACCTCGTAATCTCAGCATTGGCTTTTTATTAGTAAATGCGTTAAACCACCAATCTGTATTTTCAAAGACATCTATACTAATAAAATATCCATTTAATGAACATCATGGAATAATATCAGACTGGGAACAGTATTTCAAGGCATGGTATCTACACGGTTATACATACGCGCCTTTGGATACATTTGTGGCTATATATTATATGGATGGAATATCATCAACAAACAAAGAATTGTGCAATAAAGAACGTGATGAGGTCGTTAGAGAGATTATAAATGAAAGTGGAGAAAAAGGTAAAGAATTACAAGATGAATATTATAAACTACTCAATACAAGAACACCTTCCACCGAGAAAGACAACATAATCATACACGACAATGACAACAGCAAAAAAGCACGTCGCAGAGCAAGGCGCAATAAATATAAAGAATGTCTAAAACATAAAACAGACAAGGCCCTATCCAAGAAATCTCCTTTATTGCGTGATTTAGGAGTGGTAAGATATGGACTAAAATATTTTTTTAAAGATCTATTTTTATGAAAATACTATATGACAGTCAAGGTTTTGATATGCAAAGACATGGTGGCGTATCAAGATGCTTTGTAGAACTTTCCAAGCATTTGCCTTCTGGAATAAATGCGGTATTCAGTGTCGTTGAGACTAATAATGTCTATCTTAACAACATCGGTATTCCCATATCTGGCACTCTATATAACAGATTTCCATTGGGAAAAGATAATAAAGTAAAAAATGTTTTATATAAGTTATATTATAATACAGTATATTGGAACATTAAAAATTGGGATTCTAATCCACAACTTAATGTACTTGAGTCCATCAAGCAAATCAAGAAAGGAGACTATGACATATTTCATCCTACCTTTTTCTCACCATATTTTCTACCATATTTACGCAAAGACAAGCCATTAGTTCTAACTGTTCACGACATGATCGTAGAACTGTTTCCGAACTATTATCCTCCTACAGACTCACAACTAATCTGGAAAAAAATACTAATACCCAAAGCTGATCACATAATAACTGTCAGTGAACGAACAAAATGTGATCTACAAAAATTATTCAATGTACCAGAAAATAAAATTTCTGTTATTTATCATGGAAGTGACCAAACTAAATATATACCTTCAGACAAAGGAATTATTGATGGGGAATATCTGCTTTACGTAGGAGACAGATGGTTATACAAGAACTTCGGCAGATTTGTGAAAGCTGTTGCTCCTATACTAAACAAGCACAAGGAACTGTCTGTGGTATGTACTGGAAGCCCATTCAATTACGATGAAATCCAGTTACTGAAAGAGCAAGGGGTCTATGAACGCTTCATACAAATGTTCATAAAGTCAGATCAAGAATTCCTTGACCTGTATCATTATGCCGTTACCTTTGTCTATCCATCCGAATACGAGGGTTTTGGCATCCCAATACTTGAAGCATATAAGGCAGACTGCCCCGTAATGCTCAACAACGCCAGTTGTTTTCCGGAAATAGCCGGCGATGCAGCTATATACTTCAATATGAACGATGAGGAGTCTGACTTTGAAGATAAGTTCGAGACATTATATCACCTTAACAGTAATGAGCGAGAGAACCTGTTGAGAAAACAACGCCAGCGTCTTTCGCTATACACATGGGAGAAGTCTGCACAACAACTTGCAGATGTTTATAAAAAACTATGCTGAAAATATGAAGATTAGCATCATAACTATCTGTAAGAATGATTTGGAAGGACTGCGCAAGACCTCAGAGAGTGTCAATAAGCAGTCTTTACAAGATTACGAATGGATTGTCATAGATGGTGGAAGCAATGACGGTACTGCAGAATTCCTGCGAAACAGCAGCAATAACATAGCCTTTTGGTGCAGCGAACCAGACAAAGGCATATACAACGCTATGAACAAAGGTATTGCAAAAGCACATGGTGAATATCTGTTATTTCTCAACAGTGGTGACGCACTTCACTCTGTCAACACATTACAGCAAGCAGTTGACTTCGGCCTTAATACAGACATCATATATGGTGATGCTTGGTTTGTAAAGGGGAGAAAGTCCTTCAAATGGATATATGATGACGATCTTACAATGAAACGCCTGTATGACTATTCCATAAATCATCAGTCTACTTTCATTCGTACCAGTCTTCTTAAGGGCAAGGGCTACGACGAAAGTTATAAGATAGCAGCCGACTGGAAAAAATTTGTGGAATGGATGAAAGAGAAACGCACTTTCCAACATCTTCCAATAATAGTCAGTGACTATGACACTACAGGAATAAGTACCATAAATGAAGCACTATCATACAAGGAACGTGACCGTTTCTTCTCTGAGCTTTACCCTGAAGAGGTGATAGATGTATTAAAAGACTGGAGGACATTCCAAAACAAACCTTGCCTACTAACAAGGCAATTCTGTGAAGAAAACAGACTTTTCAAAAGACTTATACGCTCCAATCTTCACTTTATCTCATGGATTAGACACCTGTTTTAAAACCATATATCCAAAGGGCATTAAACAAAAGCTATCAAACCACCTTGCGATTTGATAGCTTTTTCTGTATAATATGATAGAGATTACAAGCTAATTTGATAGCTCGTATTTTAGCTTATATTCTCCGCAGCAAACAGTAAAGGTATCCAGCCCAAAAGCCTTTATGCAGATATTGCGTAAGGTGGTTTACCTTACGTAATATTCCTGGCTGTGGATTGTCTGTAACGAACTTTTGATATGCCAAAAGCTTATCCTTAACCGAAGTCCATGATCCCGTGTAGATATCCTTAGCACGATAGTCTGTCACAGTGGCAAGGAGACTCTCATAAAGAGGTGGATATGAGTAATATGACATACTATGCTCTATACATACTGCAGAAGGCATATACTCACTGGCAGTCATACCACGTTTCGTTAAACCTGTATCAAGAATCCGATAGAAATAAAGAGATTTATCAATTATACGGAGCGTATTGATATAACGACAATACTCCAATGTAAATATCTCATCTTCACGAAAACTAATGTTTTCAGGGAAGCGAACACTATAATTACTAATTATGTCTGCACGGAAGAACTTATCCCATGTCCATCCAAATACATCTCCCAACTGTCCGCAACGCAGACTGTAAACAGCCTTTTCCACCTCTTCACGTCCGCAACACCAACATGAGGGATGTATCTTCTGTTCCTGTATCACTCCATCCTTCATTGACGTCTCACCGAAAAAAGTGATGTCGGCCTTAGGGGTAGTACTCATGAATGTTTTCAGATAATCTTCTGCAAACCAATCATCCGCATCAACAAAACTAATCCATTCGCCCTTGGCTTTGTCTATACCGAGGTTTCTTGCGCTACTTACTCCACCATTTTCTTTATATACATACATAAAACGGCTGTCACGCTGCTGCATTTTCTTACATATCGCAGCACTGTCATCGGTAGAGCCGTCATCAACCATAATCACCTCAAAGTCCGTATATGTCTGTCTGGCAATGCTGTCGAGACACTGCAGTAGAAAAAGTGCGGCATTATATATTGGTATTATTATAGAGAACATAGGATGTTATTTTGAAAGCAAAGTTACTAAAAAATCCTATCACCTACAAATTTTACTGTTGTTTTATAGAACTACATATCCAAAAGGACTAAATAAATTTGCTTAGCATAACATTTTTCACATTAAAAATTAGGTAATTACAAAAATATCACTTATCTTTGCAAACGGAACCTAAACACATTACATACTATCGCTATGAGAAGATTCTTATACACCATCATCGTTGCAGCCGGATTCGCTTTGAGTTCCGGCGCACAGGAGAAAACATGGGTAGATGTGACTGACCGTTATATCACCAATCCGAGATATGACGGGAACAAGCTGAACGGATGGAGTGGCACTGCACTTGGAGCTGTCGGGCAGAAGGAGAATGCAGAACATTACAGCAAGACATACGACACATATCAGACTATACAAGGACTTAAATCCGGACAATACCGCCTATCACTCAATGCTTTCTACCGAATGGGCAGCGCGCAGAACGATTATTGGCTGTTCAGTTCCGGAAACTACAGCGGTTCGCAGCACGCCCTGCTGTACGCCTCTTCATCACAGGGAGAGGTTACACGCCCCATCGTGCCTGCCAGTTCCGCAGCCCTTTCACATAGTCCCGGAGGTGGTACGCAGACCGTAGGCAATATGCTGTATGTCCCTAACAACATGGAGGCCGCCTATTATTGGTTTGAAGCTGGATATTACAATAACTCACTACAATGTTCTGTCGGAGCAGACGGCAAATTAACCATAGGCATAAGAAAGTCAGAAACGATAAATGCTGACTGGACCTGCATAGACAACTGGAAGCTCGAATATTACACTACGCTTGTAAAAGCCTCATCCATCACACTCAACAAGACCGCCATCAGCATGGTGCCATACGAGAGCACAGTACTGACAGCTACCATATTGCCATCAACCGCCACATACTCCACTGTGGAATGGAGCACCTCCAACAAGAGCGTGTGCACCGTATCATCCACGGGAGAGTTGGTTGCACTGGCAACAGGGGAAGCCATTATAACCGCAACAGCCAAAGACGGCAGCGGAGTGAAGGGTGAATGCAATATAAAAGTAGAGCAACCAGCACAGGCCACAGCACAGAATATAATAATAAACGAGCTGATGGCAGCAAACGTTGACGTATACCGCGATAAGTCAACAAACTTCGGCTCATGGGTAGAACTGTACAATCCTACTGACAAGAGCGTGAACCTTGGCGGACTGTATGTCACAGACGATGCGACAAACTTAAAGAAGCACCGTCTTGTAGACTATTACGGCGCTCTGCCTGCTCATGGATATGCCGTGCTGGACTTCGACCATAAGGAAATATACACCAAGGCAGCATGGAGACAGATAGATGATAAGCTCAGCACATCCGGCGGCACAATCATCATCTCAGACGGCACAAACATCATTGCACAGCAGGCATATCCTGCTGCCATCAGCCGTACAAGTTATGCGAGACTAACAGATGGAGCCACAGAATGGGGCACCACCTCCATACCTACACCGGGACTTCCTAACAACGGAGGCTTTGCAACAGAACGCCTCGTTCCACCTGAAGTCACACCCAATGGCGGACTATTCAGCGGCACACAGACTGTAAAGGTCACTATACCAGAGGGAACAACCTTAAGATACACGGTTGACGGCTCCGCCCCAACGATATCAAACGGTTACACGTCCACCACAGGCCAGTTCACTATCAACAGGTCCATGGCATACCGTTTCCGTCTGTTCAAAGATGGAATGCTGCCCAGTGAGGTCGTCACGCGTACCTATATAAATAATAATGGCAGGGAGATCTTCCCCATTATCTCCGTCGTTGCAGCACCGGGCACGCTGTTTGACTCCGAGTTTGCCATATTCGACTACTCTAACAACGGACGTACAGGCAATGGACAGAGCAGTCCTTACAACGCCAATATGGACTGGGACCGTCCAGTAAACTTTGAATATATCACCACAGACAATGAGTGTGTCATCAATCAGGAATGCGACTTTTCGGCCTGTGGCGGATGGAGCCGTGCCTTCTCACCGCACTCATTCAAGCTGAAAGCGGGCAAGACATACGAAGGACTCAACTCATTCGACTACCAGTTCTTCAAGGAGAAGCCCTTCCTTAAACACAAAACACTGCAGATACGCAATGGAGGCAATGATAATGGAGGCCGTATCAAGGATGCTGCTGTGCAACAAGTCATAGCCAGAAGCGGCCTGTACGTGGAGTATCAGTCATGGCAGCCTGTACACGTATACTTCAATGCACAGCCATACGCAGTGCTGAATATGCGCGAACCAAACAACAAGCACTACGGACAGACCAACTATGGCATTGACACCGACCTGATGGACCAGTTTGAAATATGCCCTGACTCTGGCTATGTGCAGAAGGAAGGCACCGCCAAGGCATACAACCGCTGGCACGAATTGTCTGCCAATGCCGCCGACCCAGCCATATACGACGAGATTTGTAGACTCGTTGACATTGACGAGTTCGCAAACTATATGGCGGCAGAACTCTGCGCCGGCGGCACAGACTGGCCCCAGAACAACGTCAAGGCATTCCGCTCCACTATTGACGGCAAGTTCCGCTTCGTCCTCTTTGACCTTGACTTCGCCCTCAACACCAGTGAGCCATTCAACAACTTCTTCGGAAAACAGTACTACACGTTTGACAGTATGTACGGCTATGACTGGTCTACCGGTCAGAAACTTGACGGGCAGCGCATTACAGAGGAGATAAAACTCGTGACTATCTTCAAGGGTATGCTGAAGAATGACACCTTCCGCAAAAAGTTCATAGACGCCTACTGCCTTGTCAACGGCTCTGTCCTAACACCAGAGCGCGTGAGGAGCATTGTCTCCGAGATGAACGAGACACTGTCAAAGGGAGGTGTAAACTCCTCCGGCTCTGCAAATAATCTGATTAACGGTTTCACAACCACGCGGCAGCAGAGGCTGATAAGCCATCTGAAAGCCACAGCCGAGATGCAGCTGTCAGGCATAACACCGCAGCAGGTGTCCCTACAGAGCAACATCAGCAATGCGGCCATCACACTGAATGAGCAGCAAGTGCCCACCGGCAGTTTCTCCGGCCAGCTCTTCGCACCCATCACCGTCACTGCCAGCGCACCGGCAGGCTATGACTTTAAGGGATGGCAGACGGCAAATGGCTCTATTGTCTGCACAGCAAAGGAATACACACTGCCCACAACAGGCTCCCATTCTCTGACGGCAGTATGGCAGGCCGTTGAGACAAAGGAGATGCAGGCACACGCCGCTGTGCCCGTGAAAATCAATGAGGCCAGCCCTGCCAATGATATGTATGTGAACGAGTACATAAAGAAGGATGACTGGATTGAGCTGTACAACACAACAGATACGGACATTGACGCTAACGGTCTCTTCCTCTCTGACAATCTGACGAAGCCGGAGAAATACCAAATAACGGCACAGGATGGCATCAACACCATAATTCCAGCCCACGGCCACCTCATCGTATGGTGCAGCAAGCGATATGCTGTGTCACAACTGCACGCCCCATTCAAACTGGGTAATGATGACGGCACACAGCTTCTGCTCACCGCAGGAAGCGACTTCGCCGCCTCCAACACCGCACTATACAAGGCGCATCCTGACTATCCACAGTCATTCACCGACACACTGACCTACAACAGCTGCAATTACGACGAAAGTGTAGGCCGTTTCCCCGATGGTTCCAACAACATCTTCGCCATGCACCACCCCACAATATGCAAGGCCAACAGCCTGCAACAGACAGACAGGCTGCTGTTCACCGACGCCATATTCATTAAAGGCGATGCCAACTGCGACGGCATTGTGAACCAAGATGACGTTACCGCCATCATGCTATACTTCATCGGAGCATTACCGGCAGGCCAGCCATTCAACGAAAAAGCGGCTGACGTGAACGGGGACGGCGTGATAACCGTGGCCGATGCAAACGCCATAAGGAACATGAGATAACTAAGACATAAAAAACAATAAGCCCGTTTTCTATAATTTTATGAAAACGGGCTTATTTCAATATAACTAAATCTATACAAATAGTAATAGAACTGTTAGTCTTTACAAGCCTTATCTCTATATAGAGATTTTATTTCCCAACCAACCAATATCCATTTTTATCACTACCAACCCTCTTCAACATACCAATACGTTTCAAATATGCCATTTCACGTTTTGCTGTTGCATCAGATAATCCTGCTTTTGCACACAAACGTTCTCTGCTTAAAGTTTTGTCTTCGTATAACATTTGCAGTATCATGCTTTGTCTATCCGTCAATTTTACTGGGTCATTTACTGGGTCATTCTCAAAATAGAGAGTCAATTTCACCTGCATAAGTTCAGACTGTTCAACTAATTCAGGCTTCATCCAATGTTTTTCGTTCCATGCGTTCAGGATGAGTGGGAAACCAGAGCCGAGATTCTCTCCATAACCAATCATGCGGAACATATTCTGCATCCTTTGATTACGAGCTTTTGACTCTCCACCTTGATATATCTGCTCTAATGGAAGTTTTAGTAAACCTGGATTGGTGAGAACAATACGGTCGTCATACTTCTCAATTCTCAGAATGCCATTGAGCATAAAGTCTGAGTGGATAATCATGTTCGTGACCGCTTCTCGCACCGCCTTATGCTGCATAGTATCATCCTTGCGTATTATTCCCTCCATCTGAAATGGACGTGGCAGGTCAATAGTCAACTTCGGCAATACCATTCGCACAAAATTATACAGATTATTCTCCCATCTGCCATCATAGGTAAGGCGGTCACTATAACGCTGCTCCCCTACAAGATGAGACTTGTCGATATAGTCCATACGCAGATTGTCAAACCTATCACGGATTGGCAGTCCCTTGCCAAACATTAGCAGACCAGCCATTGTTAGTCCTTCGGTTTTTTCTTTTCTATCAATAGCATATCCACCTAATTGCATAAGGAACTCTTTATGACCAAGAGAGTTCCATACATGGTCGGGATTGTCGATCTTAAACATGATGCGATAACTCTCAAAAGTAGGAATATCAATGTCATCCATAGTATAGTGTTCCAATATCAACCTATCGTTTCCTGCCTCACTAGCATCACGGAGCATCATCTTCAACTCTTGTTCTGTACAATGATAATCACCTTCGTAATTACGCTTAAATATTCCCCTTGACAGGTTATTATTGATATATACAGGACGTATGTTAGATTCTGCACGTGGCACATTCACTATGACAACACTCTTACCATCAACATCAATGGTTTGTACATCTTCATCACGAAGTAGATTCACATTTACTTTTTCCTTACTATTGATGCTGTTCCACAAGTCCTTGCGTATTTTGTCGGCATCTTCAACACCCACAATCTCAAATCTTTTTGATTTTTCCTGCTCTTCCATGTGTTCCACTACACCCAGAAGCATTTTTCCTCCATAAGTATTAGCAAATGCAGAATATGTCTCCCACAAAGAATTGGGAACACTCCGTTGCGCTCTCTTGCATTCTAAAGTTACACGTTCACCTTGTAACAACAATTTTTTTATGTCAATATTCATTTGGCTATATTTTTACACGTTCATTTAATAAGAAGCCATTCAGATTGTTGTCAAGAGAACATTACCTAAAGCTTCATTGTATCAGGCTCCTAAACATTAAGCGGAGCGTTGGAACCACGCTCCGCTTAAAACCTATTATACATAAGTGTATTATTTATCCCTAAGATAATCTCATCATGAAACCATGGACAGGAAGTATGCGTGCACCCTTGTGTCCTCGTTCAGTTCCGGGTGGAATGCTGTTACCAGCTGCTTGTCCTGCTGTGCCGCTATTATGCGTCCGTCAACCTTGGCCAGCACTGTGACGCCTTCGCCTGCCTCGCTGATATAAGGAGCACGGATAAATGTCATGGGCACTGTACCAATGTCATCAACTGGCGCCTCAACAAAGAAACTTCCAAGCTGCCTGCCATACGCATTGCGCAGGGCAGTGATATTCATCGTATCCAGATGCACCTTGTCAAGGAGAATAAGACCTGCGCAGGTGCCAAACACGGGCAACCCTCCACGTATGGCTTCCTGTAAAGGTTCAAAGAGATCCTCATCACGCATTATGCGCATCATGGCCGTACTCTCACCGCCCGGTATCACAAGTCCCAGTCCCGTGTAATCGCCATCCATTCCCTTCTCGCCAAGAAAGTCCTCCCAGTCCACAAGGTTTCGTATCTGCATTGTCTCCGCCCCAAGGTGCTGCAGCATATCCTCATGCTCGGCAAAAGCCCCCTGAAGTGCAAGTATCGCTATACGTTTCATTACTACTTGCCTCTCTCTGCCATGAGCAGCTCTATCTCGCTCTCATTGATACCTACCATTGCCTCGCCGAGATCCTCAGAGAGTTCTGCAATCATCTTTGGATTGTTGTAGTTTGTTACAGCCTTGACAATAGCCTGCGCACGCTTCTCCGGATTACCGCTCTTGAATATGCCGCTGCCAACGAAGACACCCTCTGCGCCAAGCTGCATCATGAGTGCAGCGTCTGCAGGTGTTGCAACACCACCGGCAGCGAAGTTCACTACTGGCAGTTTACCGTTGTCATGAACATACTGCACAAGGTCAAACGGCACACGCAACTGCTTGGCAGCCTCGTAAAGCTCATCCTTAGCCATTGATGTGATGCGGCGCATCTCGCTCTGCATCATGCGCATGTGACGCACAGCCTGTATAACGTCTCCTGTACCAGGCTCACCCTTTGTACGGATCATTGTGGCTCCCTCGTTGATACGGCGCAAAGCCTCACCAAGGTCTTTGGCACCACATACAAACGGAACCTTAAAGTCGCGCTTGTTGATGTGATAGACATCATCAGCCGGTGAGAGCACCTCGCTCTCGTCAATGTAGTCTATCTCTATAGCCTCAAGAATCTGCGCCTCCACGAAGTGACCGATACGGCACTTTGCCATAACCGGGATACTCACAGCCTCCTGTATTCCCTTTATCATCTTCGGGTCGCTCATGCGGCTCACACCACCTGCAGCGCGGATGTCAGCAGGTATGCGCTCCAGCGCCATCACTGCACAGGCTCCGGCAGCCTCGGCTATGCGTGCCTGCTCTGGGGTTGTAACGTCCATAATCACTCCGCCCTTCAGCATCTGCGCAAGGTTGCGGTTGAGGATAGTTCTGTCTTCCATTTCTCTTTATTTTTAATATTTATGATATTATTTCTGTTTACAGGGTGCAAAGTTACTAACAAAAATAGGAACAGACAAACATCTGTTCCTATTTTGTAAAACATTGTTCTTAAAACCTAATGTGTGTCAATCCCTTCCCTATGCTCACGTGGCGTGCATCCCTGTTGTGAATGGAAGAAAGAAGAAAAGGCTGACTGCGAGGAAAAACCCAGCTTGTCCGCTATCTCCTGCACTGTCAGGACGGATGTGGTCAGAAGCATACGCGCCTCCTGCATCAGATAGTCCGCTATCAACTGCTTCGGCGTCCTGCCCACCAGGCGTTCTGTTATCTGCGAGAGATAACGTGTGCTTATGGCAAGGCGCTCTGCATAGAACGCCACATCATGCGCCTCACGGTAATGGCACGCTATCAGTGACATGAAACGGTTGTACAAATCCGCAGGTCTGAAGCCATGTGTCCTTGGAGTCACGGAATATACCACCTGACGGTGCATATAGTCGTGAGCCTTCTGTATTGCCTTTGGCGTGTCATCACCAAAAGCCAGCCGCACAGCCACAGCCGTTGACAGCGCCCCCCCTACTCCATGCTTCTGCCATCCCTCCGTGTTATGCGAGCGGAAAAACGTCATGTCCGTACCATCGCAATACAATGCCGTCAGCATACCGTCCGTCTGATGGCCGCCGCGCAGCAGCACAGCCTTAGCACCCATATCCATAAGCCGCCCGGCAGCCCTCATCATGTCATCGTCTGTGGATATCCTCATATCCAACAACCGCTCCGCCTCATTGCATCTCAGCAACAGTAAGGAGGTCTCGGGAAATATACAGCGGCTTATGGCAGCTATAGCCTCGTCAGACACCAACTGGATACCGTGGGATGAGAGTATGCCCGGATCGCACACCACATGACGGCATCCTATAATCTCTTTCCGCAAGGAGGCTATCACCTCCACATCCCGCACCAGTCCAATCTTGACAGCCTGCGGATGTACATCGTGCATGATGGTACGCACCTGCTCCGTAACCATATCGGCAGGCAGATCATGTATGCGGCGTATACCGCCACTGTCCTGCACCGTTACCGATGTTATGGCCGTAACGGCACAGCCACCCAATGCTGTTATTGTCCTTATATCCGCCTGTATGCCAGAACCGCCCGTGCAGTCTGAACCCGTTATAGTCAATATGGGAATGGTGCCTGTCTGCATAATGAGTGAATGCTACTGCATGATTACAAAATTATTCCGTTATAAACAGCATAAAACAAATGTAGCCTGTCAGGAAACAGTCCCAAACAGGCTACATTTGTTTTATGATATAATATCATTTTCCAAGAAATCCATTTACATTAGCTGTATCGTAGCAGCTGTCCCGGACGTACCTTTATGTCACGTGTCAGATGATTAAGCCTGCACAGCTCGTCCACTGTCACCTTGCGGCGCTTTGCAATGCTGTACAGTGTCTCGCCAGCCGCAACCTTGTGATACCTTATGTCCGCATTTCTCTCCTCTGTATCCCTGCTTTCCTTCTGCTTAACACTATTAGCTCCCGGAACCGTCTCGCCCTTGACATCAGACGCGACATATCCACCATTGCCAATTTTTCCACGCAACTGATTAGCCACAACAGACTCCTGCTCATAGCTGTCACGACGGAACATATAGTAATCTGCAACAACATCCTGGTTACGGAAGTCGAACATCAGTGCCGGATTAAGCGCAACACCGCAAAGACGCGTCTCAAAGTGCAGGTGTGAGCCCGTGCTTCGTCCTGTATTTCCGCCCAAACCAATAGGCTGTCCTGCCTTCACCACCTCGTTCTCCTCAACAAGCCATGCGCTCATGTGTCCGTATATGGTCTCCAGTCCGTTGTTATGACGTATCACAACATACTTGCCATAGCCAGCAGCCTCATACTTCACCATGCGCACCTTGCCGGAGAAAGCGGCGCGGATGGTATCACCGATGTACACTTTGATATCAAGTCCCTTGTGTCTTCTGCCCCATCGTGCGCCGAAATTACTTGTAACCACACGGCTGACGGTAGGCATACAGAAGTTCTTAAGGCTTATGCGGAATGAATCAGGCAGTTCTGTCGCGCGGTGTGCGTATGTATTGTTCCAGTCATCATACAGGTTGTTCACTGCAAGCCGTGACTCCTCGCGCTCCATCGCAGTGCGCAGTGCCAGTGTGTCCACCGTTCTCATGCGCTTATCAACCGGAGCCTGTCTCGCCAGAAGGTCCTGGGCAAGTGCAGGAATGGAAATCATCGTCAACAATGCAACTATTGCAAATACAGAAAGTCTTTTCAAATTCATTGGTTAGTATCTCCTATTGTCATTAAGAATCGTTTCGCAATCATCATCATGCAACCCAAATAGGCTTCACATAAAAAACGAAACAATTTTCTTTTATTATCAAATCGATTGCAAAATTACTAAAAAAAACTCAAAAATGCAAACTGTATTTTACAATTCACCGTATGTTCGGGCGTTTTTTACATTGTTTTGCATTTTTTAAGGCCTTCACAACCGTTTTGTACGAATGCGCAAACAGCGTAGGAAAGACACACCATGGGCTTATCCCTCCTTCTTTATCTTCAGGGCGGTCTCCACCTTCTCCACCTCCTCCGCAAACTGTTTGTCCGTCTTCAGCTTCTTCTCTATAATATCAATGCTATGCAATACGGTGCTGTGGTCCCTGTTACCGATCATGCGTCCTATTCTGGATGCAGGAATATTGGTGTATTTCTTTGCAAGGAACATTGTCAGCTGTCGTGGCAACAGGAACTCACGCTTGCGCGAGCGTCCCTTGACAGAGTTGGGCGTCACCTCATAATGGCGGCAAACACACTCCAGAATGTCATCAACGGTCAGCGGTTCGTCATCCGTCTTTACCGCACGTCTTATGACACGCTCTACCAGACGCATATCTATATTACAGTTATACACCACGCTATATGCCATAAGCGAGTTTATCACTCCCTCGAGGTCACGCACCGATCCATTGGCCTTTTGTGCTATGTACTGCACCACATCATCTGGCACACGCAGTCCGTCACGCAGTATCTTCTTCTTCAATATGTCCACACACAGCTGCAGATTGGGCTTCTCCATCTCCGCCATCAGTCCGCAACTGAAGCGTGTCAGCAGTCGTCTGTTCATGCCTTCAAGCTCCACGGGCGCCCTGTCACTGACAAGGATGATGCGGCGGCTGTTACGGAACAGGTGGTTGAAGATATGGAAGAAGGTGTCCTGCGTACCCTTCGCTGACATCCATTCCTGCACATCATCAACGATAAGCATATCTATGGTCTGGTAGAACGCGATGAAGTCATTGATTTTCTTCTGCATCACCGCGTTGCTGTACTGCACCTGAAAGATGCGCGCGCTGACATACAGCACACGCTTCTGCGGATAAATCTTACGGCAATGGTTGCCAATGGCATTGACAAGGTGCGTCTTTCCACAGCCTGACGGGCCGAATATGAACATCGGGTTAAACTGTGTGCCCTGCGGATGCTCCGCTATTGACAGTCCCACGGAACGTGACAGCTTGTTGCTTCCGCCCTCAATGAATGTGCGGAATGTCTGCGCAGGGTTAAGCTGCGAGTCTATCGGCGGCAGATCATGTGCCTGTGCGGTGCCCGGCGCCACCTCCAGCATCCTCCTTGCGGCGTCAATACTGCGGTCTGGAGCCATAGTCTCATCATTACCCTCAACGACAAGGCGCGAGTCCTCCACCAGATTGATATACCAGTCCAGGCGTATCTTGCCAAAGGTGTTGAATATAGCCACACGCATCACATCTATGTACTTGTTCTCTATATTCTCACAGATATAGGAACTCGGCACCTGCAGCACAAGGGTCTTCGTCGCAACCTTATAGGTATACAACGAAACATGCGAGAAAAGGGTCTCATAATCCTCTGGGGACACATTCTCACGGATATATCTCAGGCACGAAGCCCACAGTGCTTTAGAATCCTGTAACATAGATGTTCTATAGACATGAATATGCTTTCCGTCCGAAAGCAGTCACAAACCGTTCCCCACCGGTTTAGGACGGGGAACGGCGTGCATTTAGAGTATATTACTTAATCAGTTATATCTTTCCCTTCTGACAGGCTACTTCTTTCCAAACACTGAGAAGTGCACATAGCGCTTAGGATTGGTTTTGAGGTCAATCATAAGCGAATCGGCGTTGCCCACCACGCTGTTCAGATTGTTATATAGCGTATTGTCATGCATAAGCAGTCCCAATGTCCCCTCGTTGCTGTTCAGCGTCGTTGTCAGCTTCTCCACATTGTCCAGTGTATTGTTCACCTTGGCCATAGTGGCGTTCAGGTCTATCTGCGACAGGTTATTGGTCAAGGCCTCCGTATGGGCCATGGTATTGCTGGCGTGCTGCATCAGTCCGGGCAGAGTCCTGTTCACTCCCTCCATCATACCGTTCAGCTCGGCCGTGGACTTCTTCAGATTGGCCGACATATCCTCCACATTGTGCAGCATATTCAGCAGTGCGGGGTCAGCGAGGATGGTGTTCAGTGAGGTCACTATACTGTCCAGTTTTGGCACCATAGCCTGCACCTGCGGCATCATGGCCGCCAGTCCCGCCATGGCATCCTCGTTATTCACGCCTATTATCACTCCTCCAGGGTTTATCCGCTCACGGGGATTGTTGGCCAGGAGCAGTGACACCTTCATGTTTCCCATGAGATCTGACTCTATCACAGCCTGCGAGCCTGCGGGTATCCTCAGATTAGGGTCTAAAGAGGCCTCCACCGTTATGTTACCGGCCTTGCTGTAGTCATATTCTATGGCTGTGACCGTACCCACCTTGTATCCGTCAGCATACACGGCCGTTGACTTTGTCAGTCCCTTGGCATCAGGAAACGTCATGAGATAGACGCTGTTGCTGCCAAAGAGCGACAGTCCCTTCAGGAAATTCATGCCGAAGAACAGCGCCATTATGGCTATCACTGCCACGATGGCTATCTTAACCTCTTTTGTAAAAACCTTTTCCATAGTCTCTTTTCTATTGTTGTCCGTTACACCTTATATATAATATAGGCGCTGCCGGAATTTATCTGTTCGCCTTAAACTCCCTTATAGCCTCGTTGACGTTCATCTTCTCCCCATTCTTGAAGGCTATGATGAAGCATCCCGGGAACTTCTCCAGAAGAGTCTTTCTCAACCTGTAAATTTCGTTATAGTCGGATGAAGCGCCTATTGTGTACTTCAACATTCCACCCTCCTTATAGTATTCCGCCTCCTTATACCCCTTGAGGCGTGCGTCACCAGGCCTAAGTACCCGTTCCGCCACAAACACCTGCACCTTGAACACCGGGCGGCAGTCCGTCGTTCCCTCTTCCTTGGCATCGCCATCCTTGTCTGACGCCGACTGCACGGGCAGGCTGTCCGGGGACACCCCGGCACCTTTCGGCCTGCGTTCCGGCTCTGAACGCTCCGGCCTTGCTGTGGGGGCAGGCACCGCGACAGCTCCATCGCCACCGGCCGGCGGCGCATAATTGCCGTCAAACTTGTCACGGTAGGCCATGAAGGCCTTGTATATGCCAAGCGCCACCTTGTCTATATGCGCGTCATCATTAAGCAGACGCTCCTCGTCAGGCGTTGATATGAAGCCCAACTCTATCAGACAACTGGGCATACACGTCTCCCTTAGCACCAGGAATCCGGCCTGCTTCACGCCCTTGTTGGGTCTCGCGGCCATAGCGCACACATTGTGCTGCACCTGCTTGGCCAGCTCCACGGACTTCTGCATATTGTTGTCCTGCATGAACTCAAAGATAATATAGCTCTCCGCAGAATTAGGGTCAAAGCCCTGATAGCGCTCCTTATAGTCCTTCTCCACAAGTATAACGCTGTTCTCACGCTTCGCCACATCAAGGTTATCGGCCGCACGGTGCATACCGAGCGTGTAGGTTTCAAGTCCACGCGCCATACGCCTTGACGGCAGGGAGTTGGTATGTATGCTGACAAACAGGTCCGCCTTTGCCCGGTTGGCTATGTCCGCACGGCCATGCAGCGTCACGAACACATCCCGTTTGCGTGTATATATGACGTCCACATCGGGACAGTTACGCTCCACATAGCGTCCGAACGCCAGTGCCGTGCGCAGATTTATGTCCTTCTCCTTGGAGAAAGCGCCCACAGCTCCCGCGTCATGACCGCCATGACCGGCATCTATCACAAGCGTGAAACGCCTTGCGGCCGCCATTGTCACGACCGCACAGAAGACCAAAGCTGCAAGTGCTAAAATCCTTTTCCTTTGCATATTCATACACGAAACTGTCTGCAAAGTTACTAAAAGTTTTTTATTCTGCAAAAGTTTTTGGCTTTTGTAACATAAAATTACGCCATACGGCTATTTTCAACATTTGTATCATAAGAGTTCAACATTTGTATTTCATTTTCTGACTTATATTGCCTAACTTTGCAACCGGAAAATCATACGGCTTCTATTATACATTTTATAACCAGACATTATTCTTATGATGAACAAAAAACTTATCACCTTGTGCCTGACAGCGCTGTGTGCGCTGGCGGCAGAGGCACAGAAAATCGAGTTCTTCACACCTGACATCGTCAGGGTAACAAAGACCGCCGACGGAAAGGACATGGAGAAAAAGAGCCTTACTGTGACCGCCACACCGCAGAAAGTGGCGGTGTCCGTAAAGAGAAACGGCGGCAAGACGGTCTACAAATCCAAAGCGCTGACAGTGACAGTGGACAACAGCACACAGAAGGTGTCATTCTCATCAAGCGACGGGACACCGCTGATGGCGGAAGGGACATTCGCCTTCACCCCCATAACAGACGGCATTGACAAGGGCAGCTACAAGGTAAAGCAGACATTCGCACTAGAAAAGGACGAGGCCATATACGGCATAGGAATGATGCAGAACGGAAAGATGAACCTGAGGGGTGAGCACCGCAAGATGCAGCAGTCCAACCTTGAGGACTTCGCGCACTTCTTCCAGAGTGTGAAGGGCTACGGAGTGTTCTGGGACAACTACTCGCCCACCACCATAGACGACAACGCCACCTTGGAATTAGAGAGCCAGGTGGGCCGCATGGTGGACTATTACTTCATGTACGGCAAGGACGCTGACGGAGTGATAAGGGCCATGCGCCACCTCAGCGGCAAAGTGCCCATGGTGCCACTGTGGACATACGGCTTCCACCAAAGCCGCGAGCGCTACAAGAGTCAGGACGAACTGCTGGAGGTGGTACGCAGGTACCGCGAGGAGGGAATACCGTTTGACGGCATAATACAGGACTGGCAGTACTGGGGAAGCAACTACACATGGAACGCCATGGAGTTCATCAACGAGAACTTCGGCAGGGCGCAGGCCATGATTGACGAGGTGCACCGCAGGAACGCGCACATATCAATATCCATCTGGTCGTCATTCGGCCCGCACACCAAGCCCTATCGTGAGCTGAACGACAAGGGGCTGCTGTTCAACTTCAAGACATGGCCGGAGTCAGGACTGTCACAGTGGCCTCCAAGAAACGACTATCCATCGGGGGTTCGCGTATATGACTGCTACTCGCCAGAGGCGCGCGACATATACTGGAAGCACCTTTCACGCCTGCACAAGATGGGGATAGACGCATGGTGGATGGACTCCACGGACCCGGACCACTGCCAGTACAAGGAGAGTGACCTCGATGAGAGATGCCACATGGGCAGCTGGCGCTCCGTGCGCAATGCATACGCACTGATGACCGTGGGCGGAGTGGACGGACATCAGCGTGCCGCAGACTCCCTGAAGCGTCCGTTCATACTCACACGCTCATTCTTTGCCGGACAGCAGCGCTATGGTGCCAACACATGGAGCGGTGACGTGGGCAGCTCATGGCAGTCACTGCGCAGGCAGGTGCCACTGTGTCTGAACCACACTCTGTGCGCCAATCCGAATGTAAACACTGACATCGGTGGCTTCTTCGCCAACGCATACAACCGCTCTTGGTGTGACAACTCGGCCACAAAGAACCCACAGTATCAGGAGCTGTATGTGCGGTGGATGCAGTTCGGACTGTTCTGCCCGATGATGCGCAGCCATGGCACGGAGGTATACCGTGAGCTGTACTATTACGGAAAGCCCGGAGAGCCCGTGTATGACGCACTGCTGGCAGCGGTGAAGATGCGCTACCGTCTCATGCCATACATATACAGCCAGAGCTGGCAGGTAAGCAACAACGATGATTCTTTTATGCGCGCACTCGTAATGGACTTCCGCGATGACCGTAATGTGTGGGACAATGGCAGGCAATTCATGTTCGGTCACAGCCTGTTGGTATGTCCTGTGGTGGACCCGTTATATACAAAGGAGAAGATAGTAAAGACCGACGAGCAGTCGGGATGGGACAAGCATGACAATCATGAGTACACCAATGGATGGCCGGCAGTGGACTGGAACCAGAGCAAGCAGTATGAGGTGTACCTGCCAAAGGGCGCTGAATGGTATGACTACTGGACAGGAAAGCTAATGAAGGGCGGCCAGACGGTGAAGGCGGACGCGCCGATAGCGCACTCTCCGCTGTACGTTAAGGCCGGCAGCATACTGCCAATGGGCGTGGATATGCAGTACTGCAACGAGAAGGCATGGGACAACATGACGCTGAACGTATATCCCGGCGCCAACGCCTCATTCACTCTGTATGAGGACGAGGGCGACAACTTCAACTATATGGACGGCAAATACACCGAGATACCCATGACATGGAACGACAAGGCGCGCACTCTCACCATAGGCGCACGCCGCGGCGTCTTCAAGGGTATGCTGGCCAAGCGCACATTCATTGTGCAGACACCCGACGGAAAGAGCAGGACAGTGACATACAACGGCAAGAAGACAAGCGTAAAGATGTAACGGACCGTCAACGGCACAGCGACATGGAACAGGCAACGGAGCCATATCACGTTTCAAGTGGTATGGCTCCGTTCTATACGGGGATGTATCATACATCTGAAATGCCATGATTGGCATACTGTATTATTTCCCTGCAAATTTAAACATTTTCTCTTTAACACACAATATTTTTGTCCTTTTTCTTCACTTTGAATAAGTCCATTTATGAATACAGCGTTTTTTCAGACTGTAAGTAAAACGGGCGTTTTACTTACAGTCCGCATTTTCGCACCCCCCGGAGAATCGTTTATTTGAAAATTATTTCCCATCGGACGCGTACAGCGCATTCTCCACGTTTTACATAACCACCTGACAGTCTTGGTGTTACAAAACACCGCATCCCAAACAGTATGTAAAAGCATACCAAAAGGGTCTTGAAACCGCTGTAATCAGATAGCTTTCACACTGCAATAAGATACAAATAGCAATGCAATCTGATAGCTTTTACAATGCAATCTCTATGCTTTAGCGCGCGGAGGCATGAATAATGCCGTCTAAGGGGGATGTGAAACGGACTCTTTCTCTCTAAAACGTCACCTGAGGCACGCACTTTCAAAAACACAGACTGTAAGCAAAACGGCCGTTTTACTTACAATTTATAAGTTGTATGCTTTTACTTTATCCGCTGATGGCATGGCCGCGCCCACATCAACGCCACCACACAGCACTGCAAATAAAAAAAGTGCCACAAAGCATCACTGCTTCATGGCACCTACTTTTACACAATATTTTGAATTGTTCCGGAAATCATCACAAAGGTATCCGTATGACAACAGCGCCACGCCTGGCAGCCTGTCCACCACAGACACGCTTCATGAATGATGCGGATTTTAACTCATTTCCTTATTAAACTCATCAAGTCCGGCATCATCCAACTGGTCAAGAGACTTAGACTTGTCCTCTGAAAGTACCACTGTAGTCTCCATCTTGGCAAAGACAGCTTCACTCTCCTGCTTTATTTGTTCCTCTGTCTTAGCGCTCATCACTTCTTTTACCACCTGATATTGAGGGTCTGTCTCCGTTACTTCCTTGATGTAGCAGCACTTATCAAACACCTTCTTCATGTTCTCTGATACGTTATATCCAATGCTCTCAGGATCTTTGGCGTCCTTCTTCATTTCGTTCCAGCGCTTAGCCTGCTGCACCGCAATCTTCCAGATAGCCTTCATCTCCTTTGCGGACAATGCTATCACATTCGGACCTCCCTTAACATACTTGGCGTATGACAGGCCTTTCAGTCCGAGCTGTGGCAGACTGAGTGTTGCCGTAGCGGTCTGCAGTGCAATGACGGTGCTGTTGCCCACGATACCCACACTCTCCGTAATGGTATGTGCAAGCTGCCAGTTCACTGTACCGCGTGTAACGTACTTGCCTTCCGAGTCTTCCATGTGCGCAATGATGTAGTACTTGCCATTCACCGCAATCGTATCCTCCTTGTACTGGTACATCTCCCACTGCTCATGCAGCACCTTCATGTTACGCCAAAGGGTGTCCACGCCTATGAGATAGGCGTCAATGTCGGCGTTACCGCTCTTTTCTCCGTTCCAAGTCCACTCGTATGGCTTCTTCTCTTTCTTCTCCTTCTTAGCTGCATCGGCTGTCATCGGCAGTGCCACAAGCATTCCTATTACGAGGATTGCAAACTGAAATAGTCTTTTTCTCATGTCAATTTGTTTTTAAATTATTATTATTACTATTAGGTTAGAATACATTTAATTCTCTAACACCAGAGTGCCCATATTACCAGTATTGGCATCTATGCGCCTGGAGACCTTCTCTCCCTCTATGTAAATGTAGTTGGTAGGCTCGGGAAGCACTATTTTGAATGTGCCGTCGGGCTTTATCTTGCCTATCTCTTTCTTATAATCGCTGTTCTTTATCTTGCCGGAAGTATAGACAGAGTACACCCTTAATCCCGGAATGGTGAGGTAGAAGGAGTTGCCCTTCACCACCTTTCCAGAAATAATCTGCCGTTGATACGTGACGGTTTCCCTCTTCACGGTCTTTGACATGGGGTGTTTCATCAGGCGATCGTGGGCAGCGTCGCGCACTGCTGTTATGCCCTGTATCTCTGGATGTTCCTTTATCAGCTTGCACGTGATATTGTATTGCGCCAACAAGTTCTTGTAAACGCCCTCTGACTGCTCTCCCTGCTCGCGCCCGTTCTTGTCGGCCAGCTCGCCGGCACGCCACATCAGCCATATCAACTTGCGCAGTTCCGCCACCGCATTGCGCTCTGCACGCAGGCTTTCAAGTTCTGCCGGTGGTGCATCCCTGTGCTCTATGGCCTTGTCGTAGGCTATGCGCGTGGCGTCATAGTGGCCGTTATCTATGTGCTGCGGTATGGCATCACGCAGTGAGCGTGCATGGGCCAGCAGGTCTTCAAAGGTCTCCGTGAGCGCAACAACGGCGTAGCGGCGTTTCTGTTTCACAGCGATATCGGCACAGGAGAGCGTAAGGGGCTTTATGCCTGCGCCTCTAAGTGTCAGAGTGGAGTACTTTTGCCACTGCTCCTTCAGCGTCCCGTTGTCGGAATCGCCCTGCTCCATGGCAGCCATTTCCTTCTTCATGGCCTTCAGACGGCTGACATCCACGATGACACTTATGACACGTGTGCCATTGTCATCGGGCTTCTCGCTCACAGGCCAGCCCGTTTCCACCCGCAATTCGTCAATGGTTGTGGCTATTTCCACGCACGCCAGCATCTTGTCACCGGCGGGATAGAGGGCCTTTCCGTCGTCTATCTGCTGCGCCTCTATGCGCATCAGCGTGTCTGCAAGCTCCACTACGCGGTATGTTTTGCGGTAGCCTCCACGCAATTCTTTGGCTGTATGCCTGACGGTGAACACCCCTCCCGTGCGGCAGATAGTGTAGGGGCGCTCGCTGCGTGATGACACATCCACCACAAACTCATACTCATAACCCTTACCATCGGCCGCCTGCCGGCGCTGGGGCTGTTCAGTTCCTTTCACCACCTTAATGGAAAGGTCGCCAAGATTGGATACGAACACCACAGAAGCGGTATTGGGCGCAAGGCTCGAGAGCTGCGTTTCACCAACCTTTTCCACCTCTATTTCCTGGGAAAGGGCTGCCACAGGCACCGCAAGGAGGGCAAGTATATATTTCAGTTTCTTCATCATTATATAGGTTTACATATCCACTATGTCGCTTTCAAAGTCTCCAAGAGAGATGATCTCGTCCGCATCGACCTTCTTTCCGTTAACGATGTCGGGCTGCCATGTGCGCACTTCTATCTGAGGATCGCCGCCAGTGCCGAAGTTCCACAGCAGGAACACATAGCCATCGTCACTGTAATTGGTGGACTTCCACTTCTGATGCAGACGCACTCCGTAGAAGTTCTCGTTGACAGAGGACTTGGTTACGGTATTGCATCCGCCCAGACCGACCTCGTCAAACTCCACCTTTATCCACTTGTTCTTAGCGAAACTTTTCTCCAGATTGGCAAGATACTCCTGCTTTGTCTGCTTGTTGAAGGACACTTTCTCTGTCATACGGCCCGTCTCACGGTCCAATACCTTCGTAACATGGCCTGAGATAATAAGCGCTTTCTCTGAAAACACTTCTTTCATGAAGGGCATATTCTTCTCATTATAGGCCGTAGCAAGGCGGTCACACCATGCAAGTATCTCCAGTCTTCGCTGCGCATCGACTACAGAACCGGAGCAACGCTCCATCGATTCGCCCAACCTTGAGGAGAAGGAGAAGTTGAAACTGGTGATGTTACCATTCATGTCAAACTCCACAACAGCCTCCTGATATGTGCCATCTGCCCACTTGTCCGCTGCGTCCGGCACTATAATAAGGGGTATGGAACGCACCATATAATTCTTTTTGAAGTTCCACAGCCGGTCGGTCACCTCATCATCGCAGCAGTAGAACTGCGCCACTGCCCACAACTTATTGAGTGTTTCCTTGGCGGACGCGCTGATTGGCAGAGCATTCAGCTGCAGAGGACGGTCCGTTGTCTGCGCGTCGTTAATCTCATTCAGCAGTGAATTGAGGTTGCTCTCTATCTTCTGTATCACCGTCTGCGATACCCCCTTGGCCGCATTGACCTTGACATTGACCGCCATGGCGACGGTAATGTTGGCCATTAGCAGGCAGGCAATAAATAGTATTCTGTGTATTCTGTTCATAATATGTTATGGATTAATAAGCTGTCACTTCTTGAACTGCACACCGAGTGCGGCGTGCTTGGGATAATTCTTTACGCTGTCTGCCTGTCCTGTAGCCACATTGGTACGCTCATCACCGTCTGACAGCACGGCTTTTATCGCTCCTGTTGCATCATACAGCACGAGATACCACTCGCTCTTCACCGCAATTTCCTTATACTTTGCATAGGCGGTGACTGCTCCGGACTGCTTCATGCGCTTCAGTGCCGCGTTAAGCTCACTCACACTCTTCTGTTTTGAGAGTTCTATCGCAGCCTCGGGATACACTGGCTTCACCTCCGCAGCAGGCACTTTTGCGGCTGTTTCGGACTTCGCGGCGCTCTTTCCTTCCTTCACCTTCTGCTGTTCCTCCTCCACTTCGGCCACAGGCTGGTGACCGGGAAGCAGCACGGGGTTGTTCATCGCAACGATATCACTCTTCTTTACATAATAGAACGCGCGGTACATATTACTACCTCTCGGCATAGTGACAATCTGACTGAGCTGTTTTGCGTCATTTATCACTATATCGTTGGAGGTCTTCAGCTTCTTTACCTCTGCCACATACTCGTTGACATTCTCATAAAACATCTCCTCGGCAAGTGACTTTGCCTCCTCCTGTGTGGTACACGTGGCCTCGGCATACACGTACTTGTCGGGAGAACGCTTTACTTCTGTGATTAAAGCCTTCTCCTTGGCGTTAGGATCTGCCTTCTTCTGGGCCGCCAATGGAGACACTGCGCAGCAGAGAAGCGCCAGCGCAACGACGAGTCTGGTGCAAATCTGACTGGTGAGAGAGTCTGTTAACTCATTTAATCGTCTCATATTCTGTTAGATTTAGATATTCTTCTTTTACATTATACAGCGGTATGTACAGCATAAGTCTGCCGTTTACTGTGCCTTTTCCCTTGTCAATCACCTCGTCAGGCACCGTCATCGTGAACATGTGCAGGTATCCCCGGCTGTTGTTTGCAAGGAGAAGCACCCCCTCTATGCTACCATTCTTGCGGGTCTTAAGGGCAAAATACGGCGTGCACCGCTCCACAGAACGGCAGTAGTTCAGCAGGATGCGCAGTGGAACGCTGATGGTGTCGGTGATATAGTCATAACGGTTCACTGTTATGTTCAGCGTGACATCGGCGGGAAGGTCCTCCGCAAGCATCAGGTTACTGACGGAACGCGACATCTGTTTAGGCGTGAACACGTATGAACGCCGTGCCTTTTGCGATGCGGACAGACTGCCATTGCGTGATGACTCGTCCAGAAACAGTCTGTTACTGAACAATGGATTGATGATATAAGTGCCATCTACGGGCAGAGGAGCTATGGGTTGCAGGGTGTGTCGCAGCAGTCCCCTCTCGAAATTACGTTCCAGTTCGGCAATGCCACAGCCGCTCATCAGCTGCCAGTTCATGTTATATACCATCTGCAGCACCTCCTTACCGTTCTTGGACCATGTGGAACGGTAGCGTTTGTAGTCTATCTTGTCCTCCGAATAAGTATAAGTGGAGTCTATATGCAATGCAGTTGCCGCACTGCCCACGGTGTATGTCACCGCGCCATTGAGCATGAACATATCCTTATCCATAACCTTTTTGATGTTCATCTCCAAAAGATAGCGTTCAAGGAAGTCGTATGTTGGCGACGGAACAGCATCGCGCATCTGCTGTGAGAATATACGCAGACCGATGTGTTCCACTTCTCCAAAGGCATTGGTACGCTGTGTTATCGTGGCAGAACCGACAGGCTTCTTCGCTACCGATGCCGCCAGCCGCTGCAAACGCTGTGTGGTGTAAGTGGCGCCATGGGCGGTGACAGTGCAAAACAGCGCTGCCACCACCATGACTATGTAACATTTGGGATGCGTATTTCTCATTATTGACACTTATTTATGCGTAAGATGCTCACTCGGTGTACCGTCTGCATGGAACCATCTGACAGAGTTCACCTCGCCATCAACCCATACACCCGTGACTCTATCGCCGGGTTGCGCCGTCTCATTAGTACCCGGAATAACGTGCGCCTTCTTGAATTGCATGGTAGTACCATCAAAAGTAGCGTATGATGCCCATGGCTCTGGTTGCGGATCTGGTGGAACCACGGGGCCGGGCTCACCGATTGGGGTACCATCTCCACCTGTTTCTACTGGATTACCTTGCTCTGCGGCCTTTTTCTTCAGTGCTATAATATATTTTTTAGACAGCTTTCCGTCCTCGGAAGTAACCGTTACCACTGTGTCTTTTGTCAAAACGAGATTAGCCGGCGTAATAGTTGAGGTACTATCTTCAAGAGTTATGGCAAGCGTAGCGCCTTTATCAGCCACCTCCTTAGCCATATTATCGTCCGCCACAATCCAGATAGTGTCTTTTTCTGATACCTCTGACAATTCCGTTGGTTTCACAACCCAGCCTTCTCCAGCGTCAATCTTGCTAATCTTAACACTATGTTCAACAGGCGGTGGTGGAGTTTTCTTGTCAGACATCATGAAATATCCGCCCGCACCGATGCCTGCCAACACTACAACGCCGCCACAAATGGCAGCAATTCTCTTTCTTTTCCTCTTTTTCTCATCGTCTTCTGCGGTGGGTATAGTATCTTCCTTTACAAGTTCCAACTCCTCTCCACACTCCGGACAGATAAGTTCCGCATCATCATCTGTTATAACCTGCACTTTATTAGCGAGGCTACACACGCCTACATTCTTACATATAGCTTTTCTTTCCATATTTATACTTTCACTTTATACTGTTAATAATACATTTATAGGTTTGCAATAAGGATTACATCATCATTGGTGGTGGTGGCGGTGGCGGAGTTCCAGTCATGAAGATAACGGCCAATTCCGGCACATTCCCTGCCAATGTCCATCCTGCCATACCGTTCTTCCACACGTATGTCTGCTTAGTCATGATACCAGCCGCAACCTGCTGCTGCAATTGCTGCACGTTGAACGGACCTGTCTGTTGATTGTTCGCATAGACATAGTACTGTTCCATTGGTGGTGGCGGTGGTGGAACAACTTCGCCGTTACCAACAATGCCGCCATTATCACAAATTGGCTGTCTATCCCTTGCTGACTTTTCCTCCATTTCCTTCAACTCCTCGTCAGTAGGCAGATATAGAGAAGGCAAGGCTCCCTGCATCCTACAGTCATCCAAACCAGTAGACTTGAAGCCGCTATAGTCCTCAAGCTGTGTCTCGAATCTCGCCACATTCCCCTGCCTTGAACCCATAAGCCTGTCATAGTTCTGTCTGAGCACATAGACATTCTGCAGATATCTGGGGGTTAATCCAGTCTCAAGAGTTATAACCACAATCTCATTACTGTTGCCTCCCCTTGAAACCTTAATCTGTCCTTCTGGTGTAAGACGCTTAATTGTATCCTCCACCTTCTGAAGATATGCGGTATCCTGATCATAATCGGGCAGAATGACGAACATTGAGGACCTGACATTCGGGCCGTTGTTAACTTCTACATCACGATGTTTATTCAATACTGCGGCATGACGTACAAGTCGCTCCAGCTTCTCTCTAAGTCCGTCATCGTTACCGCTGAACTCATCCTGTAATTTCTTTATGATATTAACGCCGATAAGCTTTTCATACCCTTGTATATAATCGCGTCCTACCTCATTAATAAAGAAATTGGAAGCCTGATTGAGTCCAGTCTGCTCCAATACACCCATGATATTACCAGCAGACAGTTTCTCTGACACCTCTCTGAAGTTGCGCTTTTCCGGGTTGAGCAAACCCATAACCGCCACAGTAGCTAAGCGTACACGCTCCTCGTTATCATTCTCGTTCGCCACAGCACTATTGACAATAGCACGTACCTTTTTAGGATCATAGCTCTTTATTACCGCTCCTTTGAGGCTTTGACTCTCCTCTGACTCAGCAATACAGCGGCTGTTGACTGCTCCATCCAGTTTTTCGTTGGCATTCTTGAACTGTGTTATGGTATTGTCTATATCACCTTTCACCACCTGCACAGCATTTATGAGGTCATCAATCAGCCTTTTAGCGAAGCCATAACTTTCCTTCCACGTCATAAGGATGTACTTCTCCTTTACCGCCGTGGTGTACTTCTGTGACAATTCCGCCTTGTTATTGCCGCCAATGGCCGCATACAGCTTACTGCCAAGTCCCATCTCGCACCATGTCTTATTCATTTCCTCCATGGCAGCGTTACGTTTCTTCACCTCATCATCAGCAGATGCTGCAAGACGTGTAAGGTTTTCCTTCTCCTCAACGAAATAGTTTAGCAGAGTCTGTACTATGCCACTGAGCTGTGTCAGTGAGCGTTCGCCATTGGACCACATCTTCAGCATATCCTCATTTACCTTCTCCACTATCGCGGCCACAATAGACTCACGTCCAAAACGCGCCTTCTTGTCATAGAATGTAACAACACCATTCTGTCCAACCTCCGCTATAGGTCTGAAATCCTTATCAAAGAAGCGCTTCGACTTGTTACGTATGGCTATTAGCTTGTCCTTATGCTCGATGTCACTATTATTAAGTATCTCGCGTGCGAAGTTGTCAATCTTGCTGTATTCCTCCGTTATCGGCAGCCAACCCTCCTTCTTATGCTCCGGCAGTATAGGCTTTGACAGACAGAGATGCTCACGTGTTATGCACCATTTCTGCTTCTGTTCCGGCTTAGTTATAAAGGCATAATCATCATCAACAGTAGGTTCTGCGACATATCCCGACTCACGGGAGAGGTTATTGTAAAGCAGTTTCTGCAACGCCTGTTCCGCATACACATATCCGGTGAACTCCTTTATCTCCTGTTCCGGTATGGCAAGACGCTTAATACCAAAACTGTTGTACTTGTAACAGTGAGGGGAATCATAGTCAGCATAATTAGGATTCTCTCCTTTCTCAACATCATTGAAGAAGTTAGCAGAGCTTTCCGTTCCGCCCTCCCCTATCTTCTGATCGCTAAGTGCCACACCTACGGTCTTCTGATAAAGCAATTCCGCTATGTTTGCAGGCATAACACGCCCCACATCGAAACGTACATCCTCACGGTTGGTGTCCGTCACAAGATATGCGGAATAGAAAGGCAGTTCCAAATCAAGACGCTGCACGTCATAATCACGCTCACTGAGGTTCCAAGGTTTGAACACTCCGAGGTCCATGGCAGACAACTCCGTGAGAGCCACATATCCGTTAGACTGATAATTATTGGTTGATGCCCATGATGGATTAGGGTGTTCCTCCGGGAGAAGCAAGTACAATATAATCTTATTGTTCAGGTGGTCCGGGAACTGCTTGCGCAACTGCGCCACTACATCAACCACACTGCCGGATCCAGTACCACCGGCCAGACCCGCAACGACATGATATGTTATCTTCTGCCCTTCGGGATTATAGCTAAGGTTACGCGCCTTCACACCCACCATACGGTTAAACTCCGGTGAGCCATTAGCAAACAGCAGACGGCCAAGACGGCGTTTCTGTCCTGCCGCTCCCTCGCCTATCCTCGGATCGTTAATGATATTCCTCCAATCCTGACTGTCCCCAAGCCAAGGAGCAAGATATTTGAATCTATTTCTATTGTTAACATAGTCAGCAAGGTTGGCAGCCGGGATTTTCACCACGCTGTCAGGGTCCAAAGCCACGCTATTTCCCATGACACTCCATTGAGAAGGATCCCTCATCCTTAAGTCCTGCGCACTGGAATCGACATAAAGATAGTCTATCCACATCCCTTTCGGCTTGACATTACCATTAAAACGTTCGTACATCAGTTTCCGGAAAGAGGCAAGCACTCGTCCTCCTGTACCACCAAGTCCGATAATCAAATGATTTTCCATATTATTTATAATTTAATATTTGTTCTTTTATTACACAAAGTCATGCTTGTCATTATTTGAACAGCCTGTCATATTCCCCACTCATTAGTGTCTCCCACGACAGAGCATTCCGAGTCATACACCGATGTGTATTTTTGTCTACCTCTACCAGGCACCAGCAGGACTATGGAGAACGCCACAACAGTGAACGCCGCTATCCATCCCACACGCCGCCAAATATACGATGCGATCGTATCCTGTACCATTTCAACGAAAGCTAATGCCGAAAGTCCTGTACTTTCCACACCAGAACCACATATATCCATGTATGTCCCAATAATCGGATACTTGTCAGTAACAGCATCAACATGACCGTCCGCCACAACTCCGTCTATGGCATTGTCCACATTCTCCGTTGCCAGCGTAGCAAATTCCTTAACAGAATCCACTGTACTCTTCACCTCCAAAGCTCCAAACAGCATGGAAAACTGCGCTATGAGCAACAAAGCCAGCACCACACCTGTGATAAAGAATGCCGGAGTCCTAACCTTCCGATTGTCAATAATCATCAATATCACATAAAGAAGCGCCATCAGCACCACTGTTGCCAACGCTCCATAGAACACCGATGATAATGCGGTGGAAAATAAACTGAAGAACATCATATTTATAAATACATTCTAACAGTAAAACACTTGCATGAATTTTACAAAGGATTAGTAATTTAGGATTAGTAACATTAACCAGACATAGGTCTGGACATAAAAAAAGCGCGGGAACAACCTTGTTGTCTGTCCCACGTACCGAAGGCTCTCGCATTGCCCAATTCTGTTGAACAGACAACGACAGAGCCCACGCCAATATGTATATAAAACAGCTATTCCCACTGCTGGCACCCTCCGTAAAGAGCACCGACACATTGTTATGCAACAACATACCGATGCCTGTGGGAACCAGCCTGAGATGCATTTATATGCATACCCGGGACATCTACCGTTGCTATGTCCCTGACAGAATTTGGAGAATTTGCGAGATTCTGGTACGTCATGAACAAAGCGCCAAGTAAACGCCTTTATATATGTCAGGCCATCCATTCCCACCCAAAGCCCGCTCATTAACGGATTACACCGCCATGAGCATGGCGCAGGCTGTAATGTCACACGTCACCGGGCGTAAACCTTTATTGCTGACGAGCGTTCATATACATAAATGACCTGTTGCAAAATTAATATTATTTTTTGAATATGCAATAATATTTCATTAAAAACAAGTCCGCCCCTCGCAACTTTAACAGTCATTAACTTTCATAACTTTATAAAACGGCCGCAATACAAACAGTGCCATTTTGACAAATCGTTACTTTTTCGCCCTGTTTTGTGACGTTTTGCTTTTTCGGAACTTTCGGCTTCACCTTGCGTTTTAGAGAGAATGTGTCCGTTTTTGCAGCCCTTGAAATGGTGTTTTCCACACTTTCGGGAACAATATGATAGTAATTGCACTGCAAAAGCTATCAGATTACCACGCAATCTCTATCTTATTGCAGTGTGAAAGCTATGTGATTACGGCGGTTTTTGTGTCCTTTTACTATGCTTTCATATTACCTTTCAAGCATCGTTTTCATTAACTCTAAGAATAACAACAAGTTAACGAAAACGCTGAGAATGCGCTGTACGGGGCCGTGGGAAAATAATTTTGAAACGATGGCATTCTCGGAGGTTCAGAAAAATCAAAGTGTCAGAAAACAGGGCGGTTTTCTGACACTTTGATTTTGCACATACGGCTCAGAAGCCTGTGCGTTCGTACTTCACATTGTCTGACTTTATGTTAAAGGCATTGCTGCTTTTATTCAGGAATTTATGCACCAGACCAATCTTGAGGTTCTTGAGGTATATGTCGCGTATGGGGTTTCTCGCATCGCCCTTCACCTCATATATGGCGTCCGTACGCTCTATGGAGCAGTCCTCCATGTATATGTCATGTATGGAGGTGATGCGCGTCTCGTACGTCGGCACAAGGCCCTTCCACTGGTACAGCACATCGGTGTCAATCTCGAACATACGTCCTGCACAGGTGCCCTTACAGTTCTTCATGTACACATGGTGTATGAATCCGCCGCGACGGTGGTTTGTCTTCAGGTACATCATGCGGAACACGCTGTCCGTGGCCTCACAGTTCTCCATATATATATTACGCACTCCGCCGCTCATCTCGCTGCCTACGCCGAGGAAGCAGTGTCCCTTCACCACGGTGCAGTTGCGCACCACCACGTTCTCCGTGGGCTGGTTCACGCGCCATGCGTCACGGTTTCGGCCGGACTTTATGACAATGGCGTCATCGCCCTGGTCAAACTTGCAGTTCTCCACCAGCACGTTCCTGGTCATCTCTATGTCTATGCCGTCATTATTATGGTTATGCGCGTAGACGTTAAGGTTACGTGCTATGCCGCCATCACACAGGAACAGGTGTATGGTCCAGAAGGGCGCGCCCTTGATGCTGAAGCCATCGAGCAGCACATTGCGGCAACGGTTGAAGTGAATGAGGTGAGGCCGCATATTGTTCTCGCCCACCGCCATCTGCCTTTGCTCCACTGGCACGTCCGTTGACGCCCAAGTGTACAGCTGTTTTGACGCTTCCATGTGGGCCTTGGGGCGTTTGAACCATGGAGTCCAGCCCTTGATGCGCGGCTGCAGACGGCCCTTGCCCGTAATGGCGATGTTCTCGCAGGCAAAGGCGTATATCAGCGGTGAGTAGTTGAAGCACTCCATGCCCTCCCATGATGTCTGCACGGCCGGCAGATAGTCCTGATAGTTGTCCGAGAACACCAGTACTGCCCCCTCTTCCAGATGCAGGTTCACATTATTCATAAAGTGTACAGGTCCGGTCAGCCACTCACCCTTCGGCACAACGACCATTCCGCCGCCGGCCTTGTTGCACGCCTTTATCGCCTTGGCTATGGCCTTGGTGTTGTTATACTCACCGCCTGCCTTGGCACCATAGCGTGTTATGACAAAGCGCCTGTCGGGAAAGACATACTCCTTGAGCGGTTCCATGGCAAACGGGGCCTGCACCGGGTGCGTCAGATACTGCGGTTCCTGCTGCCTGGCGGCAGATGCCGTCATGGCAAACACTGCGCACAGCAGTGTAAAGATAATTCTTGTCAGTCTTTTCATTCTGTTATTATAGTTAGTATGTTAGTTGATTTGTCGGCATATCACAGTCATGTTCAGCGCTTGGAGCTGTTAAGGAAGTCCACAACCTGGTCCGCAAAGGCCGCCATTCCCTTCACCGAGGGGTGTCCTTGCTGCTTGTCTATATCGCGGAGGTCAAGACATGGCACGCCATAATGGTGGCATACCGTGTGAACGGACTCGTTGATGGACGGTTTCAACTCGGAATTGAGTATGAACACGATGCGCGCCGTAGGATAGTTGGCACGCAGGTCATGCAGCAGCTTTGCCATGGCGGGACGGAAGGCATACAGTTCCTGACGCGTCCAGTTGCCATACACATACTCACCTATCGGCGCATTGGCCCAACTGTCATTGGTGCCGCCGCACACAAGAATGACATCCGGCTCGCCCAGCTTGTTACTGCGTGTTATGAACGCCCTGTCCGAATAGTCATCACCCCTATATCCCGTGCAGCACACGGTGGCTCCGGAATAGGAGTTGTTACGTTCCAGCACGCCGCCCATGCGCCTTATCACCTGATGCCACCATGTCTGCTCCACAAGGCGCACATCATTGCCGCGGTGCAGCTGCGCACTCTCGGGACGGTAGTACCAGATGGAATTGGTGTCTGGGGTTAGGCAGCCCTCGTATGTGGAATAGCTGTCACCCAATATGGAATAGCGGAGCGCGTCACCGCCAGCAGGCTTGCGCGCGAAAGCGAGTGCCGCCACAAGGAGCAGCACAAAGGTCAGTAGACTTTTCTTGTTCATATTTTTATAAAACTTATTCTTATCCGATTTCCACTATTGTCACTCTGCCTCCGCAGCGCTAAGCACTGTCACCACCTTCGGTGCGGCTATGGGCTGCAGCATACGCGCTATCTGCTCGCGCGCATTATTCTGCGCCACAGCAATGTTCTCCCTGTTCATACAGCGCTCTATCATAATCCGGCGCGCCTTGTGGTACATGGCCTTGCGGTCCGCCGGAGTCCACGTACCCGTCTCGAAGAACGGGCGTGTGCGCGCCTCGTCGATGAAGTTGTAGTCAAGCAGCTTCACCTGCGGCACCGTCACAAACACCGTGTCGTTCCTGTGGCTTATCCACTTGTCAGAGCACTCACGCAGGTCTATGCCCAGACGCAGTGTGCCGTAGTATATGCGCACCAGCTCATCGTCAGAGAAGAACCCCTTGCGCACGGTGTCAACGATTTCCTCGTCACTGACGGCCAGAAACTCCCACTCTCCGATGTTCTGCATACGCTCCACTATAGTGGGTGTGCTGTCAATGGCATCATCTGGGCCAACAGACAGACTGCTGTCGCCCACTGCACCTATCAGCCACCAGACGGCGGCGACAGCACCCATCACCGCAACACACGCCATGATGACCATGAAACGGTTCAGTCCGTTACCTGCTTTCTCTAAGAATTGTATTATTCCTGCCATTGTCCCTGAATGAAATTGTTATGTTACTCTCGCTGAAGCCCATGGCCTGAATTATCGGTATGAGCTGACGTGCCGCGCTCTCACGTGCCGTCGCCATGATATTCATGGTCTTCAGGTCCCGCTCTATGGCCTCGCGCCCCTGCCGTACGTACGCCTGCATCTCCTCGTCCGTGAACTTGCTGCGCGTCAATGCCACGTACTGCCTGATGCCGTCATGGTCCACGTGCGTCTCGGTTATCACGATGTCCGGCTGCGGCAGCATCACCTCCACCTTGTCTCCGTTACGGATGATGTCAGCGGCTGTAAGACGTGACACGTCCACACTGGCCTTCACAGTGGCGTAAAGCGGTATAGCCACCTTGCGCCTGCCGGCAGGCAAATTCAGGGAGACCTCCTTTCCGAGCACTGTACCGGACAGTCTGGCCACGTCATCATGAGTGACAATCTTGTGCACACGCACCTCTGCAGTGTTGATCCGCGAGCAGCGCTGCATCTGCACGAGCATGAACGGAACGGTGTCAACACGCACCGTATCGGCCGACTGCACGCCATCGTCATTGCCACAGCCACGCAGCAGGAGAAGAGAACCGCCTCCCAACAGGAGCATCAGTACCGATGCTATTATAATCCATTTACGTCTCATCAGCTGCAAAGGTAATAAAAAAAGCAGAAACACACAGCCATACGGCCTTGATTTCACATATTTTATATATACAAAGCAAAAATATAGCCGCGCGGCCTGTGGTAATTGGAAAAAAATAACTAACTTTGTCGGCAAATTATTTGAGCAAAGACACAAGATATGCATAACACAGAAGAAACGACACCCATCGAGGAAAAGAAGTCACTTAACTTCATAGAGCAGAGGATAGAGGCAGACCTTGCGGCAGGAAAGAATGGCGGACGGCTGCAGACACGCTTCCCTCCAGAGCCTAACGGATACCTGCACATAGGCCATGCCAAGGCCATTGCCATGGACTTCGGCGTGGCGCATAAGTACGGCGGCGTATGCAACCTGCGCTTTGACGACACCAATCCGCAGAAGGAAGATGACGAATACGTTGAGGCCATAAAGCGAGACATAGAGTGGTTGGGCTACAAATGGGGCAGGATATGCTACGCATCAGACTACTTTCAGGAGCTATGGGACTTCGCCGTTGGCCTGATAAGGCGCGGCAGGGCATACGTGGACGAACAGAGCGCGGAGGTGATAGCACAGCAGAAGGGCACACCTACACAGCCCGGAGTGAACTCACCATACCGTGACCGCCCCGTGGAGGAGAGCCTCGCACTGTTCAACGAGATGAATTCCGGCAGGATGGAGCCGGGCAAGATGGTGCTGAGAGCCAAGATAGACATGGCAAATCCGAATATGCACTTCCGTGATCCAATCATGTACCGTGTGATGAACATACCGCATTACCGCACAGGCGACAAATGGAACGCATATCCCATGTACGACTTCACACATGGACAGTCTGACTACTTTGAAGGTGTGACACACTCAATATGCACCCTTGAGTTTGTGGTGCACCGTCCACTCTATGACCTTTTCATAGACTGGCTGAAGGAGACACGCGGCGATGACGCCGTGATGGACGACAACCGCCCAAGGCAGTTTGAGTTCAACAAGCTGAACCTGTCATACACACTGATGTCAAAGCGCAACCTGCTGCTGCTGGTCAAGGAAGGACTGGTAAGCGGATGGGATGACCCGCGTATGCCGACAATATGCGGTTTCCGCCGCCATGGATACTCACCAGAGTCCATTAACAACTTCATCAAGAAGATAGGCTACACAACATTCGACGCTCTCAACGAGATAGCGCTGCTTGAAAGCTCTGTGCGCGAGGACCTGAACACACGCGCTGACAGGGTGGCGGCGGTAATAGACCCGCTGAAACTCGTCATAACGAACTATCCGAAGGGGCAGAGCGAGCAGATGACTGCCGTGAATAACCCCGAAGACCCGGAGAGCGGAACGCACGAGGTGACCTTCTCAAGGGAGCTATGGATAGAACGTGAGGACTTCATGGAGGACGCTCCGAAGAAGTTCTTCCGCTTAGGACCGGGCAAGGAGGTAAGGCTGAAGAACGGATATATAATAAAGTGTCCGGAAGATAACTTCTGCAAGAAGGACGAGAACGGCAATATAATAGAGGTATATGCCGAATATGACCCTGACACAAAGAGCGGAATGCCGGGAGCAGACCGCAAGATCAAAGGCAAGACCCTGCACTGGGTCAGCGTGGAGCACTGCCGTCAGTGTGAGGTAAGGCTGTACGACCGCCTGTGGATGGTGGAGAATCCGCGTGACGAGAAGGCACGTCTCACCAAGGAGGAGGGTCTTACCGACCTTGAGGCAATGAAGCGCATGATGAATCCTGACTCGCTGAAAGTGCTGAAGAACTGCTATATCGAGGAATGGGCAGCCGACAAGAAGCCCGGTGACTATCTGCAGTTCCAGCGCATCGGATATTTCATGCCTGACCCTGACACTACTCCGGAGCATCCAGTGTACAACCGCACTGTCGGCCTCAGAGACAATGCGAAGAGGTAAGTATGCCATAACGCAGAAAAACTAATCCGACAAAGAGAATGATGTCCAACGCACACTTCGACAAATACACCAACTCTCCCGAATTCAAGGCGATACTCAAAAAATACGAGGATGCCGTGGCTATGGGAGAATTGGTGTATTTTGACTCTGACGACATCATAGACATTGCTGAGCACTATCATGTGAGCGGAGATTTGGAGAATGCGGAGGCTGCGGTGACATATTGCAGCCGCCTGTATCCGGACCTCACCACACCATTACTTTTCAAGGCACGCATGGCAATAATAGACTATGGCGACATAGACCTTGCAAGAAAGTACATGGACATGATACCAGAGGAGGATGACAGCCTTGAAAGCACATACGTAAGGGCTGAGATTATGATGGCGGAAGGTGAGGAGGACAAGGCGGAGGAGTTCCTATGCCGGAAATACTCTGAACTGCAAGAATGCGACACCAGTGACTATGACAGTGAAGACGAAAGAGAGGAGGAAGAGGATGAGCCAGAAGAGGAGAGTGACAACGGAAACGACAGGCAGGGCTTTGCCGTCGATGTGGCTATGATGTACTGCGACCATGGCAAATACGACATGGCTATGAGGTGGCTGCTTAGGATTGACAAGCCGGATGACAGCATCAGGCCAGAGTTTTATGACTCATGGACCAGAGTGTATCTGGCACAGGAGCAGTGGACAAAGGCGGAGGAAATGGCCGACAAGCTGATTGACACTGACGCCTTCAATGCCACAGCGTGGCTGATGATGAGTGACGCGCAATTCCACAATTCACACTTTCTTGACGCACTGCAGAGCGCAGAATATGCTGAGGCCATAGCGCCTGGCTCACCGGATGCATACATAGCCAAAGGCAACTGTATGTTTGCACTGAACAGACTGGACGAGGCCATACAGTGCTTTGAGCGATACCTTGAGATATATCCTGGAGATCCCATCGGAGAACTGCTGCTTGCTTCTGTTCTGTACACACAGAACAATATTCAGGAGGCCTACAAGCATATAAGCATACTGACAGAAAAGATTGACAGCCTGCCACAGCTACAAGCTATAGAGGCTCTGCGCACAAGCGCTTCTGTAGCATCCAAGTCCGGAGACACAGAACTTGCGCTGCAATGCTGTGACAGACTGGAGGGATATGGCACAGAACAGCAGATAGAAGCAGATATAATTCGCGGGGCTGTATACACCCAGGCAAATGACATACAGAATGCAGTGATGTATTTTAGCAAGGCCGCGAAGGTTTCAGGATATGACGTCAACGTGTTTGAGCGCATCGGTGTGACATACTATCAGGCCGGCCTGATGTCCGTTGCATACAATATGCTCAAGGAGGCCATAACGCCATACGAGACAGGAGAAGACCCACACTGTCCGGAACAGGCGCTGGCCTACCTGACAGCTGTATGCCATGAGCTTGGAAAACGTAAGGAATACATACACTATCTGGCCATGGCGGTGGACATAGCGCCACTTGATATCTCAAGTGCTGTTGGCGTACTGTTCCCTCCGGGCACAGAGCCTAAAGACTATCTGAAGATAGAATTGGAAAGAGGAAAGGATAATATTGAATAAAAACAAAAACAAAAGCGACAACATTTTATGTTAGAACAACTTCTCGAAAACTTCGGTTATGATACCGTATTCTGGGGAATGCTCCTTGAAAGCACCGTAATACCCGTACCGTCAGAAATCTTCGTTCCACCTGCAGCCTACAGAGCGGCGGCAGGACTGCTGAACATCTGGATGGTGATAATAGTCGCCACCATTGGCGCAGACTGTGGAGCTATCATAAACTACGGCGCGGCATACTATCTTGGCCGCCCTATCATATACAGCTTTGCAAACAGCAGATGGGGCAAGATGTGTCTTCTGAACAAAGAGAAGATAGAAAGTGCCGAACAGTATTTTGACAAACATGGTGCAGTGGCAACACTTACGGGACGACTGGTGCCCGTGATAAGGCAGCTGATATCTGTTCCTGCCGGACTGGCAAAGATGAACTTTTGGCGCTTTCTGCTCTACACCACAATAGGCGCAGGGTCATGGAACTGTATACTTGCGGCCATAGGATACCATCTGCACTCTGTGGTACCAGCCGACCAACTGGACGAAAAGGTGGCGGAATACTCTGAATACATAAAATTCGCAATACTCGGACTGCTTGTTGTATTCATTGTATATTTCCTCACAAAGAAATATTATACAAGGAAAAAGGAATAAAAGGGAGTCCATGCTAATTTAAATGGACACAGACACACACTGGAATAATAAGACACAGATAAATCAAAAATGTCAAGGGACGGATGTTTCTTGACATTTTATTTTTGCCTTTGAAAGGAACTTTTATTCAACAACCACCTCTGACACGACCTCCCAGGATGGCGGGAAAGAAAACAAATGTTCACTTTTAAATATATTTTTTGCACTATCCATAGCAATAATATTCATAACAAAACATCCCAAAAACACTGATACAACTAAATAAATGACAGAAATCAATAATATTTTCAACATAAATAGTATGTTTTTCAAAAATATTTACTAAAAAGTTTGCAATAACCAATAAATTGTTGTAACTTTGCAATCGTTATCCTGAATACAATCTTTTTACCTTAAACAAAGCTAATACCTATTGAGATTGGAACTCTTATACCGTGAGGTATGAGAGTTTCGTTTTTATATCAGCACAAACCATACACTGTGCGTTCTGTGTCACACAGAAAATATTCCACAAGCGCACTTAACCACATCTGTATTGTGTGGCAGTGCCCATTCCGTTTCCTTTCTGTTTAACAGACCATATACAAAAAAATTCCAAATAGTTTGCTCAATCGGTTAAATTTTCGTAACTTTGCACCACTGTATACTCCCTTATATAAATAAGGTATATAAGAAAGCAAAAGAATAACAAACAAACATATACAAATGAATATTTCATACAAATGGCTTAAAGAGTACGTTGATTTCGACCTTACTGCGGAAGAGGTAAGCGCTGCGCTTACAAGCACCGGACTGGAAGTCGGTGCCCTTGAGGAAGTACAGACTATCAAGGGCGGTCTCAAAGGGCTTTATGTTGGACAGGTTCTCACCTGTGAGGCCCACCCTAATTCAGACCATATGCACATCTGCACCGTTGACCTTGGGAAAGAAACTCCATCACAGATAGTTTGTGGTGCGCCAAACGTAGCGGCAGGACAGAAAGTAATCGTGGCAGACCTTGGATGCAAGCTGTATGACGGTGACAAAGAGTTTGTCATCAAGAAGTCTAAGTTGCGCGGCGTAGAGTCTAATGGAATGATATGCGCAGAGGACGAGATAGGCATTGGCAGCAGCCATGATGGTATCATAGTACTCCCGGATAGCGCACCAGTAGGACAGCCGGCAGCCGAGTACTACAATATAGAAAGTGACTGGCTTATAGAGGTGGACATTACAGCCAACCGTGCCGATGCCCTGTCGCACTATGGCGTGGCCCGTGACCTGTATGCATGGCTTGTACAGAACGGTTACAAGACATCACTGCACCGTCCTACTTGCGACGCTTTCACCGTTGATGACAACAGTCTGCCTGTAGAAGTGGAGATACAGAATACGGAGGCCTGCCGCCGATATGCCTGCGTAAGCATTACGAACTGCGAGGTAAAGGAGTCACCAGAGTGGCTGAAGAACAAGTTATGTGTGATAGGTCTGCGCCCTATCAATAACATTGTGGACATAACCAACTACATAATGATGGCATACGGCCAGCCATTGCACTGCTTTGACGCGGACATGGTAAAGGGACACAAGATTATTGTCAAGGACAACAATGACGGAAAACCATTCGTAACACTTGACGGTGTGGAGCATACACTTGGAGAACACGACCTCGCCATCTGCAACACCGAGGAGCCAATGTGCATAGCTGGAGTGTTTGGTGGTAAGGGTTCCGGCACATACGAGAACACAAAGAATGTGATACTGGAGTCTGCATACTTCCATCCTACATGGATACGCAAGTCTGCACGCCGCCATGGACTGTCAACAGACGCCTCTTTCCGTTTTGAACGCGGCATAGACCCTAACGGAACTATATACGCTCTGAAGCAGGCTGCTATATTATGCAAGGAGCTTGCTGGCGCAAAGGTGAGCATGGAGATAAAGGACGTATATCCTAACCCTATCGAGAACCCGACAATGCGTCTGGATTATGCTTATGTGGACCGCATGATTGGCAAGAAGATAGGCAATGACACCATAAAGAGCATATTGCAGACACTGGAGGTTGTGATTGAGAATGAAGACCAAGACGGCCTCAACATCACTGTACCTGCATACAGAGTTGACGTGCAACGGCCATGTGACGTGGTAGAAGACATTCTGCGCATATATGGATACAACAATGTTGAGATACCAACACAGCTGAAGTCCTCACTTGTTGTAAAGGGATTTGAGGACCAGCGCCACAAACTCATGAACCTTGTGGCAGAGCAACTGGTAGGAGCTGGTTTCAACGAGATTCTGAATAACTCCCTAACTAAGGGCTCTTATTATACAGACCTGAAGGCATACCCTGCTGAAAAACTTGTAAGCATAGTAAATCCGCTATCCTCTGACCTTAATGTAATGCGCCAGTCACTGCTGTTCGGAGGTTTGGAGAGCATTATGCGCAATGCTAACCGCCGTATGGCAAACCTGAAGTTCTTCGAGTTTGGCAACTGCTATCATCACAACAACGATAAGCGCGATGATGAGAATCCGATGAAGGCATACACAGAGGAGAACCATCTCGGACTATGGATAACAGGCAAGCGTGTGGAAGGATCATGGATTCACGCTGATGAGGAGACTTCCTTTTACGAACTCAAAGCACACGTTGACAATATTCTACGCCGCATAGGTATGCCGCAAGGCATTATGGTGACAGAAAAGACAGAGAATGATATCTTCGCCTCCGGCCTCACCATAAGAAACCGTGGAGGCAAGATAATGGCAGAGATGGGTATCGTAAGCAAGAGACTTCTGAAACAGGCGGACATAGACCGTGAAGTGTTCTTTGCCGATATCAACTGGACTGTTGTTACCAACACAGTCAAGAAGGCCGAGGTACACTTTACCGAAGTTCCAAAGTATCCGGCAGTAAGCCGTGACCTCGCATTGCTCCTTGATAAGAGCGTAGAGTTTGCAGAAGTGGAGAAAGTAGCACGTCAGACAGAGAAGAAACTCCTGAAGCGGGTAGAGCTGTTTGATGTGTATGAAGGTGAGAAACTGCCAGAGGGCAAGAAGTCATACGCTGTGAACTTCATACTGCAGGATACAGAGAAGACAATGGGCGACAAGCAGATAGACGCGATAATGAGCAAGCTCATCACCAACCTAAAGAAGCAGTTGAACTGTGAACTAAGATAATCAAGACAAACAAATAATATAAACTCAATTCAAACAAATGGGAAGAGCATTTGAATACCGTAAGGCCACCAAGATGAAGCGTTGGGGCCACATGGCAAAGACATTCACACGTCTGGGCAAACAGATTGCTATAGCAGTGAAGGCAAGCGGACCGGACCCGGACACTAACCCTACTCTGCGTTCTATCATCGCTACCTGTAAGCGTGAGAATATGCCGAAGGATAACATAGAGCGTGCCATAAAGAACGCAATGGGAAAGGACCAGTCCGATTACAAGGAAGTAACATACGAGGGATATGGCCCTCATGGCATCGCCGTGTTCGTCGACACTCTTACAGACAACACCACACGCACAGTTGCCGATGTACGTTCCGTATTCAATAAGTTCTCTGGAAACATGGGCACAACAGGTTCACTGTCATTCCTCTTTGACCATAAGTGTGTGTTCACATTCAAGAAAAAAGATGACATTGATATGGACGACCTTATACTTGAGCTCATAGACCTGAACGTGGACGACGAGTTCGATGAGAACTATGACGAGGATAAGGATGAGACCACTATCTCCATATACGGAGATCCAAAGTCATACTCACAGATACAGCATCTGCTTGAGGAAAAAGGCTTCGAGGAAATTGGCGGTGAGTTCACATATATTCCTAATGATCTGAAGGAAGTTAATGAGGAACAACGTGCCACAATAGACAAGATGGTGGAGAAGTTGGAAGAGTTTGACGATGTACAGACAGTATACACCAACATGAAGCCTGCAGAGGAATAAGAATATACATCCAGAAACAACAATCAAGGCAGGCTCCGCATTTACAATCAGTTTTATTAATACGGAGCCTGCCTTACTTATACAACCACACATTAACTAACAACATTTTCAACTAAATCTATGAAAAGATTAATTAACTTACTCCTTATCCTAATGGCCGTTGCCACCGTCAACGCGCAAGGGTGGGACGAGGCTCTGTACAAACAGATAGAGAGCCGCATCGTTGCCCCAACATTCAAGGACAAGACTTACAACATTAAGAAGTACGGCGCATCGGTAAAGGCCAATGCAGCCAAGAACCAAAAGGCCATAAACGCAGCCATAGCCGCCTGTTCCAAGAAAGGCGGAGGTACGGTCGTAGTGCCTGCTGGCACATGGAACACTGGCGCCATACGCCTACAGTCAAACGTGAACCTGCGCATAGAGAAGGATGCTGTCATTCTCTTTGCATACGAGCCAGACCTCTATCCACTCGTTAAGACACGCTGGGAAGGACTTGACATAATGAACTACTCACCATGTGTTTATGCCTATCAGGCAGAGAACATTGCCATAACAGGCGAGGGCACACTTGACGGTAATGGTGAGAACGACACATGGTGGCAGTGGTGCGGCGCCAAGAAGTTCGGCTTTGAAAAGGGTAAGACTCCAGAAGCACAAAACGGCTATCCATACGCAGGCCCAGAGAAGTACCGTACCAAGAAGGCTGACGGCACATACCGTTCAAGTCGCGAGACATTGTTATGGATGGCAGACAACGGTATTCCTACAGAGGAGCGTATATTCGGCAAAGGTTGCGGAATGCGTCCACAGCTTGTGAACTTCTACGAGTGTAAGAATATACTCATAGAGGATGTCACTATGCTGCGTTCTCCTTTCTGGGTAATAACACCTACACTGTCCAAGAACATAACAGTAAGAAAGGTGAAGGTCATAAACGACGGTCCTAACGGTGACGGTTGCGACCCTGAGTCGTGTGAGGATGTCCTCATTGAAGACTGTCTGTTCGATACCGGTGATGACTGTATAGCCATCAAGTCCGGCCGTAACGCAGACGGCCGCCGCACTCCTGTTCCATCACAGAACATCATTGTCCGTGGTTGCACAATGGCTGACGGCCATGGCGGAGTGGTTCTCGGCTCTGAGATTTCAGCAGGTGTGCGCAATGTTTTCGCAGAGAACTGCAAGATGGACTCTCCTAATCTCGACCGTGTATTGCGTATTAAGACCAATACCTGCCGCGGTGGTGTTACCGAGAATGTATATATGCGTAACATAGAAGTGGGTCAGTGCCGCGAGGCCGTGCTACGTATCAACCTTATGTATGAGCCAAAAGAGCCAGCAGAGCGTGGACATATCCCAACAGTACGCAATGTTTACATGGAGAATGTCACCTGTCAGAAGTCTAAGTACGGTATATTACTCAACGGACTTGACGACCAGGACAACATCTATAACATAAATGTAAAGAACTGTACCTTCAATGGTGTAACCGATGAGAAGGTACGCCGTACAGGCAAGAGTCATGACATTAACTTCGACAACCTTCGCATCAACGGAGAACTTGTACTCTCACAGCCACCATTCAGCCACTATTCAGAGTGGATGGCATGGAGTGAGATACAGCGTGTGCCTAAATCATACTTCCTTGACTTTACAGATCCCAAGAAGCGTCCTAACGGAAAGTGGAGCTATGTGATGGGCATTGAGCTTGAAGGCATCATGGATGCATATCAGGCATACCTTAACCCTATCTTCAAGGATTATGTAATCGAATATCCACAGAAGATGATCACCGAGAACGGTGAGATAACAGGCTACAAACTCTCAGACTATAATCTTGACAATGTGCGCACGGCGCGCTTCATACTGCGCTGTAACCGTCTGTTCCCACACAAGGGTTCAGACAAGGCCCTGCAAACACTGTTCCGACAGTTAGAGGAACAGCCACGCACAAAGGAAGGCGTATGGTGGCATAAGGCCATATATGCCAATCAGGTATGGCTTGACGGTATCTTCATGGGCCTGCCTTTCTACACACTCGGCGCAGAGGAACTGCGCGGTCAGAAGAATGCCAAGAAGTACTATGATGACGCTGTGGACCAGATTGGCAAGACATTCAAACGCACATACGATGCAAAGACTGGTCTGTGGAAACACGCATGGGACGAGACGCACACTATGTTCTGGGCAGACAAGGAGACAGGTCTTTCAAAACACACATGGGCACGCGCCATGGGATGGTTCACTATGGCTATGGTGGAAATCCTCGATGCCCTGCCAGAGAATTACGAGCGCCGTGGTGAGGTCATAGAAATGCTGCAGCAGGCCATGACTGCCGCTGTGAAATACCAGGACAAGAAGAGCGGTGTGTGGTATGATGTGATGGACGTAAAGGACGATCGCAACTATCTTGAGGCCACAGCATCAAGTATGTTCACATACTGTCTGCTTAAAGGTGCACGCTTAGGTTACCTGCCAACAGCAAACAACTGGGCTGCTGGTGTTAAGCAATATCCACTTTGCGAGGCCGCCAAAGCAGCCGGAGCGGACAAGATTGACTTCAAGGAAGCTGGCATCAAGGCATACAATGGCATACTAAACAATTTCATCAAGGTTAATGATGACAAGACCATCTCACTGACACGCTGCTGCGCCGTAAGTGGTCTTGGTCCAAACAAGAGCCCGAACCGTGACGGTTCATTTGAATACTATATGTCAGAACCTATCCGTGACAACGATGCAAAGGGCATTGGCCCGTTCATCTGGGCCTCACTCGAGATGGAGCGTGACGGTTTCAAGGCCGGTTTCTAATGACATAGGAAACACTTTGAACTGAACATTAATAAAAGGAAGCATAGAAAAAACTATGCTTCCTTTTTTTATTTGTATTCTATTCTTTCAAGGAACAGGGCATTACCCGGCATCGACTCGCCTGCACGTGTTCTCTTTCTACCTTCTATCACCTCACGGAACTCTTCCAGAGTCATGCGGTGACGGCCAACCTCAACAAGTGTACCGACCACAGCGCGCACCATATTACGCAGGAAACGGTTTGCTTTGATACGGAAAAACCATTCTGTCGGTTCTTCCTGTCCAGCGATAACCAAAGGCTGCACAGGACCAATCACATTACTGTCAATAGGAATCCAGCGGGCCTCCATAACATCACACAGAGTGGTCTTCACATCAGTATGACTCTTACAGAAGCAGGCGAAGTCCGTATAGGTCATAAGCATGGCAGCAGCCTCATTCATCAGTTGGAAATCAAGGTCATAATGTGTCTGCCATACATACTGTCTGCTGAAGGGAGAGCGCCTCGTTGAGATATAATAATGATATGTACGCGATGTGGCAGAGAAGCGAGCGTGCATATCATCCGCCACAGCCTCTATCTTATGCACTGTAATATCAGGGGGCAGCATCCTGTTAAGCCGAAACTCCAGAGTCGATATTCTCCCGTCCCTACATACAAGTTCAGGCAGTTCCGCATCAAAGTGCGCCACCATGTGCCTGGCGTGCACACCAGCATCCGTACGTCCCGCACCGACTATATCCACAGGAGTACGCAGTAAAGTAGTCAGGCACCGTTCCACCTCTCCCTCTACCGATATGCCATTAGGCTGTATCTGCCAACCATGATAACGGGTTCCATCGTATGATAAATGTATGAAGTAACGCATTGCTTGAAGATATGGTATAGGGTTTATTTATCTACATCCAAAGCATCATACGCTGCTATCCTCCTTCTGAAATGCTCTGGCATTGGAATGGTAGTGTTACTGTTCAGGTCAAAACATACCATAACCGTCTGCGCCTCACACTTCACCTCTCTTGTACGCACATTCACAGCACGCTGTCTCAATGTGAAGCTCTTATTGCCAAGATGTGTTACGGTGGTCTGTATCACAATCTCGTCCGGAAAGAATATCGGTGCGAGGAAATTAGCATTGATGTTCGCCACAACAATACATATCTCCTGCAATATATCCTCTCCCACAACATCCATAAAGTATTTCTCCTTGCTCATGTCAAACAAGGAGAAATACACAGAATTATTCACGTGTCCGAAACGGTCTACATCCGAAAACCTTAACTGTGCAGGTATCTGATGACGGAATGTCACATTTTCCAATTCTCTTTCCATTGTGCCACTACATTGCCTTATTGTCATTTTCCCTTATCTCCACACGGCGTATCTTGCCGCTGATAGTCTTTGGCAGTTCATCGACAAACTCCACTATGCGTGGATACTTGTACGGTGCAGTCTCCTGTTTCACATGGTTCTGCAGTTCCTTCTTCAGTTCCTCGCCGGCTCTGTCCCTGTACTCCTCCGTCAGCACTATCGTAGCCTTGATTATCTGTCCGCGTATCTCATCCGGCACAGCCGTTATCGCACATTCCACCACAGCCGGATGACTCATCAATGCCGACTCCACCTCAAACGGCCCTACACGGTATCCTGATGTCTTTATAACATCATCCGCACGCGACACATACCACAGATACTTCTCCTCGTCGTAATATACAATGTCACCCGTATAGTAAACACCGTTCTGTATACGCTTCTCCGTCATCTCATCGTTACGGTAATACCCCTTGAACAGTCCAAGCGGCTTGCCTTTCCCAAGACGTATCACGAGTTCTCCATGCTCCATCGGCTTTACACGATGCCCGTTGTCGTCAATCACATCAATGTCATATTGAGGATTCCTCACACCCATAGAGCCGGGTCTCGGCTTCACCCACGGAAATGTTCCCACCACGAGCGTGGTCTCTGTCTGACCATATGCCTCATAAATTGTTATACCAGTCTGCCGCTTCCATTCATCAAACACACTTGGATTCAATGCCTCGCCTGCTGTGGTACAGTATTCCAGCGAATGCAGATCGTATGCCGCCAAGTCCTCACGTATCAGGAAACGATATATAGTAGGTGGAGCGCAGAATGATGTGATATGGTAGTCCTGCATCACCTTCAACAGGTCTGTAGGATGGAAATGTCCCTCATAGTCATAGACAAACACCGTGCCGCCAGCCAGCATCTGGCCATAGAACTTACCCCATACTGCCTTGCCCCATCCTGTATCAGCAAGTGTCAGATGCAGCGAGCCCTCATGCACATTATGCCAGTATCTGGCCGTGACAATATGTGCCAGCGGATAAGAGAAATCATGCATCACCATCTTGGGCTCACCCGTTGTGCCACTGGTGAAGTACAACAGGAAGTTATCCGTAACCTTATTACGCTTAGGCCTGACAAAAGTATCCGCCTCCTCTATGCCACGCCAGTAGTCATACCATCCATTAGGAACAGTAGGGCCGATGGATATGCAATGCCTCAGTGTAGGACTGAAACGCCGTGCCTTCTGTACGTTGTTCAGCACCACGGGATCTCCACAGGCAACGATACAGCTTATGCTTGCCATGTGACATCGATACAGAATATCCTTGGATGTCAGCATGTGCGTGGCAGGTATCGCCACCGCTCCTATCTTGTGCAGAGCCACCATAGTATACCACCACTCTATGCGCCGTTTCAGTATAAGCATCACACGGTCACCCTTCTCCACACCGATTTCTTGCAGAAAAGCAGCACAGCGGTCTGTTGTATTCTTGAACGCGCGGTATGTGATATGCTTCTGCTCCCCGTGGTCATTAACCCACATCACAGCTTCCTTCTCAGGCATCTCCTCAGCATACACGTCCACGACATCATATCCGAAGTTGAAGTCGTCAGGCACATTCACCTCAAAGTTCTGGAGGAAGTCCTCATACGAAGAAAATTGTTCCTTTTGTAGGTATCTTTCAATCATTTCTCTTATTTTTATAATTTGCTTGATGCAATGCAAAGGTATTAAAAGACAAAAGAAATGAGAATGGATTAACTTTTATTAATTCCGAAACGTATATTTCCACCGACGAACCGTAATCAACGGTTTATCCATTTGCGCACTTGCGCTTTTCGTGTGCGGCTGACTATTATTTCCGGTGACTGGGAGCCCTTCAGCCTCAACAGTTCCTTACCATTCACCAGACGTTCCATTCCGCTCACCTGCTCTATCGGCACCACATACTTTCTGTTCACCTTCATGAACTTCAAGGGATCAAGCTGCATGGACACAGCGTCAAGCGACATATCAACAGGACACGATGTACCGTCAAGCAGCACAAGATATGTAGACTTGCGCTCAGACACTATATATTGTATCGTGGAAAGAGACACTATTCTCTCCCCATTAAAGGACTTGACAACGAAACGTTCCCTATATGCAGTCTGCCGTGAAGGCTCCAGATGCGTTCCGTCCATCACCGCAGGCCGCTCTCTGGCAGCTATCAGCCTGTGCGCCTTGCGCATTGCCACAGCAAGACTTCCCTCGCTGACCGGCTTCAGCAGATACGACAGGCTGTAGAAGCCGAATGCCTGAAAGGCGTGTTCTGCGGACGAGGTGACGAATATGACCGGTATATCTGCGGAGGCGTACACAAGCGCGTCAAAGCAAAGGCCGTCCGACAGCTGTATGTCAGCTATTATGATGTCCGTGTCATGGTGCAGTGACAGATACTCACGCCCCGCCTCCACAGACGTTATGGGTCCGACAATATCATAACCCATTCCCATCTCCTCCAGCATGTGCCTAAGCTGATGGTAATTATATATCTCGTCCTCAAATATAAGTATCTTCATCCCTGTATTCCTCCTTATTATATTACAGTGCGCTAAATATAGAACTCCGTCTGGTCTACAAGTCCTGCCCTGAACGCGTACTTCATGGCGTCATGCGCACAGTTCACTCCTAACTTACGGAAGATATTCTTACGGTGTGTGTTTATAGTATGCACACTCGATGACCGCTCCGCCGCTATCTCCTTCGTAGTCCTGCCTAACGCTATGCTCTTCAGCACCTCACGCTCCGTCTGTGTCAGATCGTCCTTCACTTCCATAGCCTCCACCGAGCTTTGCAGCAGCACCTCAGTGGCATGCTGTGCTATATAGCGCTCCCCACGCATTGTGTAGCGCAGAGCCTCCCGCAATATGTCCAGCGGCGCATCCTTGTATGCCACTCCTATTCTGTGTGTGGCGTTTAGAGTACATCGCAGGAAGTCCGGTGTCAAATCATCACATAACAGCAGCCATGAGACCTCGGGATGCGCCTCGCTCATAATGATAAGGCTCTCATTGGTAGCAAAATCAAAAAGAGTGTAGTCAAGAACCACCGCCGCACGACCGGATTCCCTCAACAGCGCCGCAAGGCGCGATTTACAATCCGCATATACTATCTCCACAGCCGCACCTCTGCACAAGTCCTTTGCAAGCACCTCTACCGCAATAGCGGTGAGAGGCTGGTTGTCGGCTATTATTATCCGTTCCGCATTCATAGATACATTGTTGTCCACCGCGCTCCATCAGCCCGGTTTTTCTGTGCAAAGATACTATAAAAAGTTGATACTCCAAAGAAAAACTTAATAAGATTTATGATAAAAAGGGGATTAAAATTTGGTTATATGTGATTTATTTTCTACCTTTGCAGTCATCATAACTAAATCCTTTTATTTGGAATCATCCCATATAAGATTCATCCCATCTAAATGTAATACTATGTTAGAAGAAAAAGACCTAAGGCAGTTGGCCGACAAAGGTATCAGCCAGCAGCAGATTGAGACACAGATTAAACAGTTCGAGACAGGCTTTCCATTCCTGAAGCTCCAGGCCGCAGCGGCAATAGGCCGTGGCATCATGGCTCCCACAGCTGATGAGACAGAGAAATACTCCAGTGCATGGGAGGCATACAAGTCTGAAGGCAAGAAGGTAGTGAAGTTCGTACCCGCCTCCGGCGCCGCCAGCCGTATGTTCAAGGATATGTTCGCCTTCGTGGACGCGGACTATTCCGAACCGACTACCGACTTCGAGAAGAAGTACTTCAGCCAGTTAAAGGACTTCGCCTTTTATGAAGAGCTGAACGAAGTCTGCAAGAAGAACGAGGGCAAGGACATCGACGCCCTCATAGCTGACGGCAACTACAAGGCTGTAGCCGCCAATATGCTGAAGGCAGAGGGACTGAACTACGGACAGCTGCCAAAGGGTATGCTGCTGTTCCACAAGTACAGCGACGGTTCACGCACTCCAATGGAGGAGCATCTTGTTGAGGGCGCGCTGTATGCGGCATCCAAGGGCGAGGCTAATGTGCACTTCACCGTGAGCCATGAGCACGTGCCATTCTTCAAGCAGAAGGTTGCCGACAAACTTGGCAAGTACGAGAACGAATACGGAGTGAAGTACAACATATCCTTCTCCGAGCAGAAACCCTCAACGGACACAGTAGCGGTAAATCCAGACAACACCCTGTTCCGCAACAGTGACGGCTCCATGCTGTTCCGTCCGGGAGGACACGGTGCGCTGATAGAGAACCTCAACGAGATTGATGCGGACGTTATCTTCATAAAGAACATTGACAATGTGGTGCCAGACCGCCTGAAGCCTGAGACAGTACAGTGGAAACAGGTGATAGCCGGAATACTCGTAACCCTGCAACAGAAGGCTTTCGCATACCTTAACATCATCGAAAGCGGGCAGTATGACCACGAGAAGCTACAGGAGATAATCCGCTTCGTACAGCAGGACCTCTGCTGCCGCAAGGAGGACATCAAGGAACTGGAGGATGCGGAGCTGGTTATATACCTGAAGAAGAAGCTGAACCGCCCTATGCGTGTATGCGGAGTGGTGAAGAATGTGGGCGAGCCAGGCGGCGGACCGTTCCTCACTTACAACCAGGACGGCACCGTATCACTGCAGATACTGGAGTCCAGCCAGATAGACAAGAGCAACGGCGAGTACATGAAGATGTTCACAGAGGGCACACACTTCAACCCTGTCGATCTGGTATGTGCCGTAAAGGATGTGCACGGCAACGCCTTCAACCTGCCAGACTATGTGGACAAGACCACTGGTTTCATATCTTCTAAGAGCAAGAACGGCAAGGAACTGCGCGCACTGGAGCTGCCGGGCCTGTGGAACGGCGCCATGAGCGACTGGTCCACCATATTCGTTGAGGTGCCACTCGGCACATTCAACCCCGTCAAGACGGTCAACGACCTGCTTAGGGAACAGCATCAATAAGATGGTTGATGGTTTTTGGTTGTAGGTTTTGGGTTAGTGGTTGAAATTTTTTCGTACAAAAACCTTAACCCACACCCTGCAACCACAAACCAACGACCAACACCCACAAACCCAAAACCTGCAACCATCGACCTAAAACCCACAACCCACAACCCAAAACCAACAACCCCAAAACCCAAAACCAACAAAAAAATGGCTCTCCACAACGACTTAGGCCGATGGGGCGAGGATGTCGCCGCAGAATACCTGTACTCCAAGGACTGGTACATACGGCATCGCGACTGGCGCTACGGTCATCACGACATCGATCTGGTAGCCATTGACGGGGACATGACGACACTGCTGTTTGTGGAGGTGAAGACGCGCTCGTCAGATGTATGGGGCTGTCCGGACAAGGCGATAGACTCCATGAAACGAGCCAGCATAGTACGCTCCGTGGCGGCATACGTGCGTAGTTACAAACTGGAGCATCTCGACGTGCGATATGACACCATATCCATCATAGGCACTCCTGATACTGGATACACCATAGAGCATAAGGAGAACGCCTTTGACGTGACGGCAAGATACCTGTTCTATGAAAAGAAGCGCAGAAGACCTGCGCAGAGGTCCAATCATCCCGGCCGCTGGTAGCAGCCGGGATGATTGGACTTTATGATTTAAGCCATCACGCCAACCCACCGCCACCTGTACGGCCGCAATACACCACAGAAAGACAAGAGACACACAACAATGGAACATTACCAAAAATTATTGAATGAATTTGAGAAGCTGCCCAAATCCAACAACAGCCCTACCTTTATGGACATTTGTCAAATGACAGGAGACAGATTTGAGGAGCGTTGCAGCCAGGTTCTACGGTTTTATCTGAACCCTATGGGGCAGCATAAGCTATACGGACTCTTTCTGAACTCATTGTTAGAGTTATTGGACTTGCCGGAATGCCGTTACAACCTGCAAACGGTAAGGGTTATTACCGAGGACACAACAGATGACAACAAAAGGATAGACATAACGGTTGTAGCAGATGACTTTGTCATTGCCATAGAAAACAAGATCGGCGCGGAACTGTATAATCCTCTTGACAGCTATGTGAAACATATACAATCACATTACAAGGAAAAGGAAAGAAAGGTCTTTGTCGTGCTCTCCGCCCGTAAGATTACGGACTGCCGTGAAGTGAAGAAGATGCAGGTGCACGGGTATAAATACATCAACTACCAGATGTTGTTTTCCGTAATAAAGAGCAATCTCGGCACTTATGCGACTGACTGCAACCAGACATACCTGACATTTCTGTTCGACTTCATACGCACAATAGAAAAAAGATATTACAACAGCAATATGGAAATAAAACGTTTCTTTTTCAATAACAGGAACAGTATTGACAACCTCATATACGAGTACAATGCTTTTAAGGAAGACATCCTTAAAACGCAGAAAGAGAACATAGCGGATTTGAGAATCAATGTGTCACAAAAGACCGGAGCAGACTGGTGGGCATATCAAGGTTGGGACTTAGGCATCTCGTTTAATGAGGACACCAACCGCATAGGCATAGAGAGCAGTTTCAGTGATGAGACCTTCGACAACCAGCTTGGTGACTTCCATATCTATATCACGGTATGGAACAAAAAGCATTTCTATCCTTACGAGGAGGAATTGAAAAGACTGTTCCCTGACTGCCCCATTGATTATGAAAGTGTTAACAACAGAGTGTATCTACATCTGCCTGTAATAAAAGGTAACGACCATGAAGAAATAGCGTCCAAACTGGCGGAATACTACTTTATAATGAAGGATGTAACGGAAAGAATAAAATAGACGCAGTTCCCAAACCGAGGATAGGGATTTCCCATGACAGAATAGGGAATGCCTCCATGCACTTTAGGGACATCACATTTGTGGAACGAGGAAATCATTGTACCTTTGCAACATGAAAGAAATGGTTTTAAACAGCCAATATGTCTAAAGAACCAATATGGTTCACAAAAAGCAAAGGATATGAAGAATACATTAAAAGGCATGATGCTCATCTGCATGATGGCTCTCGCAACGACAACAGGTTTAGCAAAGACACACGTTAACCACCACAAGGAAGTGCGCAGTGAGGTGCGTAAGGAGATGCACAAAAGGGCTGACAGGCACTCAAGCCGCCACTCCGACTCACGGCATCACAATGGCAGGACATGGCGCGACAACGCCCCAAGGCGGACCATCACCATAACGGAGTACAGGGGAAGGCATGAGGCACCAAAGCGGTGCACCGTTTGTCATCATAAGCTAAGCCGCGGAGAGAGGCACAAACACGTGGTACAAAGGCCGAGATAACTATATGACACAACAGTTATAAATTATGAGTTGTGAATGATGAGTATGATACAGAGACCGAGATAGCAATATGATACAACTTACGGATTGTAAGTAAAACGGGCTTTTTACTTACAATCCGTATTTTCAGAACTGTCGTCATGAATTTGCATTCCAGAAAGAGAGAAGGCCATTTTTTATGCCTTCAAAGCGTAAAATGCACGGAACAGCCCACTATTTGATAGAGATTACACTGCTATAACTATCATATTGCATTGTAATCTCTATCTGATTACTGTGCAATCACTATCAAATTACAACGCAAAACAGCCCCTTTTGCGCCTGTTTGGGAGTCAGAGCGAGTAGCATTTTAGTCTAACTGCAAATCTATCAAAAAGTTAAGAAAATGCGAAATGGCTGCGCTGTACGCGCCATAGGAAAAATAATTTTCAAATACGCGATTCTCAGAGGGGTACGAAAAACCGGATTGTAAGTAAAAAAGGCTTTTTGCTTACAATCCGGTTTTGCACACCTCTGCCTCGGGTCACACTTCCTCGCCCTTGCGCTTCCTATACAGCTGGTAGGAGTTAACCACGTTATGCCATATAGAATAGAAGCCGCCGGCGGTGGCGGTGATTGGTGACAGGAAGGTATATCCAAGCCATATAATGAAGACGGTGTTCTTCTGGCCCATAGCCTGTCCCGCCTCCATGCGCATGGAGTAATGACCGCCCACCCATTTGCCAAAGGCGAACTGGAAAAGACAGGCCACCAGAGTGGCTACAGCTATGCCTCCGACGTGCCAGAGGCTCTCGTCGCTGTGAACAAGGGCACGGCACGTCACCGCTATGGCTATGGACAGAGCCACTGCCCACATATAGAATGCGAGGTCACGTGTCTGCAATATCCTGCGGTGCAGGCCGGGCATGAGGTAACGGACGAACCATGCCATGAACAGAGGCACGATAAGCAGGGGGAACACCTTGCTGATAATGGCGAGGAAGGCCGGCAGGAATGTGAGGCCGTTCTGCGGATGTGCTATCGGCAGCATTAACGGAGCAAGCAGCGCCACGGCCATATTGATGGAAATGGTGTATGATGTAGTGGCGGCAGAGTCGCCTCCCAGCTTCTGGGTCACCACTGCGCAGGCCGTGGCGGTGGGGCATATCATGGCAAGCATGAAGCCCTCAATGACAAGACGCGCCCCTGTTGAGGGAAAAGCCCACAGCAGAAGGCAGCAGAGTGTGAACACTCCCAACTGTGTAAGCAACAGCCACAGGTGCCAGCGATGCGGACGCAGCTCATGGGGAGCGACCTTACAGAACGACACAAAGAGCATGAAGAACAGCAGAACGGGCTGCAACAGCTCCGTGAAGAGCAGGATGTCACCCTTGACCTCTGCACCTATGGGCATGGCACGGAAAAGGAAATAGCCGAGAACGCCGGACAGCATGGACACCGGCAGAGTCCAGTTCTTAAGGAAACGGATAATACACATAATACAATCTTTACTTTTAAGTATATCATACATTAAGGAGCGGCAGTGCCACCTGTGGTGGGTGACCGCCGCTCCATGCTTCTTATAATCAGTTGTCAGCACATCTTGGGAAGACCTGCTCTATCTTCTGCTCACGGTGTTGCAGCCTGACCTCAACGCCGTACTTCCCACTTATATGCTCAGCGAGATGCTGTGCGGAATAAACGGAACGGTGCTGGCCTCCGGTACAGCCGAAAGAGAACATCAGCGAGGTAAAGCCACGCTGTATATAGCGCTCCACGTGCGCATCGGCAAGCCTGTAGACAGAGTCGAGGAAGGTGAGTATCTCTCCGTCATCCTCAAGAAAACGTATCACAGGCTCGTCTATTCCCGTCAGCTTCTTGTACGGCTCATAGCGTCCGGGGTTATGGGTGCTGCGGCAGTCAAACACATATCCGCCCCCGTTACCGGAGTCATCGGCCGGTATGCCCTTGTGGAAGGAGAAGGAGAACACCTTCACCACAAGCGGTCCCTTACCGTCATACTTGGAGAAGGTAGCCTTGCCGTCACTCGGATATGTGGTGTATGGGTTGTTATCTGTGGTGCGGTATCCGTCCTTACGCGCCGCAGGCTTCTCCGGCTCCACCACAAACTGCGGCATCTCCGTAAGCCTTCGCAGCACATCCATAAGGTATGGATACGGAAAGTCATTGTGTTCTATGAGCTGCCTGATGTTCTGTATGGCATGAGGGATGCTCTCAAGGAAATGCGCCTTGCGCTCAAAGTATCCGCGAAAGCCGTATGCTCCAAGCACCTGCAGCGTGCGGAAGAGCACAAAGAGCTGCAGACGCTCGTTGAAATGCTTGAATGAGGGCACCTCCGTATAATGCTTCAGGGCGTCATAATACTCCGCTATCAGCTCCTTACGCAAGGAGTCACTGTAGCGTGCCGATGCCTGCCAGAGGAAAGAGGCCACATCATAGTAATATGGTCCTTTGCGTCCGCCCTGGAAATCTATGAAGTAAGGCTCCCCGTTCTTGTCAAGCATGACATTGCGGGCCTGAAAGTCACGGTACAGGAAAGCGTCCGCCTTTGGCATTGTCAGTTCCCCGTCACCGGTATCCTCAACCAAATCCTTTGACAGCAGACGGAAGTTGGCCTCCAGTTTCAGCTCGTGGAAGTCAAGCCCCGTGGCCTTCAGGAAACAGTACTTGAAGTAGTTGAGGTCGAAGAGGACCCCCTCCGTGTCGAACTCGGGCTGCGGATAGCACACGCTGAAGTCCAGACCGCGCGCGCCGCGTATCTGCATATTGGGCAGCTGGCGTATGGTCTTCTTCAGCAGCTCGCGCTCCTTGAGGGTATATCGGCCACCCGCATCACGGCCACCCTTTATGGCCTCGAACAGGGACAGCACCCCAAGGTCCTCCTGCAGATAGCGCATCTCATCCTCGCTCTGCGCCAGTATGTGCGGAACAGGGAGCTTGCGCTTCTCGAAATGACGCGCAAGGGACAGGAAGGCGTGGTTCTCCTCTCTCGAAGTGCCCTTGCATCCAATGACGGAATGTCCGTCACGGTCTGTGATACGGTAATACTCACGGTTGCTGCCCGCCCCCGGCAGGCGCTCCATCTTCTCTGGTTCCGTCCCCTTCCACTCGGTGTACAGTTGCTTTAATAGCTGCATAACGCCCTATTCCTCCTCCTCAAAGGTTTTCATCAATATGTCAGTGTCCCCAAGGCGGCCATTGATAAGGCAGACAGCCTCCACCTTTGCCTTCAGGCACAGCTTGTTGTCCGGCAGGCGGTAGATGTTCTGCAGGAAGATGTATCGCAGTCCCTCCTTCTTTATATTGATGCGCACAGCATACTCGTCACCGCTGCGCAGCGGTGACTTGAAACGCATCTCGATGCCGGACACCACGCAGTCGATGCCCTGTTCGTGAAGTCTGGCAAAGCTGACACCACGTGACAGCAGGAACTCATGGCGCGCGTGCTCGGTGTAGTGCTGGTAGTTTGCGTTGTTAACTATTCCCTGCAGGTCGCACTCATAATCGCGTACCTTGTCCTTATGTTCATATATATATTCCATAATGCGTTGTTAATGTATCACCACCTGTGCCGTTACCACCCGAAAGCCTTTGCCGATGACAGCCACAGACCTTTGGCACGAAGCACCTGTTCCAGTATGTCACGGACACAACCTGCGCCACCGTCGTATGGACTGACATAGCGGCTGATGGCCTTGATGTCTGTGCAGGCGTCATTAGGACAGCACGGACAGCCCGCCTCACGCATAACCTCGTAATCTGGAATGTCGTCACCGACATAGATAACCTCCTCCGGCCGCAGCCCGTTACGGTGCAGATAGTCGCGGTACACCTCCAGCTTTACACCGCAGCCCATGAAGATGTCTGTCATGCCCAACTTGGCGTAGCGCTTCATGATGGAGTCATCACGGCCACCCGTGATGATGGCAAGCCGCAAACCCAGCTTTATGGCAAGCTGTATGGCATAGCCGTCCTTGATGTTCAGGGTGCGAAGAGGCTCGCCCTCGGCACTCATCGGGATGGTGCTGTGTGACAGTACACCGTCAACATCAAGCACTATGGTGGTTATTGTCTTTAAATCGTAGTTTATCATAATACGTACGTCTGTATGGAAAGCCGGAGATGGCCCGGCTGCCTTTACAGTCTGCAAAATTACTAAAAAAGCATTTACACGCCAACTTTTTTGTAAGAAAAATGTAAACTCCACTTTACATAAAGATAGAAAAACAGGGCATGAAAGGAAAAATGTCACAATAGGATATGGCAATATTAAAAAAAACTTTGTAACTTTGCAGACAGACAATGTATTAATACTTTTAATTATTAAATATAACAGCAATGAAAATCAACGATTACAATTTCGCCGGCAAGAAGGCAATAGTCCGTGTGGACTTCAACGTGCCTCTTCAGGACGGCAAAATCACTGACGACACCCGTATCCGCGGCGCTCTGCCCACTCTGAAGCTTATCCTCGAGAAGGGTGGCTCACTCATCATCATGTCACACATGGGCAAGCCAAAGGGCAAGGTTAAGCCGGAATTGTCACTCGGACAGATTGTTGACGCTGTGTCAGCCGCTCTCGGCACACCCGTAAAGTTTGTCAACGACTGCCAGAAGGCCGACGCAGAGGCTGCCGCACTTAAGCCGGGTGAGGTGCTCCTGCTGGAGAACCTGCGCTACTATCCGGAGGAAGAGGGCAAGCCAGTAGGCGTAGAGAAGGGCACACCGGAGTATGACGAGGCCAAGAAGGCAATGAAGGCATCACAGAAGGAGTTCGCAAAGAAGCTCGCCTCATACGCTGACTGCTGGGTGATGGACGCCTTCGGAACAGCTCACCGCAAGCACGCCTCTACAGCTGTCATAGCTGATTACTTCGATGCAGACAACAAGATGCTCGGCCTTCTCATGGAGAAGGAGGTGCAGGCCGTTGACAATGTGCTCGGCAACATCAAGCGTCCGTTCATCGCCATCATGGGTGGCTCAAAGGTTTCATCAAAGATTGGCATCATCGAGAACCTTCTCGGCAAGGTGGACAAGCTAATCCTTTGCGGTGGAATGACATACACATTCGCCAAGGCTCACGGTGGTAAGATCGGCGGTTCTATCTGCGAGGAGGACAAGCTCGACGTGGCACTGGGCGTAGAGGAGCTTGCAAAGAAGAACGGCGTAGAGCTTGTTATGGCTCCGGACGCTATCATTGCTGACGCTTTCGCTAACGACGCCAACCAGAAGGTGGCTCCATCAAACGACATTCCAGAGGGTTGGGAAGGTCTTGATGCAGGCCCTGAGGCACAGAAGGCATTCGCTGCCGCTATCAAGGGTTGCAAGACCATACTGTGGAACGGCCCTGCTGGCGTGTTTGAGTTCGACAACTTCTGCGACGGCTCACGCGCCATTGGCAACGCTATAGCAGAGGCTACTGCCGAGGGTGCATTCTCTCTCATAGGCGGTGGTGACTCTGTTGCCTGCGTAAACAAGTTCGGTCTGGCAGACAAGGTGTCTTACATCTCTACTGGTGGTGGCGCTCTGCTTGAGGCTATCGAGGGCAAGGTGCTCCCAGGTGTTGCCGCTGTTAAGGGCGAGTAATACTGAACGGAACAGTAATAATATACAAAACGGCCGGAACAAACGATGTGTTCCGGCCGTTTCGTATATATGTCATTACTTATCTTACCACCAATTCGTTTCCAGTCATACGGCTCATATAACTCTGTATGATAGCCTTCAACTGACGTTCCATATCATCAAGCACCGTACGCAGTGACGCGTCATCCTTCAGATTGTGCGTCATGAACCAGTCTGTCTTATAGTTATACGCAGCAGTGACGTGCTGGCCGTCAAAACGTATGACATAGTCGCCCTGCACAAACTGATACATCCCGTTGCTATAATTCACCGCCCATGTAGCGGCGTCAGGGCTATTGAGCAGATCTGTGCCAAATGCCACATAAGGATTACTGTACCCAAGATACTGGAGCACAGTGGGCATGATGTCTATCTGTTGCGCTATGCAGTGGCGGCGGCCGCGCGGCATCTCGCCAGAAGGGTCAAAGAACAGTATGGGTGCACCGAAAAGGCCGAGGTCTGTGGCGTACTCCTTATGGTCGTTGATATTGGTATGGTCGGATGTGAATACAAATATGGTATTATTATACCACGGCTGTCGGCTGGCAGTCTCAAAGAAGCGGCGCAGAGACATATCCGTGTAGCGTATACACTTATGGATAGGGTTTGACTCCTCGCCCGGCAGGTTGAACCGCTCGTTGTATTTCTCTGGAATGTTATACGGATGATGGCTGGAGGCCGTGAACACTGCTGTCATGAACGGCTCTTTCATCTGCGACATCTGCAAGGCATAGTATTGCAGGAAAGGCTCGTCCCAGATGGCCCATGCACCGTCAAAGTCCTTGGCACCGCCAAAACGTCTGTCGGCATTGAACTCTGTGCGGCCGTAATATTCCTGAAAACCTGTTGTGCGGGCAAAGGCATCAAACCCCATACTGCCATTCTCCGCACCGTGAAAAAAGGCCGTGCGGTAACCGCACTTGCGCAATTCTCCGGCAAGACCGCTGACATCATTCAACGATGTGGGTGTCAGGAAGAACGGCTCAACGAAATGTGGGATGCTCGAAAGCACTGACGGCATACCGTCAATACTCTTACGGCCATTGGCAAAGGTATAGTCGAATGACAGCGACTGCCCCAACAGGCTGTCTATAAACGGGGTATAGCCCTTGTACTGTCCATTGTCAAGTCCTTCATTGTACGCTCCGATATACTCACGTCCGAAGCTCTCTACTATAAGCACCACCACATTCTTCTTACGTGTCACCGTATTGTCGGCCCTGCCACCGCTATTCCTTACTGGAGAATATATGCTGTTCAGTTCCTGTGTGGAGAAATACTCCGGGTTATGGAACACATCCTTACCCACGGTCCTAATCAGCGAGAAGGGAGTGTTTAACACCATGGCGGCCTCAACAGGACGGTTTACATACTGGTTCGCATTGCTTATAGTGATAGGACGGACCGCTCTGGTGAAGCCGCCGCGCATTCCTGCCACACAAAGTGGGACAAATGCCGCAAGACACAGCAGATGAACGACATAATAAATCACTCGCTGCCCTACCCCACCTTTAAAGGTTAACGGCTGCGGCATGACGTACATTCTCCATAATACCCATATAACCAAGCCTCCGGCAAGGAGCAGATACCAATATGACACCACTGCATTGGAGAAGACTGTCAGCAGATTACCCTCATTAGAGAACTCGTTCATCACGGTCATCGTAGTACGACGGCCGGTATATGGGAAATATACCGCATCGCAGAGGTTTATGATAACAGCCAGAGCATTCACCACAACAAACACCCAGCGGCACATCCGCTGCCACCACCGGCTCTCCTTTAAATGCAACGGAACAAGCATTAGCAGCGCATACAGTGCATTGGTGTACAAGATGGCTGATGTGTCAAAACGCAATGCGCCACAGAATACAGGCCAGATGGAAAGGCTTGCAAAGCCTTCACTGAACGTGCTCCAGTTCACAGCGACGTAAAGCACACGGCATACCATATACATCACATAAGCCAACAACAGATTACACGCCATTGCCACAGGCACACTAATAAGTGACGGCCTTAAATTAGGGAAACGACCTTTTGCAAACATAAAAATTCTCAATAACAATTTTGCGGCAAAATTACTCATTATTCACGAGATACACAAGAGAAGTCACACGCTTTTTCAAAAAACGGATATAAAAAATGTACCGCTACCCTTCACGAGCTGCGGCACATTCAAAAGTATGTTTAACTATTTTCTGTTCAATCTAAAAGAAGAGCCTCACGGCCATTCTTTGTTATCCAAAAGCTAAACAATCTTTTCTAACCTAATAACTAAAACCTAAATCTATTATATCTACTAACCTAAACAATATTCTTCTTTTAATAATCTGACCGTCATTCGGGTAGGTGGTAGCCGGTATTTAAGAACCGTTCCCCTTGCCCTTCGACTATGTCAAACTGTGTTATCCTTTTCTCAATCCTTCTTTACCTATGCGGCTCACGCCGCCAACTGCTAACCTATATCAATCTTTACTATCTACTAACCTAAACTATCCTTGCAATCTTTTTGATAATCCTTTCTTTTTTGTGTCTCAAGGACCTTTGTTCCTTTTGACAATGCAAAGTTACAACGTTTTCACTGTGCACGCAAACAATTTCATTTTTTTCTTCAATAATTAACGTTATTATTGACTTCTATCAACGACTGTTGGCGCACACAATGCAAAAACAGGTCATTTTGAACTTTTTTATATCATTACTATGCTTATCTTTTAAAATAATGCACACTATTCCTTATATCTTCCTCTGAAAGCCCTGTAACTTCCATTATTGTCTCTATGGGAATATTAAGGGATAACATTTTACGGGCGGTATTAACTTTTTCATCCGCCATACCCTCTGCACGGCCTGTCACCAGCCCCTCGGCCAACCCTTCAGCGTGGCCTTCTATGCGACCTTCCGTCAATCCCTCCAACTTGGCGGTACCCAGCACATCATTCTGAATCATTACAGCATTGATATGCTCATCGTACGCATGGCGCTCTGCATCGTTCATGGAATAATAAAGAAGTTTCTCACGCGCCTCCTGCAAACCGGGAGCTGTTGTGTCTTCCCGTATCACCCCATTCTTAAGGTAGTCGACCCATTCCTCAAGAGGAGTGACCGCATACTTGTTGAAATTGTTCACACGGACAATATAATATGTAGGGAAGATGTCAGAGGGACTTTTGCGCACTATAACATTCTTCTCCTTGGCATTGACGACAAGCTGGTCATTGGTATGGACTCCTATGAAATTATTCTGGCCTATATACAGATAGTCATCACCTATGCCAAGATCAAAATACAATATGCTGATAGAGTACACCTTCTTCACCTCCTTATAGGTGTTACCAAGTTTTATGTGCTCTGTCACAGCCTTACATACGCCATATAGTATACGTTCAAGGTAATAAAGCTCACTCGTATTCTGTATCTCAACTATAATTATCTCACCTTTACTGTTCCTTGCTTTTATATCAACACGGTTGAACTTGTCATCAACCGCAGTCTGATTACTCTCGCTCTCCAATATCTCAACAACTTTTATCTCCTGGTTAAGAAACACTGTCAGGAAGCCTTCAAGCACATCAAAGTTGGCTTTCTGACGCAGAAGCCTTTTTATCGCCCAGTCAAAGCGGATATATTTATCTTTCAAGTCTGCCATAACTCGCTATTGTTAAATCACGTGCACAAACACTATTCACCTGCAAAGATAAACATTATTTTCTTTTTCCACAAATAAAATCGCAAAATATTCTTTACTGTGTTTTATTTATATTAACTTTGCAGGCATGAAAGAAAGAATCTTACGGACATTAGGAAAGATAATCCCTACACTCATACTTATATTACTCACTCTAATATCGATAATCTTTGCGCCCATCCATTGGTGCTACAAGACTATCCAAAAATTCTTTCTGCGATAAACCTTACAGGAAAAAGCAAACCTGCCATCAGATATCGCTTGCGGGTATGAGGTTCTTTCCACATACGGTACAAAAAACGCAGGTTTGTTTTATCCACCCATTCAGGATAGTAATTTATCTCATTCACCGATGTCTGATGAATGAAGCCACCACAGGTAAAGCCTATACCTTGATAACCTGCCGCCTTTACCTTCAACAGAAACCTCTCCTGCATCAATGCTCCCATACCCACTATCAGGAAATCAGGTCCCAGCTCTGCGATGCGCATTGCCTCCTCATCCATCTCCTTATCCGAAGCAAAATACCCGTTACGATACCCGGCAAACTTCACAATAGGATAACGTTCCAAGAATATCCCCATCGCTTTCTCAACCTGTTCCTGTCTGGAAGCTACTATATATACCGTCCTACCATGCTCTGCAGCGTATGCAAACAACTCCGGAGCCATTGAGGTCATATCAAAGCTACGGCGAGTTACAGATTTGCCATACACCAACCTGATAGCCCGTACCAATAAACTGCCATCAGCAAAGACTCCATCCATCTGTGAGAACAATCCCTTATTGTCAAGGGCCGTCAGGTAAGAGACTGGGTTGAGAAAAGTATACACTTTACCTTTCTTCCCCAATATTTCATCCATGGAATAATTCTCCATGAACAATATCTTAAATACTAAAACAGACATTATGTTTTCTTTTTAATACGCATACTTCAGCCATCCCAATCCTTTCACATCTTTCATTTTCATTATCATTTCAGAGGCTATAAAACAGAAGGCGATGGTTACAACAAAAAGAACCGGGCCATTCTCCCATCCAAACAACTGCTTTGGTATTTTCTTAAAGCAATCATGAATAACATAAAACAGGATACTGTATGTTCTAAATCTACGATAAATCTCTGGACACTCAGGCAATTTCCATGTATAGGCCGCTACAAACAATGCCGTAACACAAAGAATCTTAGGAATGACGGGAATGAAGAACATTAAGACAAGGAAGAGCAACACAGCCATCCATGCCACACAGTTATTAATTTTTTCAATCCACGCTGTCACTAACTTATTAGCCAACACATAGCCTATTGCTATCCATAACAAGCCACCAGGAAATGCAAGATGCGGATCCTTAAAAGTATCATATAGTCGATATGGTTCTGCCAAGGCATCAGGCAAATCATTTACGAATTGTAAATACAGATATACCATGACTGGAAATGCCAGTACTAAAACATCTCTCTGCAATGCACGACTCAATCCCCATACCATAGGAACACCTACTAACAAAGCCCCCAAGAACCAACTTGCATCAAACATATTCCCAAAGAAGAAGTCTCTCATTATATATATAGGTATCCATACTGTCATAGGATGAAAATAATCCTTCTGAATATATATAATAGGACTCCATACCACACACCAGAACAGATATAAGATACAAAGCCGCTTCATAAAATGAAGCACTAATCTTCCCTGTCCGTCTGCATACCTTGCTTTTCTAAAAAACAAGAATGAAGAAATGACAAAGAAAACAGGTACAGCCAAGTCTTCAACAGGATGTATTATATACTCTTGCACAACGGGGGGGGTGAAGAGATACCCTTGGACATGAATGTCCACGATAAAGAATGCCATAATGAACTTTATGACATCAAGCCCAGAAATGATTTTCTTTTGCTGCATGAATGACTGTATTACTTATAAGTTTCCTTTCAGATAATTAATAGAACGTTGACGCTCTTCCGCTATTTTCCTATTAACAGGAACATAGTCTATTGGAGTCTCCATGATAACAGGTAAATCTCTTACATCATTTGCTATGCGTCCCGATAATCCGAATTGTTCCAGCAGATGAGTCAACTTGTTACTATTCATCCCACGGACTATAGTACAGAACTGCTTATTAAATTTTATTGAGAATACAGAACCATGAAACGTATCAGTTACAATACACGTAGCATATTTAAAATAAGCCAAGACATCAAAGGGATGCGGAACAATAGTCTTGTCACACCATGAAAAGTAATGACCAATACTCACTAATTGCAATCCCTTATCCTTTGCATACGAACGAATAGCATTAATTTCATCCTTATCTGTAATACGGCCAGGATATGTATATACTATCATATAGTTCTTCAAATCAACAGAGTTAGGCATAAGTCTCGTGTAGTCATAAATCAACACAGGATCAACGTGCTTATCAGGAACTTTCCCCGTCAATGTCTCCACGACATCCTTACTGTTAGCATCTCGTACAGAAATCATATTCAAATTATTCAAAAGCCGAGAGACAACATTCTTTATTCCCAATTCCTGTAACTTAGATACAGTCGTCGCACCAAACGAAGCAGCGTATGTGATAACTTTATTGGCATTCAGTCCTTCACCGAACAACTGCCTGGAGAAACCGAACCATGTCTTTTGTGCACAGTTAAACACTTCATCACTACCAATTACAACCGTATCAAAATGCTCCGTTGTCGTACCATTCCCAACTCCTAATTCAGGCAGGAATTCTTTTACGAAACGACTCTGAAACAGATATATATACTTTAATCTTTTTATAAAGTCCCATCCGCAAAGCCTTTCCAACAGAAGATAAACCTTATGCAGTTTACTTATCTTATAATCACCTAGCTGCTCACCCGGTATTATATTCACAAACTTACATTGATGTCCTAAAGCCTCAATATTGCTTTTCAACGAAAACGCCTGAAGAAAAGAACCATAGTTCTTCACCTCCTGCATTGATAAGATTCCTATTTTCATTACTGTCACCACTCCATTATTATATATCAGAACTTACAAACCTACTTCATAATTTGTGATTTTACAATAATTATCTTATTATAAAACGATTTCAGAATAGGGAACAAATGATATTTCACCCCAATTCTCTTAATAATACCTTTCAGACTCTTGTCTACTAATTTATATTTCTTCTCTATCTCATCAAGAGAAACATTAGAATTCAACATATCGGCAACGATACCATCTCTGTTTCTCTTGCTGACAGACTGATGTAATATATTATGATTCTCAATTAACGCCTCACTTAAATCACGTTCCTCCACAAAAACATCAGCCTCATCCAGCTGTTCCAAGAACTCACGTCCCCTTGCATTATTCGTTAACACTAAAGACACCCCTTTATCCACATTGTGTTTAAAAGGACTGCCATGTCTTCCTATTCCCCAAAAATCACCAATAGTACAATCCCCTATCCTTGGTACATCAGCAAACTTACACGTATAACATGACTTACGGAATATCGCATTCTTATCAAATGCCTCCATATAAAGATTATTCACGCCATAAAGCGGAATCAATTTACCGCTAAGAGAGATGGATGGGGCTTTGCCCCATCCATCTCTCCGCCGAAATTCAAAACCATTGACTTGTCCAGATAAACGGGACGAAACTTTAGAAATATAAGCATGGAAAAGCTCATCTGACGGAACACCATGACAAACCAAATCCAATGTTAGTAAATGGTCATAATCTTTATGCAGAAAGGCATATAAACCTGCCACCTGGCAAGGTGTACCACAAAAAAGGACATATTTATCATCTCGCAACAATCCTTTGATACGTCTGTATATAAGACCTATTTCACTTTGCACATATTTTGACCCGCGAAGTGATTCTAACTGTTCTATACTCTTTACCTCAATATGCCTGCAATGCAACATCTCATCAAATGATGCTCCAAACACATATCCTCCTTTTGATAAGACAAGTCTTGCAAATGCGGAGAAAGCACCACCCGAGCTGCTCCTCGCCCTGTCTAAAACACTCCACACTGCGTATGCGTGTGGAGCAAACTCGTTATCATTACCATTCTCAATTATTACTGGACATGATTTCTCACACATACCGCAACCGATACATCTACCCTCATCTATCTGCGGATGCAGAAACCCTTCACTATCAGCTATCATGGATACAGCCTGTTTGTTACAAGCATTATAGCATGACGCACAACCTGTACACTGTTCTGTCGTAGCTAATTTTATATTCATGAGATTTATATAAGTCAAACTATTACTATACCTCTTAAAAAGTAATCCAGTCTGGAGCCTGTCTTCTAAAGTTAACTCTTGAATTAGACCACTTTTCCGGTGCTATCACAATTGGTGTTCTTTTATTTAGGGTCTGCTGAATTAATTTCCGGCCACAGACAGAGAGTAGCAGAT
>JAUNOM010000002.1 GCA_030531085.1 Prevotellaceae bacterium | reverse complement strand
CTATAAAAACCTAAATATCAGAGTGATATGAATTATTCAGCGAACACTAATTACAATCTTACGGAAAATTCCGCACCAACGCCTTATACTATAAATGCTATAAAGAATGCTATTGACATTATGGAAGAGCAATGCGCTTACTATAATGCACAGACCAGCATCAGCATTATTCAGACTGACTTGGGTACAGCTTTGAGTAATATTGATAACCTCGGTTATACGGCAACAGACAAGTCTGAACTGGCATCAATACATACCGCTTTGGAAACCAATACTGATAACCTCTATGTTTATAACCATAACGCACAAAGAGGCTATGTTGAAAAGGACATCGAGGGCAATAAGATAGTTGTAGACGGTGAGGAAGTAGCAGGCAAGGCCGTTGTCTACATGGAGGAATATCCTGCCATCATGGACAAGGTGACGGAGATTTCAAAGCAGGTTACCGCACTTGTCAAGGACACAGAGGACAGAAGCTGGATCAAGGGTGATGTGGATCACAATGGCCGTATTACCGTTGCCGACTATGATGCAGTCCGCCAGATGGTACTGGAGATTGTTGATTACAGCGAGACAGATGCCAAGTTCTACGCTGCTGACGTCAACGAGGATGGCTTTGTCAATATCGGTGACGTGACACAGATCGGCAGCAAGATTATGGAGGATAAGGATTTCGTCAAGAAACCTGCTGCCAGGGCTACCCGTGCCGCCGGTACTGCCGGTGTGGTTGACAACGGTTCGCTGTCAATGATGGCCGAGGGCTCAGGCATGGAGCAGACCATCAGACTTGCAGTCGACACAAGAAAGGCATACGTCGGTGGACAGTTCGACATAGCATTGCCAGCCGGTGTGCGTCTCATGTCTGTGGCATCATCCAGCCATGACGCTCTGATGAACATGGTGGATGGCAACGCGAGAGTGCTTGTCTGCAACATCGAGAACACCGAGATCGCTGCGGGACAGACATTCGTTGAGCTTAATGTCGAGGTATCTTCAGACTACAACGGAGAGGATATCGAGGTTGTCAACGCGCAGTTTGCCACAAATGACGGTACAGTCTACAGGCTTGCCAAGGCATCTCTGCCAACACCAACGGGTCTTACCAGTCTGACTACCACCGAGAAGGTTGCCTCAAAGGTTTACTCTGCAGGCGGTATGCTGATGAACAAGATAAAGAAAGGCTTGAACATCATCGTTAACTCTGACGGTACAACCAAGAAAGTTGTAAAATAGTTTCATCTAAATGTAAACATGGCGTGACAGACAGTTACTGCCTGTCACGCTCCTTTCTTAATCATCTTGAAGTGTAAACTAACCCCAAAGAATGATATGAATAAAAATATTATGAACAAAGTAATGCGTCCGCTGTTCCTTTGTCTTCTGACAATGCTGGCGTCCCTCACGGCCACCGCAGAGAACAGACTCTATATACAGGAGGCAACAGTGGTTCCGGGTGATAATGATGTGCCCCTTAATGTCGTGCTTGACAATGAGGATGCCATCTCGTCCCTGCAGTTTGACATCTATCTTCCTGCCGGTATTACTATGAACCTCGACGAGCAGTACGGTCAGCCCGTGCTGGAGCGCAATACAGCGCGTACCACACGCACAAGCCATACCCTGAATATTAACGAGAGGATGGGTGCTGTCGAGGAGTCTGCTTTCTGGAGAGTGACGCTCTTTGCCAAGAGTCCCACACCTGCCAAGACAGCGATAAACGGCAACAGCGGTAACCTGCTTTCTTTCAAAGTCTCTGTCGATCCTAACTTTACAGGCGGCACGATATATGTCAATGAGGTGTATGGCAGTGACGCAACACAGCTGCCTGCGGTAGAGAAGCCTATGCAGAGCAGCTCTGTCTCCATCAAGGCAGATGCCGGTACGTTCTCCCTTTCGCCTGATGCAGCAAGCCTCACTCTTATAAAGAAGGACACGATAGACTTCTTCCTGGCAAACAAGGTGCCTGTGGTGGGCCTTGAGTGCTCTGTGAACCTGCCCGAGGGCGTAGAGGTTGAGGAGGCGCTGATGGGCGACCGCCTGTCAGACAACGCTGTTGTGACATATATAGGCACATCAAAGAAGCTCCTGATAGAGTCCATGACTAATGACCCGTTCAGTGAAGACAAGGACAAGCCAGTGTTCTCACTCGTGCTTAAAGGCCTTGCTCCTGGCGAGGGAGAGCTGTCCCTGCAGAATGTCCTTGTGTCAAATGCCGTCTCCGCCTTTGCTGTCGAGGGTGAGCCGGCTGCCGTATCAGTGACTGTCGTAGACATTAACAGCATAGTATACGAGGAACTGTCGGCCAAACTCGCGGAGGTACAGAAGGCTCTTGACGACACACTCGCCGTGATACTTGCCTACACTACTGAGGAAGGACGTGCGTGGGCCGACTCCGCAATGGCCATGTCCCTTGTGAACGACCTCTCTGACGAGAAGCTGAACATGGCGGCTGCATATAACGAGGGCACCCTTACCGAGGACTATCCATTGTATGAGGCCCTCGCAACATACACAGAGCGTATCAAGGAACTGGCAAAGAATGCCGCTGAGGCGGAGGCCAAGGCACTTATACCTACGGGCGATGTCAACTCTGATGGCAATGTGAACATAGCTGACGCCAACATGATTGTAGGCGACTATCTTGGTGATGAGCAGGAGGGATATAACGCCGCCGAGGCAGATGTTAACGAGGACGGCAGCGTGAACATCGCTGATGCCAATGTCGTAGTGGGCATATATCTTGGAGAATAATAGTTAATAATAATTTCATGATAGCAGAAAGGTGTCCGGGAACAGTGGGCGGAGCAGTCCTCTTTCCGTTGTCCCGGCACTTGTTGCCCTCATGACATAATGTCGAACCTTATATAAAGCATAACAATATGAAGAAGTTTGTTTTTACTTTTATTACAATGATGCTGGCTGTTGCCTCTTCTATGGCTCAGGATGTGGCCGCTATTCCCGATAACAGCATTTACATGATGGACGCGCAGGTGGCCAGTGGCTACCAGACTGTACTCTCTCTGCCTATGAAGAACAGTGCGGAGGTGCAGAGTTTCCAGTTACAGATACAGTTCCCCGAGGGAGTTACTGTTGTGAAGAATGACAGGGGCAGGGATATGATAGCTATGAACGCGGACCGTTCTGACGGCCACTCCTTCTCTTTCAGACAGCAGAAGGACCCCACAATATATAAGATGGCGGCCTTGCAGAGTGGTTATCCTGTAGTGGGCAATGACGGTGAGGTGGTAAACATTACCGTAGAGGTCTCCAAGGATATGCCGGCCGGGGACTATGAGATAAAGATTTCAGACGTGCTGCTTGCAAACAACAAGTATGATAAGGGTATAATATCCGAGAATGGAGAGTATACAGGAAAGCTGACTGTTATAGAGCCAACGGGAGTGGCTTCTGTATCTTATGCAGACAGTAGTAAGAAAACGATTATTTATAATGCAAATGGTATGCCTGTATCTAATCTGCAAAAGGGTATCAATATCATAAAGGACGCTTCTACTGGTACAGTGAAGAAGGTATTGGTTGAATAGAGAATAGAAAATGGAAATGAAATGATTTTGTAGATGGATAACAGGCAGAAAACTCCGCAGTGATGCGGATCTAATTTGTTTCGTGGTGCAGGCGGCCGTTTGTCGTCTGCACTTTTTGTTGCGTGTCAATCGCGTCTGCCTGTTATCTCTCTGTATTCTGATGGTGATATCTTCATGGCCTTTTTGAATTGTGTACAGAAGTGAGGATAGCTGTTGTATCCTGACATATAGGCAATCTGCGCTATGTCCATGTTTGTTGTCAAAAGCATATTGCAGGCGTATTCTATACGCAGGCGGCTGCAGAATTGTCCTATAGTGTGCCCACTGGCCTTTTTGAATGCACGGCAAAGTGCTGATGGGTTAAGTCCTGCATGAGCGGCAAGTTCATTTAATGACAACTGTTCACGAAAGTGTTTGTATATATATTGATATGCCTTGTCAATGGGTGTCTCCTTGTTATCCCTTCCTTGTGATATGTGTTGCTCTGCCTTTAGTGTATAGGATGGGGGAGTGGTACTGAGAATGTGCAGCATACGCATAAGCAGGGACATACGCAGAAATCCCTCTGCCGCGGCAATCCTGCCTGCCAGCCATGCAATCTTGTCCGCAAATGCTGGATTGTTATATGCTATACCGCTTTCGCATAGACGCAGGAACTCTATGCCATGCGTCATTTCCGGGAAGCGCTCCTCGTCCCATTTCAGCAACTCGCATGGAATGTGCACCAACAACAGTGAGCAGTCATCGGAACATCTCAATACGCAGTGTGGCAGGTTGCTGCCTAAGACCACCACCATGCCCTGCTGCAGCTTTCCTGTCATATCGCCTATCAGTCCGTCTGCCCAGCCGCATTTAGCGATGATGACCTCCACAGTGTCGTGATAATGGTAGGTATGGGCTGCTGTGTCAGGTGTTCTGCTTATGTCATGTACGGAATACTCGCATATTTTTGACAGATTCTCTACAATATGATTCTTCTGTGGGTGTTTTCTCATACGTGCAAATATTTAGAAATCATCTGCAAAGATACGTAATGCCCGTGATATGGAAAAGCTGTACCTTTGCAGTCGTATTAAAAAATATGAATAACGTATGAAAAAGAATTATTTATTGATTTGTAACAAGAGCCTGCTGCTCTTGATGCCGGTTGTATTGGCAAGTGGTGTGTTGCTGGAATGCCTTCATGGTGGATCGTTCTGCAGACTGGACAACACGTGTTGGGTAAGCCTGCATATAGTGCTGTCCATGCTCCTTTCCTTATTTGTCCTATGGCACGTAAGACTTAACTGGGGAGATGTATGTAACTGGTATATGCGTTTGGCGAGACACCGTTCCCGTGGCTTCAGATTTACTTTCATCATTTTCCTGCTGGCAGTTCTTACAGGATTGCTTTCCATTGCCTCGTGGCTGTGTTATGGACATACACCTCTTGGCGGATGGCACGGAAAGATAGGTCTTGTATGCACTTTCTTTATGTTTGGACATACAGTGAGACATAGGAGATGGTACTCGAAGGGCTCCCGTGACTGATGGTAAGGCGGTAATCACATTGGGTGTTATAAGGAATAAAATTAGGATTAATCATAAAATATGATGTTATAAATTTGGCTGATAATGAAAAAAGATTTATCTTTGCATTCATAAAAACCTAAATGAATGGATCGTATTGGCATTTTTGGCGGGTCGTTCAACCCTATACACAATGGACACATAGCCATAGGACGCACCATGCTGTCCGTGCTCGGACTGGATGAGGTGTGGTATATGGTTTCACCGCAGAATCCGTTGAAGCGTAATGCGGACCTGCTTGATGAGGAGAAGCGCCTCGCCATTGTCCGTAAGGCACTGGACGGAGAGCGTGGGCTCGTTGCCACAGACTACGAGTTCTCGCTGCCACGTCCGTCATATACATGGGATACGCTGTGCCATCTGCATGATGACAATCCTGATACGGAGTTCACGCTTATCATAGGCGGTGATAACTGGATGAGGTTTGACAGATGGGCGCATCATGATGATATCCTCGCGACGCACCATATAGCGGTCTTTCCGCGCGAGGGTGCGGAGAGCTTGCGCGAATGTCCGGCGAATGTGACGGTGGTTGAGGTGCCAATGGTTAATGTTACCAGCACAATGATAAGGGAAATGGTAAGACTTGGCGGGGACATAGCGCCATACGTGCCGCAGAATATAGTGGAGGATGTGGTGTTATCATACAAAATACGTTAAGAAAATGCGCTTTTATAACGTAAATGGTACGAAAAGTAACGTCTTAATGTTAAAAAAGTTGCATGATTGATAAATAATCGCTTAATTATTTGGTGGTATAATGAAAATATGTTACTTTTGCATCCAGAGTTGAAGAGGCCGATAATTCATATTATTAACCTAAAACCTAAAAACAGACATATACAAAAATGGTTAACCCTTATGTTTCAGTAGACTGCGTGCTGCTTGGCTTTGACGGAGAACAGCTTAATGTGCTGCTCATAAGCCAGAGTGGAGAAGGTGGTTCAGACAGTACCGGAGCCTATAAACTGCCAGGTAGTCTGATAAATATGGATGAGGATTTGGATGAAGCGGCTCAACGGGTGCTCTATCAGCTTACCGGTCTTACGCAGGTGCGTATGAGACAGTTCCGTGCCTTTGGCGGTTCCGACCGTCTCTCCAACGCCGCCGATGCGGTGTGGCTGCAGCGCTTTCACAAGCTTGACAAGCAACTGGAACGTGTCGTCACGATAGCATACCTGTCACTGTTGAGAATAAACCGTAAGGTCGGAAAGCTCGACGGAGGATATGAGGCACAGTGGGTGCCAGTGGGAGAGTTGCCACAGCTGGCCTTTGACCATGAGGAAATCGTGCGTACTGCGGTGGCGGAGGTGGAGCGTCTGGCGCAGTTGAGCCCCACGGTGCTGTTCGATCTGCTTCCACGCAAGTTCACCGCCACACAGCTGCGCATAGTCATGCAGCATGTGGCAGGCATAAAGTGCGATGTGAAGAACTTCCACAAGAAGCTGGCGCAGATGCCATACGTGGTGCCGCTTGATGAGAAGGAGGAGGGAGTGAACCATAGGGCGGCGCGATATTATAAGTACAGGAAACCGTGATGCGTATACAAGCGCTCCCATTCACAGAAGTGAGATAATAGAAAATATATAATTCTTTAACCAAAACAATACAACGTAATGATTTTACTTGGCTATGACATAGGCACCTCTTCAGTGAAAGCCTCACTGGTTGATGCGCGTACAGGACAGACTATCGCCTCGGCACAGTATCCGGATGCTGAGGCTCCCATCATAACCCATCAGGCCGGCTGGGCGGAACAGGACCCGGAGATGTGGTGGCAGGAACTGAAAACCGCCACGGAACGTGTGGCTGACCAGATAGGCGGCTCGCTCCAGGATGTTGTCGCCATCGGCATCTCGTACCAGATGCACGGTCTGGTGTGTGTGGACAAGGACGGTAACGCCCTGCGTCCGTCCATAATATGGTGTGACGGGCGTGCCGTGCCATACGGCAACAAGGCGTTTGACGCCATCGGCGGAGAGCGTTGCCTGCAACATCTGCTCAACTCTCCCGGTAACTTTACCGCCGCCAAGCTGGCGTGGGTGAAGGACAACGAGCCGGAACTGTTCGAGAGGATAGACAAGATTATGCTTCCCGGTGACTATATCGCCATGCGTTTGAGCGGCGGTGACAAGAAGACTACGGTGTCAGGCCTGTCAGAAGGTATGTTCTGGGATTTCAAGAACAACTGTGTCAGCAGTGACATAATGGAGCATTTCGGCTTCCCCGACAGTGTCATAGCAGAGATAGTGCCCACCTTCTCCGTACAGTCAGTGGTATGCGGCGATGTGGCTGCTGAGCTTGGACTGAAGGAAGGCACGCCTATCAGCTACCGTGGCGGTGACCAGCCCAACAATGCTCTGTCGCTGAACGTTATGAGGCCGGGTGAGATAGCGGCTACGGGCGGCACATCGGGCGTGGTATATGGCGTGCTTGGTGATGTGAACTATGACCCGTTGAGCCGTGTCAACACTTTCGCCCATGTGAACCACAACCAGCCGGACACCCGTCTTGGCGTGCTGCTGTGCATCAATGGCACGGGTATCCTTAATGCCTGGATGAAGCGTACCGTGGCACCGGAGGGAATGTCATACGCGGAAATCAACGAACTGGCCGAGACAGCGCCTGTCGGCGCTGCGGGACTGAGCATAATCCCGTTCGGCAATGGTGCGGAGCGTGTCCTGCAGAACGAGAATCCGGGAGCTTCCATGCACGGCATCAACTTCAACATACATACCAAGGCGCACCTGTTGCGCGCTGCACAGGAGGGTATAGCCTTCTCCTTCGCATACGGAATGGAGATAATGCAGCAGATGGGCATGGAAATCAAGACTGTCAAGGCCGGTCACGCCAACCTTTTCCTCTCGCCTCTCTTCCGCCGCACGCTGGCTGCAGTGACAGGTGCCACCATAGAGCTTTACGAGACAGACGGTTCTGTGGGCGCCGCATACGGTGCGGGCATTGGCGCAGGGATATACAAGGATGCAGACGACGCCTTCAAGACATTGAAACACAAGGCTACAGAGGTGCCTGTGGAGGACGCTGCGGACTATAAGGCCGCATACGAGCTGTGGAAGAAGAGGCTGCTTGCCATCTGACACCACGCTGTACTGATACAGAAAGATATATAAACCATATATAAAAACAACCTTTTTAACACAAAACTATTATGGCAAAAGAGTATTTTCCAGAAATCAAGAAGATCCAGTATGAGGGACCAGAGTCAAAGAACCCAATGGCTTTCCACTACTATGACGCAGAGCGTGTAGTGGCTGGCAAGAAGATGAAGGACTGGATGCGTTTCGCTATGGCATGGTGGCACACACTATGTGCAGAGGGCGGCGACCAGTTCGGTGGCCCTACAAAGAAGTTCCCATGGAACGAGGGCGCTGACGCTGTTACCATCGCCAAGCAGAAGGCTGACGCTGGATTCGAGATAATGCAGAAACTCGGCTTCCCGTATTTCTGTTTCCATGACGTGGACCTGGTGAGCGAGGGCTCTTCAGTTGCGGAGTATGAGGCCAACCTCGCCGCTATCACAGACTATCTGAAGGAGAAGATGGACGAGACAGGCATAAAGCTGCTGTGGTCTACAGCCAATGTCTTCGGCAACGGCCGTTACATGAACGGTGCCTCCACAAACCCGGACTTCGATGTTGTGGCACGCGCTATCGTACAGATAAAGAACGCCATTGACGCCGGCATCAAGTTAGGTGCGGAGAACTATGTGTTCTGGGGTGGCCGCGAGGGCTATATGTCATTGCTTAACACCGACCAGAAGCGCGAGAAGGAGCACATGGCTACAATGCTGCGTATGGCGCGTGACTACGCTCGCAGCAAGGGCTTCCAGGGAACATTCCTTATAGAGCCAAAGCCGATGGAGCCTACAAAGCACCAGTATGACGTGGACACAGAGACCGTTATCGGCTTCCTCAAGGCTCATGGTCTGGAGAAGGACTTCAAGGTTAATATCGAGGTGAACCACGCCACACTGGCAGGTCATACCTTTGAGCATGAGCTGGCTTGTGCCGTTGATGCTGGCATGCTGGGCTCTATTGACGCTAACCGCGGTGACTATCAGAACGGCTGGGATACAGACCAGTTCCCAATCGACAACTATGAGCTGACACAGGCATGGATGCAGATTGTGCGCAATGGCGGCCTTGGCACCGGCGGTACAAACTTCGACTCAAAGACACGCCGTAACTCTACAGACCTTGAGGACATCTTCATTGCACACATCAGCGGCATGGATGCCTGCGCACGCGCACTGCTCAACGCTGTCGAGATTATGGAGAACTCTCCTATCCCTGCAATGCTCAAGGATCGTTACGCTTCTTTCGACGCCGGCATGGGTAAGGACTTCGAGGACGGCAAACTCACACTGGAGCAGGTATATGAGTATGGCAAGCAGGTTGACGAGCCTAAGATGACTTCCGGAAAACAGGAACTCTACGAGGCTATCGTTGCACTTTATGCTAAATAAGAATGGCATACAGTAGTATAATACATTAACAAGGCGGAGAGGAACGTTAAACCTCTCCGCCTTATTGTTATAGTTGTTACTGGTTTGTGAATCTTATAATTATGAATATGCTTAATTAGTACGCATCTTTATTTCGTTTTTAAATGCTTCTATATTTTCACTTCCTATATGATTTTTATGTATTACTCTATGACAGTTAGGGCAGACAGGAAGTAAATTCTGCATAGCGTCAGTGACAAACTTTTCAAATTTGTCCCCTTCATATTGGAATATTGGTCTTATATGATGAATTTCAATACAGTCCTTACCGTACTTTTGACCGTAGTAATTAGGAAAGTTGAAACCACAGCAATCGCAACTTATAATGTTGTTATGGGTAAAATGCTCTATGGCAATCCTTCGTAAGCGTGCGGAACGTTCACGTGTCTGTATACTTCTTATTGCAGTACGCCCCTCAGAGATGATTTCCTCTATAGGCAGAGGCTTGTTTTCAGTGGTTGAAATGCTGTCAAAGGCACCCTTTACATCTTCATAACTGAATTCATTTGTAAGAAGATAACTTATGGCTTCCATGTGTGTGTTAACATACTCCGCACCATGTTGCGTTATAATGAAGCCATCTTCATGGTCAGTTGCAAGTTCCTTTCTTACAAGAGTGTCGTGGCTTTTAAGGTTTCTTACTTTTTGAGAGAAGTATGTATCTTTCCTTCCGGGTAGTATTTGGGCATCAATGCCAGTAGGATGCATTACCGATGTCAGTTTTGATATTAAATCGCTTGTGCTGATAAAACCATCTTGTGACATTGACATTAAATAAAGGGCAGGCAGGACTAACTGACTTTCCGTGATTCTTGACATAGTGAATTAATAATTGGTTATTATAAGATGGGTGACTTTCTTGTCGTTTCTATTCATAAAACTTACAAGATACTCTTTGTCAAATGCTTTTATATTTATTCCTTCTTTGTTGTAAAGGTTAAAGATGAAATCTGTATTTTTTATTATAATCATCCATTTTGCCTCACATTCATTAATCATATAATCGGCTAACCTTTTCTGATCATCGCAAGTAAATGTGTTTTGTGCGTATGTGCTGAATTCGCTGTCATAGGGAGGGTCAAGGAATACGAAATCATTTTTTGTCGGTCTTGTCTCACGGAGAAAGGTCTCAAAGTCCAGATTGAATATCTGAGTATTGGCAAAATGTTGTAAAAGTGGTTTTGAACGATAATAGTTTAACTTCTTAGCCATTAATTTGCTGTTATATGCAATCCCTCCATAAGGTACATTGAATTCCCCTTTGCTGCTATATCTGAACATACTACAGTATGCATAGTTGCGTATGAAGAAAAATAAAGCAGCCTGTAAAGACTTGTTATAATTCTCAATGTCTTTACGGTTGTACATATATCTATAGTTCATGTATACAGCACTCTTAACAGCTGTCTTGATGTTTTCAAGAAGATCACTGTAGGAAAGGATATGTTTTTTTATTTCAAGTTCACGCATTCTTGTCATTTTCCGGAATAAGTTTATTTCCATTTCCTTTAACAGAATACATGAAAGGGACGTAAACTCTTCTCCTATGATGTCAAGGATGCTCTTCTTCCTTTCTGCACAAAAGTTCTGCACAAAAGTTTTCAGCTCTTCCTTGGTTATCTTTTCTTCTCGATATTTAAGATATATGTCAATAAGAATATGGTTGTCATTAAAGAAAGCGACAGCGTTTTCCCATGATTTGTCCATCATTTCAACGTATCTGAAAAACTTCTTGTCGTATGTCGCTATACTGTTATAAAGTGATATAAGCTCAGATGATAAATCATTGATATAATACTCTTGTGCCTGAATAGCCATAAATACAGAGCCTCCACCTACAAATGGCTCGAAGAAACGATTGAATGCAGGAACATTAGGAAGAATGTATTTTAACTCTTTTTCCTTGCCTCCGGGCCATTTAATAATTGGTGGTAATGTTTGTGTATTATCGCGTTTTGCGTTTTCTTCTGTTAGGAAAAAGTATTCTAATTCCATTAAATGTGGGTTCAAAGATGTTCTACTATTGTATATCATTGAAATATCTTTCTCTTCTGCTCTGTTATAAGATTTATTATTGTCCATTTGTTGACTGTTATTTATACTTGCCTTCGTTCTATGTTGTTTGGCAAGAATGACCTTCAGTCAGTTTAGCTTCTTTATCGTTATAGAACAAGTTTTAATTTGAGTGCAAATATAATAAAAATATTTTTGTTTAATGCTAAGAAATAGAATATTTTTGATAAATATTTCAATTAGGTAGAATACAAAAAACTGTTAATCATAACTAAAACTTTGCCTTAAATATTCATTTTTATTTGGTATGACAAACAAAAACGCTATATTTGCAGTGTTTATTAAGTATACCAAATAACAGCCATCCCAAATATGTGGTGAGCCTTGACGAATGGACAAGTGGCAGTAATGTTGATGGAATCCGCCATATTCATCTTGGGGAGTTCCTTCAAAATCCTGACATGGCATAATTAAGGTGACGCAATTCTCATGCGTATGCGGATATAACCCTGCCAGACAGAAAACTCATTCTAACGTGTTAAAATGCTGTCGGTGGAGGAATATGCCGGAAAAGGGCACGTGCGCTCAGAGCGCACGTGAGGCCGCAAAAAACGGATGCCCGTTTTGAGGAAACCGAAAGAATGCGGTTTCTTGCGTGATTTGTATGCTTTCACTCTGCAATCAGATACAGATAGCGTTGTAATCAGATAGAGATTGCACCCCAATCTCTATCTGATTACGCAACGAAAGCAATGCTTTTCCTGTAGTCTTAGTGCCTTTTGTTCAGTTTTTAGGTATATAATATACCTGACTAAGGAAACTTTAACATTTCGAGGGCGCTGGTTTTAACATTTTGTTTCCTTCCTGTTCCTTGCAAAAGATATGGAGAAATAGAAAAAACATATAGTAAAATTTGTAAGATCAGATTATTCTTTGTACTTTTGCAGAAATCTATTGCAGCTAACTTAAATAAATAATTATTATGAAGAATTTTCTTTCCTTCTGTCTGCTGGCATTGTGTCTGCTGGTGACAGGTAATGTGTACTCTCAGAACAAGCCCTTTATCGAGAAGGGAAAGTTATGGCATTTACGTGTGTACACAGACCGAGCTATAGAGTATGGATTACATCTTGAAAGGCCAGATATGGAGTATGACTTGGGTTTTGCAGATGACTGTGATGTCGTTATAGATGGTGTGACATATCAGAGGATGACTTATCAGAATGTAGTCTGTAATATTCCCGGCTCATTGAAGGATGGCAGGGTTAAGGCCATACTGCGTGAGGAGAACGGCAAAGTCTATCAGTACAACGAGAATAGTAGGCGTGAGATACTGCTGTATGACTTCACTCTGAAAGAGGGAGACGAGTTTGAGCTTCAGGACTTCTCATCAGACGGAACATATACGTGCAAGGTTGAGGAGGTGACATATATAGAGGTGAACGGTCAGAAACTCAAGAGCATCCTCTTCACGTCAAGATACTCTAAAGCGTTTGATGAGGATGAGGAGCCTATATGGACCCGCTGGACGGAGTGCATAGGTGACGACAGCCCTGTATTGCAGCCGCGCCAGTCATGGGGTATCGCAGGTGGGCTTCAGGATTACACTTATTATGTGACGTATTCCGACAATACCTATCTCCCACTCACTGCCGGGCCTTCCTGGAATGTTCAGGGCAGGCAGATGACAGTGGATGAGAACGTGACGCAGGATGTGCCCGAGGACAAGCGTGGGCATGATGACCTGAAGTATGAGATAAGTGCGGACGGCAGGCTGCATATATATGGTTATATATGGACAGCATACAGCAAGAACCTGTATGCGTATCTTTTAGGTACGCAGAAGCCTGATACAAGCCCCTTATTTGCATTTGAGACGGTGACGCTTGAACCGAAATCGGGGAGTGAAGCGGCTCATTATGTTGATTTGTATTTTCCTTTATTAAGTAATTTTCAGAACGGAATTGTCACAGTCAGAGACAGGGAAGGGGAGCACATTGCTGTAAAGGCAGGGACCTCCGTGCCTGTTGTCTTGCAGAATGAGGAGAATCAACCTGCCTATGATATGATGGGGCGGCGGTTGCTGGCTGTTCCAGCCAAGGGAATGTACATTCAGAACGGCAGAAAGATACAGAAAAGATAAAAGAAATGTTGCGAAATCCTAAAAAATGAGTATTGTGTGAACCGTGAAAAAGCCGTAACTTTGCACCCAGAAAAACAAAATTAAGGTTAATTGTAATAAAAATAAGAAGACAAGTAAGATGAAGAAGACAGCCTATTTGCTTTTAGCGGTGTTTGCGATTATGTTCACAGGATGCTCATCAGATGATGATGATGTTCTGCCAGTACAGGATGATAAGGGTACAGTGACTCCACCTGCCGGCGAGGATGACAAAGAGAAGCCGATGTATAAATATACTTTTGAGGGTAATGTGGTTACCAGCGTGCCGCAAATGAATGTCACCACGGAACCAACACCTAACACAATGGAGTTGAAGGATATGCCAAACAAGGAAACTGGTACTGCGACTCTCGTTCTTGGTGGGTTCTCTGTTCATGTAACAGGTATGCCTATGCCCATCACTATCGGCGAGATGACGATAGAGGGAGTGGAATACGTCTTTGACAAAGATGGCAATTGCAGCTTCAGTAAGAAGAATTTTCAGGTCATGGCAGGCAGCTATGACACCACTGGCTCGCTGGAGGGCACCATCGATGCGGTGAACGGTATGGCGCAGATGACTATGAACTATAAGCCCGGCAGTATGCCGTTTGACTGTGTCACTGTTTTTACATACAGAAAATAATAAATAACAGTACGGTAAAGTCATTGTAATGAAAGTCCCGCAGGCTCATAACGTCTGTGGGACTTTTACGTTTCACGGTGTCGGGGCATTGGGATTTTTTTGGTTGTAACATTTGCCCGATTAGGAAAAAATATGTATTTTTGCGTGTGAAAACGATTAGTATGACCGGCATGGATACGATAAGGATGGATAAATTGAAATATATGATACTCCTGCTGCTGTCCGCTCCGCTTGCCACAGTCACCTGTGGCTGCAGTGGTGAGGGGCTTGCGGAGGCTGATGTGGCAAAGAGCGTGGTGGTGATGTATGACAATGACGTGCATTGTGAGTTTGACGGCTATCGGCACTTTGCCGGTCTGCGTGACGCCATAGCCGCTCCTGACACGGCAGATGTGCTTACCGTGAGTTCAGGAGACTTCCTGCAGGGCGGCCCATACGGTGCCATAAGCTCCGGGGGCTATGTGGTGGACATGATGAATGCCGTGGGGTATGACGTTGTGGGGCTGGGCAACCACGAGTTTGACTATGGCATTCCCCGTCTGCAGGAACTCATGCGGAGGCTCGAGGCGTCCGTAACGTGCGTCAACCTCACTGCTGTGGGCTCGTCACAGCCCCTCTACGCCAGTTATGTTATTAAGAAGGCCGGCGGCAGGAGGATAGCGTTCATAGGTGTGGTGACCCCGGAGACGATGTATTCAGAAGGCCATGCCTTCAAGGATGCGGAGGGTATGCGGCTCTATGACCTGCATCCCGGGGACCTGGCGGACTGTGTGCAGCAGGCTGTCGATGCCGCACGTAAAGATGGTGCCGACCATGTCATACTGCTGTCACATCTTGGAGAGGAGGAGGGATATAACTATAAGGACGGCTATTCCATTCCGCTTATAGCCTCCACCACGGGCATTGACGTGGTGCTTGACGCGCATTCGCATCACCAGAAGAATGAGCGGCACACCAATGCGGAGGGCAAAAGGGTTCTGATGCTTAACACTGGCAGCAGGTTCGAGAGCTATGGCAAGCTGTGGATAGGCCGTGACGGGACGCTCGGCGCGGTCAACATACCAGCCTCGGAGGTGGCATACAGCAGCGAGAAGGTATGTAGTCAGCTTGAGAGGATAGAGAGGGACAATGAGCTTCTGATGTCGGAACCGCTGTGTACCAGCCCTTTCTGCCTTACCATAGACGGTGAGGACGGGCGGAGGGCGCTGAGGAACGGCGAGACGAACCTTGCGGACCTGGTGTGCGATGCGTACGCCAGCATCGCAGGCACGCGCATAGCCCTGTGCAATGGCGGCGGCATACGCACAAGTATCGCCGCCGGTCGGATAACATACAGGGACGTTCTGGCCGTCAGCCCCTTTGAAAATGAGCTGTGCATCATACGCGCCACGGGGCAGCAGCTTATGGATGCTCTTGAGATGGCGTCGCGATTATGCCCCGCGGAGACAGGTGCTTTCATGCAATGCGCCGGCATACGCTACACCATAGACACCCGTATACGCAACACGCTTGCCGTCAGTGAGGACAATGTGCTGAGTGTTCAGGGTGCGCGCAGGGTCAGGGATGTGGAGGTGTTGCAGGATGACGGGACGTATAAGCCTTTAGACCCGGCCGCCATGTACGATGTCGCCGTCAGTGAGTATGTGGCTTTCACGGGCGATGAGATACGGGTGTTGAGGCCATGCCAGCTGCTTGTCAGGGGCGTTGTCACCGATACGGAGGCCTTGTGCCGCTTCTTCAAGGAACGCCTGGCGGCAGACGGTGTGCCCGACAGGTACTGCTGCCCACAGGGGCGCATCACGGTGATAAGGTAGGGAAAGGCATTTCAAGTGGGATGCCATATACACTTCTGGCGCTGTTTATCAGCAGCGCCAGAAGTGTTTTTATGCGTATTGGGCACGGTGCGTACGCCTTATTTTCCTCATAAATGGGTATTGCGGAAACAGAGGAAAAGCAGTACCTTTGCACCAGAATTGAAAACAGGTAAGAAAGACAGGCAATTAGAGAATGAAAGGGATGATTACTAAATGCGTCATGGCAGTTACCACTCTGCTGTTAGTGGCGTGTAACGGTGCCTTTGACGGGCTGTATGATGATGTTATGGACGATGACGGGCAGCAGTCGGGATTCGGCGGCGACGCTACACACAACCGTTTCACCATCCAACTGGACGCGCGCAGCTACAACCACTGGCACTATATAGACCTGAAGGAGCGCAGCATCGTCACGAAGGAGCTGCCAACGGCCCTGACGGGCGAGTGGGACGGAAAGTCAGTGCGTACATATTATAATGTGCATGGCACCGCATACACGGAGAAGAACAGCGTGAGGATAGACGCACAGCAGGATGTGGAGCATTGGGACATAGCGATACACCATTTCGATGTCAAGACAAATGGCGGCGCGGTACTGGAGACCCGGTACACGACCATTGACGAAGCGCCCGAGAGCAGCGATGCCTTTGCGGATGCGGAGTTTACGGAGGACGAGTGGACCACGCACCAGTGCATTGTGGACCTGACGGACATGATGGCGTATAATGTGTGGTATAACAGCAGTCCTGTCAACATGGTGCTGAGCCGTTGGGTGACAATGGACTTCTCAACGCCGCCACCTGTGTATGCCGCCTCAAACAAAGTCTATGTGCTAAGGATGAATAACGGACAGTATGCCGCATTGAGACTGGTGGACTATATGAGCGACCGGGGGACGAAAGGCTTCCTAACTATAGATGTGAAGTATCCATATTAAGAGGTGATTTCAAACAAACACTGTGATGATGACGATGAAACATAGTATATTGCTCCTTCTTATGATGGGTGCTACAGTTAGTGTTCCGGCGGAGAATGGCAGTCTGCCCGTTGTGGACACGGACAGTCTGTTTAATCTTGACGAGGTGGTGGTGACGGGAACGAGGACTCCCAAACTGCTGAAGGACGCGCCTATACAGACAAGGCTGATAACGGCTGATGACATAAGGCGCGCTGACGCCACCAACCTTCAGGAACTTCTGGGTCAGGAACTGCCCGGAGTGGAGTTCACATACGCCATGAACCAGCAGGTGAACATGAACCTTGCGGGCTTTGCGGGACAGAATGTCCTGGTGCTGATAAACGGTGAGCGCATTGCGGGAGAGACGATGGAGAACACGGACTTCTCACGCCTTACCATGCAGAATGTGGAGAGGATAGAGATAGTCAAGGGTGCGGCATCCGCCCTTTACGGCTCAAACGCCGCCGGCGGTGTCATAAATATCATAACCAAGGAGGCGGACAGGCCATGGACACTGAATGTGAATGCGCGTCTGGCCGACCACAACGAGCGGAGGTATGGAGGCACCGTGGGCTTCAAGACGGGCAGGGTAGGCAACAGTATAGATGTGACACATACCACCATTGACACCTACACGCTGTGTGAGGACACGCAGGATGACTGTGACTTCCGCACCGTGTATGGCGCAAGGACATGGAATGTCAGTGACCGTCTGGTGTACACTCCGATGGATAACATGAAGCTCTCGGCACATCTGGGATATTATTTCAAGGAGAGGATGTACAATGTCGATATGCCCGACAGGTACAGGGACTTCAGCGGAGGCGTAAAGGGAGAGTGGCGTCTTAGTGACAAGGACAATATGGAGCTTAGCTATAACTACGACCAGTATGACAAGTCGGACTATATCAAACTGAAAGACTATGACATAAGGGACTACAGGAACGTTCAGCACAGCACACGTATGTTGTACTCGCATAGCTTTGCCGGGGATAACGTGCTGACCCTTGGCGGTGACTTCATGCGCGACTATCTGGACAGCTATCAGTTTACGGACGGGGCGAAGCGCCAGTACTCCAGTGACATATTCGCCCAGTATGACATTAGTCTTGACAGGCATTGGGAAGTGATAGCTGCCGGCCGCATGGACTATTTCTCTGATGCGGATGATATGCACTTTACGGGTAAGGCCGGAGCGAGATACCGCACGGGGGCGTTGACAGTGAGGGCCGGTTACGCCGGGGGCTTCCGCGCACCGACCATGAAGGAGAAGTATATGCGTTACGATATGTCGGGATTTTTCTGGATACACGGCAGCAAGGACCTGAAGGCAGAGACGTCACACGCCTTCAATGCGAGTGTGGAGTATGCGAAGGGAGGCTACAACCTGAATGTGGCGGCCAACTACAGCCTTGTGGGTGACAAGATATCCACATCGACACCGCTCACTGCCGCTGATGATCCCGCGTATCATTATGTGCAGTATATCAACCTGGACCATGTGCAGGTGCTGGGAGTTGAGGCCGCCGCGCAGGGCAGGTGGATGCTGGCGGAGCAGTCAATGATAGGGGCGCGCCTGGCATATTGCTATACTCACGAGGAAGTGAGGGGTAACACGGTGAACCAGTACTGTCCGGCCCGGCCGCATTCTGTCAATGTCCGTGTGGACTGGGACCGTAAGGTGAGTGGCTGGTACGGCCTGAATGTGGCCTTGGCAGGGCGGATACTCTCGGCGGTGGATTACACCAGTATGGAGATGGTAGCGCCATACGTGCAGTATGATGTGCATAATCCCGCCTACTCTATATGGAAGCTGCAGCTGACAAACCGTTTCAAGGACAGTGTTAGGCTGAACATTGCACTGGACAATCTGTTTGATTACAGGCCGCAGACATATTATTTCAACTCGCCCGTGACATCGGGCATAAACCTGATGGTGGGTGTGAGTGTGGATATAGACAAGCTGTAAAATGATGTTATATTAATAGGTATGAAAGAGACATTATCTGCAAGGAGGTTATATATAGGCAAGACGGTGGTCAGTTTCATGTTGGTGCTGCTGCTAATGCCGCTCGGCCACGCGCTGATGATACTGATGGAACATTTCCTCTCACCGTCCGCGCTCCACTATTCCGCGTTCCTGATGGGCTTTGTAGGGCTTGTGGTGACGGTTGCGGGCGTGTTTGTCAAGGGAGACACACGGCAGACTCTGTTCGGGATAACAGGTGCCATGCTCTTCTGGACAGGCTGGGTGGAGTTCCTTTTGGCATACTATGCGCAGCGTTTCGGCGTGCACTGTGACCTTGTCGGTACGGGAGAGGTGCAGACCACGACAGAGTATGTGAATGGAATAGGGGTGAGTCACGACTTCCTCATTAACGGACAGCCGCTGGAGAGCTATTCACGCCCGGAGCTGAAGGAGATAAGGGGCTCGCGCCCGGAGTATCTTATCATGCCGGCCACATTCGGAATGTGGATGATGTTCATGGTATTGTACACTTTCTGCACCCGTACAGGGTGTGACTTTATATGTTGGCTGCAGAGGCATTGCCGTGTCAGCGGCGCGGTGGACCTGCGACCGATGGCGCATCATAGCAGCATTGTGGTCTTTATGGAATGGAATGTGATGATGTGGGGGCTGTATCTGGTGCTGATGTTCTGTTATGACCCCGTGTTTCTGGGTGAAAGTCATCCGTTGACGATAGCACTCGCGGTGGTATGTTTTGTCAGTGCACTGCTGATGTTGAAGAAGCAGGTCAGCATATCATCATGGGGACGTAACATACGCTTTGCCCTTGCCACGGTGATAGTGTTCTGGACCTTTGTGGAGATAGTGGCCCGCAATGGCTTCTTTAATGAGATATGGGTGGACCCGATGAATAATATGCCTGAGATGTCACTGATTCTCATCGTCTTTATCGTTGTGGTGGCGGTGACGGTGTTCCTCTCTAAATATGTATCTGCCGATGACACGCATTGAAAGGGAAAAGAAAACGGTGGGCGAGATGATTGCCCTGTACTGCCGCCATAAGCATGGAGTGGGGGAGAAGGGTGTGCTGTGCCCGGAGTGTCAGGAGCTGTATGACTATGCGATGCTGCGACTTTCGAGATGCAGGTATGGTGATGCGAAGCCAACCTGCCTGCATTGCACAGTGCACTGCTATAAACCCGAGATGCGGAAGAGGATAGCAAGGGTGATGCGCCACAGCGGTCCGTGGATGATGCTGTATCATCCATGGCTTACGGTGAGGCATCTGCTGCCGGAGTCTGTACGGCATTAAAGCGCATTCCGGTACGGGCTCAGGGCGACCCGATACCGGAATGTTTATTTCAATAGGATGGACGGACAGGGAAAAGGTAGAACTTACGTTTCGTATCGAAGTCAAGCATCCACTGGTCTATGACGACATGGTTGTCCAATGCCTTTATGGTAATCCTGTGCTTGCCTCTCTTTAGCGTGACAGGCATATTCCTTAGCGTCTGCGCACGAAGCACATTCTGTTTCCAACGCTCTGAGCGGAAAGGCTCCTTGAGGTTGAATACCTGTGGTTCGGCATTGTCAACGCTCACGCTGAAGCGCAGGTCACCGGTGTCATTGGGCTGCGTTGGTATCAGCGCTATGTGCAATAGCGCGTCACCCTCGTGCTCACTGTCAAATGTGTAGGTCAATGTTCTGTCTTTAGGTAAACGTACGGCATTCATGGAGTGTCCTAATGACTGTACACACTCAGCCCCATCATCGGCCATATCCCACTGGCAGGCGTTGCGGGCAATGAAACTTCCGTCATTGACAATCTGCGATATGGTTGTGTCGGGATTATTCTTGTATTCATTAACTTCCCGTTCTGTCAGAGCGACGGGCAGTGATGGGGCGTAGAACACATACAGGTCACGTGGATTGTCAACCATTGAGTGGCGCCATTTGCCGTCTGCCAACTCATTATTATAATATGTAGTAAGCCTGCGAATCTCCTGATAGGCATCCTGACTCTTGGCGCAAGCGGTCAGTAAGGAGTCATCGCGCAGCCAGCGCTCCTCGTTATAGTTACCTTTTGCAATGGCGCGCGCACGCTGCGCCTCCAGCATCTTACGGCTCATGGCCGCTGCCGACAGTACAGGGTACTTGATATGGGAGAAGTATGCTGCCTTACGGTTTTCCGGCAGATGCTTCTCTATCTCTGCAAGTGTGGCGGTCACATTGCGCCAGTCGGTGAGGTAACGGTCCAGTTCATTGCCGAAGGCCGTCAGACTGAACTCCGTATCGGTGACGGGAGACCATCCCCTCGGGTATTTGCGCTTGTCGAGTTCCACCTGGTTCCATCCCATGAACTCCGGCTTGCGTATCGTTGTCAGACGGTAGAACTCACGCATTGCAGGCAGAAGCCTGTCACCTGCGGACTGTCCGAACTCACGTCTCAGCCACTGTTGCTGGTGCTGGTAAAGTGTAGAAGGCTGCACGGCGTTGATGTTCCATGCCATGTCGAGGAACAGTTCCAGGTCGTAGGCGGCAGTCTTCATGTCATGAACATTCACAATCCATAGTCTGCGAACGTTATGGTCGTACGCCTCGCGCATCTCATTGTATATAAGTCCCGGCTGGGTGGTGGACAACCACATATAATCATGTGGCCTTCCCCAATAGCTAAGATGGTAATATACGCCGCCACCGCCTTTCCTTTTCTGTTGTATGGAGTCGCTCAGACGTGTCATGTACCCGTAATTGTCATCGCACCACGTCAAGGTCACATCGTCAGGCAGGCGCAGGCCGTTCTCCATCACCCGCAGTACCTCCTTGTATGGCACGAACTGCTGCGGTATTCTGTCCGCCTGCCTGTTGACGTACTTGCTAAGTAAGGCGCGCTGGTCGTCTATAACCTGCTGAAGGGCCGCTGTCTGGGTGTTAAGGTTCTTGCCTACTCCCTCCATGGCACCATCGTGAATGCCACGCATACCGATAGTGTATATATTCTCATAGCGTCCAGTCTCCTTCAGACGCTCTGTCCAATAGTCCTGTACACTCTGCTTGTTTGTGATGTAGTTGTATGCTCCACGCTCGTTTACCTTCCATTCTCCGACGTTATTACGCATCATTGGCTCGCAGTGTGATGTTCCTATGACTATGCCGCAGGAGTCCGCCACCTCCTTTGCGCCAGGTATGGTGAAGAAAGGTGTAGACATTCCGTGCATACCCGGCCAGATGGCGTTGGCACGGAGCCGCATCAGCAGTTTGAATATCTGCTTGTAGGTCTTGGCGCTGATGAGTCCGGGCTTGCCGGGCGAGTAGGTTCGCCAGCTCCATGGTTGCAGTGTCCAGTCTTCGTCATTGAGAAAGATGCCGCGATACTCCACAGACGGACTTTGCAGTGTCTCGAAGTCTGCCGCCACTGTCAGCACTTGCCGCCTCACAGGCATCTCATCGGCCCACCATTTCCATGGAGATACGCCAGCCATACGTGACAGTTCAAGCAGACCGTAGGCCGTTCCGCGGCCATTGCTGCCAACGACCAGCAGCTGACCGTTGTGTACCTTGATATGAAAAGCGTCCTTCTTTCGGGACAACTCGTCTACGGCAATGCCGGCATTGTGCAGCCATTTTCCTGCTCCCCTGTCCATGTCAAGCTGCACAATGCGTATCCTTGCACCAGACTGTACCTTTCTTAGTGATGTTCCCGTTACGTCTTTCAGGTCTTCAGACAGCATATCCAAAGCCGTGCTTACCACTGGTGACACCTTCTTGCTCAATGAATAGTCTATGCGTCCGCCGCCATCATACCAGCAGAAGGCGTCCGGGGCAGTGACGATGTTATGGCTGACGAGCATATCGAACACACGGTTACCCAGCAGTTCAGCCCCTTTATTGTCAAAATGAATATTGTCTGCAAGCAACGTAGCGTCACTGGCATCCACCACATGGAAGTTGGGGTCTTCCTGTTCCAGCCTGTATAGCGCCTCAACAACCTTCTTGTTGTAACCTCGTCCCTTCCTTGCGTATGTGCCGCATACCACAGGCAGGGTGTAATATTTCTCCTTGCCCGTCTTGGTTACAAGATAGTTGCGCACGTATGCCACCACATTCTTCAGGTTGTAATGGTATCTGTCCTGCTGTTCCGCATCACTCTCGCCCTGATGCCACAGCATTACCTTGATGTCGTAGCCCTGTGGGAGCGCATTGAGCTGCTTGTCTATACAGGCTCCTATATTCTCTGTCAAAGCCTTTAGCAGCGATTTGCCGCCCTTGTCTGCGGCCTTGTTCCGCGAAAGCCAGTTCTTGTCGGCGCTCCAGTGCATATTCTGGCGGCTGGTGCACAGCGTGTCTATGCTCGTGCCGCCGAGTGACTCCTTTATAACATAGAACGGCTCATGCAGCAGTTGCTCCATCCTGTGGTATACCACTGCGTCATAAGCCCATTTGTCATGCTGACTAAGTCCTGCAATCCATGGATAGAAGGGTTTGAACTCTCCGTTTCCGGGATGTTTTCCACTGCCGTAACTCCATTGGCAGTACTTATAGCCGCTGTCTTTAATGTGTTGTGGCAGCAAACTGTTAGGCACACGGCCGTCAGTGTTGCTTTGTCCGGCCGTGATGATGACGGTGGCAGGGTGTTCCTTCACCGTCTTGGCCTGTAATGTGGCTATTGCGAATAGCATAGCCATACAAAATAAACAATATATCCTTTTCATTTTTAGATTGGTTTTTATTTGGTTTGAAGTGAATAAACAAATGAATTTGTTATTTACAGAAAAGCGTTAACGATGATTTCAGGTTCTTTTCCCCGTCATTTACAGTGAGAACTATTTCTCCTGCCTGTTCCTTTGCACGTACCACAACAACAAGTTGACCGTTGAAAAGGTGCATCCGCGGCTGTGTGAAAGAATCAAGACTGGTTGCGTCGCCATTGCAGACAGCCTGAAAACTTCCTGCACCAGTGACGTTAAAAGACAGCAGGTCGGAGGCATTGGGAAGCATTGTTCCGTTGTTATCTTCCAGCCAAATGGTGATGAAGGCCATATCATTGCCGTCTGCAGCCAGCTCTGTGCGGTCTGCCTGACAGCAAATGCGCGCGGCATCACCTGCTGTACGCCTGCTGTTGCGGCCAATCTCCTTGCCGGCCTCATCGTATGCCACGACCTCAATCTTTCCCGGTTCGTATTTAACATCGTTCCATCGCAGGCGATAACGGTCCAGGCGGCTTTCCTTGTCCTTGTGTCTGCGCCCCTGGCTCTTGCCGTTTACAAACAGTTCGGCTTCCACACCATCGGTATAGCAATATACTGGTGTCACCTCACCATCACGTCCCGGCCATGTCCAGTGTGGCAGCAGATGGACGGTGTGCACTTTCGTGTTCCATTTACTTCTGTAAAGCCAGTAACGGTCTTTCGGTAGTCCCGCCAAATCACAGATACCGAAGTAGCTGGAACGTGAAGGCCAATACTCTTTATATGGTGTAGGTTCGCCAAGATAGTCAAAACCTGTCCATACAAACTCTCCTGTGACAAACGCTTCGTCATCCTGATGCTGCCAATCATCATCTGGCAGTTCGCCCCATCCCGGTTGTTCCAGATCATAGCTTGAGCACTGTCCGTCGGAATACCAATGCTTTGTGTTCTCGCGTACAGGGAATTTATATACTCCGCGGCTGCTGACCGTTGAGGCAGTTTCAGTACCAAGCAGGAAGCCTTGAGGCAAATCGGGAATCTGACGTCCATACTTTCGTACACCGTAATTGAAGCCTGGCACGTCAAGAGCAGCGGCAAAACCGCTTTTCATGGCTCCGTCCGAACGGTTCATGCCGCAGGTCACCTGCCGGGTAGGGTCTGTCCTGTGGCAAATGTCCTGGAGATGGCGCATTATCTCAACGCCGTGTTGTGTGGACTGCTCGCGTATCTCGTTGCCTATTGACCACATTATTACAGAGGGATGATTGCGGTTGGCACATATCATGCGTTCCAGATCAATGTCGCTCCACTCGCTGAACAGCCGCACATAGCCGTTTTTGCATTTCGGTGTTGTCCACATATCAAAAGCCTCGCACATAACCATCAGCCCCAATGAATCGCATAGCTGCATCTGCCACTGTGAAGGTGGGTTGTGGCTCGTACGTATTGCATTGCAGCCCATATCCTTCATTATAAGAAGTTGGCGCGCCAGTGCCGCCTTATTCACTGCTGCTCCGAGAGGTCCAAGGTCATGGTGCAGGCAGACTCCCTTTATCTTGCGCGACTGTCCATTGAGCAAAAAGCCGCCATCTCTCGTAAACCGGGCCGTGCGTATGCCGACTTTCCGACGAGTTTCATCCATGAGCTTCCTGCCCTGATAAAGTCTTGTGACAAGTGTGTATAAGTATGGCTCCTCCGGCGACCACAGGTTGGGGTGGTCTATCGTTATGGTGTGTGCGAAACAGCTGTCTGATTTTGTAATGCAGGTGGCTACACTCTTTTCGTGAGAATTAAGTATGATATTCTCAATGCGATATCCTTTCCCCCTTGCAGGAATGAAACTGCCGTCAAGTGCTATCACAGCCTTTCCGTTCTCTATGGAAAGCGTACGGAAGAAGACAGACCAGTCGTTGATATGTGCCTTGTGTGTCAGTATCAGATGGACGGGACGGTACAGCCCCGCACCGGGATACCACCGTGTGCTCTCTTCCATATTCTCCACATCGACCTCCAACAGATTGTCGCCATCGTGCATCAGTGGCGTTATGTCGATGCGAAACTCGCTGTAGCCGTAGGCCCAACGGCCGGCCTCGCGTCCATTTATTTTAACTATTGGGTTGGACATGGCCCCCTCGAAATACAGTTCTGCGCGTTCCGTACCCTTTGGTATGGTGATAATCCGTGTGTAGAACCCTTTGCCAAGCCATGGTAAAGCACCAGTACGTCCAGACTTCTCCGTCTTTTTTGTTTCCCCATCTTCCTCAATGGCTACGGTTTGTAAGTCCCATTTCTTGTCGAACGGCCCTGATATGGCCCAGTCATGTGGCACGAGTACCGTCTGCCAGGCTGACTTGTCACGGCTGAAGCTCCAGTCTTTATCCAACAATATCTCTGTGCGTTGTGCCTGTGCTGTCATGAAATACAGTCCGCACATCATCAATAACGTCTTTATTCTCATTTTAGTCTTAATTAGGTTCTATGTGGTAGCCTCGCTTCTTAAAGTCGGAGTGGCCTGTCACAATCTTAAAGTGTATTGAGAGTAATTCTTCTTGTCTTGAAATTATCTGCTCTAACCGTTAGTATAACTTTTCCAGCCTTATGCCCGGCACGGAGTATAACGAGAGCGCTGCCATTGCAGAGTTTACGTTTGTTGCCTGTCATCATTTCATCCGAAGACAGATTCCCATTGTCTACAGCCACGATACTTGCATCGCCTTCTACCGAGAATGTCAGTTCGTCTTGTGCAAACGGAACGCGCCGCCCCTTGTTGTCTACGGCTGTAACGCGGATGTGCTGCAGGTCTTGACCGTCAGCTTTCCATTTCTCTGTGTCAGCATTTAACATCAGCGTGCTTGCTGAACCGGCTGTTTCCACACGGTGCGTAGCAACCCGACGACTGTCCTTGTATGCTCTTGCTTCTATATAGCCCGGTTGATACTCCACATCATTGAATATTATCGTGTTGCGCTCTTTCGCCTGGGTTGGATTGTCTTTTATCGCTATGGTCCTTCCATTGACTACCAGCTCAACCTTATCGGCATTAGTGAATACCTTGATGTCATACCGCTTGCCAGCAGTGCGATTCCAGTGCTCACTCAGTCCGTCTGTAGAAATCATGACAGAGTTCCATTCCAGATTGTCAGCCTTCTGGTCAACAATACCGATGTGTACCAGGGGCTCTTCAGGCTTGAATATAGACTTTGCCAAATAGGCTTGCGGCTTTGGTTGCAGCGAAATGTCAAATGTACCCTTATTCCATCCCTTTGCAGGCCAGCCGGCACTTTCACCGAGATAGTCTATCTGTCCCCAATAAGCCAGTCCTATAACCTTGTCGAGATTCATCTCATAGAAGTTCTTACCCATCGAAGCGGTGTTCGCCTCACTCTGATAGAAGACCATGTTAGGATAGCGTTTGCCGTCAGTCTTGAAATAGTCATAGCTGTAATTATATGATGCCACATCCGATTCCATAGCCAATGGCGAGGGCATATCCACTTTCGGGTGCTGACCTTTGGGCCGCAGTCCAGCCACCAGCTGTCCGTTTACCTCTATGGTACGTCCTCGCGGATGCATCGCTACAGTCAGCTTGCGTGTGGAATCATATCGGTTGATAAGTTCTTTCAGCATCCGATAGCACGTCACTCCCCAATCACCAAACGGGAGAGTGGTGAATGTCTGCTGTTCGTTGCCAAGGCTCCACATCACCACCGAGGGGTGATTGCGGTCACGACGTATCCACTCTGGCACATCATAAGTCCAAAGTTGCATCCACGGCTTGCGTCCGCCGGCAAACTGGTCCAACCACTTGTCGTAGATTTCATCAACTACAAGAATGCCTAAGGAATCACATAAGTCGAGAAATGACACACTGTAAGGATTATGGCTTGTGCGTATGTGATTGAAGCCAAAGTCCTTCAGCAATTTAAGCCTTTTCTCTATGGCACGTGGGTAGGCCGCTGCTCCCAATGCCCCCAGTGTATGGTGATTGGCATTACCTTTCAGCAGCACTTTCTTCCCGTTCAATTTCAGTCCAAATAAAGGGTCTATTTCAATGGAGCGTATACCGAAACGCTGGGTAGCTGTGTCAACAGCCTTACCCTCCTTATTATAAAGAGTAACCTCTACCGTATATAGATACGGGTCCTCACAACTCCATAATCTTGGATTGTCTAATGAAATCTGCTCCCAGACAATCTCATTGGATGGAATGCGTCCCAAGTCATGCGCTTCAACAGGGCTGTAAAACGGACATTCCTTTGTCTTGCGGTAAATAATCTCTCCCCCTGCGTCTTTGACGGCGGTCTCCAATATCACGCTTTCTTCTCCCGGTTGGTTTACAACCTCAATCTGTAAATTAACGAACCTGTTGTCCTTTGTCGTGACATATATAGGATGTCGTGCCAGATACAGCCTGGCATCAGTCACAATGAGGCGGACATCACGGTAAAGTCCTCCACCTGTATACCATCGCGAGTTCATAGGGCCACCCGTACTTGCCCTTACCGCTATTACATTCGGTTTGCCATATTGCAGTTTGTCGCTGACATCAATCTCAAATCCTAAATAACCGTAGTCCGTACCGCCGACACGCTTGCCATTAAGATATACATCGCCCACATACATAATACCCTCAAAGTCTATCAATATGCGCTTGCCCTGCAGTTCTGGAGCAGGGGTATAGGTCCTGACATACCATCCTTCACCCATTTCCTTGAACCCCCTTGCCGACAGGCGGGTTTTGAACGATGCGCCATCCAGATGCACCATCTTCTCACCTTTGGCTGGTTTCACCCATGGCTGGCTGATCTGAAAGTCATGAGGGATGTCAATGACCTCCCATCCGGAAGTGTCAAGCGTGCCCAGTTGGTTAACATCAATCTCTCCACGATGAAATCTCCACCCGAAATTCCAGTTCTCAACAGTACGCTGAGCCGTTATTGCTGGCAACCAAATGAAAAGGAAGCCCACCAGTGTAAGCAATATGTTATATCGCATGAGTTTTATATAAATCTGAACCATAATTTCATTGTGAAACCCTCATCGCCTTTATTTATCTTGATGTATGACCCGTTGCCGCCCAGTCCTTGAGAATTTACCGCCGGTATCTCCCAAAGGAAAGATATGTTGCCTTTGGGGTATTCCTTGACAGAAGCACCTCGGCTTTCACGGTCACGCTCCTTACCGGGAGTGAACATCCGCAAGAAGATGCCTTCGGATTCAGAGAAAACAGTGAATGGTGTGGTCTTAGACTGAATATCGGCCCAATAGAGATTGGCATGATAGCCCTTGAACTCAGGATAAACCACAGGGATGTGATACTCACCGGTAACAGTGTTGTTGTAGTCTTTTTGCCATAGCCCGAAATTTGTGCCTTCCATGCGGTTCTTCCACACGCGGTAAGGGCCTTTGCCTAACCATCTCATACCAGTCACAGCCTCTTCTGGAAACGAGAATGAGAAACCAAGGTTATAGACAGGACGGTCAAACATCTCTCCGTCAAACTTGTTGTCTGTACGATAGTTTAATGCCCGTGCCTCCATTCCCAACAGACCGTCGGGTGTCATGCGCCATACAATAGAGTCCACTGCACCGAAATATCTTGCAATATATACAACTGTATCGGCATCCATCCTTATGTCAGATGAGCGGAAGGTGGTCTTCATGCCTGTTGGCAGTGGTCCGTCTGTCAACGGTATCACCTTGTCACCATTCTTTATGCTCTGTAACTTACCGGTCAGATTGTCGAATGTTACTGCTATACCGTTAGCTTTCAGCATCACAATGTCACCATCAATCTTAAATGTGGCTTTGCCATTGCAATTGGTTATGTTATGCTTTATGTCAGAAAAATAATGTTGATTACCCTTGATAGGCATAGCCCAGTTGCAGATAGTGTCACCATTGGCGTTCTGTGCCGCCAGCTCAAGCACATCGGCATCAAAGAAATTTTTCGGTAAAGTGAAGTGTGCTTTCCCCCATTCGCCGGGTTTCAGTGGAGGCAAACTCACCTCACCTTTATCCATTACTTCTGCTTTGGCGTCAGTATTGCATGAAACGGATTTGGCGCACCATGTTATCCGGTATTCGTCCATATTGCTGAACAGGAAATCGTTGCCCACAATTAGCTCTCCATTGAATGATGGTGTGATCTTCATAGGGCGCAGCTGTACTGGTGACCATATCTCACGCACAGTGAAGAAACTGCCCTCTTTCTGTCTGTGTGCACCAACAATGCCATCGGGAGCATTGGGGCCGTAGGTGTCCATTTGCCCGTTATCAGTACGGTGGATAGCCTCGTCCACGTATGCCCAAAGAAAACCACCGGCAAAAAGAGGATTAGCTTTGAAGCGTTCCCAAAGTCCTTTCATTCCAGCTCCTTGTCCGCGGTCGTAGAGTCCATGGAGAAATTCTGTCATCATGAATACCTTGTTGCCGCGTTCGAGGCGATAGGCATTGTCATTGTAGTTTGGATAATGTCGTGTGTCGAGGTTGTTGAAGTCCGACCATGGATGTACCACATGCCGTTTCTGTGGGTCGTAAAGACCAAACATGGTGTCTACATCGATGTTCCATCCACCTTCGTTGCCGTTGGCCCATAGGAATATGCATGGATGGTTGACGTCGCGCTCAATCATCTCTTGAACCAGCCGGCTGGCAACGTCTGTACTGTATGAGTTTTGCCATCCGCACAGTTCGTCAAGATACAGCAAGCCTATGGAGTCGCATATATCAAGGAAATGAGAGTCTGGCGGATAGTGTGAACGCACTGCGTTCATGTTCATCTGCTTTATAAGTATTGCGTCCCTAAGACTTGTTTCCCGGCTTATGGTCCTTCCCGTCTCTGGGTCGAAACAGTGGCGGTTTGTTCCCTTTATGAGCAGTCTGGTGCCATTGAGATATATGCCGTCCATCGGGCGAAATTCTATTGTCCTGAAGCCTATACGCTCGCTTATTTCGTGAAGAACGTTGTCTGTCCTGTCCAACAGACGCAGTTTGAACATATAAAGATTGGGATGTTCCGGGTCCCATGGCTTGATGCCGGGCCAATGTGTGGTGAGGTTCTGTCTTTCATCTGCATTAAGTTGACAAACCTTCATTCCTAATGTTTTTCGTGTAGCACAATCGGTAAGTGTCATCTCAATACGCTGCCCTTTCTTTATATTCTTCAGTACAACACCGGTGTTTATGGTTCCGTCTGCTCTGGCATCTACAGTCATGTGTGCTATATGCACCTTGGGCTTTGCGATGAGATATACAGGTCTGTATATACCGCCGAAGAGCCACCAGTCGGCTCTTCTTTCCGCAGCATTGACGGAACGGTCTGCCGACTGTTTGTGAACGGTCACCTCAAGAATGTTTTTCCGTCCGTAGTTCAGTTTGGAGGTGATGTCATAGCTGAAGCGGTAGAAGGCGCCCCTGTGTACTGGCCCTGCGTTCTTGCCGTTGATTTTTACATCGGCATCGGTCATGACACCCTCGAACACGATGTCCACCTGCTTGCCTTTCCATCCTGTGGGTACGTTGAAAGTATGGCGGTATATACCGTATTCATCCCAGAAGTCGTGTTCTCTGTAAGCGTCATATTTCTTGTCTTTATCACGCTCCTTATATATGTAATACCGTCCATAGGTGTATCCTCCGAAACCCTGTTGCTCCCAGCATGACGGTACATCAATTTTGCTCCATTTGTCTGCGTTCATACCAGCGGAACACCAAAAATCCCATTTCACGGCATCATTAGGACCGTGACCTGACAGATATCTCACTTCGGTTTGTTGTGCTGTGGCCATACAGCAGAATGATAGAATGAGATAGAATAAAATAGTTCTTTTCTTCATATTGCGTTAGTCATAGAATTGTAGAAACTTACAAGATGATAGAACTTGTGTTACTTGTGTGGGTTCTATTCTGCTGCAAAGATACTAATTGTTTCCGAAATGCAGGGTGATGATTGGTCTTATTATGGAAGAGAACGGTTTCGCAGGGCAAATCGCAACATAATTAACCCTTTTTGCAACATTTTTCTCCTGTTGGACAGTCATCCGGTGGCACTCTTAATGCTTTTTTGACGTGAAAGAAGCTGTTCCTCGGGGGCATTTTAGCCTCCTATTTGTGCAAAAGTGGTGGATATATGGAGTGCCTTAGGCTTGTTGTGCGTGACGTAGCCGCATCTTGCATGACCAGTGTTGTAATGCGCTGATAAACAGGAGTGTAGAGGGAGCGCTGTAAAAGCTATCAAATTACTCAGTAAAAGCATAGAGATTACCGAGTGATTTGATAGCTTTTACAAGGTAATCTCTATGCTTTTGTTGCGGACTTTGAATGTGATTGCCTTTTCCTAAAATCGCTTGACAGTTTTTGAATGATTAAACTAACTCACTTGTCAATATTAGAAGTATCCCACTGAATCGCTTGACAACAACCAGAAAGTCCCACTGAACAGCTTGACAACAGATGAGAAATTGGCTGCTCCATAGTAATCAAGCTTTTGGGCAAAGCCTGTTGGTGCCCTATGCCCCACCGGCTGTTGAATGAGACGGTGGCATGTAACCGTCTGCCACCAGGTCTTGTGCGGTGCAAAGGTAATACTTTTTCCTGTTCCATGCAAGTTCTCTCATTTCTTTTTCCATAGATTCCTGCCTGGCGCCTCACCGCGGTACACCTCCATCGGTATCTTGTTCCCGATGCTCATGTGCGGCCGTTTGTTGTTGTAGAACTCTATCATGCGTCCGATCTCAAAGAGTGCCGTGCCATAGTCCCTGTACATCTCCTGGCGGTATATCCATTCCACTTTCAGTATACCGTTCATGCGCTCCGCCACGGCGTTGTCTGTGGGGTTGTACCCCTCTGTCATGCTTATGCGGATATGGTGCCCGGTGAGTATGTCCGTGTACTCGTGGCAGGCATACTGTGAGCCACGGTCGGAGTGGTGTATCGTGCCACAGAGGTTGCCACCTCCTGATGTCTCTATCGCCATATTCAAGGCCCTTATCGTATACTTAGCCTCCAGACTCTCGGCAAGGCACCATCCAAGGATGGCGTGGGAGTATGCGTCTGTTACCAGATGCAGGTACAGCACGTCACCCAGTATCCAGACATAGGTGATGTCGGCAACCCATATGTGATTGGAATACAGCGCACTGGTATCCCGTATCAGGTTCGGGTACTTCCTGTACACATGCCTGGAGTCGGTGGTCCGCCTCCGCTTGTCCGGCTTGAGCTTGAAGCCCTGGGCCTCGTACACCTTAAGGAAGGAATCCCTGCCGTGCGTCACCCCGCGCCCTATCTCACGGCTCAGTATATGGAACAGCTTTCCACCTCCGATACGGGGACAGGAGGAACGGTAGTAGTGCATCATGTCCACCAGAAGCCTTATGCGCTGCCTCTCTGAGATAACACGGTCCGCACTCCTGTAATACCATTGGCGTCTCCTGCCAAACAGTCCACAGAGGGTAGCCACACTTGTATGCGGATACTCCTCACGTAGCGCCGTCACTGTTTGACACCACCTTTTTTTAATATCGAGATGCCCTCCTCCTGTTCCGCTATCTCTATCATCCTCTCGAATGCGCGGCTGCGCATCTTCTCATACTCCAGGGAGCGCTGCAGGTCATCTATGCGCTTCAGGAGCATCTCCTCGGTGCTGGGGTCTTTCTTCTCATGTTCCATCATGTATCTTTCAAACGATTCCGATGGCAAAGGTAATGGAAAATTATCAATGGGGAAAGCCTTCTCCCAGAAATATATCCTACCGGATGGTATTTGCCACTTGCGTTCGATGGAACGCTTGCTCTGACCACTGGAATAGTAGTCTTGAAGTACCTGAAGCTTGAAGGTCTCAGAGTATTCACGATGGTTTTTCGTGTTCATTTTGATAACTTTTTTTACTCAAAAAGTTGTCAAGTTATTTCCGTACAAGACAAACTTGTGTTTTTCTGATGCTTTTACATACTTCTGCCAACCACATACGGTCCTGTTCGTCAGTGAGCATTGGAGTGAGTTCTTTCTGCACTCTTCTGTGGTATGTGTTCAGCCATTCTATTTCCTCGTCAGTCATCATTTCCATAACGATAGGCGCGGTGTCTATGGGGCATAAGGTCAGAGGCTCCATGCGTATGAAGCGTCCGAATGATGTCTCGCACGACGGTATTATGAGCATAGTGTTCTCCGTACGTATCCCAAACTCGCCCTCTATGTACAGTCCCGGCTCGTCAGTGACAGTCATGCCGGCGTGCAGTGGGGCTGGCATCCAGTTCATGCGAATGGAGTGGGGACCCTCGTGGACGGCGAGATGGGCGCCGACACCGTGGCCCGTATCATGCAGGTAGTTCATCCCCTCACGCCATATAACGCTACGTGCAATGGCGTCAATCTGTGTACCCGTGGTGCCGTCAGGAAACTGTAGCGTTGCCAGTGCAATGTTGGCCTTAAGCACCAGGGTGTACGCACGGCGCATCTTTCCGGTCAGTGGGCCCAGGGCAATGGTGCGTGTTATGTCCGTTGTGCCATCGGCATATTGCGCTCCACTGTCAAGCAGCAGCAGACCCTCTGCCTGTAAGGGCGCGTCACTGGCCTCTGTGGCGCTGTAATGCACTATGGCTCCATGCTGATTGTAACCGGCAATGGTGCTGAACGACAGCTCCTCAAACATGGGATGGGCGGCACGTAGTGCCTCGAGTTTGCGGCTTACACTCAGTTCTGTCTGTCCTCCGGCCTCTACCGCAGGCTTTAACCAGCGCAGGAATCTCACCATAGCCACTCCGTCGCGCAGCATGGCCTGACGCATTCCGCTAATCTCTGCATCGTTCTTGACGGCTTTCATGTGCTGTATAGGTGACTGTGTGTCGATGGCATTGGCCGCGATGATGCTGTAGAGGGAATGGCAGGTGGTGTGACTGTCGCAAAGTACCCGCTCCTCGCGGTGCTTATGCAGAAAGGTGCCAAAGCTGTTGTATGGCATGACAGTGACATTGGCATCACGCATCTGCCTTGCGGCTTCCGGTGTCAGACTTTCATTACATACGAAAAGGCACGCCTCGTCAGTGCCTATGTATATGAAGGCCATGAATACAGGAGTGTATGGGACATCGCAACCGCGCAGGTTCATTGTCCATGCTATCTCCATGAGGTCGGTGGTGACGAGCCCCTGGCAGCGCTTTTGGCGCAGCGTCTCTCTGATTCTGTTTATCTTGCTCTCAACACTCTCACCGGCATATTCCATGGGTTGCACGCGGATGGTGCCGTTTGGTATGGTGGGACGGTCACGCCACAGCATCCGCATGGCGTCATAGTTGGTGCGCACCGTTATTCCTCCCAGTCTGCGCAGCGCCTGCTGCATGGCCGTTACATAACTGTAGCTTGCTGCCATACCGTCGATGGCAACGCAGGTGCCGCCGTGTGCTGACAGTTTCATGGCTGTCCATTCTGTTATACTGGGAGTGTCAGGCAGGCCTTCGCGCATGAGAGAGAAACCAGTGCCGGACAGTTGCTGTGCGGCCTGTATGAAATATCGCGAGTCGGTCCACAGCGCAGCCTCGGTAAGCGATACCACGGCAGTGCCTGCGGAACCGTTGAAACCGCTTATCCATTCACGGCAGTGCCAGTGTGGGGCAGGGTACTCGCTGTTGTGAGGGTCGGTGCTTGGAAAGATGATGATGTCAATGCTCTCAGCGCGCATTTCCCTGCGCAGAGCTTCCAGACGTTCAGAGATGGTGTTCATGATGATTCTTAAATTATAGTATGGGACATTTGGCCCTTGATTTTGCAAAATAGACTTTACAAAGTTAGTTCAATTTAATAACAGTAGCAAAAGAAATATGAAATAATTGCGGCGTTATCACTTTTTTTTGCTAATTTTGCAATGAGAAAAAACGAAACTAAGGATTAAGTAATACTTTAACATTAGAATTATGGCATTTTTGACAAACGAAAAGCTTACCATCGTCGGCGCAGCCGGAATGATTGGTTCTAACATGGTACAGTCTGCCCTGATGATGGGACTGACGAGTGAAATCTGTCTTTATGATGTGTTTTCACCGGAAGGCGTGGCAGAGGAGATGCGTCAGTGCGGTTTCGGTGACGTTAAGATCACTGCGACTACAGATGTGGCTGAGGCTTTCACAAACGCTAAGTATATCATCTCTTCAGGCGGCGCTCCACGTAAGGAGGGCATGACACGTGAGGACCTGCTTGCCGGCAACTGTAAGATAGCCGAGGAGCTGGGTCTGAACATAAAGAAGTACTGCCCGGACGTGAAGCACGTGGTTATTATCTTCAACCCTGCTGACCTCACAGGTCTTGTTACTTTGCTGTATTCTGGACTGAAGCCAGGACAGGTTACAACACTTGCAGGTCTTGACTCAACACGTCTGCAGTCTGCCCTTGCCAAGAAGTTCAATGTGCAGCAGAGCCTCGTTACAGGCTGCCGTACCTTCGGAGGCCATGGCGAGCAGATGGCTGTGTTTGGTTCTAAGGTGAAGGTTGGTGACCGTAACCTTACAGATATCATCGGCACAGAGGAGTTCCCTGCAGAGGAGTGGGAGGCAATGAAGACCGCCGTAATCCAGGGTGGCAGCGCAATCATCAAGCTCCGTGGCCGTTCTTCTTTCCAGAGCCCGTCATATCTCTCTGTAGAGATGATACGCTCTGCAATGGGTGGTGAGCCTTTCGCATGGCCGGCAGGCACATACGTGAAGACTGACAAGTACGACCACATAATGATGGCAATGGATACAACCATTGACAAGGACGGATGCCACTACACAGTGCCACAGGGTACTGCCGAGGAGAACGCAAAGCTGGACGCTTCTTACGAGCACCTCTGCAAGATGCGCGATGAGCTTGTCACACTCAACATCGTTCCGGAGATAAGCAAGTGGAGCGAGATAAACCCTAACCTTTAAGAGAAACTCTTAATAAGTTACCCAACCAACAAAAAAACCGCATCGGGGCATATCCGGATGCGGTTTTTTCTTATTAGTATATTATGGCCTTGAATGTCTGGAATATAAGTTTCAGGTCACCTGACAGTGACTGGTTAACAGCGTATTCAAGGTTTAGGCGCAGCTTGTCGGGCATTATCACGTCTATGTAGTATCGTTCCGGATTGTCAGCCTTTTCAAGTAACTCATTCTCATTTCTGTACTTTATCGATGCTGGGTCTGTGATGCCGGGTCTTACATCAAGGACGTGCAGCTGTTCTTCGGTGTACATATCTACATACCGCCTTACTTCTGGTCTTGGCCCAACGAGAGACATATCTCCAGTAAATACATTTATAAGCTGCGGTAGTTCATCAAGTTTATATTTTCTGATAAAATATCCAGAGCGTGTGATGCGTTTATCGTGTCCGCCCACTGTGATCAGACTGCCTTTATCGCTGCCTGTGCGCATGGAGCGGAATTTGAATATCTTGAAGTCACGGTTGCCGCGCCCTACTCTCACTTGACGGTAGAACACTGGTCCCTGCGAGTCCAGCTTTATCCATATTGCCAATATAAGGAATATAGGGCTGCACAACAGCAGCCCTATTCCACTTGCAGTGATGTCAAGCAGTCTTTTTATCATCTTATCAGTTCTGTGAAGTTGCTGAGAATGTATTCTATATCCTCATCTGTCAGGCGTGTGTGCAATGGGAGGGTGATGGCGTTATGATACATATCGTATGCATTGGGGAAGTCCTTGATGTCAAATCCCAGAGTCTTGTAGGCCGTCAGCAAGGGCAGTGGCTTGTAATGTACATTGCAGACAATGCCCCGTTCTGCCATCTTGGTGATGATTTTGTTGCGGTATTCACTGTCTTTGTCCAGTAGTCTGACTATATATAAATGTCCGCTTGAGCTGAAATCGGGGCCATAGTGCTTCATCAACTGTACATGGTATGGCTCCAGTGCCTTGTCATACCGTTCTATTATTTGTCGGCGACGCGCCAGCAGAGCGGGGTAGCGGTCATACTGGGCCAGACCTATAGCTGCCATGATATCCGTCATGTTGTATTTGTACAGCGGTGCTACAATATCGTATTCCCAGGCTCCGAGCTGTGTTTTTGCCAAAGCATCCTTGCTTTGGCCATGCAATGACACTAACATGAACTGTTTGTAAAGCCATTCATCGTCTATTCCCTCTATGGGGTTCCATGTTAGGGCACCGCCCTCAGCGGTGGTGAAGTTCTTTACTGCATGAAAAGAAAACGATGTGAAGTCAGCTATTTCTCCACACATCTTGCCTTTTCGTGTCGCTCCAAGTGCGTGTGCGGCATCGCACATTACTATTATTCGCCCAAACGCCCTCTGTATGTCGTTATTGGCATGGAACAGATGTCTTTTCTTCTCTACGATATTGAATATTGTATCGTAGTCGCATATTATACCGCCGAGGTCAACAGGTATAATGACCTTTGTTCTATCTGTTATGCAATCTTCCAGCTGCTCGTAGTCCATTTCCAGTTTCCCTGGCTGTACGTCTACAAGTTTCAGAGTGGCGCCAACATGGCATACCACACTTGCAGAAGCCGTGTATGTGTATGCTGTGGTTATTACCTCATCGCCAGGACCAACGCCTAATATGCGCAATATGACTTCCATGCAGGCTGTTGCCGAGTTGAGGCATACGGCCTTTGAGGTGTGGCACAATGTTGCAATCTTTCTTTCAAGTTCCTTTGTCTTCGGACCTGTGGTGATCCATCCGGAGCGCATGGCCTCTGCCACGAGGTTTATTTCCGCTTCCGTAATATCCGGAGGGGAAAAAGGTATGTTACGTTTGTTTGTCATTTTTTTATATAAAATATTTTCTTGTATATGTTAGCCGGTATATTGGCGATGGTTAATATCCATGCCATTATAGGATTCAGTGCAGCTCCATAGCGGAACAAAGGGTAATGTGCTTTGATCTTTCCGAATATCCCCTGTGGAGTAATGGAGCCTTTACGTCGCCTGTATAATGCAAGTCGTTCGTGTAATAGATAGCATGGCGCTTTCTTTGCTACCTGCAACCACATTGCGGTATCGTTATTCTTTTTTATATTCGCGATTTGTATCAGTCCAATATATTCCCTGTCATACATTACAGTAAGGCATCCAGGCCAGCAACAGCAATACATTGCGACTCGTCCTGCCTTTTTGATACCACTGACATATATATTTAGTGGAATGGAACATTCGTCAATTTCCTCATATTCATGATAGGTGAAGTGGTAGTTGTTCTCTTTCATGAAAGTGATTTGCCTTTCTAATTTCTCCGGTAGCCACAAGTCATCACTGTCAAGGAACGCTATCCATCGGCCCCTGGCCATGCGCAATGCTGTGTTGCGGGCAATTGCGGCGCCTGAGTTGGTGTTTAATCTATGATATATGATTCTATTGTCAGTCTTTAGATAAGGAGTGACGACATTGGTAGTGTCATCTGTAGAGAAATCATCAACGATAATCATTTCCCAATTTTGATATGTCTGCGCTTGAACGCTCTTTATTGTCTCTGCAATAAAGCGTGCGCAATTATAAGTAGGCGTAATGATGCTCACCAAACCAAAGTCTTGCATGATTCTCTATTGAAATATTTTAGTGATATCGTTAGTCTCCAGATGGATGATTTGTGATATACATTAGTTTTATGTGTATCCAGTTTCTATATTAGAGAACGTATATCTTTATGTTTTATTGTATGTTTATGTAAAAACGAATGTCTTTGATTATATTTATAATTAAGGTGTCATGCTGTGTATTGTCATTTATATCATCAATTAACATCGGAACTAAAATGTGAGTCATTAAGTCTTTGTGCTCTTAGCCTTAATGCTTGTATTTGTTTGTTTATGCTTGTCCAATCTCCAGATTCCATATATGAATACTTTTCTTTATTGTCTGTGAACTGGTATATATAATTAAGTGCCGCTTCTATTCTTTTTGAGTTTGTTGCATAATAATAGTGTGTACCACTTTTCTCAAGCATGAAACAGAAGTCAATGATATGATTGAGATTGTATATTGAATATGTTATGGCATTGGAACGTTTTAGCTCCATTATCTGTCTTCCATCCTCTGTGATCTGTTTGTGAAGACGTTGAGTAGTGAAATTCTTTGTTATATCCCTGCACGTCACTTTGTCATTTATATAATAGGATATTCTGTATAATAGGACATCGAACATTATACTACAGTTATCACTGGCAGACTTCATCTTTGAGCCTATAATACTTGTTCGCATCCAAATGGAAAATTCATGGAACCAATCTTTTAGTTTCCTGTTCGTTGTTTTGTCTATATATTTATTGTCTTTTAATAACGCTATGGCTTCTAAAGCATCAATCAGATAGTATGCTTCTGATATAGCCCCAATGTTCCCTTTTGTATATTTGCCTCCTGGAATGAACTGCCCATATTCAAAATCTGGTTTCATGTAAAAGTGTGGGTCGGTAAACCAGAATAAAATCTGTTTTTTTGCATATTGAGCATATTTGTCATCACCTGTGAGGACGTATGCCTCACAGATATACTTTAGTTTGTGTGAAAGTGTGTAGATGAGAGGAGTGCAATAAAGGTCAGTTTCAGGATTGCGTTGTTCGTCTTTGACTATGTATCTTCCGTTTGGATTAGATTTGTCGGGCCAAAAATATGTTGCAAGACTTTCATAGGCGTTTGGATCACCTGTATAACTTTTCTTTTTATTCCTTACAGAAACAAAAGGTGTTTTTAAAATCTCTTCTGCTTGTCCTATAAGTTGTTGTTTCTGTATGGCGGACAGTGTGTCAAGACTGTTTATGTCCCATACAATACATGATTTGTATTTTGGAGCAGCATTTATATATAAGCTGTACATTAATACAATACATAATAAAAGACGATGCAACATTTTTATATTCTATTCAAATTTCATTAATGGTATAACATTCTGTGGTATATAGTCGTAAGCTTTCATAATACAGTTACGTTTTATTTTTACAATATTCTCTGGTGTATCTGCTATTTTTATCAACAGCTCTTCCAGTGCGTTGATTTCACCGAATTTATAGCTGTATCCTGTTTCTCCATCTATTACAATATCTTTATAACTTTCCCATTGGGCAGTAATTACTGGTAGTCCTGCAGCGTATGCATCAATAATAGTACCAGGTATACCTTCTGTGAAGAAACGGGTAGGGAAAACCAATGCAAAATACTTAGACAAAGTTTCAACACTCTTGTCAAAATCTACGCATCCTTTATATTTAATGGATGTAGGGAAGGAGTTTTGAAGTTCTGTAAACCATTCGGTTTCTGCATTATCGATTTGTCCGTAAATATCCAAAGTGTATATTTCCTTTCCTTTGTTCTTGTTAATCCTCGCTACAGTTTTAACTGCATCAGCAATTCCCTTTTGTTTCATGATGCGTGAGAATATGACAAGGCGCAGAGGATAGTTGGTTGAGAAATTCAGCTGGTCTTCTGGAATAATATTTAGTGATTTACAATTTGGTAGAACTACAGTATTATTGTAGTTCCTTTTTATTAATTCCTTTTGTAATGTTGATGTTTCACAATAGATGTTGTGGAAAAAATGTAATGCCCATTCTGTTATTCGGTGTTGGTCAAGGAATTTTGCCACCCATCCGCCTATGACTACATAGTGGAGTTTTCTTCTAAAAAGAGAATTCCATAGACATAGCCATAGTGGTATAATTAACATACCACCTTGAGCGGGAAGAATAATAATGTTGCGGCATATAATTAGACCAAAGATAAGACGGAAAAACAATAATATGGTATTCTTTCTACCATGGGTATCTATTACATATATATTATTGTTGCCATATTCACGCTGCAATTCCCTATACAAAATCTTTGTCTTTATAGTTTGCCCGTTGAGTAGTTTTAGACCAAAGCCAAAATGACCGCAAATGCAAATTTTTTTAGTTGGCATATTTTTTAGTTCTTAAATTTATCAATTGCATTTCTGATGGCTTGAAGCCATCCGTGTCCAAACTGCTGATCTGGTTCAACATAGTTTCCTTCACCCCATTCATTCCATGCTTTTAGAAAAAGTATTTGATGTTCTGGTTCCTTGTGACTTATTAGACCTATAGCTTCCTCCACAGATTTTTGAAATTTATTAGGAGTGGCGTTGCAAAGTGGGTCTGTTTTAATGCCTGCTCTTGGAGTTCTGTCCCATTGTGGCAACAGTGTGGGATATACATTCTCCCATTTATCTTCCTCTACATAATATTTACTCATAGCTTTTGCATAATCTGTGCGGAGAGTCGTGTGTAAGAATGTCATACCGCTTATGTAATACCATAACATAGACAATTTTCCATGGCATAAAGACTGCGCTCGGGCAAGGCCGTTAGACATAACAGCATCAAATCCAAGCTCAAGAATGTTATTGTAGAAATCTGCTGCGTGTGTGGTGTCCCACATTGATAGCTTCCCGTCTTTGACAGATTTTCCTGCTGCGTTTGTTGTATAACCAACAAAATGAATACCTTTTAGGCCATTGGCTTGTGCCATCTCCTGCCATAAACTGATGAAGTTTTTTACTTCGGGAATGTCACATGGAGCCCATATTGCGAATACGGGTTTTCCATCGACCTTGATGTAACGTTTATCACGAAAGGCAGGGAGTAAGGAGTTGAAGTGGTCTATGTGATCCTTTGTGGAATAGTGCATTTGCATTATCATGGAATCTGTGCGCATACTGGAACCTTTTTTCCATGTTTTGTTAGTCCAATCGTGATTGGCCCAACACAGACAGAAAGGGAAATCAGGTTTCCCGGAATTTAATACTTCGTTAAATGGGCGTTCTAATAATTGTTTCCCATTTCCAAACCAATAGTGATAATAGCAGAATCCTTCTATTCCTGCCTCCATAGCCAGTTCTGCCTGCTGTTGGCGTATTTCGGGTAAGCGTAAATCGTAGAATCCCAAGTCTGCGGGAATGCGTGGCTGGACATGGCCTTTATATAGTGGTTTTGCTTTAACTACATTTGTCCATTCTGTAAATCCCTTACCCCACCATTCATCATTTTCTGGGATAGGATGAAACTGTGGAAGGTATAGTGCTATTATTCGTGGTTTCATAATTATAGTGTTTGTTATTGAGTTATTTTTTATGTGTTGCACACAATGGGGTGCTCAATATTAAGTTGATTAGCTTTATTAAGTCAGATTTCTGTCTTTGTGATATGACATCATACCTTCGTGAAGACTTCTGAGAATAGTACTTATAGTTTTCTTCATTAAGTATTGTAAGAGCCTTGTAGATGTCACTTTCATATAAAGGTGAGAAATATATAGGAGCGTCTCCTAATACTTCTGGTATGGACGTTACGTTTGATGCTAAGACAGGTTTACCGTATTTCATGGCCTCTATAGGAGGGTAGCCGAATCCTTCAAAAACGCTTGGGAAAATGAGGGCGTAACAGTGGGAGATTGCTTGCCCTAAATCGCTTTCACTCAAATATGGCAAAATAATGTGTTGCGGATATCGAGATTTTGGATAGCCTACAGTAACAATGTATGCATCTTTTTCTATATTATTAATATATTTCTCGAATGTGCTTATTACTTTGTCTGGATTCTTCGTAAAACGATTTGCATTTAGAAGTAGATAGTATTTTTTATTTGAGCTTATTATATGGGAAAGGATTTTGTTTTCTATGTTGTCGTTTATTAGCATCCTGCGTTCAGGAGAATATCTTACAAGAATTCTTTCTTTAGGGAGATTGTAGTGGTATATTATGGAAATTTTAGAATATTCAGAAACTGTAACTAATGTACAATGTGGATTATTCTCCATCAGTGTTCGTATGGGAGTCATTCTTTTACAGCCTAAGTTGTGGTGGAAAGAATACTTCCTCCATATTTCTCCTATCTGAAAGTGTATGAACGATTTCCATTTTCCTAACAAAAGATAATCTTTTATGTGAGAGGTAGCAAACTCCTCATCCATAAGATCGTGAACAACGCAGACGACAGGACAGGATATATTTTCAACATCAAGTCTCATACCCCAGTATTGAGCAGCACCAATAAATATTTTGTCAATACTATTGGTTTTAATGATGTCTTTTAGGGTGTTATTATGAATATCAACTATATTAATATTAAGATTCCTTAGAGATATTGGTGATAAATCAGGGTAAGGATATTTTTTGACTGATAGATCCATAAGTGCAACTACCTGTATGTCTTTTTGCGACTCATTGCACGTCTTTATGAGTTCATAGAATACAGTACGAATATATTCTCCTGCACCTCCTACAAAAAATTGTGGTGTATATAAATCAAATAGGATTTTCATAATAATTAGTTATTTGAAAGCACAAAATTTGACGAGGTCTATATCTTTTGGCAAAACATATACTGATGGTTTACCTTCACCCACAAGTGCATTATTTAATATTTTCTCGCTGTCAAAATTATAAACACGTAACTTGCCTGCTCCAATGGCGTGCAGGGGATTACCTGCTAATGTCGTATATGGTTCTATTTCTCCGCGGTAATCTTTTCGCAAAACAGAATTTGGCGATGCAACGATAATAAAGTCTGGAGTTATTGTGCCTTTTCTTATGTATGAATGACTTGTAATCCAATTGAAATTCCCCAGTATAATGGGTTTTCTGTTAGGCTTGATTTCTCTTGTGTTTATGTCAACAATATAGTGTGAATCATTGTCTGTGACTTCTGAGCAGAAACCAATAGTAGTGTTATTTCCTATTTCCAGATGTTCTATTATATCTAACTGCACTTCATAACCTAAAATGTTGTTACCATGGAATACTATTGTGCCCGAGTTCTTTATGCGTGTGCCATGGTTTATCCAAACGTTTCCTTCAAACTCAATAGAACCTTTGTTATTCCATATTGTATAAGGAACAGCAGAATTTGATTCAAGTAATCCTATTCTGATCATTCCTTTTGTAATTGGCGTTTTAATTATCAAATGCCCCATATTGTATACTTTAACCCTACTGTAAACATATACGGGGAGTTTTAGTCCACGTCTCAGTCCGAAAGCCCTAAGGTTGAATAGTAATGTTCTGAAAATATTTGGATAATTCATCTTGATAGTCTATTTAATGTTTTATTAAACCATTTGCGTTCATCTTCATCGAGGGATATTAAATACATGATGCAAGTACCAGTGATGATTCCTGCTATTTCTGTAATAATAAATCTGAAAGGAAACTCTACAGATATAGATATTGTATAAGATATTGAAAATACTACAATAGAGATGGGAAGACACCTAATTACAACTTCATAAAGGTATTTCATAATCTCCAGACCGCCTGTGATTTTTAAGAAAGGTAATCTTATGACTCCTATCATTAATTCAACAAAAATGTAAGACCACATTATGGCATCACAGGGATATCCCAATGTCAAGGCAAACCACGACATCGGTAATGCCAAAAGTCTGATAGTGCTTGTTACTACAGAATAGTTACGAATGCTCCCTAATGCCTGATTAGCAGAAGTGAGTCCTATTGTCAGTTGATCAACAATCAGCGCTAACAGTATATATCGGCAGAACATGACAGCATGGTTTGGAATGTCCCCAAGCCAAAAAGTCAATACTGATGGCATTTCAACGATTATAGGTATTAGAAGTAGCGAAAGTACAAGAAAGGAATATTTGCTTTCTTTTGTACAAAGAGTGAGCATTCGTTGCCTGTCACCAGCCCCCTCTGCCTTCATTAGTTGTGGATTAATAGCATTGAGTATAGCTAAAGCTAATGCACCAGATGCACTGTATACCTGTAATGCAATGCCGTAGCTTGCATTGACAATAGTACCGAGGAACTTGTTTATTATTACAGCTATACCTTGAATCCTTATTACGCCGGAACCTACAGAGTATACATTCCATAATGCAAATGATGACATATGCCATATTGTATTTAGTGATATGTGCTCTTTACGAATACTTTTACATTCCTCATATTTAAAGAATGCATAGGTTAGGTATATGGAAAATTCAAATAAGGAGATGGACGCCATGATGATAGCGTAAGTCTTGAGACTGTCATAGTTTATATAATATAGAGCAAAAGCCCCAAGTAACTTAGAAAAGGCATCAAACACATCAACGCATGATACAAAAATAATATTCTCACGTGCAATGAACAGTGCTTTCACTGGTGAGTTTAAAAAGGATAAGCCTAAAATTATTACACTTGTAATATAAATAAATTCTGCAGACTCCAAACGGTCAGGTTGAATATTCAAGTGTCTTTCTATGATTGTGTTTCTTAATAAAAGAAGTGTAAATGTTAATACAAGACAAATGAGAGTATGTAAAAACATAGCGTTGGAGAATACTCTGGAGACCGCTGTTACATCTTTCTGTCCCCATGAATATGACAGATAGCGCTGAGTGCTGGTTGCTAATGATGACGTAACGAAACCGAACATAATCACAACGCTGCCAACCAAGGAGTATAATCCAAAGTCCGACTTTCCTAAAGCATCAAGGATTAGTCGTGTGGAGTATAGAGACAATGCCATATACAATATAGTACGGATGTATTGTGCTCCAGAATTTATAATCATTCTCTTAGTTGGATTCATATATGATCTTTTGTGGGTTAGTTACAGTAACAACATTTTGCTCTATTTGTGAGTAAGAAAGGTTGTAAAGAAGATTGAATATGAAAAATATATAAAATGTTGGATATGCTTCCATCGTTTGCATGAATAGAAGGGTTGATGCACCAAAGAGCATATTTTCCCGCAACATCTTATTACTAATGTCACATATTGCACATCTTCTTGCTGCATATAAACCAATGAAGGTAAAAATACTAAATCCTATGATGCCTCCTCTTAACAGTTCTTCGTAAATGTAATTGTGAGTACCTAAGCCTAATCCTGAGAGATGTTCTACATACCAGTCTTGTGTGATAGCTCCGTATCCCCATATAGGAGAATCCCCAAATAATTGCATTGCACCACTCCACAAGTATGTTCGGCCAGTAAATGTCATGTCTTTTCCCAATACATCTTGAATGATATATACGGCATATTCATTGTTGTATAAGTCGTTGCCATTAAAACAGATGAATATTTGAAAAAAAATAGTGTATGAGAACAACAGTATGGTTCCAAGTCGTTTTAATTGAATATTTGTAACACACATATATATTACAAACATACCAATGCAGGATAGTGATGTCATGGAACCTACGGCGGCTTCTACAAGAATGGAATTGACAATTAGGATATTACTGTTGATACGCCACCATCTTCCATACTCTCTTGTAATGAGTGTTAGGAGTATAGTCAAAATCATTCTTACACCAATCTGATTGTAATTTCCACCAAGAAGATACCCTTCGAAATATTCTTTTGATTCTATTAGCCATTGAGGATCAAGAATCATTTGTACATCACCCATATATATGTATATACAGGCTGTTGCGGTGCAAATCTTCAAGAATGATACCATATTCTCCTCTCTATTGTATAAGAAGAGAAATATAGTGAGCAATAAATCCACGGCACTGTAAAGGACATACGTTTTAATGTCCGTTCCCATAAGGATTGCTATGGTTATGATAAAGAATATATATATAAGTCCATACAGTTCAAATAAATGTAATCGTCTCGTAAATGTTACAAAGAACACCAATAATAGGCTTGCTAATATTGTACCACCATGAATTATAAGTGACAAAAGAGCAAACCTATCATATATTGCAAGCTCAAGATATTTGTGTGCCAGCAATAATGGAACGAGAAACCAGTTTATCCAGTATTGTCGTTTTATGTCTAAACTCAAATTCCAATCTGACATAAAGAAAAAACTACGCAATCTATAGTCTTGGAGTTAATTGCTTTCTTGTGATATAGAAAGCGAGACAAATGGATGCCAATATTTCCATACCGACAACGAATAACATACGCTTGGGTCCTGCAGGCTTGATGGGGACCGTGGCGCTTTTAAGCGTTGTGAATGCAGGTGTGCGCTCTTGTAGCTTTGCTTTCATTGCTTCATACTGGGTGCACATAGCGGTGTATGTGTTGTATTTCAGCTGCATATCGCTTTCCAGCTTGTCACGTTCGGATACGGAGGATTGTAGGATGATGTCTTGGTTCGCATCGCAATAGTTGCTATATCTTTTCATTGCGGTGTTGTATTCAGCAAGAGCACTGTCAGCCAAGTCTTTATAATGCTCTACATCAAGGCGTGCCTTGCTTGTGCGATATTCTGTAATGAACGTCTGCAAATGCTGGCGAACGGAGTCGGCAAGGGTCGCGCAGACAAGCCGGTCTTGATCTTCTACGCTTATGCTAATGACTTCAGTCTTCTTGTCTACTGTGCATCTTATTTTACTCTTAACACCTTCTACAATATTGAAATCGTATTCCGACAGCATGAAAGGATTTATTTCTTTTACTCCGCTGGGACCTTTCTTTGTTTTTGATGAGAACCAGTTGATTATTGTCTTCTTTAATTTAGTAAAAGGTTGTGTGAGCCAGTTCTTTTTCTGATGTTTTGTGAGATAGGTGTAGTAGTCTGTGTTCACAGTACCATCCTCTGTCTTCACCTTTATTCCGAGCAGTCCCACAACAAACTCGTTTGATTCCATAAGCTCCGGATACAGCATAGGGTATATGGCATCACTGCCTCCACCTCCTATATTTACTCCAAAGTTTGAGGCGATGGACGATAATCCGCCGGCAATGTCCTCGCCGGCAGCCTCTGGAGCCAATGATACACTACAGTTATAGTAGCGTGGTTGTGGAAGTACCCAGATACATGAGAGTATGAACACTATGGGCCAAACGTAGAAGAAAATCTTCTTTTTGGCGTATAATGTCCTAACAATCTTGCCAAGGTCTATTATGTCTTTCTTTTCGTCTTCTGTCATTGTTGTGGTAGATATTATTGTTTGGTCATCTCCTCCATCTTCTTTAGGAGTTGTGTGAAGAGAGGGTAGTATATGTTTATTATGTTTTGCTGAATGTTTGTTGTCGTCTCCTCATCGTATGAGTGCGATGTAAGGTTACGGTCATTTATACTGTCCATCCAACGCCGGTCTTCTATAAGACCTATGGCGAGTGCTTTGCGTATGGCACTGCGTGAACCATTGATGTCATTGTATCCCTCGTAGTGCAGATAGTCTTTCAATACGTTCCATGCCAATTCGTGAGTGTACTCGAATCTTTGTATCAGACCTTCCTCCATAAGTTCTAATGTAGCACTGTCCGTATCATGAAGTGACTCTATTGTCAGTATTGCATCGGAGAGTCTTGTATATGCGCGCTTGAAATTCTCAAAGCGTTGCTTCCAACGTATGTCTAAAACATCTTCCATAATCATGTCTGGTAAATGGTGATACCCACTCTATTGATGTGGTCAATCAGGGCTTTATTATTTAGAGACTTGTATAACGACAAATCCATCTCGTACGGAAGCAGCAGGTCATCAATGTCTGAATATATATGAATCAAATCAGAATGGGTCAGCTTATCTCCGAACAGTGTCATGTCTATATCAGAGAATGCTTTATAGTTGCCCTTGGCCCTTGAGCCGTATACAACTGCTTTCTCCACTGCAGGGTAAGATTTTAGTACGGAAATCAGTTTGCTTTCCTCTATGTCAGATATCCCAATGCCATGCATTATATGCGTTGTTTAATCTCTTCTGAATATGTCACGAGTGTATACCTTCTCCTGTACATCGTCAAGTATGGAGTCGTAACGGTTGGCAATGATAGCGTTGCTCTGTTGTTTAAACGCCTTTATGTCGTTGACTACTCGTGAGCCGAAGAAAGTTGTGCCATCCTCCAGCGTCGGCTCGTATATTATTACTGTAGCACCTTTCGCCTTTATGCGCTTCATTATTCCCTGTATGGCAGACTGACGGAAGTTATCCGAATTAGACTTCATTGTCAACCGGTATACCCCTATAACAGGTGCGGACTTGCTGTCGGCTGCTCCAAACTCGTTATTGAAGCTGTATGCGTAATATCCAGCCTTCTTTAGTACGGCATCCGCAATATAGTCCTTGCGTGTACGGTTGCTCTCAACAATGGCCGTCATCATGTTCTGCGGCACATCGCGGTAGTTTGCCAGCAACTGTTTTGTATCTTTAGGCAGACAGTAGCCTCCGTATCCGAAGGACGGATTGTTATAATGTGTGCCTATGCGTGGGTCTAATCCCACACCCTGAATGATAGCCTGCGTATCCAGGCCTTTCATTTCAGCGTAAGTGTCCAGTTCGTTGAAGTATGACACGCGCAGAGCAAGGTATGTGTTGGCAAACAGTTTCACCGCTTCCGCCTCTTTCATGCCCATGAACAGAGTGTCTATGTCCTTTTTTACTGCCCCTTCCTGCAGCAGTGTCGCAAAGGTATGCGCCGCCTCTTTTAAATGATTGCCCGCTATTGCCTTTATGGCATCGTTTTCCGTTGTGTGCTCCTCACTGTCTATCAGTTTCGGATAGCCCACGATTATTCGTGAAGGATACAGATTATCGTATAGCGCCTTGCTCTCACGCAGGAACTCCGGCGAGAACAGCAGCCGCAGTTTCTGTGAGCTGTCGCGTCCCTCCTCTTTGAATCGCTTGGCATATTTGACATACAGTGAGCGTGTATATCCCACAGGAATTGTGGACTTAATTACCATTGTGGCTTCCGAACCTGTGCTCAGCACAAGATCTATGACATCCTCAATGTGATGTGTGTCGAAATTGTTTGTCACGGCGTCATAGTTTGTAGGAGCCGCAATGATTATGAAATCCGCATCCCTGTATGCGGCAGCACCATCCAGTGTCGCTGTCAGGTTCAGCTCTTTCTCTTTGAAGAACTTCTCTATATACTCATCCTGTATGGGGGATATGCGTCTGTTTATTTTCTCTACCTTTTCAGGTATCACGTCAACGGCTGTCACCTCATGATGCTGTGCCAGAAGAGTGGCCATGCTCAGACCTACATATCCTGTGCCTGCTACTGCTATTTTCATTATATATAAGTATTAAGGGCGTTTCGTTTCTTGTATTATTTAATAAGATTGGCTATTGTCGCAATCATTGTGGCTATAGACGCTGTAGATGTGCCGATGGCGAGCCATTGTGACAGCTGTGCCGCATCAGTCTTTGGCTTGGTTGGTACTATTATCTCCGAGCCCGGAGTCGGCTTGCTGCCCTTTCCCATTTGGTTCACAGTACCGTTCATGTGTACTATGTACGTATGGCTTTTCTTTGCGCGTTGCCCGAAGCCACCGGCCTGATTGATATAGTATTTCGCATTCTCGCCTTTCTTGTATGCCACAGTGTTCGGGAAAGGAACGTCACCGCTTATCTTTACCGTGTTGATATACTCCGGCACAATGATACGGTCGTTCTCACGTAATACGAGGTCGTAGTCGCTTCCCGGGTTCTCAATGGCCTTGTCAAGCTGTATGCCAACGTAATATTTCTCTCCTAAGTCAAGCAGCTGTGTGTTGATGGAGTCCTTGTCATCGCTCTTCATCTTAGCCATTTTCATTACCTGCTGCATCCTTATACGCTCCTCGTTGGTGATGGTTCTCTCCAGTCTTGCGCCTTTCACGTATGCGGTGATGCTTGGTCCGCCTGCCGCCTTAACTATATCCGACAGTCTTGTCTCGCGCTTGCTCAATGTGTATGAGCCGGGGAAGTTCACCTCTCCCATGATGCTTACGTTCTGCTGTGTCGCATATCCAGGACTGCGGCGCACATACACCTCGTCAAATGGCTTTAGGACGAAGCCCTGTTCTCCGTCCACCACAAAGCCCTCGCGCAGGGAGAAACTGTAGGTCTTGGCTATGAGGGAGTCAGATGTCAGTGCTTTGCTGTCATAAATTCTCCGTGCCACATCCACTTTCACCGTTGAGGCTGTCTCCTTCAGACCTCCTGCCTGTAGCACAAAGTCCTCCAGTGTCTCATTGTCCGCATACTTGTATATGCCGGGGTAGTTCACCTCTCCATGTATAGTGATGGTGCGTTCCGTCATGTTCTCATTCTTTGTGGGTATGAACAGCACATCCTCGTTTTGCAATGCAATGTCCGGTGAGGTGCCGTTAAGAATGCCCTCTACGTCAACGCTCATCACTTTCAGTGTGCGGTCAGGGTTCATGCGGTGCATCACTCCACGCGCGGTGAAGGCTTCCTCTGTCACACCGTCACACTGTTCCAGCAGTCCTCTCACTGTTGTCAGCTCGCCACCCAACTGATACATACCGGGACGGAACACCGCTCCCTTTACCTCCACCATGTTCTCAAAGCGGTCAAGGATAGAGTCCACGCTTACCACGTCGCCGTCTGCCATCCTGAATGATGACATATCAAACTCATTGACGTTGAAAACAGAACGCCTTGTACCATTATTCCTTACAACTCTCAGACTCTTAGTGTAAGCGTCACTCTCAAAGCCGCCGGCGTACTTCAACAATGTGCCTACGCTCTCGTTCCTCTTCATCTCATAGTACATAGGCCTTTTCACCTTTCCTGTGATGTTTGTCATGCACTCGAATGGGCCTACTACTATCACGTCATTGTCCGCAAGGCGCACATTGCCCTTCAGTTTGCCGTTCAGTATGTAGTCATAAACGTCCACTGTCGTCACGAGCTTTCCGTTGCGGTACACCTTGATGTTACGCAGGGTGCCTATCTCGCTGATGCCACCTGCCATATACAGCGCATGGAACACGCTGGCGAATGCTGACAGTGTGTATGTTCCCGGTATTCTGACCTCGCCCATCACGTTTACTGTTATGGTGCGTGTCTGTCCCAATGATGCCTTTATGCTGCTGCTGCTGTATCGGCTGCCGAGAGTGGAGCGCAGGCGTGCAGTGGCCTGGCTTACCGTCAGTCCGCTAAGGTTGATAGGTCCGAAGCCCGGCACCGTTATGTCACCGTCCGGACTCACTGTGTATACGTCCGATTTCTGTGACGCACCGTATATGTCCACCTTTATATTGTCTCCAGGCCCTACCACATAGTTCTGTGGAGTGGCGATGTTCATGGCCGGCTCAAAGGTCAGTTCCGTATTGTTGAATATGTCACGGCCGAATACCTTGTTACCCTTGTATAGGGTCTCTCCAACCTGCATTGCGGGCATCTGCATCGCAGACAGCGCCTCTTCTGCCTCCTCATCTCCTGCGGCGGCATCACCTCTCACTCCCTTTTGGGTGGCGTCCGGATTTTTATCGGACTGTTCCATACCGGTGTTTCTTGCGCTGCGTTGCCCCTTTCCATTGTTGGTCCGCATGATCTGCTCTGTCTTTCCCACGGCCTCGTCAGCTATGGCGCCGGCTCCCTGACTCTTTACCTGCTTCTCGTATTTCTGTCTTATTCTGCGGATTTGGTTGATGTCCACTCCCTTCTTCATCAGTTTCTCCACAATCTTGGCCTGTGACACACCGGCATTGTGCTCGCTTATCACAAACTGCATAACCTGATCATCCGTCATTGAAGACTGCTGTGCCATCAGGCCTACAGTTCCAATGACGTATAGAACGAACATCAAAAGAGTCTTTTTCATTTTCTTACTAACAGATAGTTTTTAGTTATTAACAGGCATACCAATATTCCATGCCTATACTTTTATTATATATAACGTATAGTGTTGTTGAAATATTGTATATCTTTAATTTTATAAACCGCTTAATTCGCTTTTTCCGATATGTACATAAGCCTTATAAGCCGGATGTCCTCGTCAGAGTAGTCGCCGGAGAACTCGTCGTACGCCTCTTTCAGACTGTCTGTCTCCGCCTCGGCGAAGTAGTCATATATGTCATCAATCTGCTCTTCGTACATACTGTCCTCTATGTAGTAGTTTATGTTCAGCTTTGTACCGCTGTACACTATGGCCTCCAGCTCGTCGATCAGCTCGTCAAACTTCATTCCCATGGACTTGGCTATGTCGTCAAGTGGCATCTTCCTGTCTATGCACTGTACAATCTTCACCTTGCGCATGGAGTTCTTCGCCACGCTGCGCACCCTTATGTCCTCCGGTCTTACTATGTCATTCTCCTCACAATATCTCTTTATCAGGTCACAGAAGGGCTGTCCATAGCGTCTTGCCTTTCCCTGTCCCACACCCTGTATGTTCTGCAGCTCCTGCAAAGTTACGGGATACATGGTTGCCATCTGCTCCAGAGAACCCTCCATGAACACTATGTACGGCTGCACCTTGTGGCGTCTCGCCTCCGTCTTGCGCAGCTCCTTCAGCATGGCAAACAGTGTCGGGTCCAGTGCTCCGCCTACTGACGGAGTCTCAACGGTCTCCACATTGTAGTTGTTGTCCTCGGTAACATAGAACGGCTTGCGGTTCTTCATCCAGCGTTTTCCTGCCTCTGTGACCTTCAGATTGCCGTATGTCTCTATGTCCTTCTTTATATAACCCTCCACTATGGCCTGGCGCAGGATAGGATTCCACAGCCTGTCGTTCATTCCCTCGCCGCACCCGAAGTCGGGCAGTATATGGTGCTTGTGTGACTCTATGTCGTCTGTGGAGCGCCCTTTTATAAAATCAAACACATATCCGCTCCTGTAGTTCTCCTTCAGTGCCGTGACAGCGGTAATTATTGCCGCCAGTCCGTTGGCAGCCTCAATCTTCTTCTTTGGATGCCTGCAGTTGTCACAGTTGCCGCAGTTATCCTTTGGGTAGTCCTCACCGAAATACTTCAGCAGCATCTTGCGCCTGCAGATGGATGATTCAGCGTATGCCGCCGTCTCCTGCAGCAGATGTCTGCCGATCTCCTGCTCCGCCACCTGCTTGCTGTCCATGAACTTCTCCAGCTTCTGCAGGTCCTTCTGCGAGTAGAACGCTATGCAGATGCCCTCGCCGCCGTCGCGTCCCGCGCGTCCTGTCTCCTGGTAGTAGCCCTCCAGTGACTTCGGTATGTCATAGTGTATGACGAACCTTACGTCCGGTTTGTCTATACCCATGCCGAACGCTATTGTAGCCACTATCACGTCGATGCGCTCCATGAGGAAGTCATCCTGTGTCTGGTTGCGTACCGCATTGTCCAGTCCGGCGTGGTATGGCGCCGCCTTGATGTCATTGGTCTTCAGCACTTCGGCCAGCTCCTCCACCTTCTTCCGTGCCAGACAGTATATTATACCGCTCTTGCCGGGATGCTGTCTCACGAACTTTATTATCTGTTTGTCGATGTCGCTCGTCTTTGTTCTGACCTCGTAATACAGGCTTGGACGGTTGAAAGAGCTCATGAAGTCCTTTGCCTCGGTGATGCCCAGGCTCTTCTTTATGTCAGCCCGTACCTTTTCTGTCGCAGTTGCTGTGAGAGCTATGACCGGTGCCACCCCTATCTCGTCCACTATCGGCCTGATGCGGCGGTACTCCGGGCGGAAGTCATGTCCCCATTCCGAGATGCAGTGCGCCTCGTCCACGGCGTAGAAGGATATCCTCACGTCCCTGAGGAATGTGACATACTCCTCCTTGGTGAGTGATTCCGGCGCCATATACAGCAGCTTTGTCACCCCGGACTTCACGTCCCTCTTCACTTGGTCTATGGCGGTCTTGTTCATGGACGAGTTCAGACAGTGTGCCACACCGTCGTGCTCGCTGATGCCGTTTATCACATCCACCTGGTTCTTCATCAGTGCTATGAGCGGTGATATCACTATCGCCGTGCCGTCCATGATGAGGGACGGCAGCTGGTAGCACAAGGACTTGCCTCCACCTGTAGGCATGAGCACGAAGGTGTCATTGCCTGCAAGCAGATTGCGTATGATCGCCTCCTGCTCTCCCTTGAAGGTGTCGAAGCCGAAGTAATGCTTTAGTTTCTCTGTCAGGTTGATGTCCATAGATTTTGTAGTGTGGGTGTGTGTCTTGCGGCCACGCCGTTACAGCCGTTGCAGCAGCTGCTTCTCCGCATAGTCCTTGGTGACCTCAAAGTTCTTTATTCCCTTTGACGGAGCCTCGAACATTGCGTCTGTCATGATGTTCTCAACAATGGAGCGCAGTCCTCGCGCGCCGAGCTTGTACTCCACCGCCTTGTCCACGATATAGTCCAGCGCCTCCTGTGCGAATGTCAGCTGTATGTCGTCCATCTCGAACAGTTTTACATACTGTTTCACTATGCTGTTCTTAGGCTCCACAAGGATACGGCGCAGCGCGTCGTGGTCCAGCGGATTAAGATGTGTCAGCACTGGCAGACGGCCTATAATCTCCGGTATCAGTCCGAAGGACTTGAGGTCTTGCGGCGCGATGTATCTCATCATGTCCTTTTGGTCTATCTTGCGTGTGTTCTGCACGCTGTTGTAGCCCACGGTGTGTGTGTTCAGGCGCTGTGCAATCTTGCGCTCTATGCCGTCGAACGCTCCGCCGCAGATGAAGAGGATGTTTTTTGTGTCGACGTGTATATAGTCCTGATCCGGATGCTTGCGTCCGCCCTTTGGCGGTACGTTCACTATTGTTCCCTCAAGCAGCTTCAGCATACCCTGCTGCACGCCCTCTCCGCTCACGTCCCTCGTTATGCTCGGGTTGTCGGACTTCCTCGCTATCTTGTCTATCTCGTCGATAAAGACGATGCCTCTCTGCGTGGCGTCAAGGTCATAGTCGGCCACCTGCAGCAGGCGTGACAGGATACTCTCCACGTCCTCGCCCACATATCCCGCCTCTGTGAACACTGTAGCGTCGACAATGGTAAACGGAACGTTGAGCAGCTTGGCTATTGTACGCGCCATCAGGGTCTTGCCAGTGCCTGTGGAGCCTACCATGATGATGTTGCTCTTCTCTATCTCCACGCCGTCGCTGTCCTCTGGCTGAGACAGACGCTTGTAGTGGTTGTACACAGCAACTGAAAGATAGCGCTTTGCCTCGTCCTGTCCTATGATGTAGCGGTCCAGATACTCCTTTATCTCTGTGGGCTTCGGTATGTCCTCCATCTGTACATTGGACAGCTTGCCGCCGGTACTCTTCGGTGCGGTGTCTATTCCTAATGCAGACTGTGCGATCTGCCACGCCTGCTCGGCGCAGGAGTCGCAGATAAAGCCGGCCACTCCGGTTATCAGCATACGTACATCGCTCTCGCTGCGTCCGCAAAAGCTGCACGTGTTCTTCTTCTTTGCCATCTCCCTTTACTGCTTCTTCTTTACTAACACCTGGTCTATCATACCGTATTCCTTTGCCTCGTCGGCTGTCATCCAGTAGTTGCGGTCGGAGTCGGCCCATACCTTCTCGAACGGTGTGTGTGAGTGGTTGCTGATGATGGTGTACAGTTCCTTCTTGAACTTCTGTATCTCCTTGGCCTCTATCTCTATGTCACTGGCCTGACCCTGCACTCCTCCGAGTGGCTGGTGTATCATCACGCGGCTGTGGGGCAGGGCGGAGCGCTTGCCCTCCTCGCCTGATACGAGGAGCACCGCACCCATTGACGCCGCCATTCCTGTGCATATCGTAGCCACATCGCTTGATATGAACTGCATGGTGTCATAAATGCCGAGGCCGGCTGTGACGCTGCCGCCGGGAGAGTTGATGTATATTGATATGTCCTTCTCTGGGTCTGTGGAGTCAAGATAAAGCAACTGTGCCGAGATAGTGTTGGCAGTGTAGTCGTTTATCTCTGTGCCAAGAAAGATGATACGGTCCATCATCAGGCGTGAGAACACGTCCATCTGGGTGACATTGAGCTGGCGCTCTTCAAGAATATAAGGATTTAGATACTGATTCTGTGCAGCCATCACATCATCAAGAACCATGCCGTTCATTCCAAGATGGCGTGTCGCGTACTTTCTGAAATCACTTGTTAAATGCATAATTATATAATGTATAATGTTATCTGTTAGTATTTGCAAACGGCACCAGACAGGTTAGCGCTGGTGCTTTCTTAAAACAAAATTACAAAAAAAACTTCATTTGCACAAATTTTTTCATATTTTTTATTCTATGTCTCATCATTTGTGCCCGAGACGGTGCAGGGATTATTTACTGATGTTATAATTGTAACGGACTCTTTTTATCCCTTTGTCCTGCATCCCCCTATTTTTCATATTGTCACAAAAATGCCCTTTTTTCTGACACTTTGATTTTTCCAACCCTCGGAGAATGCCTTCGTTCTAAAATTATTTCCCGCTGGCCGCGTACAGCGCATTCTTCGTGTTTTAGTTAACGTGTTGACAGTCTTGTGGTTAGTAAAAATTGCGTTTTGAAAGTCATGCGAAAGCATAGTAAAAAGGCCTCAAAACCGCCGTGATCAGATAGCTTTCGCACTACAAAAGGATACAGATAGCAGTGTGATATGATAGAGATTACACTGTAAAAGCTATCATATTGCGCATGGAGGAGTGGAGAACGCTGTTTTAAGGTGTGTAAAATGAGCTTCTTTCTCTCTAAAACGCAAGGTGAAGTCGAAAGTCCCGAAATAGCAAAACGTCACAAAAACGGCCGTTTTCGTGACGTTTTGTCAAAATGATGATTATTCCATTATAGCGTATTTATTATTTTTTCAGACGCACTTCCGTTCCTGCTGCGGTGTATGTCTTGCCGTTGTTGCTTATGATGACATTACCGTTGCGCAGAGACTTGACGTATCTGCCTGCTGCAGTAGCACTGGCTGGTGTCTTGCTGATGCCTGTCGCGACGTCTTTTATATTCTGGAACTTATTCCAGAATGTGTCATATCTGTAGTCTTCAATAGCGTCCTCCGGCACATACAGCGGTATGTCAAAGTTTGAGAACACGCCGTCCCTGTTGCTGACGGATGGCGGTATGACGGCATCCACAATGACATACTTCAGGCCGGTGCAGTCTCTGAAGGCAAAGTCGTCTATATATTTAAGTGTGCGTGGCAGTCTTATGGAGGTGAGGGACTGGCATTTCTCAAAGGCACAGTACCCGATGTTTGACACATTCTCCGGGATATCAATCTCCGCAAGGCTGTTGCACTCGGAGAATGTGTATGTCATACTTGTCACACCTGTGGGAATGTTCACGCTGGTGAGGTTGCGACATTCACGGAAAGCATGGTCTATGTCCGTGACACTTTCCGGTATTACGATTGAGGTGAGCGCGGTGCAGCCTATGAAGGCACCGCTAATGCTCTTGACGGAGTTAGGGGTGCTGACGGATTTGAGTGCTGGGCAGCTGTGAAAAGTGCAATGAAGTGTCGTCACACCGTCAGGGATGTTTACAGAGGTCAGCCTGCTGCATTCATAGAAAGTCCATTCCAGCTTGCTAAGGCTGTTGGGAAGTGTAGCAGAAGTGAGGTGTCCGCACTTGCTGAAAGCGGATTCTCCAAGACTTTTCACGCTGTTTGGAATGCTGATGGAGGTGAGGCTGTTGCAACCAGAGAAGGCTTCTTGCCCTATACTCTCAACACTGTTGGGGAAGTCAATGGCTAAAAGTGCGTAACAATTCTGGAATGCTCCCTCCTCTATGGCGCTGATGCCGTCGGGAATGTTTATGGACTCCAGCTTGATACAGCCCCTGAAGGCAGCTTCGGGAATGACCTTCAGGTTCTCGGAAAGGACGGCTTTCGTGGCTCCCGTGCAGTTTTCGAACGCGGAAACGCCGATGCTCGTGATGTTATCAGGTATCTCTATGGTCTCAAGTCTTTTGCAGTCGTAGAAGGCGTAATTGCCGATAGTAGTCACGGTATTGGCTATCTTTACGCTTCTCAACCGCTGGCAGCCGCTGAATGTGTATGCCGGTATCTCGTCCGTCAGGCTGCTTAGGTCCGCTTCTTTTAATGGAGACTGGTAGAATGCGTTGCCGCCAATTTGTGTGACCTTGCTCAAATCCATGACGGATATGTATGTATAGGCAAATGCGTTGTTTCCAATCTTGGTTGGAGTGATGTTTATGTCAGTGAGGTTCTTGCAGTTGTCGAAAGCGTTGTCGCCTACTTCGCGTACCCCTTCAGGTGCGGTTACCTCCTGCAGGTTGGTGCAGTATGCGCAGATATTGTCGCCAATGTTGCGCAGTGTGCGTGGCAGTATGAGCTTCTTCAGTGTTTCCATTGTTCTGAATGCACACCCCAAATTCATGGTGTATGTGATGTAGTGCTCGTATCTTATAACTCCTGTCTCAGCCTTTACCACCTCCTCTCGCTCGCTGAGGCAGTAGTCGTATTTGTAATGTGTGTCGCTAAGGGAGTAAGCAGGTATCTCGTAACCTGCATACCGGCCCTCGTCTGCCACCAGAGTCACATCCAGAAGGTCGAGAACCTGTAGCTCCTTCAATGCTCCCTCCTGCTGATTGATGACGGCTATGTCATCACTGCCCATAGGACCGTGCAGTGTCAGCTGTGTGATGTTTGCGTCGCCAAGTGCTGACAGCTGTGAGCGCAGTGTGTTGGGACTTGTCAGTGTCAGCTCGGTCAGGCCGCTGGTGGCTGTGATGGATGGTGTGGACGGTGGCGAGGCCAGTGCGTCGTGGCTGCCGATGGTAAACAGTGCGATTAGCATCGCGGTGAGAAAATTTTTCATAAGCTGTAACTTTTAATGATGATAATAATAATTGTTTAGTGGTAGCTATCAGTAAAAGTCTTCCAGTCTTGTTGCCTTGTGTAGAAGAAAACAAAAAACGTGGGACAGCACATCTTGCTTATCCCTTTAATGGAGGCTCTGGTAAACCTGTATAACAAGGATAAGCAACCAGTCAGCCCACGCCAAAGGGATATGCAGAAAGCCCTCCTGTCCCATGGAGTAATTATCCCGGAGACAGTTCGGCTTGGTACAATATATACCCTACGTGGGCATTCTCGTTGCGCTATCTTCTTGTTATACGTTGAAATTTACCAGATTTCCATTAAAAGAAGACTAACGTTTGGAAAACGCCCTTTCGATGTTCTGGATGCTTGCGGCCTGCACGAGGCGCGGTAGCAGCCGTACATCACTATGTCAGTACCAGCATTGCGCATAGTAGATGCTACTGGTTCTGTGTGCAAAGTTAGGTAAAATAAATGGTAACGCCAAATTTTCGTGTCAGTTTTTTCATGGCTTTGTAAGGCGTTACGTTATAAAGTAGCCCGTGGCAGAGGCTGTGACACTTCAATATATGTATCCTGTATGATGAAAACAAAAATCCCCAAGCCCCGCAATACGCGGAGTCCTGGGGAACAAACATTATGAAATTCAAATTGGATATCTTGGAAATAGGATGTAATCCTTTAGTATCCACGACCTAAAGCCTACAACCCAACACCCAAAACCAACAAACCAACAACCACCTCACCGCAGGTACCACACTCCGTCTTTTAGTACCATGGGCACTAAAATCTCCTCGTGCGTGCTGTCATTGTATGTGATGGCGAGGAAAGCATCGGCTGTTCTCGCTGCAGTGTCAGCAACGGCACGCATAGGCTCAATGCTGTGTATGCCCTGATGCTCTTTCTGCTGCCGCTCCATGTACATCTTCATGTTCAGCAGCAACTGTTCCTTGTAGCTTGGCGCAACGCTGTCACCGTGCAGAGAACCCTCTACGAAGGCGTTATAGTCTCCCTGCAGCAGTTGGTCGTAGTACACCTTGGCCGCCTGCAGCGCCAGTTCCTCCGGCTTGGGGCCGTCCTTCCTGCACGCCGCAAGAAGGCAGATGGCGCAGATTAATAATGCGAGTGTCCTCATTATCACTTCTGTCGGATGAAGATGTTTATCGGGGTGCCGGTCAGTTCCCAGTGCTCACGCATCTGGTTCTCAAGGAAACGGCGGTACTGCTCCTTGACATACTGCGGCAGATTGGCGTAGAACACGAATGTTGGTATCTGTGTGTCCGGCACCTGCGTGCAGTATTTTATCTTTATGTACTTGCCCTTGACGGACTGGGGTGGGGTGGCCTCGATGATGGGCAGCATCACCTCGTTCAGCTTGCTGGTGCCTATTCTGGCCTTACGGTTCAGGTATACCTGCTTGGCTGTTTCCAAAACCTTGAATATTCTCTGCTTGGTGATGGCGGAGGAGAACACGATCGGGAAGTCGGTGAATGGTGCCATGCGCTGGCGTATGGCGTTCTCGAAGGTGGATATCACCACCTGTGACTTGTCCTCAACAAGATCCCACTTGTTGACAACGACAACGAGTGACTTGTTGTTCTTCTGTATCAGCTGGAATATGTTCATGTCCTGCGCCTCAATGCCGCGTGTCGCGTCAATCATGAGTATGCAGACATCGGAGTTCTCGATGGCGCGTATGGCGCGCATTACGCTGTAGAACTCCAGATCCTCGCTGACCTTGTTCTTGCGGCGTATGCCTGCTGTGTCCACAAGATAGAAGTCAAAGCCGAATTTGTTATACCTTGTATAGATGGAGTCGCGTGTTGTGCCTGCTATGTTGGTCACAATGTTGCGCTCCTCGCCTATGAATGCGTTGATTATGCTTGACTTGCCGGCGTTAGGTCTGCCCACCACGGCAAAGCGCGGTATGCTTTCGTCTATGCCGCTGGCCTCCTCTGTGGGCAGTTCCTCAAGCACCTTGTCGAGCAGGTCGCCGGTTCCGAAGCCTGTTACGGCGCTGATGCAGAAGGGATCGCCGAGTCCGAGCCGGTAGAAATCTGCCGCATAGTACTGCTGCTCATTATTGTCGGTCTTGTTACTTACAAGGATTACGGGCAGTTTTGTCTTGCGAAGAATCTGCGCCACGTCAGCATCCAGATCCGTAACACCTGTCTGTACGTCCACAAGGAACAGCACAAGGTCCGCCTCTTCTGTCGCGATAGTGACCTGACGGCGTATGGCATCCTCGAAGATGTCGTCGCTGTTAACCACCCATCCTCCAGTGTCTACGATGGAGAACTCCTTGCCTGCCCACTCGCACTTGCCGTATTGGCGGTCGCGTGTGGTGCCGGCTACATCACTGACGATGGCCCTGCGGCTCTGTGTCAGTCTGTTGAAAAGTGTTGACTTGCCCACATTGGGACGGCCAACAATAGCTACTAAATTTCCCATTTTTCATTTCCCGTTGCTACGGGTTCCATCTTTTTGCTCAGTAGTTACAGGCCCTGCGAGTGTAAGGCGCAGGCCATAACTGGGTTTATATTACTCTGGGTTGGAGGGCTTGCGCCCTCATTGCGGAGCGCCGGCGGCACAGGTGCGGTGTCGGGCCGCCTTTACTCCAAGTGTCTTCCTCTCTTTCTGTTGTCTGTATTATTCGGGGTTGTATCCGAATATGTTCAGTTCCTTGTCGCTGCTGCGCCAGTCCTTGTCCACCTTTACGTATGTCTCAAGGTATATGCTCTTACCGAAGAACCTCTCAAGGGCCTTTCTTGCCTCTGTGTTCACTTTCTTTATTGCCACTCCCTGGTGCCCTATGACGATGCCCTTCTGGCTGTTCCGCTCCACATATATTGTCGCAGAGATGTGGATGTTGTGCTCTGTCTCCTTGAAAGAGTCACAGCGTACCTCCACTGCGTATGGTATCTCCTTGTCGTAATAAAGCAGTATCTTCTCCCTTATTATCTCTGTCACGAAGAAGCGGGCGGGCTTATCCGTCAGCTGGTCCTTCTCAAAATAGGGCGGAGAGTCTGGCAACAGGTCGTGGATACGCTTCAGCAGTATGTCCACTCCGAACTTGTTCTTGGCGGATATGGGCAGTATCTCGGCGTTGGGCAGCAGGGTGTGCCATTTCTCCACGATGTCCCCGAGGCCCTTCTGGTCGCTCTGGTCTATCTTGTTTATCAGCAGTATGACGGGAATGGTCTGCTTTGCCACCTTGTCCAGAAAGTCCTTGTTCTTCTCCGGGTTCTCCACCACGTCGGTGACATACAGCAGTATGTCCGCATCTGTCAGCGCTGACTCGGAGAAGGCGAGCATGGACTCCTGCAACTTGTAGTTGGGCTTGAGCACGCCGGGCGTGTCTGAGAATACAATCTGCATCTCTGGGGTGTTTACTATGCCCATGATGCGGTGTCGGGTGGTTTGTGCCTTGAAGGTCGCAATAGAAATACGCTCACCAACCAGCTGGTTCATGAGCGTACTCTTGCCAACGTTGGGATTGCCAACGATATTTACAAATCCTGCTTTATGCATTTACTCCAACTTTATCACCGTCATATCCCCACTTGATGTAGGACGCGCCATGCACGAAACCTGCACCGAATGCTGTGAAGATGACGTTGTCTCCTTTCTTGAGTTTCTTTTCAAAGTCCCATAATGCGAGGGCTATTGAGGCGGCACTGGTGTTGCCATAGTGCTCAATGTTCACCATAACCTTCTCCATAGGGATTTCAAGACGCTTGGTAACGGCCTCGATGATGCGCATATTGGCCTCGTGAGGTATCACCCAGTTCACATCTTCCTTGCTCAGGTTGTTGCGCTTCAGCACCTCCTCCACATCGTTTGCCATGCTTGTAACAGCGTATCTGAAGACTGTTCTGCCCTCCTGATAGATGTAATGCATACGGTGGTCTACGGTGTAGTGTGATGCTGGGCATACAGAACCGCCTGCCTTCATGTGCAGGAAAGGAAGTCCTAAGCCGTCTGTACGCAGATATGAGTCCTGCAGGCCGATGTCCTCTGTCGTCCCCTCTATGAGAACGGCGGCGGAACCGTCACCGAACAGCACGCAGGTCTGGCGGTCTGTGTAGTCTGTCATTGATGACATCTTCTCGGCGGCCACGACTATTATCTTCTTGTAGCGTCCGCTCTGAATCATTGATGATGCGAGATCCACCGTGTACAGGAAGCCGCAGCAGGCGCATGACACGTCAAAACCGTGCGCATTCTTCAGACCGAGCTTTCCAATCACAATCGAAGCGTTGGATGGAAAACGGTAGTCCGGAGTGGTGGTGCAGCAGATTACAGCGTCAATGGTAGATACGTCTACCTGTGTCTTTGCAAGTAATTGGCGGCAGGCCTTGCGTGCCAGATATGCGGAACCGAGGCCCTCCTCGTTTAATATGCGGCGCTCCTTGATGCCCACACGTGTCGTTATCCACTCATCATTGGTGTCCACCATGCGTGAGAGCTCCTCGTTTGTGAGGATATACTCTGGAACATAGCCGCCAATACCAGTGATAACAGCGTTTATTTTCTCCATTAATTATAGTAAATAATAGTGGGAAGTCCTAATATTTGAAAAACAATTCGGCAGGTTCTGTAAAACCATAAGGGTACTGTTATCCCCTTGTTTTGCAGAACCTGCCTTAGAATATTACTTATTCAGCAGTCTCTTCAATGACAATAGCCTGCTTGCCACGGTACTGTCCGCAGGTTGGGCATACTGTGTGGTATACATAATATGCACCGCAGTTAGGACATACAGCAAGTGTAGGAGCTACCGCCTTGTCATGAGTACGACGCTTGAGAGTACGAGTCTTTGACTGTCTTCTTTTAGGATGTGCCATTTTCTTCTTTCGTTTTTTTTATTTGTTAACTTTTTAATTTATCCAATGCGGCCCAGCGTGGATCCACTTCATCATCCGCATCTCCATCACCACTTCGGGTGGCTGACAGCTCTTTGAGCTTTTCTGTCATCGCAACATTGCATTTTCCAGGTGCATGAACGTGCTTAATGGGGATAGCCAAGGCTATGGTCTCGTATATGAGCCATGCCAATGGAAGAATGCCGTCTTCCTCGCTCACCGTTATAACATCCTCGTTAACGTCAGAACAGGAGCCGAGCCTTATTGTATATGTGCTTTCTGACTGTACGTGCTGATCCATGTCATCAAGACATCTGTCACACGGCACTGTAACCATTCCTGCAATCTTTATTGATAGACTGTACTCGTCATGTGAGGTCTTGCGTAGACACACTTCGGCACAGACGTCACCATGCTGAATGCTGGAGTCGTCCAGACTCTGAAAATATTCGTCACGCAGAATATAGGTGGCTTCAAATGAATCCTCCTGCAGAGCCAAAACGTCTATGTTGAGTTCTTCTGTTCTAAACATTTGGCTGCAAAGTTACTAATATTTTCCGAATTGACAAAATATTTGTTACTTTTTTTAGACATTTTTATTGTGGTGATGTCTGTGGGACGGTAAAAAGATGTTAATGCGTGTGTGACCATAATAAGGACATGGAAATGGATGATATTTGTCCTTAGTGGTAACGTCCGTATGTTTCGTATGCTTTTTGAGAAGTGGCCGTTTTTAACAAAACGTCACAAAAAAGGGCGTTTCGCTTACACTTTGATTCCCTTTTGTTCTCATCGAGGTGGGATAAAGAGCCTCTGTCGGGCTGGAAATGACTGCCTTATTCTTTTGGGGAATGATAAAAAAGTAAAAAAAAACATACTCTTTTTCTTGTTATTAATAAATAATGAGTAACTTTGCACTCCGAAATATTTTATCAATTTGAAGTGTAATGACAGAAAACGTAAAGAAATTAGTTGAGACTGCCATAAGAGGCATACAGGAAAAGAAGGGAAAAAGCATAAATGTCGTGGACATGGAAGGCATGGAGGGCGTAATCTGCCAGGGATTTGTGGTCTGTGAGGGTAACTCTCCGTCGCAGGTGTCGGCCATAGCAGATTCCGTTGAGGAGTTCATGCGCAAGGAATTGGGCGAGAAACCCATACGTGTGGTAGGTCTTGAGAACTCTATCTGGGTGGCTATGGACTATGTTGACCTAATGGTCCATATCTTCCTGCCGGAGGCGCGCGACTTCTATAACCTTGAGGAACTGTGGCAGGATGCGCCTATAACGCAGGTTCCTGATATTGATTAAACTGATAAACCGTAACAAAGCTGTGAACAGTTCGAATAAACCAGGCAACGGGGCCACTCCCCCGAAAATGCCCCAGTTCAACATGAACTGGATTTATATCATAATCCTTGCCGTGCTTGCACTGCTGTTCTTTACTGACAGCGGCCAGACCATCGGCAGGGGGGCTACGCGCAGTGTGGAGTACAGTGACTTCCTGACTTATGTAAACCGCGGCTACGCCCAGAGCGTGGTGGTGGACAAGTCGGAGTCCAAGCTGCGTATGTATGTGTATTCCGCCAATGTGCGTGATGTGTTCCACCAGTCCAAGGAACAGACGGGCTCCAATCCATACGTGGAGGTGACCTACGGCAGTATAGACAAGGTTGAGGACTTCCTTGAGGAGGCCAAGGCGGCTGGAAAGTTCAAGGGAAAGCTAAGCTATGAGGTGGAGACCCATGGCTATATGTACAGTATTCTCATGACATTCCTGCCTATAGTGTTCTTCGTGTTCCTGTGGCTGTTTGTGATGAGACGCTTCAGTGGCGGTGGCGGCATGGGGGGAGCCTTCAATGTGGGGCGTTCCAAGGCGCGAATGTACGAGAAGGACAATGCCATCGGTGTCACTTTCAAGGACGTTGCCGGTCAGGTCGGTGCTAAGCAGGAGGTGCAGGAGATAGTGGAGTTCCTGAAGAACCCGAAGAAATACACTGACCTTGGCGGTAAGATACCTAAGGGTGCGCTGCTTATAGGCCCTCCGGGAACAGGTAAGACTCTGCTTGCAAAGGCTGTGGCCGGTGAGGCCGGTGTGCCGTTCTTCTCAATGTCGGGCTCCGACTTTGTGGAGATGTTCGTAGGTGTTGGCGCATCACGTGTCCGTGACACTTTCCGTCAGGCTAAGGAGAAGGCTCCGGCCATACTCTTTATAGACGAGATTGACGCCATAGGCCGTGCGCGCAGCCATAATCCAGGCTACGGAGGCAATGACGAGAGGGAGAATACCCTTAACGCCCTGTTGACGGAGATGGACGGTTTCGGCACCAATTCCGGTGTCATTATCCTTGCAGCCACGAACCGTGTGGATATGCTTGACAAGGCACTGCTGCGCGCTGGCCGTTTTGACAGGCAGATACACGTAGACCTGCCGGACCTGCCGGAACGCAAGGAGATATTCCAGGTGCATCTGCGCCCTATAAAGATAGACGACTCGCTTGACATAGACCTGCTGGCACGTCAGACTCCGGGCTTCTCTGGCGCGGATATAGCGAATGTGTGCAATGAGGCGGCGCTGATAGCCGCACGCCATGACAGCAAGGTGGTGACAAAGCAGGACTTCCTTGATGCTGTGGACCGTATAATCGGTGGTCTGGAGAAGAAAACAAAGGTCATGACTGCGGAGGAGAAGCGCGCCATAGCGCTGCATGAGGCGGGCCATGCCACCATTTCCTGGTTCTGCCGCTATGCCAATCCGCTTGTCAAGGTCACCATTGTGCCGCGTGGCCGCGCGCTTGGTGCCGCGTGGTATATGCCGGAGGAGCGTCAGCTCACGACAAAGGAGCAGCTGCTGGACGAGATGTGCTCGCTGCTTGGAGGGCGTGCTGCCGAGGAGATATGCACAGGACACATATCAACCGGTGCCATGAATGACCTTGAACGCGGTACAAAGATGGCGCACAGCATGATTGCCTACTACGGCATGAGCGACAAACTGCCCAATATCTGCTATTACGACAACAACGAGTATGGCTTCCAGAAACCGTACTCCAACCAGACCGCACGCATCATTGATGAGGAAGTGATAAAGATGATTAATGAACAGTATGAGCGTGCAAAGGCTATACTCACCGAACACCGTGAGGGGCATAACGCCCTTGCGGAGATGCTCATCCGCCGTGAGGTTATCTTTGCGGAGGATGTGGAGAAGATATTCGGCAAAAGGCCATGGGTAAGCCGCTCGCAGGAAATCATTGAGAGCAACGAGATGCTTTCTGAGGATGCGGTTCCGGCAGCGGAAGACGCGGCAGGTACAACAGATACTCCCGAGGCTTCATCAACTGAGGCGGAGAAGTCTCATTCTGAAGATAGATAAAAAACAGAAATGAAAGTATGCAGTATGTGTTTTTATAACGACTGCATACTTTCATTTGTCATGCTAACCTTAAATTTTTAAGACAAGAAATGCGAAACTTTATTGTAAGGGCAGTCACAGGCATACTGTTCGTGGCCGTAGTGATATGCTGCTTCTTAACCCCTTTGTCGCTGATTCTGCTGTTTGCCGTTGTCACAGGCGCGACAATATGGGAGTTCACCGGTCTGGTGAACAATCGTGAGCACGTTCATACCAACCGGTTCATCAGTACGGCGGCCGGTGTATTCCTCTTTCTTGCTGTTGCAGGATATTGCAGCGGAATGACACCCTCGAGCGTATTCATCCCATATCTTATCACGATTATCTATCTCCTTGTAAGTGGACTCTTCACAAGGGCTGCCGACCCCGTGCACGACTGGGCGTATGCCATGATGTCGCAGATGTATATAGCCCTGCCGTTCTCGTGCATAACAGTCCTTGCCTTCAACGACTATCCGGGCAATCCCTACAGTATGCCTCTATACAATGCCCTTCTGCCCCTTAGTGTCTTCATCTTTCTCTGGATGAACGATACCGGAGCGTACCTCACAGGCTCACTGCTTGGGCGGCATAAGCTGTTTCCGCGTATCAGTCCCGGTAAGTCATGGGAGGGCAGTGTGGGCGGTGCTGTGATAGTGCTTGCCGTGGCCGCACTCGTGGCATGGGTTGATGACTCCATGCTGCTGGCTGATTATGGAGTGATACAGACAGGCCTCACCACGGCGGAATGGATGGGCCTTGGCGCAGTTGTGGTGGTGTTCGGCACTCTCGGTGATCTTGTGGAGAGTCTGCTCAAGCGCACGCTTGCCATAAAGGACAGCGGCAGGATACTGCCGGGACATGGTGGTATGCTTGACCGCTTTGACTCCTCGCTGATAGCCATACCAGCATCAGTGGTATATATGTACACGCTAACATCTATATTATAATATCTTATGAACCTGACAACCACATTCAAGCGCGCATTTTGTGGGGGCGCGCTTCTTTTTTCAGCCTGTGTCATGCAGGCGCAGTACCCTATTACGCCTGTGCCTTTCACTGCGGTCAAGGTGAACGACAGTTTCTGGAGTCCGCGCCTGAAGGCAAGCCGTGAGGTCACGATACCCCTCGCCTTCAGCAAGTGTGAGGAGACCGGCCGTTACCGTAATTTCGAGATTGCCGCCCGACAGCTGTCGGGCGAGAATACCGATGATGTGAAGGTGGAGGGCTTCTCCTTTGATGATACCGATGTGTACAAGACCATAGAAGGGGCCAGCTATATCCTACAGACATATCCGGACAAGAAGCTCGAGGCGTATATCGACTCGGTGCTCGCCATCGTGGCGAAAGGGCAGGAGCCTGACGGCTATCTGTACACCGCTCGTACCATGAACCCAAAGCGTCCGCATCACTGGGCGGGCGGCAAGCGCTGGGAGAAGGTGGAGGAACTTAGTCATGAGTTCTACAATCTCGGTCACATGCTTGAGGCGGCGTGCGCACATTATCAGGCTACAGGTAAGCGTAACTTCCTTGATATCGCCATCCGCTATGCCGACTGTGTGTGCAAGGCCATAGGGCCTGATGCCGATCAGCTGCATCTTGTACCCGGACATCAGATTGCGGAGATGGGACTGTGCAAGCTGTATCTCGTCACTGGTGACAGGAAGTATCTTGACCAGGCCAAGTACTTTCTGGATATGCGCGGCAAGACTGCACGGCGCGATGCCTACAGTCAGGCGCATAAGCCTGTGATAGAGCAGGACGAGGCGGTAGGACACGCCGTGAGGGCGGAGTATATGTACAGCGGTATGGCCGATGTGGCTGCACTGACAGGCGACACTTCGTACGTGAAGGCGATAGACCGTATATGGCAGAATATCGTGGACAGGAAACTCTATATAACAGGAGGTGTCGGAGCGCGTCATGCAGGCGAGGCGTTCGGGGACAACTATGAGCTGCCCAATGCGTCAGCATATTGCGAGACCTGTGCGCAGATAGGAAATGTGTACACCAACTACCGTCTTTTCCTGCTGCACGGTTTCTCCGTTTATTATGACATTCTGGAGCGCACGCTGTACAATGCGCTGATATCCGGAATCTCAATACATGGTGACGGCTTCTTTTATCCCAATCCTCTCTCATGCCGTGAGGAGCAGAAGTATGCGCGTCAGCCATGGTTCGGCTGTGCCTGCTGCCCGTCAAATGTGTGCCGTTTCATTCCGTCCCTGCCGGGATATGTCTATGCTACGTCCAAGGATGCACTTTATGTAAATCTGTTCATGGGCAATACTGCCACGGTAAAGGTTGCGGGAAAGAATATCACTTTGCAGCAGGAGACACGCTATCCTGCTGATGGAGATGTGAGGATAACGGTGAAGAAGGGTTCCGGCAAGTTTGCCATGCACATCCGTGTGCCGTCATGGGTGTCAGGAAAGATTACTCCGAACAACCTGTACAGATATGCTGATGACAAGAAACTGTCATATATTATAAAGGTGAACGGCAAGGTGCATGAGGAGATTGGCACTCTGATAAACGGTTACACCGTACTGGACCGAAAGTGGAAGAAGGGCGATGTTGTTGAGGTGCACTTTGATATGGAGCCGCGCCTTGTGGTGGCCGACAAAAAAGTTGCTGCGGACCGTGGCCGTGTGGCCGTTGAGCGCGGACCGCTGGTGTACTGTGCGGAGTGGCCGGACAATGAGGCGGATATCAGCACCTATCTGCTGAACCAGAAACCGGAGCTGCGGATGGGTACGAAGCCAGTCACCATAACAGATGGACACGAGGTGATGCCTATCACGACACAGGCCCAGAGCCTTTCATACGGTGCTGACGGCAAGCTGCACGCCACGGACCGCATCCTCACTCTCATACCATATTACGCATGGGACCATCGTGGGCAGAAGGGCGGCATGGACGTATGGCTGCCTATTGATGTGCGTGCCGCGTCGGCCACACATACAAGTGCGGAGAAGCAGGCCGACAACGGCTTCTTTGGCAAATAGGCATACGTTATTGCCTGGATATGGAGAGCAAGATTATACGGGGAAGTCAGGCTTAATAAAAAGTAGCCTGACTTCCTCGTATAGGTAAATGACATGATGCGGCGGTGAATGATTTTGGAGACTTTTAGCCCGTCATAAATAATCAGTACCAGTCCTCTGTATAGTCCTGGCTGTTCACAATGTCTATCGGAACCAGCTCTATAGCGTCAATATAGAACAACAGTCCGTCGTAGCCTTTAAGCAGGTTCTTTATTCGCAGCCAGTATTCCCTGCTCTGCTCTATATGACGTGTGCCGAGAATCTTGCGCATCACCATCACGCCATACCCCTCCTCATAGCGGCTGCAGCATGACTTGTCCGCCACAAGCTCGTCGGGTGAGTAGACGCGCTGTCTGACCTTGTTGTATGTACCGCGTGAGAAACTGGCGGGGCCACGCATATAACCGTGGTTGCGCAGCACGAGGTCGGAGGCCACTCCGTAGTCGTTGAACTCGCTGATGAGCAGGTAACCTGTGGCGTTGCGGTGTTCCTCCATCCCAACGTTAGGATAGCGTGCATCGATGGGCAGTCCGAGGGGCTGCATGGAGCTGGGGTCCGACGAAGTGCCGATATAGTACTGTTGCAGACCACCGTAGGAGAGTGGTGCGAAGAATATACGTATCTCGTAGTCTCCTGTAGGCACTGGCGGTAGGCGGAAAGCGAAGTCGTTCTCGTCCCACCCGGTCATCTGGTCTGACTCCCATGCCCTCCAGTTGCCCCATGTGTACCATGCCAACTGTGTGCGGCCGTTGTAGCTTACGAGGTTGTCGAAGTAATCCAGCGGAAGACGTGTCATCAGTCCACTGCCTGGTACCACGGTGTTCATTGCTCCAATCTCATCACTTGTGGCGAAACGTATGTTGTTGTTGGAAAGCTCATGGAGTATGGTGCCCATGTCTATGCGCATACGCTCATGAAGCACTCCCCTTGGCACGTCAGCGTCATAAATCAAAGGGCTGTTTATTACGTGGATGTATCCGTTGTATGCCTGAATGTTGGACTCTGCGCGTATTACGAGACAACCAGTGCGTCTTATCTGGTGTGTGGCATCGCTGCCGAATGTGCCCACCTCATCGGTCAGGGTGTTGTGTTCGCGCCAGCGGTTTATCCAAATGTTGCGTGATGCGCCGGTGTTCTGGTACAGCGGCTGCCATATCTTCATTATGGTGTGGGGCAGGAGGGTCTCATAGTAGTCGTGAGGCTCACCGCCAAATGCCATGTTCCAGTGTGGCTCGTTGGAAGTGTTGTTCTCGTATACTAACTTTGACACAGGCATACTGGCCTTCAGTATATGATAGCGCAGGAACATATTCACCACATTGAAGGTGTTTGTATAATCATCTCCCGTGCTGATAGGGTTGGCTTCCTTGTCGGGATAGTCGTACCATTCGGCCGCGCCGCCGTACCATTCAGCGCATTTCTGCCTCAAGTCCTCAAAACTGTTGATGCCTGCGGCAGCCAGTGTCTCGTTTGTCTCTGCGAAGACTGTGAACTTTATCTTGCATTCCGTTGGGTAGTAATAGCGTTCTTTCTCCCATCCTCCACCAGCGGGGCCGTTGATGTTATCGCACTTGTAGGTTCTTGGAATGCCGTTAGCATTTGTCTTGTGGTCTGTATGAAGCAGGTCTGTTAGTCCGCACTTGACGAGAGCCTCGTGGAAGATGCTGAACTCTGTATGTTCCTCCAGTATCTCTGCCAGGTAGTGTGTGGTGCGAGGAATTACTTTGTCAACGATATGTACGTTGCCATTTGTCAGTTTCCCGTCCTCCACGGAACGCAGCACGCTGACAGAGTTATTGAATCTCACCACGCCGTCATCGTGAAGACGGGATATGAAGGGTGTGCTGAGCATGGTTGTTATCTCCTTGCCGCCGGCATCGCTAAGGTCCTCCACAAAGGTGTATTGCATGGCGGAGAGGTGATATTTTGCTATCTCCTGGCACTGTTCGTCCGTCAGACCGTCAATGCTGTTCTCGGTCAGTCCGTTATGTGGTATCTTTGCGTCAGGGTCGTTCCACAGACTGTCGATGTACTGGTCTACTCCGCGGTCTAATGGCGCGTAACAGGTGTATTCTCCATAGGATGCCATCATGCGGTCGAGGCCAGAACGGCGCAGGATGATGTTGAATTTGTGAAATGCGGAGTCATTGGCCTGGAGGTAGTCCTGGATGGTCTGTCCGGTGAAAGTGTAGAGGTTCGACTCGTCAGGCTCCTTGTTACAGGATGCCAGGGTGAGAATCAGAGTGACAATGATAAATGAAAATGATAGTCTTGACATAGATTGATATTGTTTGATTAGTGCTTGTTAAGTTGCATGATGTGCTTTTCCCCTCATGACTCAATTGGGCTCATACGATAATAGGCCTGTTGTGTTTTCGATGTGTATGTGGATATGTAACAGTAAATCGTTACACAAAATTACTTGACGATACGTTCTGTTAGGGAGAATATAATATAAAAATAGGTTGATGAAGATATATTTAAACCTATAAAAGACATATTCCCACTTCTGTATGCCGCCTGTTCATGCGTGTAGACAAATGTGGTAATTTGTGGAGTTGCGTAAAACAAAGCAAAGAACAAAAGAAAAAAATTCGACAAAATGTTTGTCATTTGATTTTTTTTTGTTAATTTTGTCCCATGATATTATCATTCCAAATATAAATTATGCGGAATATGTAAATGATTTTATATCAGCTGCCCCTACGGAAAGCATAGCTCTCTCATGGGGGAGTACATAGTATACTTGGACTTTGTCCTTGTTTCTTGTCAATCGAAATCGCCAAAATTCAACACAAGAGAACAAGCTGACGAAGGTTCACGTCCTGTTAGGGCGTGAACTGTTCGTACTTTTCCTTGTGTGGGGCGTTTGGCGATGCCTGATTGACGGAAAGGTTACGAACAGTTCCGCCTTTTTTCGTTTTTATATGAAACCTGACTTCTATTCAAATTGCCACTTTATAATGCGCTGTATTGAGTTTCGCACGGGACTAAAGTATGCGGACCTGTGCAAGGCCCGACATCCCTGTACATATTAACTCAACCCGTTTACGGAACATAAACAATGAACATAATGTCATACTAAACAAAAAATCTTATGAAACACAAAATTCAAATCACACTGTTATTTGCCTTTGTGCAGATAATTAATGCACTCAACGTGAGTGCGGAAGTTTATACCGGCTCCTGTGGAACAGGCGTTACCTGGCAGTTAGACACAGAAACAGAAGTTTTGAAAATAGACGGTGCAGGAAGAATGAGGAATTATTACGGAAGTGCACCATGGGCAAAATATGCAGGATCAGTTAAAACTATAGAGATAGGAAACGAAGTAACCGCAATAGGAAGGAGGGCGTTTAGAGATTGTTTAGACATAACATCCATAAAACTGGGTGCCTCCCTCTTAGGAGATATCTCTGAATTCGATGGCTGTCACAATATCCACTCCATCGTAATAGACGAGGGCAATACCATATACGACAGCAGAGACAACTGTAACGCAATAATAAGAAAGAACACGAATACTCTGATAATGGGTTGTCTAAACACCACTATCCCAAACGGTGTAACCGAAATCGCCAGCAGTGCCTTTGTTGGCAGCAATTGTCCTAAGGACATTATCATTCCCGCATCGGTAACGAATATTGCTGATGGTGCTTTCAATGGCTGTACAGAAATCAATAGCATTGTGGTGGATAAGGCCAATGCCACGTATAACAGCGAAAACAACTGTAACGCCATCATAGAGACAGCGACAGGCACGCCCATTCTCTTATGTAACAACACCATCATCACAAGCTCTGTTAAGAACATTGACGTCGATGTGTTCCGCGCAGCGGGGCTGACTAAGATAAAAGTGGAGGAGGGACACCCACTGTATGACAGCCGTGATAATTGCAATGCCATCATTGAGACAAAGACAAACACATTGCTGTTAGGCTTTGATACAAGCTTTATCCCCACATCCGTTACCCGAATTGGCAAGGGAGCATTCTCAAAGTGTATGTTCAGCAGCATCAATCTGCCGGCATCCTTGACCGTCATTGAAAGCAAAGCCTTTAGCGGTTGCGCCAATCTTACTGAAATAAAGCTTCCGAACACGCTGACAAGTATAAGTGACAGTACTTTCCAAGGTTGCAGCAGTCTCGACAACATCATTATTCCAAACTCCATAACCTCAATAGGAGCAGGTGCTTTCGCCGGCTGTAAACTAACTAACTTTACCTTTCCAAATTCTGTAACCACAATAGCTAAAAATACTTTTGCATATTGTAAGTTCACTACAATCACAATTCCCAACACTATAACTTCAATAGGTGATGGTGCTTTCGCCGGCTGTGAACTTAATAATATCATTATCCCAAACTCTGTAACTTCAATAGGAGAAGGTGCTTTCGAGGGCTGTAAACTTACAAACTTCACCTTTCCAAGTTCTGTAACCACAATAGCTAAAAGAACTTTTGCGTATTGTAAGTCTGCTATCACAATTCCAAACACTGTAACCTCAATAGGAGAAGAAGCCTTTTACGGTTGTGCATTTACTAATATCACAATTCCTAATTCTGTAACGGAAATAGGAACAAGGGCTTTTTCGAGGGCTAAACTTACGAACTTCACCTTTCCCACATCAGTAGCAGTGATACCTGATTATGTATTCCAATATTGTCAGGATCTGCAAAGCGTGACAATTCCCAATACCGTGACTGTAATCGGTGATGGAGCTTTCTATTGGTGCGACAAGTTACAGAAAGTGGATATACCGGAAAGTGTACAGGTTATAGGCAGGAGTGCCTTCAACCAATGCTATTCATTAAAGGAAATTACAATACCAAACTCCGTCGAAAGGATAGGGGATGTAGCATTTTCATCATGTAGAGAGTTGACAAGTATCTTTATACCTCAATCAGTGTATCGTATTGGGCTTAGTATATTAATGGACTGTCCAAAAGTTACCAGCATTGTTGTTGATAGCAATAATGCGTTCTATGATAGCAGGGGTGGATGCAATGCCATTATAGATAAGATTACAGGCAATTTGCTCGCAGGGTGTAAAAACACTGTTATTCCCACAGGTGTAACTTCTATTGGGTGGTCTGCTTTTCATAGTGCATCCGACTTGCAATCCATAATATTACCTAACACTGTTAATAGCATAGCAGCTTCTGCTTTTTACGGTTGTGGCCTGAAAACAATCTATAGTTATGCTACTACACCACCAGAGTTAGTTGTAGATAGCTCTTTGCCTACAAGTCTTGTAGATGTTTACGTTCCAGAAAGTTCTGTCGCCGCATATAAGGCCGCAAAGTACTGGAGGAACTACAATATCCTGCCGATGGATCCTGCAACAGGCGTGCAGAACCTGTATGGTGATGCCTGCGAACAGAATGAGGGTGGCATCATGTATGACCTCACGGGGCGCAGAATAAGTGCTCCGGCAAAGAATGGAATATACATACAGAACGGTGTAAAGAAAGTGAATAAGTAATAAACTGCTCTGTATGATACGTGATAACGAGGTGTCCACATCCATGACATGGTGGGCGCCTCGTTATTATTTTGTGATAAATCGTCGCCATATAATTACGGTCTGCATGAAAAATAGTATCTGAAAAATTTGGTGGTGTAGTTCCTTTTTCGTATCTTTGTCGCAGAGATACAGAAAAAGACATTCCGCATTCAGAGTGTGCGCAGGCCTCAATGTCTTCTTTATACGAATTATTCACCGGCAGCGTCTATGCCTGGAGGTCGGCAGACGCTATAAAAATATACATTATATAATATGAAGAAGCTCTACACCCTTTTATTGGTTATGCTGGCCAGTCTTTACGGTGTCAGCTTGTCTGCCTCTGTTATTTCCTCGAGCGCTTCCGGCGGTGCGCGGTTTCAGACTTTAAACTTTGCCATTACCGAAGATGGGAAGGGATTGATGGTTATGCGTAACGGTTCCACGTATTCGGGAACGGTAGACATTCCAGCCGAGGTTTCCGACGGGAACGTTACATTCCCCGTCACAGCCATAGGCTTCAGCGCCTTTTCCGGCAGCAGTGATATGACGGAGGTCATTCTGCCTAATAGTATTACAAGCATCGGCGAGTCGGCATTCTACAACTGTAGCGGTCTGACATCTCTGAAACTGCCTGCTGCACTCGCACATATAGGGCAGTCAGCCTTCGAAGGCTGCTCCGGCCTTACGTCAGTGACAATGCCTGAGGGCCTGACTGCCATAGGCGCTTCAGCGTTCTCCCTTTGCGGCCTGACCTCAATGGTTGTTCCGAACAGCGTGACGAGCATCGGTGACATGGCCTTTATGTTTAATGACGCTCTTACGGAAGTTGTACTTCCTGACAATGTCACGGAGTTGGGCAGCAACTTATTCTATGGCTGCAGCGCACTGAAGTCCGTGAATATTCCTGCTGGTATCACCGCCATTCCATACGGTTTCATGGCCTATTGCTCCGCTCTTACAACGTTGAGCATACCGGAAGCGGTGACAAGCATTGGAGGAAATGCCTTCATGAGCTGCAATGGACTGACGGATGTTACACTTCACGATAAGGTGGAGACTATTGGCTTCCAGGCGTTCAACAGTTGTCAGAACCTGCGCTCCGTCACTTTAGGCAGCGGCATTGCGAATATAGAGGATAATGCTTTCCATTATTGCAAAAATCTACAGGAGGTAAACGTGCGTGCCGTGGTGCCACCCGTAATGCAGAATGCTTTTATGCCGGAACAGAAGTCACAGTGTGTTCTGAATGTGCCCATAGGCTCCAAGGACGCATATCTTGCGGATGAGGCATGGAGCGGATTTAAGGAGATAGTGGAGAAACAGGAGCTAACTGGTGTTGGCAGCGTTACAGCCAGCGGCAATGCGGTGACGGTGCGTATGTCGGATGGAGGCATAGTGGTATCTGGCGGTGACGGAGCAAGGGTTGAGGTGTTCAGCGTCGGCGGTGCTACTGTCTACAGCGCTCCCGTCTATTCAGGAGAGGTGATAAGGCTGCATACGGGTGCCTACGTGGTGAAGACTGGTGGCTGCGCTGTCAATGTAATGGTGAAGTAAGTATATTATGATGTTATATATACTCCATCCTTTATAATTGCGGAGTATATATAAAGGCAGGAAAATTCTGTAGACATCAGCTGGATGTCGGTAAACATCATCCGGCAGGAAAATTGGTAGTGTAAAGAGAACCTTGACACAGTTTTCTTTACACTACCTTATTATATATTGTCATATCTGTAATCCCAATATGGATAATGACTGTCATGCTGCGTCTGTCGACGCTCCATAGCATTCTGTGGACGCTCTAAAAATTTCTGTGGATGGTCTACAGCTTTCTGTGGATGCCATCCATTTTTTTCAAAAAGCCCATCCATTTTTCTCCAAGGCCCATCATTTTATTCCTAAAGGCCGTCCTTTTTTCACTGTGGGCCGTCTTTAGCTGCGTGAGGACCGTCTTCAGTTTTCTATAGACCGTGAAATTATATGGAAAGATATGCCTGTTTTGTCGAAAAGATATGTCTGTAACGTCTATTTTGCGTCTTTGTATTTGAGAAACGTACGGATTTATATAAACAAAGCAGATATTTTATAAATAAAATTGTGAAATTTGCGGAAAACATTTTCATTCAACCTAAACTTAAACTACATGAAACGATTACTTACACTGTTTGCATTCCTTGTGACAATGGTCTGTGCACAGGGACAGGATGCCAATCTGAAGATGCACTTCGATTTCAGCAATGTTTCTGGAACGAGGGTCACCGATGATGTGTCGGGCATTACAGCGCGTATGCTCTACAACGCCAAGGTCGTTGAGGTTGGCAAGTATCATGTGTTGCAGCTTGGCAACAACATTGCCTATCTCGACATGACCTCTGCCGCTGGAGAGATTATGCGTAAGCTCAATGACTTTACTGTCTCCGTATGCTATTATGTGTCACCGAACGCTTCGCTGTCCGGAGCTGGTCGTTTCCTTTGGGCCTTCTCCACCATGCAGTCCAATACACAGACAGAAGGAGTCTATGTTGGCTACCGTCTGAATGAGCAGACGCTGTGCGCTTCCACGGCAGGCTGGGGCGGCGAGATGGCGCTAAAGGTCGGCACCGAGTCCGTCAAGGGACAGTGGGTGAATGTTGTATACCGTCAGAAGGGACAGACAGGACAACTTCTGATAAACGGCCGCACCGTTGCGCAGAACAGCGGTATGCCGGTTCCGTCACAGGCTTTCGCCTCCGCCCCCACGAGCAACTGGCTTGGCCGTGCGCCGTTCTCTGCTGACAACTATCTTAACAATGCCATGGTTGCGGACTTCCGTGTCTATGACTGCGCCGTCAGCGACGAGCAGGTGGAGCGCCTCGTGGCTGTCTCCGCAGATTATGATAAGGAGTACAAGTACGGAACTGCCGGCGACATGACGCAGCTCTCCGCTAAGGCAGAGGAAGGCCGTCAGATTGTGGCATCGGCTTCGCTTTACGCTCCCAATGCTGTGGCGGAACTGAAGGACCGCCTGACTATGGCGCAGCTGATAATAGATGGCGGCAAGGCATCGCAGACATATATTGACGAGAGCCTGAAGACACTGGATGCGGCCATTGAGGCCTGCAAGGCCACGGAGGGCTATATGGCTAAGAGAGTGTTCGACGTCACATTGGACCACGGCTTCATGCACCCCGGCGGCATCGTTTCGCAGGATGACATTGACCGCGCCAAGGCGATGATCGCAGCAGGCGACGAGCGTATGCTGAAGGCGTGGCAGATACTTTGCGACAACGGCTATTCCCATTCCGACGTGGCCACATGGCCTACAGAGACCGTCATACGTGGAGGCGGCAGCGGACAGAACTATATGAACTGTGCGCGTGGTGCCGCAATGGCATTCCAGAATGCCCTGCGTTGGAAGATAAGCGGTGACAGGGCCAATGCAGACGGTGCCGTACGCATACTGATGCAGTGGGCAAGAGCCTGCAAGGCACTGGGCGGAGACACCAACGTGTCGCTGGCGGCAGGCATCTACGGCCATGAGTTCGCCAACGCTGCGGAGCTGATGCGTGACTATGACGGCTGGAGCCGTGAGGACTTTGAGGAGTTCAAGAGATGGATAGTAAAAGTATTCTACAATCCTGCCATAGACTTCCTGCGCCGCAGGCATGACACATGGGCCAACTTCAGATATTCCACCCTCGGCGAGCGTCCGGGCCACTACTGGAGTAACTGGGGACTGTGCAATGCCCTGTGTGTTATGAGCATCGGCATACTCTGTGATGATGTGCATATGTACAATCAGGGAATGTCTTTCTATAAGTATGACCATGTGGGTACGTTCAAGGACCGTTCAAACGAGCGCCTTATATATAACGATGGCTGTGATGAGTTCATCGGAAACCTTGTGCCTGTGGTGCACGCCGACAAGCGCGGCGCCCTTGGTTACCTCGGACAGATGCAGGAGTCTGGCCGTGACCAGGGCCACTCGCTGATGGCTCTCGGACTGGCTATAGACATCTGTCAGGTAGGCCTGAACCAGGGCGATGACCTGTTTGCATATATGAATGACCGCATAGCGGCCGGCGCGGAGTTCGTGGCCGCCATGAACTTCGGCGGAGTGGATGCCACCTCGCTGCCATGGACAGAGTATGAGTATGCCGACTGCCGCGGAACAGTGGGCGAGGCATGGAAGATGGGCGGCCCAAACACCGGCGGTGCCGGTGAGTTCCGTCCCTATTGGGACAGACTGCTGGGCTATTATCAGGGCTTGCGCGGCGTGAAGATGCCGTATGCCGAGGCTGCCAGTGCGCAGGTTTGTCCTGATGGTGGCGGCGGCAACTACAGTCAGAACTCCGGAGGCTTTGACCATCTCGGCTTCTCCACCCTCACAGGCTGGCGCCCGGCCATAGACAAGGCGCAGGCCATAACGCCGTTGAGCGGTGATATAGAGTATAACGGCGAGGTGCTGAAGAACCAGACCAACCTCGGAGGACTGAAGTATAACTATAATGCCTGCACCACAAAGGCCATCCCTGCCGATGGCGCTGCCATAACCTTGATGCCGCAGCTGCCCGAGGGAACCACGGATACGGGCAACTGGCTGTGGAGCACCGGCGAGACAACACGTAACATCACGGTGAAGGCTGACCGCAGCTATATCTATCGTGTGACATATACAGCAGAGAACGGCACGCAGAGCCGCCAGGCGTTCGCCATCGCGGTGGCCGGTGACGCCGCACCTGATATGATGACAAGCCAGATTACCGCTGGCGGTGCTGCGGAGCAGACCACGGAGGCTACCGTGCTGAGCGGCAGCAGCGTCACCCTGTCAGCCTCTCCCGTTACAGGCTGGACGGACGACTACCTTTGGGATAATGGCGCAAAGGGCGGTTCTATAACCGTAAGTGACATAACGACTTCACGCTCCTATACCTGCCAGTACGCCAACCAGAGCGGTGCGGTGAGCCAGGTCGTGTTCAATATCAACGTGGTGCCTGCGATGCAGTATATCGGAACGGCCGCAACACCGTCCGTCTCCGGTAAGCCGGCAAGCGATATCACTGTGCTTAAGGGAGGCAATGTGACTATGGAGCTGGCTATCCCCTCATACGATTCTGCCGAGAATATCACATGGCCCGACGGCTCACACGGCACTACATATACCGTGGAGAATGTTACGGAGAGCATGGAGGTGAAGGTTAGCTATAACTCCCTGTTCGCAGGAGCGCTGACCTATACATATAATATAGACCTGAAGCAGACGGAGGGCTTCACCTATTATAATATGCTGACCGCGGACAATGGCTATTCCATCGTGTCATCTACGGAAGAGCTTACGGAGAAGGCAGGCACACACTACTTCGTTCTTACCAGTGACGATGCGGATTTGCTTGTTGAACTGAAGAACGCTCCGCACAACGGAAACAAGGCCCTGTTCTTCCAGGCACCGCAGAACCCTGTTGAGAACCTCGCCAAGGTGTTCATGATAGAGCCTTACGGCGATGCCTTCTGTATGCGTAACATAGACTATGACGGACTGCTGTTACAGACAGAGTGGGACAGGCCGGACCAGATGCGCACGCACGACCAGCCGTTCGCCTGTGAGTGGACACGCCTGCTGCTGAACAACGAGAACGGCGCATGGACAGTGGAGAATGGCAAGTATCCCGGCAACTGGCTTGGATTGTGGACTCCTGCCAACGGATACCGTGACGGAGAGGAGATAGGATGCGACAAGAGCGGTGACGACATCGCACGTTTGCAGATATTCGCCATTGAGAGGGAAAGGCTCCATAAGGAGTTCCTGGCTGCGGCCACGGCCGATGCACCTGTTAACGCCACGGCACTTCTTGTCAATCCCGAGTTCATAGGCAACGGTTTCGGATGGCAGCTGCTGGGCCGCTGGGGCAACCAGAGATACAACGGCGCGGCAGAGGTATGGCACAGCACAGACTTTGACCTCACACAGACATTGACAGGTCTGCCTGACGGACATTATACCGTGACCTGCCAGATGGCAAACGGTGACGGTGCCAACACCGCCATGCTGTACGCCAAGTCCGGAGACAGCGAGGACACGGATGTGGTTAAGCAGAGCTGTGTGGGCAGCAACTTCGATGCGGAGCGTGACAGGATGCTGGCCAATGCCGAGTACGGACGCCTGTCTGTGGCAGTTGATGTGACGGACGGCACCATGACATTAGGTATCAAGGAGCCTACGGCCGGTACCACATGGCTTGTGTTCGACAACTTCACACTGACATACCATGGTGCGGACGTGACGGCCGCAGCAGTGGTGCGCGAGAAGAAGGCTGATACCACTGATACCATATACGACCTGTTCGGCCGCAGACTGGATGCAGTGCCTGCAAGTGGCCTGTACATATTGAATGGAAAGGTCATGGCAAGATGAGTATAATCAGAATATGATTGAAAACAAAACATTTTTTCTGTGATATGAATATTAGCGTTAAGAAATTTGGCCTTTATTGTGCCATGTCTGTATTCTCTGCCGCATCGTCTGCCAGCGATGGTGCTGTGGGCAACGGCATAACTGCTGTCAGCGATGCGCCGAGAATACAGTACAACCACATGATATTCGGTCAGTTCATAGAGCATTTCCATACCCAGATATATGGTGGTATATATGATCCCGGCTCCCGATTTGCGGATGCGGATGGCTTCCGCAGTGATGTCATCGCCGCGTTGAAGGAGATAAAGACACCTATCGTGAGGTGGCCCGGCGGCTGCTTTGTCTCCACATACCACTGGCTGGACGGAGTGGGGGACAAGCGCACTCCTGTGTATGACAAGAGCTGGCAGGTTGAGGACCCGAACACTTTCGGTACTGACGAGTATATAAAATGGTGCCGCAAGGTTGGTACGGAGCCGTATATCTGTACTAATGCCGGCACAGGTACTCCAGAGGAGATGAGTGATTGGGTGGAGTACTGCAATCTGTCCATCGGCAAGTATGGCCGTATGCGTATGGCTAACGGTCACGAGCAGCCGTATAATGTGAAATACTGGAGTGTCGGCAACGAGAACTATGGAGACTGGGAGCTTGGTGCCAAGACTGTGAAGGACTGGGGACCGCTGGTCTGTGAGTCTGCAAAGCTCATAAGAAGCGTGACACGTGACGCAAAGCTCTTTGCCGCAGGCCGTGCGGATCGCGCCTGGACCCTGCCTCTGCTCAAGGCTGCCGGCAGGCATCTTGACTATATCTCTCTGCATGGCTATTACGACCCGCGTCCTCTTTATCATTACAATACGCCGTCCCCATATATGGACTGTATGATGCAGACGGGCCGTCCTGAGCGTGAAATCCTTGAGACTGTCAAGATTTTGGAGGAGGCAGGACTGCGAGGTAAGATAAAGATAGCCTTTGATGAGTGGAACTTACGTTACTGGCATCATCCATGGCATGGTGACCTTCGCAAGGGCTTTGAAATCGAGGCGCGCAACAAGAACGATGAGAACTCTACATATACGATGGCTGATGCCTTGTTCTCCGCCTGTTTCCTGAATACCTGCCTGCGCAATTCTGCCGATGTGGAGATAGCCTGCTTCTCACCTATTGTGAATACACGCGGCGCCATCTTCGTTCATCCCAATGGCATAGTCAAGCGTACCACATTCCATACCTTCAGTATGTACACTAATCTTCTTGAAGACTGGATAGTGCCTGTAGCCGTTACATCAGAGAATCTGACAGAGAAGGAACAGCGTACTCCTGTCATTGACGGTATACTGACATCCAATTCGGCCGGTACACGCTATGTGTACGCCATCGTTAACAAAGACCCTCAGAAGGGTAGGAGTGTACGTCTTGACCTCAAGGTGCTTCCGTCCTTTAAGGGAAAGAAGGTCAAGGGTGTCATACTGCAAGGCTCCTCTACCGATGACTATAACGACATTGGCAGTGAGAACAGGGTTACTCCGCAGGAGAGGCAGTACAGCCTGAAGGATGGCAGCGTCATTCTTCCACCGCATTCCATTAACTTCCTGTATATAGAATAAGGTGTGACATGATATAAATAGAGGAGTCCTGAAAGTGATGTTGAACTTTCAGGACTCCTCTTGCCTTATGTTTCAGTCTGTGTATGTACGTAGTCCACGCCGTTTCGGCGCTTAGCACAGCTCTATGCCATTCTCGGTTATAGTTATCAGCCTGCGTTTGTACAGGTCTCCAATGGCTTGTTTGTATGTGCGCTTGCTCACTCCAAACTGCTCCTTTATCTCTTCTGCGTCGCTCTTGTCGCCCAGTCGGCAGCGGCCGCCTTGCGTCTGCAGGTATCTCAGCAGCTGTTCTGCAAAGTCAGTGGTGTGGACGTGGCCAGTCTTCTGCAGCTTCACGTCAATCTTCCCGTCCTTGCGCACGTTTGAGATATATCCCTTCATCCTGTCTCCCGTGTGGATGTTGCGGAATATCTGTGTGTCATAGAGCAGTCCGGCGTATGCGTTGTCTATGATTACCTTGAAGCCCAGGTCCGTCTTCTGCCATATCAGCAGGTCCACCTCGTCGTCGGGCTTGTATGGTATGGGCTCTCCCGGTGTGCCGTCACTGCCTGTGGTGGTGCGTATCAGGAACTTCTCAACCTTTGCAGAGGCCATGATGCGGTAGCTGTCCTCATCGATATGCACATGAACGATGTACGAGCGTCCCTTCTCCATGCGTCTTTTCTGCTCACGGAACGGGCAGAACAGGTCCTTCATCAGTCCCCAGTCCAGAAATGCCCCGTACTCATTCACCCATGCCACCTCAAGGTATGCGAACTCACCCACCATGGCTTTCGGCTCCAGTGTCGTTGCCACAAGCCGCTCCTCGTTGTCCAGATACAGGAACACCTCAATCTCATCGCCTATCTGCAGGTCCTCCGGAACGTAGCGTTCAGGCAGCAGTATCTTCCCTTCATAGCCTCCGCCCTCAAGGTACATACCAAAGTCCACGCGCCATGCGGCTTTTAGTGTATTCTTTTTTCCAAGTTGTAGTTTCATCTTTTATTCTTCTGTTAGTGTTACTTGTTCTGCGGATGTGTCGCCACAGGTCTCCTCCTGCACTATCACTCCGTCGACAATGTGTATGGTACGGTCTGTTATGCGTGCCAGCTCCTCATCATGTGTCACTATGACGAATGTCTGGCCATACTTTTCTCTAAGGTCAAAGAACAGCTGATGCAGCTCCTGCTTGTTCTTCGTGTCCAGCGAACCGGACGGCTCGTCGGCAAACACCACCGTGGGATTGTTTATCAGTGCGCGTGCAACAGCTATGCGCTGCTTCTCTCCTCCGGACAGTTCCGCCGGCTTATGGTGCGCACGCTCCTCCATGCCGAGGAATGCCAGCAACTCCCTTGCCCTCTCCTTGGCCTCGCTGCGGCGTGTCCCCGCGATGAGTGCCGGCAGCAGTATGTTCTCCTCTGCGGTAAATTCCGGCAGCAGCTGGTGGAACTGGAATATGAACCCGATGTTATGGTTGCGGTAGTCTGCAAGTTTGTTGGTGGACAGTGCGCTGACATTTACACCGTTTATCTCTATTGTGCCGCTGTCAGCCTTGTCCAAAGTGCCCATTATCTGTAACAGTGTGGTCTTTCCTGCGCCACTTGGACCAACGATGCTCACCACCTCCCCTTGCTCTATATGCAGGTCTATGCCCTTCAGAACTTGTAGTGTGCCAAAGGACTTAGTTATATTCTTAACGTCAATCATGCCGCAAAGTTACATATTTTTACTGAAACGGCCAAGAAAATATAATTGTGATTTATCCGCCACAAGTAAAAAGTCACCCCCGCCGCTCTGTTTTGTAGCGGTGGGGGTGACCCGTATGCCTGTGTCTGTATGTGGACACCAGTCCACTCATGACGTTTTCCTATTTCTTATTCAGCCGCGCTGGTCTGGATAATCTTTGTGCGTGCGGCCTCTATCTGCGGCTTCATCTTTGTCAGCTGTTCCTTCAGCTGCTGCACATTGATGGCGTTAAGCTCGTTTAGCGGAGCCAGGGTCTCCACAAGTTCCTTGATGTTGGTGTCGTATGTGGCAAGGTCATCAAGTGACAGCTTCAGCAGTGCTATGTGGTATGTCATGTCTGATGCAGACTGGTCGTTGAATGCCGGCAGGAACTTGTCAATATTCTGTGACAGTACAAACAGGTTCTCCACGATACCTGCTGCGGCGGCCTCCCAGAACAGGTTGATGCGGCCATTCTCCTTCTCTGCGGTGTATATGGCCTTCACATCCTCTGCCGTCGGCTTCTCGTTGTACTTGATGGCCGGATCGTTCACGTCCGTTGCCAGTTTTGCTATGGCAGCCTTGTATGCGTCAGTGTCCATCTTGTATAGTTCTGCCACCTGCGCGTCTACAGACAGTATGCCGAGTGCGCGGTATTTCTGTGATATCAGCTGCAGGTTGTCAAGTTGCTTGATGTCATAGAGGTATGTCGGCTTGACTTTTGCCTCGTCTTCTGAAAGCTGTATGCTGCCATTGGCGAACACTCCCTCTACCGGAGCCAGCTTAGTGTAGATGTCGGCGATAGAGTCAAGCTCTGTCATGATCTTCTCCTCAATCTGTGACTGCTCGAATGTGATGCTGTCATTGGTCTCGGGAGTGGTCTCTGCCTGTTTTCCACCGCCGCATGAGGCGAGAACGATGGCTGCTGCGGCAGCCGCAATGAATGTGATTTTTTTCATAAGCATAGTTTTTTGTTTGGTTATTGTTTATGGTTGATGATATTAATTTAGTGACTTCTGATGTATTTCCCAGGTATGTCCATCAGCAGCATCAGTGTGGTGATTATGCACATTGTCAGCATTACCGCCATGTTGAACCACAGTGTGGGTATGGTCAGGGTGCCCAGCCGCTTCTCACTGCTGTAGAACGGAGCGTTACCGTTGGTGCTGCGTGGGGTCAGGTATACAAATCCGGCCCTCGGTACTATGTGTCCGCCCACCACCTCGCATATTTCCCTCGCGTCCATGCCGGCCAGCTGTGACTGTAACTGCAGGTTGTGGTTGTCGCGTTTCAGCTTCAGCAGTTCCTTCGCTCCTGTCTCCTTTATCCTCCTCTGTGTCAGTCTGTCCGCGTCCAGTGCCGCCTTGTTGCCTTTCCTGCTCATGTATAGCTCCGCGTTGTCCAGCCACTGGTGCAGTGAGGCGTGGTCATATCCTCCGCTGTACGGTGCCATACTGCACACCTCGGCTAAATAATGCACCTCGTTCCTTAGCAGTTCCATCTGCTCCTGCACTCCTGCCGTGTTGCCACGCTGCCGCTCCTGCCTCATGGTCTCGTTGGCTGACTGTAGCTTGTATATGAAGCCGTGGCGGTAATACTGCGTCTCATAGTTCGTCTTGTCAAACGGAAAGAGCTCCTTCTCATATACATTGTCCGCATAGCTTGTCACAGCAAGCGCCTCGTATGCCCACCGTGAGGGTATTATGTTGCCTGCGGGTGGCACGTTGCCTGTGGTGCTTCCCGGTGTGAGGTCACTGAAGTTTACTACCAGTCCGCACAGTAGTATCTGTGGTATGAGCAGTATAGGTATGGTGATGTATATGGACACTACCGAGTTGAGGCTCTGCGACAGTATCAGTCCCGTAAGGCTGGCCAGAATGGCGGTGACAAGCAGTATTCCCCACCACATCATTATCTGGTCTGTCAGGCCCATTATGCTGTTGCCGACAGCGAGAAACAGCATTGTCTGCACCATTGACACCATTGCCATCAGTATTATCTTTGACCATATATAGCTATGGTATGACAGTTGTAGGAACCTCTCCCTCTTCAGCAGTGCGCGGTCCTTTATGATCTCCTCTGCCGATCCGCTCATGCCTATGAATGTTGCCACTATTATGGCCATGAACAGATAGGACACGAGATTCTTATTGTTCATGACGGAGTACTCCTCTCCTGCCGGCGTGTAGTGTGTGAGCATTGCGCACACCAGCGCCAGTAGCGGCGCCTCAAGCAGCGCTATGGCGAGGTACTGCGTGTTGGTTATCTTCGACATGACGTTGCGCCGCATGAATATCCACCATTGCTTTAAGGCATTAGGCTTCCGCTGTTCTGTCCCGGGTATGGTGAAGGGTCTCGGCTTTTCCATCGCCTCCCTTTGCTCAAGGTACATGGCGTGCCATCTCTCCGGCTCCACTTTCCGCTCCTCCGTCGCCTGTCCCTTGTTGTCGAGTGCCCTCTCCTCTATGATGTTCAGTATCACCTCCGGTGTCACATTTCCGCAGGTCGGGCACGTGCTGGTGTCCGCATCGGCGTAGTTGGCGGCCGTCTTGAAGTATGTTATGGCCTCGATGGGGTTGCCGTCGTACACAGGGAACCCTCCTTTGTCAAGCAGCCACAGTCTGTCAAAGAGCTTATACACATCAGACGATGGCTGGTGTATGTTTGTGACTATCAGCTTTCCGTTGTATGTCTGCTCCTTCAGTAGCGATATTACATTCTCTGTGTCGGCTGATGACAGGCCCGATGTGGGCTCGTCGAGGAACAGTACAGCCGGTTCCCTTATCAGCTCCAGTGCTATGTTCAGGCGTTTGCGCTGTCCTCCGGATATGACTTTCTTGATTGGAGAGCCCACCTTCAGGTCGCGTGTCTGGTAGAGTCCGAGGTCCTTCAGGGTCTTGTTCACCCTGCTGTCTATCTCCTCGTCCGGCATACCGTCAAAGCATAGCCGCGCTGTGTAGTACAGGTTCTGGTATACCGTCAGCTCCTCTATCAGCATATCGTCCTGTGGCACAAATCCTATCAGCGCCCTGGCCTCCGGCTTGTCTATTGCGTGACCGTTGATAGTGATGCTTCCCTTCTGTGGTATGATGCTGCCGTTGAGTATGGATACCAGTGTGGTCTTGCCCGAACCACTGCCGCCCATGATGGCTATCAGTTCTCCATCGTGCATATCAAACGAGAAGTTGTGTATCCCGTTGCTGCTGCCTGGGAAGTGGAAATCAATGTCGCGCCCGGAAAACTGTATCCTGCCCCGTTTGCCTGTGGTGTGATATTGGGCCTGTACCGTTGAATAGTATACGGGATTTCCGAACTTGTTTTTCAGTACTCCGCTGGTATCCCACACCTGGTACATTCCCTTTGCTATTGGCACGTCGTTGAACAGCACCCCTCTTATGTCGCTTCCGTTGTATGAGAATATCAGAAGGTTCATGCTCTTCAGCCATAATGTCTTCACAGGAGCCTTGAATCCCGTAAACCTGCATAGCTTTACGTGTCGCGTCTCATAGTCCATCACAAAGTCGGAGAAGTCGTCAAAGAGACTCTTTGACACACCTAACTTGTGGGCGGCACGTCTGAAGATCGGGTCCTCTACGTTAAAGCTCTCCGGAGTCTTGGCGCAGAACTCCATAAGCCGCAGCAATACCATGGCGCCCTCCTCGTGCCTTATGGACGATTTCAGCCCTGTGCATATTCCATCGACAATCTCCTCGATGTTGAGCTGTGGCATCTCCTCGTACAGCTCGCGCAGTTCTATGTACAGATTGGTGTATTGTTCCTTACCACGTATTCCGAAATGGCTTCCAAGATAACTGTCAAGCATCTTGGCCGACATCCTCCTGTCCACTCCACCCCGTGAGCAGAATAAAGCAAAAAGGTTGGTTAGCGCAGATATGATAGTGTCCGTTACCATTCTGGTTATTAGTTTTTAGGCTTGCATACACTTAATGTTGAAGCAAAGGTAATGATTTTTTTATGATGAGGTATAAAACATACTATACAATTAATGTTTTTTAACCAATGCGGATGGCTATACAATAATCAAGTCCCCCATAGGAATGCACTCCTGTAGGGGACTTGATGGTCGCGCTGTATTGTTAGTTGTGAGATCTGCCGGATTATAGTTTACTCCATGTTGCGCACGAAGACTCATTATTAAAGATGTCTATAGATTTATGCTTACCAGTACAATTAATGCCGAGTTCATCAGAATGCTGCGAAAGAAATATGCCTATTGCTCCATGCGCTAATTCTACTTGTTTGCGTTCTATTAATAATTGACCGTATGAAACAGTAAAGTCCTGTATATACTTCCTGATAAACTCGTGAGAGTCGAATTCTTTACTCAATGTGTTTAAAACACTCTTAGCTTCTTCAATGTTCATATTCTTCTTGTTTTAGGTTAATATTATGTTTTGGGTTGTATGCTTTACTTGTTAATTTGTTGATTTACTATATTGTACTTATGATTGGTTGTTAAGATATCGTTCTTTCTTTTCTATGTAATTATAGACTGTTTGATATTGCTGAAGCACCTGCTGCAAATGTTCCTGCTATAGCTAAGATAATAAATACTTCTATAAATGTAATGAATAATCCAACTATAGCCATAGTTCTGGGTGTTTTGAACAGACCGATAAAACATAGTATTAATCCAATAAACCATATTATCCATCCTAAAACAGGTATCCAACCTAAAAACAATCCCAATATGGCAAATACAAACCCAGCTATGCCACAGCCATTTGATGATGAATTGTTAACAACGATAATCTTTTCTTTTTCTACTGTTTGTGTAGGTGCTTGAATAACTGTTTGAAGTGGTGCACCACAATTAGGACAAGACGTAGCCTTGTCAGAGACTTCCTTTCCGCATTCGGAACATTTTACAATAGCCATATAGTTTTTTTATAAGTTGGCCAACCGTTCCCCATGATGGCGGTTTTAGTTAATTGTAATTCACGAGCATAAAAAAAGCGTGGGAACGTCCTTGTTGTCTGTCCCACGAACTGAGGTTCTAGCATTACCCATTGAAGTTGAACAGACAACGCTAGAACCCACGCCGATATGAAATATAATTCACCATACGGCGCTCCTTGATACGCATGAGAGGTATGTGTACAATTCATGCTGCCAGGAAACACCATTGGCTGTAATATAAATCACACCCGGGTCATCTACCGTTGCAATGTCCATGACTTCAATTTGGTAATTTGCTAGATTCCAGTTCGTCAAGAACATAGCGCCAAGTAAACGCCTTTTAATATGTCGTTATCCTTTCACCCACCCTTTCTCCTTTGAATACGGGTTGCCGTAACAAAGGCTCGGCGTGGGGTTGGATAATGATAAGTGAAAATATGGAAATGATTTGTAGTCCAATTCGCATATTTACACTTGTATATATGTCGCTTGCAAATTTACATTATTTTTGTGAAACAAAAGAAAGAAAAGCGAGAAAAAATAAAAAAAGTGATGAAATAAGTCTGCCATCGCTTCGGTTGGCGGTTTAAAGAGGTGCATTTCTTTTAACCTTTTTGCAGGAAATTCCGTGCTGAAGTAAAAGATATCAACTTACAGATTGTAAGTAAAAGGCCCGTTTTGCTTACAGTCAGTGTTTTTGAAAGTGTCGTCTCCACCTTGCGTTTTAGAGAGAACGAACGTGCCTTTTACCACTTTGAGGCGCAATAGCTATCTGATTACCGTGCAATATGATATTAATTACACTGTAATAGCTATCAAATTACCCTGCAATCTGTATCATATTGTGGCGTGAAAAGAGCCCCAAAACGTGTGAAAAACGTCTGTTTAAGGGCACTTTTCGCCTACTTTAAAATGGTATGTTCGGTTAACGTAAAGATAATCAAAGTATTAACGTGCTGCGCGGAGAATGCGCTGTACGCGTCCGAGGAAAGAAAATTTTCAAATAAACGATTCTCGTGGGGGTACGAAAAAACGGATTGTAAGCAAAAAGGCCTTTTTACTTACAATCCGTAATTACATATATTATGCGTTGGTGAAGGTTATAACGCCCTCGTGACTGTCCACTGTTATGGGCCTGTCGTTGGTTACTGTCCCTGCAAGCAGTTGTTTGGACAGCGCGTTAAGCACATCCCGCTGGATGGCCCTCTTCACCGGTCGTGCTCCGAACTCCGGGTCATAACCCGCCTCGGCGAGTGTGGCTACAGCCGCATCCGTTACATTCAGCGTGAAACCTTGCTTTGCGAGCATCCCGGCCACATGGTTCATCTGCAGTCTTACCACAGCGGCTATCTCGTCTTTTGACAGCTGGCTGAAGGTGATAATCTCGTCAATACGGTTCAGGAACTCCGGACGTATGGGCGGTTTCACCATGCCGTTGCCGTCCAGTATGGGCTGACGTCCGTAAAGCTGATCCTTCGTGAGGTTGGAGGTCATTATTATTATGGTGTTCTTGAAGTTCACCACTCTGCCTTTAGAGTCCGTCAGCCGTCCATCGTCAAGCACCTGCAGCAGTATGTTGAACACATCGGCGTGCGCCTTCTCTATCTCGTCAAATAGAAGGACGCTGTATGGCTTGCGTCTTACGGCCTCTGTCAGCTGTCCACCCTCATCATATCCGACGTAACCCGGAGGCGCTCCTATCAGTCTCGTTACCGAGAACTTCTCCTGATACTCCGACATATCAATGCGCGTTATCATTGACTCGTCGTTGAACAGGTAGTCCGCGAGTGCCTTTGCCAGTTCTGTCTTGCCGACACCGGTTGTTCCGAGGAATATGAAGGACGCTATCGGACGCTTGGGATCCTGTAGTCCTGCGCGGCTGCGGCGTACAGCATCGCTCACCGCCTGTATGGCCTCGTCCTGTCCTATGACACGCTTGTGCAGCTCTTCCTCAAGATGCAGCAGCTTGTCCTTCTCGCTCTGCATCATCCTTGTCATAGGTATTCCAGTCCAGCGGCTTACCACCTCTGCTATGTCATCGGCCGTAACCTCCTCGCGTACCATCTTTCCTGCGCCCTCGGCGTTGATCTGTTCCTGTACGCGGAGGATGTCCTCCTCCAGTTCCTTGAGCTTTCCGTACCGTATCTCGGCCACCTTGCCGTAGTTACCCTCACGCTCTGCCTTGTCAGCCTCGAAGCGCAGGCGTTCCATCTGCTGCTTGTCGTGCTGTATCTTGTCCACGAGGTTCTTCTCCTGCACCCATTTTGAGCGCATACGCAGCTCCTCCTCCTGCAGCACGTTGATGGTCTTGTTCAGCTCCGCGAGTTTCTCCTTGTCGTTCTCACGCTTTATCGCCTCGCGTTCTATCTCCAGTTGCTTCAGCCTTCGTGCCAGCTCGTCCAGCTCTTCGGGCAGGGAGTCGCGCTCCATACGCAGCTTTGCCGCCGCCTCGTCCATCAAGTCGATAGCCTTGTCGGGCAGGAAACGGTCCGAGATGTACCGCTCTGACAGCGTCACTGCAGCGATGCAGGCGTCGTCCTGTATACGAACGCGGTGGTGGTTCTCATAACGCTCCTTCAGTCCACGCAGTATTGAGATGGCGGACAGCTCGTCCGGCTCGTCAACCATTACAATCTGGAAACGCCTTTCCAGCGCCTTGTCCTTCTCGAAGTACTTCTGGTACTCGTTAAGTGTGGTTGCACCGATAGCTCTCAGCTCGCCTCTGGCCAGTGCAGGCTTCAGAATGTTGGCTGCATCCATCGCTCCGTCGCCGCCGCCGGCACCTACGAGGGTGTGAATCTCGTCAATGAACAGTATGGTCTTGCCTTCTGACTCTATCACAGCGTTTATAACGCCCTTCAGTCTCTCCTCAAACTCACCCTTGTACTTGGCTCCTGCCACCAGCGCGCCCATGTCCAGGGTGTAGATTTCCTTGTCCTTGAGGTTCTCCGGAACGTCACCGCGCACTATACGCTGTGCCAGTCCCTCGGCAATGGCCGTCTTTCCCGTTCCCGGCTCGCCGATAAGGATGGGGTTGTTCTTCGTTCTTCGTGAGAGAATCTGCAATACTCTGCGGATTTCATCATCACGCCCTATCACAGGGTCAAGCTTTCCGGCCTTGGCATCGCCCACAAGATTCTTGGCAAAGCGCTGCAGCGCCTCCTTGTTTGTCATCTCTGGTTGGTTCATCATAATCTAACTCCTTTCTTCTTGATTTGTTGTTCTGTCACACTTTTACTCAAAGCATATACCATCATATATTAATTGTCAAATTGTCACTATCTATAGTCAAAATGGCATAATTTGTTTATTACATGAGTCAATTTTTTGTAGAACGGAGAGAATTTAGTAAATTTGCACAGAAAAAGTGTTCCTCCGCCGTACTATATATATAATAGGTGGGGAGTAAGATGACAATAATATAATAAGGCGTATGAAAAAGAAATTCCTAACATTGCTGACACTCCTGGTGTTGACGCTGTCCGGCAGTGCGCAGATGCCGCTGGTACATCCGTGGCAGGGTAAGAAAGTGGCCTATTTCGGCGACTCCATAACAGATCCCCGCAACAAGGCGGCCGCAAAGAAGTACTGGCATCTGTTGCAGGAGTGGCTCGGCATAACGCCGTATGTGTATGCGGTGAGCGGAAGACAGTGGAACGACATACCGCGTCAGGCCGACAAACTGATGGCGGAGCATAAGGACAGCGTGGACGCAATAATCATACTCATGGGCACTAACGACTATAATAACGGGGTGCCTCTCGGCAAATGGTACGAGGAGAAGGAGGAAGAGGTGATGTACGGACACGGACAGCCGAAGAAAATGACCAAACGCACGCGCCAGTATCTGTGCATGGACAACTCAACATACCGTGGTAGGATAAACATCGCTATGAATAAGGTGAAGCGTATGTATCCTACGAAGCAGATTGTGGTGCTGACACCGCTGCACAGGCAGAACTTTCATGCCAACGAGAAGAACTGGCAGTGCTCGGAGGACTATACCAACAGCTGCGGAGAGTATCTGAAGGCGTACGTGGACGCCACAAAGGAGATGGCGGATGTATGGGCTGTGCCCGTGATTGACTTCGGTGCGCTGACGGGCCTGTATCCCATGATGGACGAGTATGCGCAGTATTTCAACAATGCAGATACCGACCGCCTGCACCCTAACGGCAAGGGACATGAGCGGATGGCCAAGACTCTGATGTACCAGCTGCTGACGCTGCCTGTATTCTAAAAGGAATAGGGGGATGATTACTTTCTGCGTTATAACCTGTACATACAATGCCGTAAGGGAATTGTCACGTACCATTGACAGTGTGGAAAGGCAGACGTATGCCAATGTGGTACATATCATTATGGACGGGCTGTCGGATGACGGGACGGCGGATATGGCACGGCAGTATGCCAGGAGGTGCGGCGATGCCGGTTCACACCATGTTGTGACAGTGGTAAGCGAGAGGGACGGAGGCTTGTATGATGCCATGAACAAGGCGATAGGCATTGCCAGCGGCGACTATGTGCTGTTTCTCAACGCAGGTGACACCTTTGCGGATGACAATACACTGGAGCGCGTGGCCGCAATGATAGGAGTGGGGGAGGGAAAGGAACTCCCTGCCGTGGTATATGGCAATACGGACATTGTGGATGCGCAGGGACGTTTTCTGCACCGGCGTAGGTTGCAGCCTCCTGAGCGGCTGACATGGCGCTCGTTCAGAATGGGAATGCTGGTGTGCCATCAGGCTTTCTACGCCCGTACCGATATGGTGAAGAGAATACTCTATGACCGCAGATACCGCTTCTCGGCTGATGTGGACTGGTGCATACGCATAATGAGGGAGGCGGAAAGGCAGGGACTCGGACTGTTCTACACCCACATCACCCTATGCAAGTACCTTGACGGGGGGCTGACAGTAAAGAACCACCGCGCCTCCCTGATTGAGCGCTTCCGGATAATGGTAAGGCATTACGGACTGTTTACGACATTGGCGGCTCATGTGTGGTTCGTGATAAGGAAATGATATGGCAATGACGCCGCTTTAACAGATTTGGTCTTGTACATGATTCACAAATAAACCAATAATGAAAAAATACGTCATATTATTAATGTGTCTTCTCTCTGTGGCTGCGACCTATGCAGAGACACTGTCGCTGGACTCATGCCGGGCGAGGGCATTGCGTGCGAATAAGCAACTGGGAATGGCAAGGGTGAAGAAGAAGGCTGCGGAAAATGCGCGCAAGGCCGCGCGTACCAAACACCTGCCACGCATTGACGTGGCGGGAGGCTATGTGTACTCAAGCAGAGAACTGTCCATATTGAGCGACAGGCAGCAGGACATACTGAGCAATGCCGGCACAACCACCATGCATACGCTTGGGGACAAGATGGGTCCCATGGCCGGACAGGTGCAGCAGGAGATGGCAAACAGTATACAGAAGCTGGCGGCGCAGGGGGTGATAACACCGGCACAGGCGCAGGCTTTTGGCAACATAGCCAGTCAGACAGCGGCGTCTTTCGGTAAAATGGGACAGGAGATGGCGCAGCAACTGGCGGTGGCAGGCGATGCAATAGGCCAGCATATCGTTGATGCCTTTACGACAAACACGCATAACATATATACAGCGTCGGCCGTATTGACACAGCCTTTGTATATGGGCGGAGCGGTGACAGCGGGCAATAGGATGGCGGACATCGCGGAGCGGATGGCTGATACGGGCATAGAGGCTACCGAGGATGACGTGAGATACCGCATCGACAACACTTATTGGACTGTGGTGGCGCTGAAACAGAAGCAGAGACTGGCGGAGGGGTATCTGAAACTGGTGAGGAAACTGGAGAGCGACGTGCAGAAGATGATAAAGAACGGAGTTGCCACAAGGGCTGACGGACTGAAAGTCAGTGTGGCTGTGAACGATGCGGACATGACAAAGTCGAAGGTGGACAATGGTCTGGCGCTGGCGAAGATGAGCCTTTGCCAGTTGTGCGGAATGCCACTGGACTCAAATATAACTCTTGAGGATGAGGACAAGGAGGAGATAGCCGCAGCGCCGGTAGGTGAATACGATGTGGAGGATGCCATGGAGCGGCGGCATGAGCTGCGTATGTTGAATGATGCGATAGAGCTGACACGCCAACAGACAAGGATTGCCCGTGCGGGACACCTGCCTCAGGTGGCATTGACAACAGGAGTCCTGTTCTCAAACCCAAGTGTTTATAACAGCTTTGAGCGCAAGTTCAAGGGAGCGTTCAACGTGGGAGTGATGGTGAGGATACCCGTTCTGGACTGGGGAGAGACGATGTACGCCATACGCGCGGCGAAGTGCGCCACCACTCTGGCGCAGTTGAAGCTGAGTGAGGCCGAGGAACTGGTGGAACTGCAGATAAGCCAGTGCGCTTTCAGAATAAAGGAATCAGGAAAGAACCTCGCAACGGCCAAAAAGAACATAGAGAGGGCGGAAGAGAACCTGCGGTGTGCGGACCTTGGATTTAGGGAAGGGGTGATGCAGACGACAGATGTCATGGCGGCACAGACGGCATGGCTGCAGGCACAGACGCAGAAGATAGACGCGGAAGTGGAGATGAAGCTGAGCGAGACCGCATTAAGGAAGGCTTTGTCTATAAGGGATTAAGGAACGGAGTAATAAGCATTGCATTAATATAGATATGGAAAATAAAGCGCAACATAAAAGTGTTATGGCGGCCCTTGCGGTATTCACCGCAGTGGTGGTGGTGATTGGTGCCATAGGATACTTCACTATAGGAAAAGAGCAGGAGGTGATACAGGGACAGATAGACGTTGAGGAATACAGAGTGTCAAGTAAAGTGCCGGCACGTATACTGGAACTGCGGGTAAAGGAGGGTGACTATGTACACGTAGGCGATACCCTCGCCATCCTCGATGCGCCCGACCTTGTGGCGAAGAGGCAGCAGGCCGAGGGGGCGGAAGGCGCCGCTGCGGCCATGAGTGATATGGCGCAGGCCGGAGCAAGAAGGGAACAGGTGCGCGGAGCGTATGAGCTGTGGCAGCAGGCAAAGGCCGCACTGGAGATACACAGGAAGTCATACGAGCGTGTGCAGAGGCTTTTTGACGAGGGAGTGATGACAGAACAGAAACGTGATGAGGCATACGCCAGCTACAAAGTCTATGAAGCGCAGGAGAAAGCCGCCAAGAGCCAGTATGACATGGCCGTGAATGGAGCACGGAAGGAGGAGAAGGCTGCGGCAAAGGCGCAGGTGGCAAGGGCTAAGGGAGCCGTTAACGAGGTGGAGTCGTATATCAACGAGACGGTGCAGACCGCGCAGATGGAGGGCGAGGTGTCCACTATATATCCCAAGGTGGGAGAACTTGTGGGCAGTGGCTCACCGATAATGACGATAAGCATAATGAATGACGTATGGGGATCGTTCAACATACGTGAGGATCAGCTTAACGGAATGAAGAATGGTGACACTTTCAAGGCGTATGTACCGGCATTTAACAAGGAGATGACATTCAAGGTGACGTCGATAAAGGACCAGGGCAGCTATGCAACATGGAAGGCTACGAAGACTAACGGGCAGTATGACATGAAGACTTTTGAGGTAAAGGCACGCCCAACGGAGTCTTTGGAGGGGCTGCGTCCAGGAATGTCTGTGATAATAAAGTAGTGAAAGGGACGTGTACCCATCATTCTGGCTATGAGTTTACAGAATAACACTGACAACAGCGGACAGGAAAAGGAAGAGCGTCGCGCGTCCGGTATGCGCCAGGCGCTATTGCGTGAGCTGTCAATACTTATACACCACCCTATATACCTTATATGTATGGTGGCGCTGCCGTTATTCGTTACCGTGTTCTTCACTACGATGATGAATAACGGACAGCCCGTGGATATGCCGATAGGTATCGTGGATCAGGACAATACCACTACCACCCGGAAGCTGACACGCCTCATAGACGCATTCCAGTCATCCCATGTCGTGGCGCATTATCCAACGGTTGCCGAGGCGCGCAAGGCTATGCAGCGTGATGAGATATACGGCTTTGTGCTTTTTCCGAAGGACCTCACGCAGGACTTGCTGTCCGCACGCCAGCCAAGAATGTCCGTATACTATAGTAATACCTCCATCATGGCAGGCTCGCTGCTGTATAAGGAGATGAAGACAATGTGCACTCTCGCGGCAGCGGCAGTGGGACAGGCGACGCTGTTGGCAAAGGGTGCGACGCAACAGCAGGCAATGGCTATGCTGCAACCTATACAACTGGATACGCATAATGTGGGAAATCCATGGATAAACTATAATATATACTTGAATACGATGATTATACCGGCCAGCATACTGCTGTTTGTGTTTCTTATAACGGTGTACTCATTAGGCACAGAATTGAAATTCGGCACACAGCAGGAGTGGCTTGCGCTGTCGGACGGCAGTTTTGCCAAGGCAATGTTCGCCAAACTCCTCCCCCAGACATTGCTGTTCACGGCGGTGTTGCTGTTCAGTATGACCTGTATGTTTGGCTTTCTGCATTTCCCCGCACCGGGTGGCGCCGGCAGAATATTGCTATTGTGCGTCCTCTCTGTTGTGGCAGCCCAGGGATTTGCAGTGTTCATGTTCGGACTTGTACCGTCATTGCGCATGGCTATGAGCGTCTGCTCGCTGTGGGGAGTGCTCAGCTTCTCCATGGTTGGTTCCGCATTCCCCGTGTTCGCAATGGATGCGCCCCTGCAGGCGTTGTCCTGGATGTTCCCCGTACGCCATTATTTCATGATATACCAGCTGTGCGTCTTCAATGATTATCCGCTTTCAGACGCTTTTCCACATATTGTTGTTCTGATATTCTTCGCTATACTGCCGGTTTTTGTAATGCGCAGGATGAGGAACGCATTCATTAATTTCGGCTATGAGCCATAACACAGGCACTTGTGTGCTGCATATCCACAGATGATGACAATGATACAAGAACTCAAAGCCATAGTAAAGGATGAGGGGGTGATGCTCTTCTTCTTCTTCCTGCCAATTGCCTATCCGCTGATTTATTCGTGGATATACAACAATGAGGTGGTCCGCGATGTGCCCGTCGTGCTTGTTGACGACTCGCATTCGGCCATGAGCCGTGAGTTCTCAATGCGTCTTGACGCCTCTCCCGATGTGAACATAGCGTACAGGAGTGGCAGTATTGACGAAGGACGGCTCCATATAGGCCGTGGTGAGGCGTACGGCATAGTGTACATCCCAGCTGATTTTGACAGAAAGTGCGGCAGAATGGAGCAGGCGCATATCAGTTTGTACTGTGATATGAGTTATATGCTGACCTACAAGGCTATTTTTTCCGCCGCCACAGCAGTGGCTATGGATATGGGGGCGGACATACAGCGGCAGCGTCTTGGCGGTAAGACGGACCGTGACGATGCTATTGCCACACAGCCATTGACGTTTGACGAAGTGCCTATATTCAATACCACGGGTGGTTATGGCAATTTTATACTGCCCGGGGTGCTTGTGCTCATAATACAGCAGGCCATGCTGCTTGGAGTAGGAATGATATCCGGTACGGAACGGGAGCGTGCCTTCGCCAATTATCGGCGTGATAAAGGCCGCAGCAGAATGCGACAGGCCGTCACAGTGCTCTGCGGCAAGTCGTCAGCCTATCTGTTAATATTCAGTGTTATGCTTGCATGGATTACGCTTGTGGTGCCGCGCTTCTTCGGTTTTGTATCGTTAGTCCATGGTATGGACCTGTTACTCTTCTTTATCCCTTATCTCCTTGCCTGTGTCTTCTTTGCGATAACGTTGAGCGAGCTTGTAAGATACCGCGAGAGTGTGATGCTTGTGGTCGTGTTCTCATCCGTACCGTTGCTGTTTCTCTCCGGAGTCAGCTGGCCGCAGAGCGCTATGCCGGGCTTCTGGCAAGGTGTTTCCACTCTGTTCCCAAGCACATTCGGCATCCGTGGCTTTATACGCATGAGCAGCATGGGCGCATTGCTTCCGGACGTAGCGAGAGAATGTCAGGCATTATGGATGCAGATGGTATGCTATGCCTGTACAGCTCTGCTCGTAGTGTGGCGAAGAGTGGGGTATGCAGACTCTGTTAACTAAAAGATAAGGGCGCTTAGTGCCCGTAATGGTTAAAAAGTGCGAAATTAATCATTATTCAAGAAAAAAGTTGTAATTTTGTACCTCATAACGAATTATTCACATAAATAATCATAAATAACTCGATATAAGAAAAATGGCACAGCAAGAAGACGTTTTCAAGAAGATTGTAAGCCACTGTAAGGAATACGGTTTCGTGTTCCCTTCAAGTGACATCTACGACGGTCTGGGCGCAGTTTACGACTACGGTCAGAACGGTGTGGAGATGAAGAATAACATCAAGCAGTACTGGTGGCAGTCAATGGTTCTGCTGCATGACAACATTGTTGGCATTGACTCCTCTATTTTCATGCATCCAACTATATGGAAGGCATCCGGACACGTTGATGCCTTCAATGACCCTCTCATTGACAACCGCGACTCAAAGAAGCGCTATCGCGCCGATGTCCTCATTGAGGAGCAGATGGCGAAGTATGAGGATAAGATAGCAAAGGAGATAGCTAAGGCGAAAAAGAAGTTCGGTGACAGCTTTGATGAGGCGCAGTTCCGTCAGACTAATCCACGGGTGCTTGAGAATCAGAAGAAGTTCGACGACCTGCATACACGCTATTCCGAGGCTATGAATGCCATGGATCTGGATATGCTCAAGCAGATTATACTTGATGAGGAGATAGTATGCCCGATATCAGGCACACGTAACTGGACAGACGTGCGTCAGTTCAACCTCATGTTCTCTACAGAAATGGGCGCTTCCGCAGACAGTTCCATGAAGATTTACCTGCGTCCGGAGACAGCACAGGGCATATTTGTGAACTATCTCAATGTGCAGAAGACGGGCCGCATGAAGATTCCGTTCGGCATAGCGCAGATAGGAAAGGCTTTCCGTAACGAGATTGTGGCGCGACAGTTCATTTTCCGTATGCGAGAGTTTGAGCAAATGGAGATGCAGTTCTTCATTAAGCCGGGCACAGAGCTTGACTGGTTCGCTAAATGGAAGGAGACTCGAATGAAATGGCATCAGAATCTCGGCTTCGGGTCAGAGAACTACCGCTTCCATGACCATGACAAGCTGGCTCACTATGCCAATGCCGCTACCGATATAGAGTTCCGTATGCCGTTTGGCTTCAAGGAGGTTGAGGGCATACACTCACGTACTAACTTCGACTTGTCACAGCATGAGAAGTTCTGCGGCAAGCAAATCAAGTACTTTGATCCGGAGATTAACGAGTCATATACCCCGTATGTCATTGAGACATCAATCGGTGTGGACCGTATGTTCCTCTCCATCATGTGCCACTCATACGAGGAAGAGAAGCTGGAGAACGGCGAGACACGCACCGTACTGCATCTGCCTGCCGCCCTTGCTCCTGTAAAGCTCGCCGTGTTCCCACTGACCAAGAAGGACGGACTGCCCGAGAAGGCGATGGAGATAATGAATGATCTGAAGTTCCACTTTAACTGCAAGTATGAGGAGAAGGACCAGATAGGCAAGCGTTACCGCAGACAGGACGCCATAGGCACACCGTTCTGTGTTACCGTAGACCATCAGACCCTTGAGGATAACACCGTGACGCTGCGCTATCGCGACACCATGGAGCAGAAGAGGGTTAACATTGCAGACCTGCGCGGCATCATTGAGGATCAGGTTACCATCACTTCCCTGCTCAAGAAGCTGCAATAAGACAAGGAAAGACAAAACCATATACTAACAAAGTCCGCTACATTCCCCTCCGCCGCACCCGTAAGGCGAGGCGGAGGGGTGTTCTTTATAATACAATGAAGAGAATACTTTATATGATACTTGTATGCACCTGTATGGTGTGTGCCACATCCTGCTCCGAGTCTGATGACAGTGACACGGAATATGATAACTGGCAGCAGCGTAATGTGGAGCATTTCGAGCTGATGTACCAGCGAGCCCTTGACAGCATAGCGAAGAATCCCACTAAGTGGAAGCTCATAAAGGCATATTCAAGGAACCCTGATACGGAAGGCGCGCATACGGACTATATCATTGTTCATGTGCTTAGCCAGAAGGCGGAGCATGAAGAGTGCACCAAACCGTCATACGCCGAGTCGCCATATTACACTGATTCCGTGCGAGTGCACATACGCCGATACCTCATGCCGTCAGCATCATATAACGTAAAGTCTGAGGGCTTCGGCGGTTTTGGCTTCCAATTCGACTCATCATGGCTGGGAGAGTACAATCCGCAGACCATGGTTCCGCAGAGTTACGCCGTGGGCGGCGACTGCAATGCCTTTGCCACTGCCGTCATGAATATGCACCTTGGCGACCGTTGGGAGATATGTGTGCCGTATCCGCTTACTGACGGCTCAACCATATCAAGCACAATACCGTCATACAGCATGATGTTCTTCGACATAACGCTGCATTCCTTTGCCCGTAGCGGTGAGAAATGGCCCGCGTTCCAATAAACTCTCCCCACCTTAATACAATTTCCTTAAAGATAAGATATGTCCGACGAAGAGAAGACAGAGAACATAGAAAGTCATAATACCACTATCCCACAAGAGTATGCGGCGACAGAGGAGACGATTAGCGAGACGGAGTCAGACGGCCACCGTCCCGCTAATCGTTTTGACGCTGCCGTAGTCCACAACCTTAGTGGAATGTATCAGCGCTGGTTTCTTGATTATGCTTCATACGTTATCTTAGAGCGTGCGGTGCCGCACATAGAGGATGGCCTGAAACCAGTGCAGCGCCGCATACTGCACTCTATGAAGAGGATGGATGACGGCCGCTATAACAAGGTGGCAAACATAGTGGGTCACACCATGCAGTTCCATCCCCACGGCGACGCTTCGATAGGTGACGCGCTGGTACAGTTAGGCCAGAAGAACCTTCTCATAGACACTCAGGGCAACTGGGGCAACATACTTACAGGCTCGTCAGCCGCCGCACCGCGCTATATAGAGGCAAGACTGTCCAAGTTTGCATTGGAGACAGTGTTCAATCCCAAGACAACGGAATGGCAGATGTCATACGATGGACGTAACAAGGAGCCTATAACCCTGCCCGTAAAGTACCCGTTGCTGCTGGCACAGGGCGTTGAGGGTATCGCGGTGGGACTGAACTCCAAGATAATGCCCCACAACTTCTGCGAGATCTGCGATGCGGCTGTGGCCTATCTGCGTGGTGAGGACTTCAGACTGTACCCCGATTTCCCCACGGGCGGCTTCATTGACGTGTCAAAATACAATGACGGTCAGCGCGGCGGAGGCATAAAGGTAAGGGCAAAGATAGAGAAGATAGACCAGAAGACACTTGTAATACGCGACATTCCATATTCCAAGACCTCGGAGACGCTTATCGACAGCATCACCAGAGCGGTGGAGAAGGGCAAGATAAAGGTAAGGAAGGTGGAGGACATGACCGCCGCCAGCGTGGAGATACTGGTACATCTCGCGCCGGGCGTGTCGTCCGACAAGACCCTTGACGCCCTGTATGCCTTCACGGACTGCGAGATCAGCATCTCACCAAACTGCTGTGTCATCAAGGACAGGAAGCCCCAGTTCCTCACTGTGAGCGATGTGCTGCGCTCAAGCACAGACCAGACCAAGGCACTGATAGGGCGTGAGCTTGAGATACGGCGCAACGAGCTTCTGGAACAGCTGTTCTTCTGCTCACTGGAGAAGATATTCATCGAGGAGCGCATATACAAGGACAAGGGCTATGAGAATGCGGAGACCCTCGACAAGGCCTGCGAGCACATCGACAAGCGTCTCACTCCGTTCTATCCGCAGCTGGTGCGCGAGGTGCGGAAGGAGGACATCCTGCGCCTGATGGAGATAAAGATGAAGCGCATACTGAAGTTCTCCAAGGACCAGGCGGACGAGCTGATAGCCAGAATACAGGCGGACATAAAGCAGATAGAGCATGACCTGGCACATCTTGTGGACATAACGTGCGAGTGGTTTGAGCATCTGAAGGCGAAATACGGCGCTGACCATCCGCGACTGACGGAGATACGCAACTTCGACACCATTGAGGCCGCACAGGTCGTTGAGGCTAACGAGAAGCTGTACATAGACAGAAAGGAGGGCTTCTTGGGCACAGGACTGAAGAAGGCGGAGTTTGTCTGCAACTGTTCCGACATTGACGATGTCATAATCTTCTACAGGGACGGCAAGTACAAGATAGTGCGCGTGGCCGAGAAGATTAACATTGGCAAGAACATAATACACGTCGGGATATGGAAACGCAATGACAAGCGCACCACATACAATGCAGTTTACCGCGACGGGGCCAACGGTACGTACTACATCAAGCGATTTAATGTGGACACGTGCACACGTGACCGCGAGTATGACCTGACCCTCGGCACGCCGCAGAGCCGCGTGCTCTACTTCACCGCCAATCCCAACGGAGAGGCCGAGGTGATAAAGGTGACACTTGAGCCGGGGCCGAAAGTCAAGCGCCTGTTTATGGAGAAGGACTTTGCCAGCGTAGCTGTCAAGGGGCGCGGCTCACGTGGTAACATCCTGTCCAGGATGCCCATCCACAAGATTGGGCTGAAGAGCCACGGCCACTCCACACTGGGCGGACGCGAGGTGTGGTGGGACGCTGACGTGAACCGTCTCAACTATGACGCGCATGGCGTGTCACTGGGCAAGTTTCAGGACGATGACAGCATCCTTGTCATTCTGGATAACGGAGAGTTCTACATCACCTCCGCAGACCCGAATAACCACTTCGAGCAGAACATCATGCGTATTGAGAAGTGGGACGAGCACAAGCCATGGACCGCGGTGGTACTGGATGCCGACAACAATGGGTTCGCCTACATCAAGCGCTTTGAGATGGAGGCCTCAAAGAACCACCGTTCCTTTGTCGGAGAGAACCCCAAGAGCAGGCTGCTTCTGCTCACGGACCAGCCCTATCCGCGCATCCTTGTCACCTTCGGCGGCAATGACGCCTTCCGTGAGGCTATGGAGATAGACGCGGAGCAGTTCATCACCGTGAAGGGCTTCAAGGCCAAGGGCAAGCGCATATCAACCTTCAACGTTGCCAAGGTTGACGAGCTGGAGCCGCTGCGGCAGCCCGGGCCGGATACGGCGGATGATGACGGAGAGGGGAATGACGGCGATATGGAGGCGCAGGAGGAGGAGAATCTCGACCCGGATGCAGGAAAGAGCGAGCAGCAGGTACGCGATGAGATTACGGGACAGCTGAACCTCTTCTGAAATCCGTGCCGACTCACAGAACACCGTCACCCGAATGGCTATACTAAAACCGCTCATAAGGAGTAACATGAACATAAGACTTTACATCACAGCAGTTGTGTTGTCACTCTCTATGCACCATACCGGCGCACAGGAGGTGGCAACACAACTTGCTTTAGGCGCCACGGACAATCTGGACACCTATCTGTCACCGGAGAAGTACAGTGGCTTTCAGGGACGCTTCATGTCCGAGGTGGTGCGCAGCAGCGCCAAGCGTCCCATGGCATACATACTCATCCACGAGGGCACCATGGCGAGTACGCACAACAGGGCGGAGACAGCCAGCGAGATAAGCGGCGGCTATGACTTCTCGTATACCGCCGCGCGCCGCTTCAATATGGCCCATGACAGGCTTAGACTGCTTGTCGGCGCCATGGCGCACTACTCTGTCGGCTTCGCATACAATACACGTACCTCCGCCAACAACCCCGCACAGGGCTATATGTCCGTTGACATCGGGCCGCACGTGATGCTTAACTATGGCTTCACCCTGTGGGGCAAGGCCATGAGAGTGAACTGGGAGGCGCGCCTGCCGCTTGTGGGCGTGATGTTCTCGCCTAACTATGGGCAGTCGTACTATGAGATATTCAACCGCGGAGACTATGACCACAACATTGTCGTGACCTCTGTCGCCGTGCCGCAGCTGCGTCATCACATCAGTCTTGACATCCCCTTCTCGGCGCGCTGCGCCCTGCGTGTGGGCTATCTCGGCGACTACCGGCAGGCCAAGCCCAACAATCTGAAGCAGCACAATTACTACAACGCCGCCACCATCGGTGTGGTGGTGCGCAAATAGCCCTCCCTATGAAGTATACTACAGCAATGACAGCAAGGGCCGCCGCATGGGTGGCCGTCATAATGTCCGCCATCCTCTCCCTCGCATCGTGCGTGGATGTGGACGAGTATGACAACACCGCCACAGACAACATGGAGGCGCTGTGGAGGATAATGGATGAGCGCTACTGCTTCTTCACGGAGAAGGAGCGCGAGTTTGGCGTGAACTGGGACGACGTGCACAGCCGCTACGCCGCCAATGTCAACGACCGAATGTCGCGCACACAGCTGTTCGAGTTCCTCGGACGCATGACAGGCGAGCTGCGCGACGGCCATGTCAACCTATCGGCATCGTTCGACATGGCGCGCAACTGGTCGTGGAAGGAGGACTATGCCGCAAACTTCTCCGACTCAATTCATCGCCGTTATCTCGGCACGGACTACCGTATAGCCTCCGGAATGTACTACCGCATACTTGATGACAACACGGGGTACGTGTATATAGGCAGCTTTGCCGACGAGATAGGGGACGGAAACATTGACGAGGTGATGCTCTACCTTAGCTCCTGCCAGGGACTTATAGTGGATGTGCGCAATAATGGCGGCGGAAAGCTGACGGAGGCGCACCGCCTTGCGGCACGTTTCTGCGACGGGAACACCCTTGTCGGCTATATGCAGCATAAGACAGGGCCGGGTCATGACGACTTCTCGGCCATGGAGGAGCAGTGGATAGCGCCAGCCGCAGGCATCAGGTGGCACAAGAAGGTGTGTGTGCTGACAAACAGGAGCGTGTACAGCGCAGCCAACGAGTTTGTGAAGTACATGAAGCGTATGCCCAATGTCACGGTGATAGGCGATGTCACGGGCGGCGGTTCAGGAATGCCATACTCCGCCGAACTGCCTAACGGTTGGGGCGTGAGGCTGTCGGCCTGCCCGATGTTCAATGCCGAAGGCAACTCAACCGAGCACGGTATACCGCCGCATATCAGCGTGTCCATGACCCGGGAGGACATGGGGCGCGGAATAGACACCATCATCGAGACCGCGAGAACGTTGCTTAGGGAATGAGAATGGAAAAGGGGTGAAATATCAAAACGTCACAGAAACAGCCGTTTTTGTGACGTTTTGATATTTTGGGACTGTCGTCCTCACCTCGCAAAATAGAGAGAAAATATATAGCGTTGCCGCGTTTCCGGGTCAAAAATACGATGTTTAAAGTCGTATCTGCGGCATATAGAAAGCTAAAGGATAGCTTTCGCACCCTAAAACGATAGCTTTGACCATGTGAAAAGATAGCTTTCGCACAGCAATCTCTATCATATTGCAGCGTAAAGGCGCCCTTTTTCTGGCGTTTTAGTGTGTCTTTTACGGAAGGGTTTTGTTAATATTCTGTCTGACAGTGTGTTATCAAAATCGCCAGAGAATGCGCTGTACAGGCCCGTCGGAAAATAATTTTGAAACGAGGGCATTCTCCGCAATCGCAAAAAATCAAAGTGTCAGAAAAAAGGCCGTTTTCCTGACACTTTGATTTTTCACACATCCGCTCCTCGCGGCCGTCACAATATATATATAATGAGCAGGAATGTGCCTATCCATGCTGTGACAATGAACTGCGTGAAGCGGTCACTGAGCATCACCTTGGTAGGGTCTCCGCTCTTCTCGTCAACCACTGCCAGCTGTATATAGCGCAGTATGCCCAGGATTACGTATCCACTGGTGAGGTATATGTACGGTGTTCCGAAACTGGCTATCACCTCCGGCTGTACGGTATACATGATGTAGCACACCAGCATGACGCTGCTTGTGATGGTTATGGCCTGGTTTATGAACGTGAGGTTGTAGCGCGAGGTGTTGTGCCGCGGTGCCTCTCCCGTCTTCATCATGCGCAGCACGTCGTCACGGCGCTTGGCGAAGGACAGGAACAGGGTCAGCAGGAACGTCATCATCACCAGCCAGTGGCTCAGTACTATGCCAGTGGCCACGCCGCCTGCCAGTATGCGCAGCACGAAGCCGAAGGCTATGATGCACACATCTATAATGGCGTAGTGCTTCAGGCGCCAGCAGTATGTGGTGTTAAGCAGCCAGTAGCCTGCTATTACCGACGCTGTGGGCCACGGACTGTTGTGCATCAGTGACATGGTGGCTATGCTCAGGACCATCATTACCGCCATCATTATGCAGGCGGCCCTGACGCTTACGGCTCCCGACGCTACGGGGCGGTGGCGCTTCACGGGGTGGGCGCGGTCGGCCTCCACGTCTATCACGTCGTTGAGGCAGTAGATGCTGGACGCCGCGAACGAGAAGGCCAGGAACACCAGGGCCGTGTCTGCAAGCAGCACGGGGTCAAGCAGCCGGTGTCCGAAGAACAGCGGCAGGAAGACGAAGAGGTTCTTTATCCACTGGTGTGGGCGTATTACTTTCAGTATATCTTTCATGATTGTCTTAGTTTTCCTATGGCAAGCCTGAACAGCATGGCGAGCATCAGTGTGGTTACGGTGTATATCACGAGGCCGTCCATAATGTCTCCGCTGCGGCTTATGGGTATGAATATCTTGCGTGTTATGGGGTGACAGACGAATATGGCCGCTGACAGCGCGCCGAGCCAGTCAAGGGGCCTTATGCACACGGCAGGAAGCAGTTTTATGAAGGACACACTGAGGATGATGATGAATGCGGGTACCCACAGCCATGTGCTGAAGTTGAGCGACAGCACAATGGTGCTGGCGGCCGATATGATGAGCAATCCGGCGTAGTGTGCCTGGCGCGGCAGTGAGTGGCATGGGGTGCGTGCGGCCATGATGCCCATTCCGAAAGGAAGCACGCCGCCTATGCAGTTGTATCTGATTCTGTTGATGGCTTCGCCCTCGGGGTCGCCATAGCATAATGCCTGTATGGCCCAGCTGGCTATTATCAGCGCCCACAGTATCTTGTCGCTTCTGCGGTATATTGCAACCCTGTAGAGCAGGTACAGCTGCATCATGAGGCCGAAGAACCAGTAGGGCCCAGGCCAGATAATCTTGTCCGGATGCGGCAGGAGGTTGATAGTCATGGTGAGCTGCGCAAGGATGTCGCTCCATGTCCAGTGATGCCGCATGGGGGTAATCCAGTCTACCATGGCAAAGACGGTGAAGCCCAGTAGCATCATGGGGAACAGCTTCATGAAATGTTTCCTCATGAATGTGCATACACCCTCCTCCTGATGCTGTCCGCAGGCGTTGGCAGGCCCGTTCTCGTACTTCATGACGAGACCATAGCCGCTGAGGAACAGGAACACAGGCACGCCGTAGTGTCCGAAGAAGGAGAACAGCTGCAGCGGCAGGTCCGCGTTCATGGACTGCAGCGACTGCATCAGCTGGTCAATGTTGTGCTGGTGGAACTGGTATTCATTCTCCTTCACCATGGGACCGAGCCAGTGCAGGTAGTTGTGCATGAAGATGCCGAGGATGGCGATGCCGCGGAGCGCGGAGCACTCTGTGCGTGATAAAAGTGCCGTGTTGTTCATTATGATTGCAGTTATTGTTAGTTAGAGTCACAGGCTGTCGTAGTCAGCCGTGTTCTTGAGTATGCGTTTCCGGCTGCTGTCATAGTCCGGTGACAGCAGGTCGTAGCGCGGATTGTAGTAATGGCAGTGTATTCCGGCCAGTCCCATCAGCAGATGGGACATGGCATCGGTCATGAAGGGCTGCCTCCTGGCCCCCTGCACGGCCTTTACGATGTCGGGGTGTGCGGCGGCGTACTTCCTTGTGCAGTATATCCACATTGGTATGCGGAACTCCTCGTCCGCCAGACGGCGTGTGATGTCAGCGTTGTGCATCCTGCCGAAGAAATGGCGCGCGCCCTTGTCGAACACTTCCTCGCCGTGGTCTGCGAAGTATATTATTATGGCATCGTCATCCTTGAAGCGCCGCACTATCTGGTTCACAATGGAGTCGTTGTACCACACGGCGTTGTCATAGTCCGCCAGCACCTCCAGCTTCTTTGCCGGCAGGTCAAGGTCGTCGGGATAGTCTCCGCCCTTCCATTTCTTCTTGGACTTGGGACAGCGTATGCGGTAGTTGACGTGCTGTCCCATGAGGTGGAAAATGGTGAGCTGCGGCTTTTGGGCGTGCGCCCTTACAGAGTCAGGGAAAAGGTGATCGAAGTCATGCAGCAACCCTTCATCGAAGATATGCAGGCGGTCGTTCCTGACATCGAACTGTGCTGCACTCGTTTCAGGATCGTTTATGAAGAAGCCTCCGCTGAAGTCGTACACCTGCTCCTTAGCTTGTGGGAGGAACTGGTTGGTGAGGAAGTTGACCTGATAGCCGGCTTTGCGGAATATCTGGCAGAAGAGCGGATAGTCACACCAGTCACCTTTGTCGCCTACACAGTATGTTGTCATCAGGTGTTTGAAGACGAAGCTGGTGAGGTTCCATGGACTCACCACATCATCAAGGCGTGTCAGCCGTCTGCTCTTGAGCATACGCATCTGGTTGGGCATATTGTTCTTGTCGTAACCGTACAGCTGTGCGTGGCGTTTGTTGAAGCTCTCGCCGATGATGAGCACAATGTTACGGCTCCTGATGTCGCAGGAGTCCACGGTGATGTGCCTTGAGGTCTCCGTAAGGCGTATGAGCTGCTTGGCTATAAGCCTGTTGCTATAAATGGAGAACAGCAGGCGCATGGCGGGCTGGTACATCTCCGTGCGCGGCTTGACGGCGAGGTCATGCTCCACTTCGCCGATGGTCTCACGTGACATTATCTGCCTGTACAGCATCTTGTTGTCATAACTGCTTGCCGCAGACCATAACAGCATGGCGGCAACGGGCAGTGAGCCGGCGGCGTGCCATATCATCCTGCCCGTGGTGCTGTGTGGCGGCGGTGGCAGTTGTGGCAGACGCAGCGTCCGGAACAGCCGTTTCCATGTCACGGCACATATTATATGTGCTATGGCTATGAGCAGTATCCATCCCACATCGCTGATAATGATGTCCGGTGTTATGTAGCTTGAAAGAAATTCACTGGCCTCGTTGCCGTTCGTCTCGCCTACAAGCAGCAGCATGGAGGGGTTGATGGTGCTGCCGAACTTTACCAGACAGAAGGTGTCTATGATGTAAAGGGGATACGCTATGGCGTATACAACAGCCTTGGCAGCGGCCCTTAGCGGTACCTTATGCCCCATAAGGGACAGTGTCTTGGGCACAAGGCATAGCAGTGCGCATATTATGTACACGTCAAGGAACAGCTCAAGGGGCGCATTGCTGTAGATATGCGCATCCTTGTATGGCGGCACTGTGATGATGCTGCTTGTTATTCCCAACAGGTACAGGAACAGGAACGCGCGAGTGAAGATAGGTCTGAACAATAGCGGCATCACCTTATTCCTCCTCTAAAAGCGTTAGCAGTGCCGTGCATCCCTCCATACAGTCGCGGTAGGTGGCGTTGAAGTCACCGGTATACCATGGGTCTGCCACGTCGCCGGGGCGTGGGGTGTAGTCCATGAGCTTGTGTATCTTGCCGTCGGGATCACCTCCGCAGATGCGTTCCATGTTGCGTATGTTGTATGAGTCCATGCCTATCAGTATGTCGTATGCGCGATAGTCGGCGCGCGTCAGCTGGCGTGCTGTCTTGCCTGCGCATGATATTCCGTGTTCGGCAAGTTTGCGGCGCGCTGGCGGATATACGGCATTGCCCAGTTCCTCGGTGCTGGTGGCGGCGGAAGCGATGTGATAGTCGGCCTCCCTGTGGGCGTCGGCCACCAGTTTCTTCATAATGAATTCTGCCATAGGACTGCGGCAGATGTTACCATGACATACAAATAGTATCTTTTTCATGGGTGCAAAGTTACAAAGATATTTCCTAAATAACCAAAAACAACATTAAAAATTTGGCGGTTACGCTAAAAAAGTGTAACTTTGCAGTGTGTAGGTCTCTCGTTTGGTTATGGGTTGTTGGCCTCGGAATGGTTAGTGGTTGTTGGTTTTAGGTCTTAGGTCTTTGGCGTTTAAGGAATATTCCACAACCAAGAACCTTAAACCTACAACCCAAAACCATAAACCCACCACATAACCAAACAACTAAACAACCAAAAACCCACAACCCACAACCAAAAACCACCAAACAACCAAAATGTCCCTCTCCAATATATCACGCTATCGAGGTGAGCTGATGGGCTTCGCTATTATAATTGTGATGCTCTTCCACGTCTATTCTCCACGCTCCGGTGCCTTCTTTGGCCTCCGCCGCATGGGAAACCTCGGTGTGGACATCTTCTTCTTCCTGTCTGGCGTGGGACTATGGTACTCATGGATGAAGAGTCAGGACTGGCGGCGCTTCTACCGGAACCGTGCCCTGCGCATATATCCTGCGTGGCTTCTTGTGGCAGGGGCATTTTATGTCAGTCACTTTAACCCCTCGGCACCGTCGTATGCCCTGCCGTTTGGCGGCACGGGAGTGGCGGCTTTAGACAGTGGCATAGACCTTGTGGGCGATGTGCTGTTTAACTGGGACTTCTGGCTGCATGACGAGTTGACGTTCTGGTATGTGCCGGCAACGATGATGCTGTATGTTTTTGCACCGCCTTATATGGAACTGGTGCGCCGGCATCCCGTATACCGCTGGCTGGTGGTGCTGCCGCTTATGTGGTGCATCATAGTGCAGTATGTCACACCGGTCCATGTGGCCGTAGGACATATAGAGATATTCTGGAGCCGTGTGCCGATATTCTTTCTCGGCATAAACTGTGCGGAGCTGGTGCGTAGAGAGTGTGTGGTGGACCGTCAGGCATGGTGGATGGTAGGCATCTTCTTTGCCGTCAGCCTTGGAGCCTGCGTGTGGCTTGAGCAGATGCGTCACGGCCGCTTTCCGCTTTATGTGGAACGTATGCTGTACATACCCCTCGCCATTACTACAGTACTTATAATGTCGGAGGTGTTCCACCGTCTGCGCAATGTGAAGTGCCGCCTGTCTCCTAATGCGGTGTTGTCGTGGGTGGGAGGCATATCCCTTGAAATGTATCTGATACACGTGGAGTTTGTATTAAAACCTCTGCAGCGCCACGGGCTTGGCTATTGGCCCACTTTCCTGATAACCCTGGTGCTGACTCTGCCTCTGGCATGGATTGTCAGCAGGATAAGCGCCTATATAATTAATAAAGTTAAGAGACGGTAGGGAAGGTTGTTGGTTTTTGGTTGTAGGTTTTGGGTCTTTGGTTTTAGGTGAAAGCCCCAACATAACCTCAAACCAATAACCCACAACCCATAACCCCCAAACCAACCAAATATGACAAGAATAGGTTTCGGATACGATGTCCACCGGCTTGTGGACGACCGCCCACTGTGGCTTGGTGGCATACTCGTGCCACACACACATGGGCTTCTTGGACACAGTGACGCAGACGTGCTGATCCATGCTATATGCGATGCGCTTCTGGGAGCTGCCAATATGCGTGATATAGGTTATCACTTCCCCGATACGGCGGAGGAGACGGACGGTATAGACTCGAAGATACTCCTTGCCAAGACCATTGACCTCATAGCGTCTAAGGGCTATACGCTTGGCAATATAGACTGCACTGTATGTGCGGAACGTCCCAAGCTCAATCCGCATATTGATGATATGCGCCGTTGCCTGGCCGCTGTGATGCACACGGACGAGGACAATGTGTCAATAAAGGCCACCACAACAGAGCGCCTCGGCTTTACAGGTCGTCAGGAAGGCATATCCGCATACGCCGTGGCTCTGATAGAGAAGGAGTAGAGTGGTTGTTGGTTTTAGGTTTTAGGTTATTTGTTTTATGTCTTTAGATAATGCCCCACAACCCCAAAACCTCAAACCAATAACCCACAACCCAAAAACCAAAACCAAAAAAACAACAACCACAATGATTAACCATCTATGGCTGCTGTGGCTTACAGTCAGCTTCTTATGTCTCCTTGTGGAGTTGGGCAGCGGTGACCTCTACGTGCTGTGCTTTGCGCTTGGTGCCCTTGTAGGTCTTGTTGCCGCGCTCCTTGGTATGCCATTATGGATGCAGGTGTTGCTGATGGCCGCCGCATCAGTGTTTTGCGTTATTTTCCTGCGTCCATCACTCGTCAAGAAACTGCGTGGCAATGGACGGCGTAGCAATGCCGATGCCTTAATAGGCAGAACAGGACAAGTGATAGAGACTATACAACCGGGCGGACATGGCTATGTAAAGATAGACGGAGACGAATGGCGCGCCGTAAGTGAACATAACGAGACGATACCAGTAGGCACAACGGTAACAGTGGTGTCAAGAGAAAGCATCGTCATCACAGTGAGAACTTTGTGAGGGTTGTAGGTTATAGGTTGTGGGTTTTAGGTCTTTAGGCCTTTAGGGAATGACCCATAACCCACAACCATAAACCCATAACCAAATAATTAATTAGAAACATGGAATTTGTAACAGTATTTCTTGTTGTCATCGTAGTGCTGGCAGCAGTGGTCTTAAAAAAGACCATCATCATTATCCCACAGTCAGAGACAAAGATTGTAGAGCGTCTTGGACGTTATTACAATACCCTTGAGCCTGGTGTCAATATCATAATCCCCTTTATAGATCAGGCAAAGGTTATGGTAGGCATGACACGCGGACGTTATGTGTATACCGACCGCATAGACTTGCGAGAGCAGGTGTATGACTTTGACCGCCAGAACGTGATTACAAAGGATAACATACAGATGGAGATAAATGCTCTGCTGTATTTCCAGATAGTGGATCCGTTCAAGGCTGTCTATGAAATCAGTAACCTGCCTAACGCCATAGAGAAATTGACGCAGACCACCCTACGTAATATAATAGGTGAGATGGAACTGGATCAGACCCTCACATCGCGCGACACCATAAATACCAAGCTGCGTGCTGTCCTTGATGATGCAACCAACAAGTGGGGCATAAAGGTGAACCGCGTGGAGCTGCAGGACATCATCCCGCCGGCAACGGTTCTGCAGGCTATGGAGAAGCAGATGCAGGCGGAACGTAACAAGCGTGCCACAATCCTGACATCAGAGGGTGAGAAGCAAGCGGTGATATTACAGTCGGAAGCGGAGAAGACCGCTGCCATAAACCGTGCGGAGGCCGCCAAGCAGCAGGAGATACTGCACGCGGAGGGTGAGGCGCAGGCACGCATCCGCAAGGCGGAGGCGGAGGCGATAGCCATTGACAAGATAACGGAAGCGGTAGGCAAGAGCACCAACCCTGCCAACTATCTCCTTGCGCAGAAGTACATACAGGCATTGCAGGACATCGCGGCCGGTGACAAGTCCAAGACTGTATACCTGCCATACGAGGCCACTAACCTCCTTGGCTCCATCGGAGGCATCAAGGATTTGTTTAAAGAATAGGACAACGGTTGGTTGGTTTTGGGTTTTAGGTTTTTGGTCTTTCCTTTATCTCCAACCCACAACCCGCAACCTCCAACCTATAACCCATAACCAAAAACCAATAACCCCCAATGAAACACCTACTATTCTTATTACTCTTTGCACTGCCACTATCATCAGTGGCGAAGAAAAAAGCCGTGCAGACGCTTAGTGACCGCGAGTACTGGGCGCAGCAGGCATGGCGCATGGCGTCTCCTGTTCTGGAGCCGATGTCACGTGGTGCATTGTCCACGGAGATGCAGATAGAGGTCAGTCCCTCCTTTGACAGTCGCGACAAGCGTGTCACCTATATGGAATGCTTCGGCCGTCTCATGGCAGGTATATCCCCATGGCTGTCACTGCCCGATGACGATACGGCGGAAGGACAGCAGCGCAGACAACTGAGGGAATGGGCCTTGAAAAGCTATGCGCAGGCAGTGGACCCGCAGTCCAAGGACTATCTGCTGTGGCGCAAGGAAGGGCAGCCCCTTGTGGATGCCGCATATATAGCGGAGAGCCTTATCAGAGGATATGACGCCTTGTGGATGCCGCTGGACTCCCTTACAAAAGCACGTTACATAGACGAGTTCACACGCCTGCGCCGTGTGGAGCCTCCGTATACCAACTGGCTGCTGTTCGCATCCACCATAGAGAGTTTCCTGGCTAAGGCAGGTGCGTCCTATGACCAGTACCGTGTCAATGGCGCGGTACGCAAGGTGGAGGAATGGTATGTTGGTGACGGATGGTACAGTGATGGACAGGGTACCTTCGCCTTCGACTATTACTCCAGCTATGTCTTTCACGCCATGTACCTCGAAACGCTCGCCACCATGCGCGACAAGCGGGGGTATGGCTGGAATATAAACTATAAGGATTTTTACAACCGCGCCTTGAAACGCTGTCAGAAGTTCAGCATAATCCTTGAGAGGTTCATCTCGCCGGAAGGCACTTTCCCCGTCTTCGGACGCAGCATACCATATCGCCTTGCTGCAATGCAGCCGCTGTCACTGATGGCATGGTACCAGACTCTGCCGTCTGATTTAAGCAATGGACAGGTGCGTGCGGCGCTTACAAAGGTGATGCACCGTATGTGGGACGCTCCGGGTAATTACAATGAGAAGGGGTACCTGACGATAGGCTTTTGCGGACGACAGCCGGAAGTGGCGGACTGGTACACTAATAACGGCTCTCTGTATATCACGTCAGAGGTGCTGCTGCCGTTGGGACTGCCGGCAGACCATGACTTCTGGACCTGTCCGGCACAGCCATGGACACAGATAAAGGCATGGGGAGGGCAGCCTTTCCCGAAGGATCATATCTGGTGATGCACGTTTTGTGGGGTTGTTGGTTGTAGGTTTTAGGTTGAAGGTCTTTCGGTTTCAGGTCACAGAGGACAGACCCACAACCTAAAACCCACAACCAACAACCACCAATTAAGCCACAGAGGACAAGACCCACAACCCATACCCCCAAACCAACAACCATCAATTAAGCCACAGAGGACAGACCAACAACCCAAAACCTACAACCCACAACCCTCAAAAAGCCAACTATTCAGAATAACACAACAATGAAACACACATCTGCAAATCAACGTATCCTTGCGCACGTATCCATGTTTATGGCCTGCGCCTTTTGGGGACTGATGGCACCTCTCGGCAAGGATGCCATGACCCACGGCATAACGGGCATCGATATGGTGACCTTCCGTGTGGTGGGAGGAGCGTGCCTCTTCTGGATTACATCCCTTTTTGTCAAGCATGAGCACGTACCACTGTCTGACAAGCTGCGCTTTATCGGTGCAGGACTGTTCGGACTTGTATTCAATCAGTGCTGCTATACCATCGGCCTTAGCATCACATCTCCTGTCAACGCCTCTATCGTAACCACTTCCATGCCTATCTTCGCCATGGTTCTGTCAGCCATCATACTTGGAGAGCCATTGACGGGCAAGAAGGCCGGTGGCGTCCTGATGGGATGCAGCGGCGCCCTGATACTCATTCTCACCAGTGCCAATGCGGTGTCTGACAAGGTGGGCGACATACGTGGAGACCTGCTGTGTCTTGGCGCACAGTTCTCGTTCGCACTTTACCTCGCCCTGTTCAATCCACTGATAAAGCGATATTCCGTCTTTACCGTCAACAAATGGATGTTTCTGTGGGCTTCAGTGATGATAACACCATTCACGGCCTCTCATGTCGCGGCGATAGAGTGGGGCGGAGTGCCTGTTTCCACTATATGGGAGGTGGCATACGTTGTATTCTTCAGTACATACATAAGCTATATTCTCACCATGGTGGGCCAGCGTACACTGCGGCCTACCGTAGTCAGCGTATATAACTACGTGCAGCCCATCGTTTCCGTTGCTGCCAGCATCATTCTCGGCATCAGTGTCCTGCAGTGGCCGCAGCTCCTCGCCGTAGTGCTTGTCTTCTCTGGTGTATGGCTGGTGACACAGTCAAGGGCGAAGAGACAGTGATGATGTTAGTTCTTAGTTGTGAGTTATGAATGATGAGTTATAGGTTATAGGTTGTAGGTGACTCATAACTCATCATTCACAACTAAGAACTAAAAGCCGCTCATAACTAATAATTATCACAAAAACACCGATTGAAATGCCACAAAAACACCGATTGGGCTTTGTGGTTTGAAGAAAAATTGTTATCTTTGCAGCAAAATAACTTCTAAAACATTTTTTAGTTATGAGGTATTTACCAAGAGTGGCGGATACAATGCTGCAAGAAAGGCTTGAGGCGTTCGGCGCAGTACTGATAGAAGGCCCCAAATGGACGGGTAAGACAACCACTGCCGAACAGCAGGCTAAGAGTGTCATTAAGCTACAGGATCCTGATAAACGTGATGAATATCTTGCCACGGCTGCCACCATGCCTTCATTGTTGTTGAAAGGAAAGCAGCCACGTCTGATTGACGAGTGGCAGGATGTACCTACGTTATGGGATGCCGTGCGTACTTCGGTAGACAATACTGGTGGCGCACCAGGTCAATATATCCTTACTGGTAGTAATACAGTGGATAGGGATAGAATATATCACACTGGTACTGGGCGCATCACCAGAATGAGAATGTACCCAATGAGCTTATGGGAATCTAAAGAGTCTTCTGGTGAGGTCTCTGTACATGAACTGTTTGACAATCCTGATTATAATATAGATGGTGCATCCAGTGGTCTTGACATCCCCAAGTTGATAAAGGCCGCCTGTCGTGGCGGTTGGCCGGCAACGCTTCAGTTGAACGATAAGGCCAGTCAGCTGATAGCAAAGGACTATGTCAACAGTGTCTGTGACAACGACATCTCCACCATTGACAGGAAGCAACGTAATCCAAAGGTCGCCAGACAGATAATACGTTCGTATGCCCGTAACATAAGCACATTAGCCAAGAAAACCAGTATCCTTGCGGATGTTACAGCATCAGGAGACATTACACTGTCCATGGATACATTTGACGACTATGTTAGGGCATTAGAGAAACTCTTTGTTATTCAGGATATAGATGCCTGGTGTCCTGCCATACGTAGCAAGACAGCCATTCGCAGCATACCCAAGCGTTGTTTCTCCGACCCTTCCATTGCTGTGGCCGCCATGGGAGTGAATGCGGAAGCACTGGAAACACAACTGAAGACATTCGGGTTCATATTTGAACAGATGTGTGTACGTGATCTAAAGGCTTACACGGCAGACTTCAACAGTCATATATCATATTATCGTGACCGCTACGGTTTAGAGGCGGATTTGGTGCTACATCTTGAAGATGGCAGATATGCACTCATTGAATGCAAAGTGGGAAGTCGCGAGATAGAGGAGGGGGCTGAACACCTGTTGAAGATAAAACGACTCATACAGGAATATAACAAGACGGAGAAACAGGTGCCATTACGTGAGCCGAACCTGCTAATTATACTTACAGGCGGCAGCATGGCATACACTCGCCCGGACGGTGTAAAGGTTATCCCGCTTGCGTGTCTGAAGGATTGAGTGGTAGTTTTTAGTTCTTAATTATCAATGATGAGTTGTGAGTGATGAATTATGAGTTATTAGCCGCATTCCACTGATGGCCTAACCCACAACTCATAATTCATAACTAAGAACTAAAACCATCTTCCCCCTTGAGTAGTTAAAAAATGCTAACAAATTGATTTTGGTCATTCGTATCAGTCGGAAACTAAGAAAAAATTTATAAATTTGCGTCATATTTCATAAAATTATCTAAGTGCATGGTCTTGCTGGTTCGTATAACAATACGTCAGACGAGAAATAAAACGGTGTAAATACATTATTATATTATATTCACTAACTTAATTACTACTGTTATGAAACTAAAAAAATTACTTCTTTGTGGAGGTATGTTTGCAGTTGCATCATCACAGGCCGCTCTAACGGTTACGGAAAGGGTTCTCCCTATTCCTGATCCCGCTAAGGCAACATTGGCTACAGATAATGCTACAGTACAGTATCTTTACAATGTCGGTACACAGTCCTATTTCATGGGTGGCCAGCCATACGACACACGTGCCTGTGTCAATATGGCGAAAGGCTTCAAGGTGAAGGTCGAGGATTTAGGTGGTATGTATGCCATCAGAGACTCTGTGGAGAAATTCCGCGAGTACCGTAAGATGTTCGCAGGTGGTCCAAGCGACATCTATGTAGATAATAACAATGGTGCCAATGTTGATGCCTGGGTGTTTGAGCAGGCCGCTGACGGTACATTCGTGATTTCTAACCCTGCAGCCGCTGAAGGCGTTTTCGGTGCAGAGAAAGGTGACCAGACAGAGAAGCAGCTGTTCCTCTATCCACAGGACAGGGAGAACTTCAGCTACACATGGTATGCTGTTACAGAAGAGGAGTACACAACAAACGTTGCACTCCGTGCTGACATCCTCGCGACAAATGACGCTCTGAAGAAGTTGTGGGCTGTACTGGTAGAGGCTGACGAGGCTGGCGTACCGGGACTGGCACAGTACGAGGCTGTCTATGCTGACGAGGCTGCTACAGCAGAGGCTCTTGGTGAGGCTGCGGCTAATGTAAAGCAGGCTATAATTGACTTTAGGGCAAGCAAGGGCACTGCTGCAGAACCTGCTGACATGAGCTCTATGATAGAGAACCGCACATTCGATGTCATTGGCAATTTCGATGGTTGGTCTGGAGATAAGTTCGGTGCAGGTGGTACAACAAGTACTTGTGCGGAGCATTATAACAAGACATACGATACTTGGCAGAAGTTTGACAATGTTCCTAACGGTGTGTGGGCGCTTACTGCTGATGGCTTCTATCGTTACTCTGGCTCATGGGACGACCTCGTAAACCATAGAGGTGGAGCTGCAAAGCTGTATGCCACAAACATCAAGGCTGATGAGGCGCAGAATGATACCCTTACAAGTTCTATCTTGAGCATTTATGCTGGTATTGAGCCAGAGAAGAATGATGTTTCAGACGGACAGACCCAGACATACGTAAAGGATGGCCAAAACTATACAGTGCCAAGTTCCATGAAGGGTGCTACCAATTACTTCGATGCGGGCTATTATAAGAACAATAAGGTAATGTTCGCCGTGACTGAAGGCTCTATGAGAATAGGTGTCAAGAAGGATACAAAGGAAAATAATGACTGGTCTATCTTTGACAACTTCGGTCTGAAGTATTACGGTAACGGCGCTGACGCTTATCAGCTGCTGAATGATGACGTGCTCTCACAGGCACCTGTTTACAACGCTGACGATGTGCTGGTTAGCACTGTTGCACTTGAGGAGTATAACCATGTAAGGGAAGCTGCTGCCACAGCCGCTACTTACGAGGATGTGATGAAGAACAAGGCTGCCGTTGAGGCTGCACAGGCTGACGTAGAGGCTAATATCGCCGCATGGAAGGCTTATCAGGAAGAGCTGGAAATGGCTAAGAGCATTACAGGAAATGACAATTATCAGGGTCCCGATGTTGAAGAACTTGCAGACTATGTAGATCTTGAGGCAGATATGATAATTGAGGCAAGAGAGCTCACTACAGAACTGCTTATTGCCGAGACTGCCAAAGTTAAGGAAATGCGTGAGAATGCACAGCAGAACTCCATCACACCTGGTACAGACTTTACCGACAGAATAAAGAACCGTGATTTCTCTGCTGGCTGGGATGGCTGGGGCCATAAGGGCAACGGCGGTAACGTTGCTGCTAATTCTGGTGCAAAGTGTGCTGAGGCATGGAACAGTTCAGACTTCGATATTTGGCAGGAGATTGAGGGTGCGCCTGTAGGTTGTTATGAGGTTTCTGTACAGGGCTTCTACCGCCGTGGACGTGGTGACAACGCATGGAAGTTCTACTTTGATGAGGCAACAGGTTTGCCAAAGCCGACAGTGCCAGAGACACCGGCATACGTATACCTGAATGATAACAAGACTCCGCTGGCCAACGTATTCGAGTATGGTGTACCATGTACAGCTGAAGGGAAATCTGAATATTACACAGGTGACTACTATACAGGTCCAGAGGTGAATGGCGTGAAGTACACATATCCAAACAATATGGCTGATGCAGGTCTCGCATTTGATCATGATGCTTATAAAGTGTCAGCATTCGGTCTTGTTGCAAAGAAGGGGGATCCTCTCCGTATCGGCATGAAGGGCACCACAACACAGGAGGGTGACTCTTGGGCTATCTTCACACGCTTCAATCTTGTATATCAGGGCTATAAGGCAGAGATTCTGCAGCCGGAGCTGGAGAAGGCTATCGGTGCTATAGATCTCACACAGCTTATGGGTACAGATGTGAAGAGCAACACAGAGACTCTGATCCAGAATGGTAATGGCGCTATAGCAACTGCTGACGGTGTTGAGATGTTTAAGGCTCTTGCTGCTATCTTTAGTAATAATGACTCTATCGAGCAGTCTGTTAAACTTTTCGCAGCTATCCAGACCAATATTGACGACCTCAACAACATTGTTGCAGAGTCTGCTGCCGCTGACGATGTGAAGGCTGAAGTCGCTAACTATCTTGCAGAGGTTACCCTTGAGGGCAAGACCAATGCGGAGGCTAAGGAAATCAGCGCCAAGCTCGCTGAATGCCGCTACAAGCTCTCACTGCCTGCAGGCTATGAGAACGCTACAGACGCAGAGCCTGTTGACATGACAGCTCTGATACTGTCTGCCGGCTTCGAGAAGGACGGCGCTAACTCTTCAGAGGGATGGCAGGGCTTCGATGGCAGCTTCGGTAACAGCGACACTCAGAAGGCTGCACTCGCTGCAGAATGGTATCACAAGAAGATAGACCTCTATCAGGACATCGTTGTTCCTAACGGTACATATCAGGTAAGCGTTAACGCATTCTGCTCTACCGAGAAGGGATATGATGACTATGTAGCCGGAGTGGCTTCACCAGCTGTCTTCTACGCTACATCAGGCGAGACAACTGTTGAGCATGCTATAGAGAACCGTGCAAGTGACATCAATGCAAGCACAGAGCCTATAGGACAGGGCAGTGAGCAGCAGTATACAAACAACGATGGTGTTAAGTACAATATGCCGAATGACGTTGTCAGCTCCGTAGCTTACTTCGATCAGGGCCGTTATGTAAACGGTGTGAACATCAAGGTTACAGACGGTAAGCTCCGCGTAGGTGTACGTTGTGATAAGGACAATGTCTGGGTAGCAATGGACAACTTCCGTCTCATGTATCTTGGCACAAACAGCTCTGCCGAGGAGAATGGCTGGAACGATGTCAAGGGCGTAGAGAGCGCTGGCGAGGTTAAGTCAGTTAAGATCTACACTGCTGACGGCGTAGAGCACACATCTCTGCAGAAGGGTGTCAACATCGTTGTCACCGCAGACGCTGAGGGCAATGTGACAAGCAAGACTGTTCTTGTGAAGTAAGTAACAATTAGGTGATTAATGATCAGCATAAACTATCGCGTCCTGCATGAATATGAAGACACATAGTATATGAACAATGGAATTACAGAAGTAGGCCCCGTTGAGGCGGTGGCTCTGCTTCTGTAATTTTCAACTCACGAGTCTGCCCCCTATATATAATAAGGTGTAAGGACAACGGGAGTGCAATACACAGACACACGGGTTTAGAGAGGAGTGATTTGTAAATGAGCGGATGCCTTTGTTATATGGGCGTGTGGTATCCATAGAAACATAATTCAGAATATATCCAGCCACATTATGGTGGTGACCATTATATATAACATACACAGAGAAGGCAGGCAAGACTGCCGAAAAAGTACAGAAACATAAACTACAAACAAAAATAAACGCTAACCTACTATGAGAAAAAAAGATGCGAAGAAGGACAACGCACGTGGTTCATGGGGCCGTAGGGCAACCGTGAACATGTTTGCTGCTTGTGGGTTCCTCTTTGGCGCCGGCATGATGCAGTCATGTGACAAGGACATTCTTACGGGACAGCCGGAGTGGCTTGGTAACTCCATCAGTGAGCGTCTGCAGGATGGCATCACGGTGGATGACGGTACGACAAGGACCTTCAGCACTACGCTGCGCCTCATTGACGATCTCGGCTATAGCGAGACATTGTCAAAGACTGGTTCCAAGACAGTGTTTGCTGTGCCGGACGATGTCTATGAGGAGTGGTTCCGTGCCAAAGGTGTCACCTACGATCAGCTGAGTCTGGCACAGAAGAGGGCCTTGTTCAACAATTCCATGATTAACAATGCCTATCTGCTGGAGCTGATGTCCAATGTCAGCGGTAATCCTCCGCAGGAGGGAATGTGTATGCGCCGTGAGTCATCGGCGTCCATCTATGACTCCATCCCGACCTACAGGGTGGTGGATATGCCAGTGAATGCCCTTGGCTCTCCGGAGAAGGACGCATGGGCCGCGCGCCGTTACAAGGGACAGGACATAAAGATATTCAAGGATGCCTCATCGGCACCGATGATACACTTCCTGCCCGAGTTCATGGCAAAGAACAGCATCACTGACGAGGACCTCAGCATTATAACCAACGGACAGTCCAACTCCATTTCGGATTCGTGGATTAACGGCAAGAAGGTCATCAGCTCCGAGCAGACGTGTAAGAACGGATACATATATGTGATAGACGGAGTCATTGACGGCACGCAGAATATGGCGGAGATTATCAACAGCCTGCCCGAGACATCGCTGTGGGCCAGCTTCCTGAAGAGATATTCCTGCCCTTATCCTGTAACGGGTAATGACTTGAGGGAATACCGTACGCTCTTTGATACGCAGGACTCTGTGTACAACTTGAGATACTTCAACGGTGCCGTGGGCCGCAGACGCTTGCTGACTCTGCCTAACAGCGATGTAAGCCTGCTGGAGACGGATGTGCTGAAGTTTGACCCAGGATGGAACCAGTACATCTACAACAGCCAGACGAAGGATATGCACTATGACGCGGGTGCGATGATCGTGCCTACCGACGAGGCTCTGCAGGACTGGTGGCAGAATGGCGGCGGCGCAGGTCTGCGTGAGCAATACGGCACTTGGGAGAATGTGCCATACGCCACACTCGCCAAGCTGATAAACGTGAATATGCAGGAGTCCTTTGTCGAGTCCGTGCCTTCCAAGTTCTCCTCTGTGCTTGATGACGGACAGGGACAGCTTGGAATAACCAAGGGTGACATCAAGGCCTGCTATATGGGATGCAACGGTGTGGTATATGTGGTGAACAGAGTGTTCGCCCCTGTGATATACCGTTCTGTCATAGCTCCTGCACTGCACCAGAGGGATTCAAAAACATTTATAGCATACAATGCCATAACAGGTACTTATCCTACAGCTACGGGTACATCCATGACACAGTCTGCGGCTATGGACTTCACCCCTTACCTTAACGCCATGGACTCACGCTTCTCTGTCGTGATACCATATAACGTTACCCCTTCCCTGAACCCACTGCGTCCGGGCCAGAAGACGTTCCGCTATATAGATCCATGCTCATACGGTATGGCACAGCAGAACCTCTTCGAGTTCACATTTGACAATGAGGTGATAACAGGCACATCATACAAGTGTACTGTGGACGATGCCGGCAATGTCAGTGTGGATATGTCCACTTCAAGGAATTTGTCCTCTTCGGTGATAAGCAACCGTCTGTATGACATCATTGACAACAGCATCATTGTCAGTGACATCACATCCGGCAAGACATATTACCAGACCAAGGGCGGCAGCATCATGAAGGCCTACAGGAATAACGGTGCCATGCACTTTGAGGGCGGATGGCAGATGGAGACAGGCAACACCGTGAGCGTGGCTGCAGAGCATACATACGACATGGGCAGCACTGGTAACGGTGTGACATACGGCGTATGCTCCGAGAATGACGCAGACAAGATCGTTTCTATGCCTATGACAGCCAGCAAGTCTGTGTACCAGCTGCTGAAGGAGGAGAGTGAGAAGCCGGGAAGCAAGTGCAAGCTGTTCTACAGTCTTCTTGCCGGTGATGAGTCTGCTGACAACTTCCTCTCTGCGAAAGACGGTTCCTACAGGTGTGCAAACTATCTCGAGAACAAAAACATCAGGCTCTTCGATAACTATAACTACACTGTGTATGTGCCTACTGACGAGGCTATACAGGAACTGATAGATGACGGCTGCCTGCCTACATGGGATCAGTACAACAAGGCGAGCGAGGCAGAGAACGAGGTGCTGATGACCAAGATAGCGAACCGCATACATGACTTTGTACGTTACCATATACAGGACCGCGCGGTGTGTATCGGCGGCGACAATGTCAGCGGCGAGCAGTACGAGTCTGCCAAGCTGAACCCGGCTAACAACAGATACTTCTCCTTCACAGTTTCTGCTGACGGCAGCAACTATACAGTGAGGGACCAGCTGGGCAACACACGCAATGTGATGAAGACTGGCGGTCTGTACAACAGGATATGCCGTGAGTACTGGATCATGGGCACTCCAGGATCAGAGACAGCCACCCTGTCATCATCATCAAATGCTGTTGTGCATCAGATAGACGGCGTGCTGCTGTTTGACAGAAGTCAGTTGACAAGAGATGTCTGGGAGTAATAACCAAAAGAAATCAATGACATGAAAAGAAATATTATAAATACAATGTGTCATCAGTGCCGGGCGGCGCTTATCACCTTCGCTCTGCTTCTATGCAGCGTGGCCGCCATGGCGCAGATAACGTCCGTACACGGTACGGTAAGTGATGACTTCGGTCCGCTGATGGGTGCCACCATCTGCGAGATAGATGGTAGCGGGCGTATCATAGAGTCCACCATCACTGATATGAACGGTAACTTTACCATGAAGGTGAAGAACCCGACAAAGGACAGGCTGCGCATCTCGTTTGTGGGATTGAAGACGCAGACGTTCAAGTTTGACAAGACCACATTCGATGTGAAGCTGGAGTCTGCCACCACACTGCAGGAGGTTACAGTGAAGTCAAAGCGCCGTATGCAGGGTAACTCATTGCCTATACCGGAGCGTGAGGTGTCATTCGCAAGACAGTCCATTGACGCTAAGGAGTTCGAGGGTCTCGGTATCACTTCTGTGGACGAGGCGCTGCAGGGACGTATCGCCGGTCTTGACATTGTGGCAAATTCTGGTAACCTCGGTGCCGGCTCAACGATGAAGCTGCGTAACTCCTCATCTCTGTCAGGTCTGACAAACGAGCAGCCGCTCATCGTGGTGGACGGTAATGTGCGCGATGACCTTGATATGTCAAACTTTGATATTGCCAGTGCCAATGAGGAGAAGTTCTCTGAGCTGCTTAATGTGAATACTGATGATATCGCATCCATCAACGTTATCAAGGACGGTGCGGGTGCTGCGATATATGGTTCGCAGGGTGGCAACGGTGTCATCGAGATTGTGACAAAGCGTGGTACACGCGGTAAACCAAGGCTTACATACACCTTTAAGCTGACCGGTAAGTACCAGCCAAAGGGTATGGAGATGCTGAACGGTGATGACTACACCATGCTGCTGAAGGAGTCATACTTCAATCCACAGCAGAATGACGCCGCTTCAAGTATACCGGAGATAAACTATCTCGGCATCAATAACTGGAGGGAAGCTAACCAGTATGACGATAACACAGACTGGCGTGACGCTGTGACTCAGTGGGGCTTCCTGCAGAACCACTATGTTACCATCTCCGGTGGTGGTGAGAAGGCGCTCTTCCGTATCTCCGGTGGCTTTGACAATGAGACCGGTTCTGTGATAAAGCAGAAGCTGAACCGTTTCTCCACACGTGTGAACCTTGACTATAATGTCAGTGAGCGTATACGTGTGCAGACGAACTTCGCCATGACATACACGAAGAACTACATGAACTCTGACAACCTGCTGGCCATTGCCTACAAGAAGATGCCTAACATGAGTATCTATGAGGAGGATATCTACGGTAATGACACACAGACATATTACAATATGATGCAGAGCGGACTGTACATGGGCAGCGAGGTGTTCAAGGATGACCAGCGCACTTATGTCAATCCCGTTGCCAGTGCGCATCTTGCAAAGAACACTCTTACTACATACGACCTGAACCCGGAGCTGGTGCTTAACTATGAGCTGTTGGGACTGGATGAGGACCATCACCGTCTGACATGGAAGGGACAGGTGTATATGCGTATATCAAACAGATATACAGACAAGTTCTATCCGTCTGACCTTGTGACTACATCGTGGTCAGCAGGTGTGAACACCGCATTCAATGAGAGCAAGAAGGATGTGTCTCTGACAACAAAGCAGACCCTTACCTTCATTCCTTCATTCAAGAACAAGGACCACTCTCTGCTTGCACTGGCCCGTATGGAACTTTCAACATGGAACGGCAGCGGACAGTCTACAAGTGCTAAGGGACTGCCTTCCGGTGGTATAGAGAGTGCGTACGCCGGCGGTCTGAACAGCGGTCTGGCCTCATGGTATTCAGAGGGCCGCTCTCTGTTCTTCACCTTCTCTACACACTATGCCTACAAGAGCCGCTATATGATGGATGTTACACTGCGTGCGGATGGTACGACAAAGTTCGGACCGGATAACAGATGGGGCTACTTCCCTTCAGTGTCTCTGCGATGGAACGTCATAGACGAGCCGTTCATGGAGAAATTCCGCTCATGGATGTCCATGCTCTCAATACGTCCAAGCTGGGCGTACACAGGTGTGGCACCTAACAAGGACTATCTGTATACATCCAAGTATGAGTCCACATCACAGTATCTGGATATGCCGGCTATGAGACCTGTCAACCTGAAGCTGTTGGACCTGAAGTGGCAGAAGTCCACAAAGTATAACCTCGGTTTTGACCTTGGCTTCTTTAATGACAAGTTCAATATCACATTCGAGATGTATAACGAGACAGTGTCAGACATCCTCATGGCGAACTTCCGCATACCTTCAAGCAGTGGTTATGCCCATGTGGACTACCGCAATGACGGTAAGATGAGAAACACTGGCTGGGAGTTCCATATCAACACTAACAAACTCGTGAAGGCCGGTAAGTTCACCATGGACTTCAATGCAAACTTCTCCAATTCAAAGAGCCGCATACTGGAGATGGACGAGAACCTGCTGAAGAGCAGAAACTCTACTTTCAATAATGAGAACAACCAGATAATGGAGCGTGTACAGCTTAACAACCCTAACAACTCCATATATGGTTTCCGTTACAAGGGAGTTTATCAGTATCAGTATGATACATTCAAGGACTTGTCTGTAGCTGATCAGGAGCAGTTCCTGCGTGACGGAAAGACCGCTCCGGTGGCGCTGACCGCTGACGGGCAGATAATACGTGATGACAAGGGTGACCCTATCCGTATGGTGTTCGCTTATTCAAACAGCAATGGTGGCGTCAACAACGGTGCAGGCTACAGGTTCGCAGGCGGTGACGCGATATATGAGGATGTGAACCATGATGGACAGATTAACGCACTTGACATTGTGTATCTTGGCTCATCATTGCCAAAGCTCATGGGTGGTTTCGGCTTCGCGTTCACATACGGTGACTGGCGTCTTAGCACCCAGTTCTCTTATCGTGTAGGCGTTAAGATTATAAACCGTGCGCGCCTTACTGCGGAGGCCATGATAAACAACGACAACCAGAGTCAGGCAGTGAACTACCGCTGGCGTAAGGAGGGACAGGTTACATCTATCCCACGTGCCATGTATGGTAAGGACACTAACTACAATACCTTGATAAGTGACCGCTTCGTGGAGGATGGCTCTTATCTGCGTATGACATACGCACAGCTGTCATATACGCTGAAGAAGAAGTACCTGACATGGATTGGACTTAACAAGATCAGCTTCTATGTAAGTGCCAACAATCCGTTCATAATAACGAAGTATACCGGTGTGGATCCGGATATCAGTGCAGGTGGTACAGCTCCGGCTATAGACAACGGCCAGACACCGCGCGCCAAGTCATATACATTCGGTATGACGGTTGATTTCTAAATTAGTAACAGAAATTCTGATAAAACATGAAATACAACACTATATATAATAAGGTAAGGCATCTGGCAATGGTGGCTGCTGTGGCTCCGCTGGGAGTCGGAGCGCTGTCAAGCTGCAGTGACTTCCTTGAGGTTGACCCTCAGAATGTCATCACGCTGGAGCAGTTCTGGAATGAGGAGTCGGATGTGAAGAACATTATAGCCGGCTGTTATTCGCAGATGCAGTCGTACGGAATGCTTAGTAGGATGATGATATGGGGTGAGTACCGCTCTGAGAATGTCATCAACAATGGTATCATCAATGATGATATCAGTCTGGAGCGTGTGCTGAAGGAGAATATCATGGCTAACAATGCGTATACGGACTGGACGGAGTTTTATAAGATTATCAATGACTGTAACACCGTGATAGAGTATGCACCGGGTGTTGCGGAGAAGGATCCATCATACACACAGAGTGATCTGAAGGCAGACATCGCTGAGGTTACGGCGCTGCGCTCACTGTGCTACTTCTATCTTATACGCACCTTCCGTGACGTTCCATATTCTGATGTCGCATATCTTGATGACAGTCAGGAACTGGCTCTGCCTGCCACACCGTTCGATCAGGTGCTTGACAAGCTGATAGCGTCACTTGAGGCTGTGAAGGAGGATGCTATAACAAGCTATCCATATACTGGCGGTCTTTCTGATATGTATAATACATCCAGGGTTACGCGCACGTTTATTGACGCCATGCTGTGTGAACTTTATCTCTGGAAGAAGGACTATCCTAAGTGTATAGAGTATGCGGACCGTGTCATAGCACGTAAGCGTACCGATTTCGAGGAAGATAAGACTTTTACAGCAAATGACTTTTCCAACTTCCATGGTTATCCGCTTATCCCTACCGCCTATAGGGGTAATGGCTATGGACAGTCATTCACTTATATCTTCGCGAATGGTAACAGCCCCGAGAGTATTTTTGAACTGTCATTTGACAAGGATGGAGGTGATACCCAGAATTCTAATGGTCCCGCAAGTAACTTCTATGGCGGAGAGGGCAGGACACCTTGGGTTGTATACACCACCTATGTTGGTAATGACCAGCGTGACGGTGTTTACAAAGTCTTTGACAAGAACAATGCGGGATATGATGCACGTGCATACGAGAACATGAACCAGATGCTGATGTGCATAAACAAGTTGTCATGTCGAAATGGTTCATTCATGTTACCTACTGGAGGTCCCGATGCATGGAAGTCAATGGTTTATCCAGGCTGGTATCCTACAGCAGGCTCAAAGCATGACTCACGCAACAAGGCCAATTATGTCATATACCGCCTTTCAGACATCATGCTTCTGAAGGCAGAAGCGCTGACGCAGATGATGTCAGACGAAAGTGGTGTGTTGTCACCAGAGGATCAGAGCTATCTCGATCAGGCTTTTGAGCTGGTTGACGCAGTGAACAGACGCTCTCTGACTGAACGTGAGCCAAGGCATACACTTGTTGCCGCAGACTACACTACCAAGTCAGCCATAACGGATCTTGTGTATCAGGAGCGTCACAGAGAGCTGATGTTTGAGGGCAAGCGCTTCTTTGACCTTGTGAGACGCTCACAGCGTGACGGCAATACAGACTATCTGCGCTCAAATGTCGCAAACAAGAGTGTGGACATCAGATCTATAGTTGAGAGTAAGATGCAGAAGATGGATGCCATCTACTGGCCGTACAACCTCGAAGAGCTGAAGGCTAATCCTAACCTGAAACAGAATTCGGCCTTTGGCAGTGGAGAGAACAGCAGTTATGAGGCTAACTAAAGTGTAACCTTTTACTTCTTTAAAGATTATAACAATGAAGAGAATAACATTAAACATATTGTTTTTGCTGGGTCTGTTCGCCATTGTAACGCCAACACTGCAGTCATGTAATGACGAGCCCGATGGTGACAACTTCTATTCCTTCACGGGACAGATGATGAGCGAATACCTTACGTCAAATGCCCAGTACAGCCAGTTTGCCACAATAGTGCAGCGTGCCGGACTCATGGAGCAGCTTTCAGCATACGGCCACTACACCTGCTTTGTGCCGAGCAATGATGCCATCAACATTTATCTGGAGCAGAAAGGCAAGTCAATGGAGACACTGACAGATGCGGACTGTGACACATTGGCCCGCACACATCTGGTGAATGTGATGTACTCCATCTCGGAGATGGGCGGCGAGAGCAGTACCAGTGTGCTGCCTACACAGAACATGATGCGCCGTAACCTTCAGATAACACACGACATTGACGGCAACGGCAATTCTGTGGTGATTGTGAACGGAAACTCCATGGTGTTCTTTGAGCACCAGGACGACTCTGTGGAGAACGGTATCATGCAGCCTGTAAGTGCTGTGATAGAGAACTCCACACTCTCTGTGCCGTCGCTGATGGACAAGAATGAGCGCGTGCAAATATATAATGAGGCCCTGAAGGCAACCAAGCTTGCTGAGGTACTGGAAGCTTACAAGGATAATGAGTATAATCCAAATGACTACGAGGAGAAGATACAGTACATGACGGGTGGCTCTATTTACGAGGTAGCCAATCCGCCTGATGAGAAACTCTATGGTTTCACCGCTTTCCTTGTTCCAGATGATGTACTGGAGCGCAAATACCGTGTTACAGACCTGCGTGGACTTTATGATCTTGCTTGCCGCATCTATGATGAGATGTATCCCGATGACGTTGACAAACCGGAGCATGACTTCGATCATCTTGACAGTCCTATAAACCCTCTCTACCGCTTTATGGCATATCATCTGCTTGACCGCAATGTGCAGGGCTACAATTATCTTACAGTGCGTGATGACGTTGGTGTTGTGACAACCCTCGTCAACCCTACAGACTGGTATACAACCATGCTGCCATACACAATGATAAAGGTAGAGAAGCTGATGGTTACAAAGTGGATAGCCTCAGACGTTCAGGGTGACAGGTATATTAACCGCCGTTATGATGACAACTATCATGAGCGTGGCGTACACGTTCTGCCTGAAGTTGAGTCTGAATATATAACGGACGGTAACAATGGTGTGTACTTCTACATTGATGATATACTGAAGTTTGACGCTACTACACGTGACGTGATTGACAACTGCCGCATACGTATGGACTTCTCTACAATCTTCCCCGAGATTATGACCAACAACATCCGTATGAACGGTAACTACACCAAGGATGATGATACAAGATATGATGACAGCTACAAGTACGGCAAGAACTATTTCTTCCCAGCTGGTTATCTGAAGAATGTGAAGTTCTCTGACAACAACACAGGTGGTCACTTTATCTACCGTCGTCCACGTGCCGGCTATTATTCAATGCATGGTGACGAGATGATTGCCAATGGTGTGTTTGACCTTGAGTTCGAGATACCTCCCGTACCATTTGAGAGTGACTGGCAGATACGTCTTGGCTTTGCTCCTATGGATGCTTCACAGGGTGCCTCACGTGGTATTTTCCAGATTTATTTCGATGACAAGGCACAGGGCATACCTCTTAATATGGACGAACGCATCAATTCTGCGGCCGTATACGGTGCAGCCTCATTCCCAACATACGATGAGGATTTCAGAGAAGATGACGAGCGCCGTGCTTCTGACTTCAAGATATTGAAGAACAAAGGTTATTACAGAGGTCCGTGGTCAGTGTTCCATGACGGTAATAACAATATGAACACCGGTGAGCGCTTTGCACGTCAGCCGTCTACAGTGCGCAAGGTGCTCTGTACGGTGCATATCAAGCCGGGCGAGCCACACAGGCTGCGCATACGTAATGTGTCTACATTCCGTGCCAAGGAGAAGGAGGCCATGCTGGACTACCTTGAGCTTGTTCCTAAGAGCGTCTACGGTGTGACCGACGGCGGAATGGCGGAGGATGATCTGTAAGATGTATTGGCAACTGTCCGGTTGTCTCCGGACAGCTGCCATTAGCAGAATAACCTCAAAGAATATACAAAAGTTAGAATAACATTTCATTCTATTACAACTATGAAATATAACAAGATAATAGCGGCCGCTATGCTGCTTGTAGGTGCCGCTTCCTCATGCACCGATGACTGGGATGAGCATTATGAGGTCATGACTCCTGCCACAGGTTCTATATGGCAGGCCATCAGTGAAGACCCCACACTGAGCAATTTCCAGGCTGTCATGAAGGCAACTGGATATGATGCGGCTCTTGGCGGCAGTCAGGTGTTCACTGTCTTCGCACCGACAAATGATTACTTCACGGAGGCTGACAGGGACGCAGTGATACAGCTGTACAACCAGCAGGTGGAGAATAAAGTCAAGACTTCAAGAAACACAGCCATAAAAGAGTTTGTACAGAATCATATAGCTCTTTATAACTATTCTGCCTCTCCTGCTGCTCCCGATACGGTTATCAGCATGATGAACGGTAAGAAGATGAAGTTCACAAGTTCCTCATTTGCCAACAACGCATTTGCGCGCAGCAATGTCCAGACAGGTAATGGCCTTCTGTTCTCAATCAACGGTCAGTCAACTTATTCACCAAACCTGTTTGAGTATCTTGATAAGGATGCAGACCTTGACAGTGTCCGTAACTTTGTCTACAATTATAACAATGACAGATTTGTAGCCTCCGAGAGTGTGCCGGGAGAGATTGTGGATGGTAAAATCAACTACCTCGACTCTGTTACCGTCATGGAGAATGACCTTATGGATTATTACTCCATGCTTTATGCACAGCTTAATGATGAGGACTCAAGCTATGTGATGCTTGCTCCTACGAATGCAGAGTGGGAAAGACTGCTTAACATTAACAAACAGTACTTTGTTTATGACAAGCAGGTAGCGGAGAAGGACTCCTTCGAGTATCTGCATCCACGACTCGCCATTCTTAGGGGAGCGGTGTTCAGTGCTACGGACAACAAGAACATACTTACACCGGGTGCGGCGCTTGACTCCGTACAGGCAACTGTTGCAAGGCCATACTCATTACGTAAGCTCCTGTATGGCTCATACGACAAGAAGTTCTATGTGTATGACCGTCCTAATACTGCCGGTGGTATCTTCAGCGATGCGCAGGATATAGCACTCTCCAACGGTGTGCTGAAGAAAACAGACAACTGGAAAATCAAGCGCAGTCAGACCTTTATGACAGATATTGTTATGGAGGCGGAGAGTACCAGTACACTGGACTCTCTTAACATTCGTTCTACAAACAATCCGCGTGGCAATACCCTTCCTGCTGTGGTCCGTTCAGTGCCGAGTGACAGCAAGTTCTATGATAAAGTGTCTAACAACAGATATATAGAGATTTCACCGTCGGGCTCTTCCAATATCACAAACGCTTTGTTTGATATCCGTAATGTGTTGTCAAATGTACAGTATGACGTGTATGTGGTGTTCGCCCCAGCAGAGGCAGGTGACTCACTTGCTTCACAGAGCCAGCGTCTGCCGTCATTGTTCCGTGCATCATTACAGTGCAATGACATTAACGGCTTCCCTTATTATATTAAGGAGGCAAAGAGTGATGGCACAAGCGGTGATATGTCACCAGTATACACAAACAATGACCTTAGCAGATCACCAAACAATCCACCGACAGCTTATTGGAAGGACCGTCTGTCCCCTAAAGATGGTGTGAGTGTAGACTCCGTTCTCGTAGGACGCTTTACCTTCCCTACATCATCATTCGATCTTGAGAATGCACAGGTCAAGATGCTTATAGACGGACGTACATCAAACTCTCAGGTGAATGCAGGTACACACACACGTACATTGAGGATAGACTGCATTGTCTTCAAACCAGTGTATAATCCAGAGGATAAGTAAGGCCGCTGTAGCTTAAACATGATTTGAAAATCTATAAATACCATATAATATGAAACGACATATATTAACTGGACTGGCATTGCTCATGGCATTCCCACTGTACGTATCAGCACAGGACGAACAGGACAACGAGGAGGATGCTCCACGCAAGGTCACCAAGGTACAGATAAAGAAATACGACACACGTACGGTGAAGGGCCGCGTGCTTGACGCTGCCGGCGACACTCCTATTGCCGGTGCCATCGTAAAGGCTTCTGGTGTGGAGGGCTACAGTACACTTACCGACGACAACGGTAACTATACCCTCAACGTACCAGTCTTCTCCTCATCTGTCTACGTGTCTACACCTGACCATAATTCCGTAACCATAGGTCTCGTTAAGGGTGAGCAGCAAAGGGATGCGCGTCTTTATTCCACCGTATTCTTGCCAGACTACGCTGAGGGGGCAAATATTACTGTTGACAAGACAGCCGACAATTTCCACTATAGCAGCGCACCAAATGTGAAGGAGGATATACAGAAGCAGCTGGGAGCATACGCATACACTACAACGCGCAATGGCGCTCCTGGTGTGGGTACAACCACTTTCATACAGGGTCTGAACTCTATCAACGTTAACGCACAGCCATTGGTTGTCATTGACGGAGTGGTGGTTGACCAGCAGTATGACAATAATATGCTTCACAGCGGATTCTATAATGACATCCTTACGTCAATCAATCCCGCTGACATTGCTGATGTGAAGATAATGCGTAACGCTACAGCGCTGTATGGCGCACGTGGTGCCAATGGTGTGATAGAGATTACCACACGCCGCAGTAAGAGTATGGCTACACGCATTACCGCCAGTGTCTCCGCCGGTGTCACTTTCGAGCCGAAGTATTATGAGATGATGAATGCGGAGCAGTACCGCGGCTATGCCTCAGAGTTGCTGAAGGGTACAGGTACAGACATTACCTCCTTCAAGTTCCTTAACAATGATCCCACATATTACTACTACAACCAGTATCATAACAATACGGACTGGAAGGAGCAGGTATACCGCACTGCCATGACCCAGAACTATGGCATCAATGTGGAGGGAGGCGATGAAATAGCGCAGTACAACCTTTCCGTAGGCTATATCTCACATCAGAGTTCATTGAAATTCAATGATATGGACCGTCTGAACATACGCTTCAATACCGACATCTCACTGACACAGAAGGTTGATGTGCGCTTTGATGCATCGTTCAGTAACACTACACGTAACATCCGTGACGACGGCGCTCCTTCCGGTTATACAGAGGGTACACCTACCGCACCGTCATTTCTGGCATACGTGAAGTCACCGTTCCTCAGTCCATACGCATACGGTAACGGCGTGCTTTCAAACTCAACCTTTGACACAGAGGACGAGACATACCTTGATGAGGCTTTGGCTAATAAGCCAAACTATAACTACCGCCTTGGTAACCCGGCTGCTCTCAATGAGTATGCGGATGCAGAGAACAAGAACCGCTTTGAGAATTCTCTTCTCAACATAGCAGTTATGCCAAAGTACAGTTTCCTGCCTAACCTTACATTGAGCGAGCACTTCAGCTATACACTGGTTAATACCAATGAGAAGTACTATCTTCCAATAAAGGGTCTTCCATCATTCTATGTGCAGAGTGTGTCCGGTGAACGTAACAATGAGGTCAGCTCACTTGCTTCAAAGCACAACTCCGTGCAGAGTGACACCCGTCTGAGCTGGAACAACCGCTATGACGCACATGAAGTAAGCGTGTTCGGTGGTGCGCGTCTCAACTTTGAGAGCTTTACCAACAGCACACAGTTAGGTTATAACACAGGTAGTGACAAGACACCGTTCATGAGCGCCTCACTGCTCAATGCGCAGGGTGAGGGCTATGAGCGTTCATGGCGTACCCTTGACTGGTATGTACAGGGTAACTACAACTATCTTGGCCGCTATTACGCACAGGTTAACCTCACCGCAACAGGTTCCTCACGCTTTGGCAAGGACGCTGATGGTGGTGTCAAGGCCTTTGGCGCGCGCTGGGGCATCTTCCCCGCTGTGCAGGGCGCATGGGTAATCAGCAATGAGCCATGGATGGCAGATGTGAAAGGTATAGACTATCTGAAGGTGACAGCAGGCTATGATGTCAGTGGTAATGACAACATAGACATTTTCGCCGCACAGAGCTACTTCGCCTCTAGTCTTTATCTGAATGCCATTGCAGCACTTTCTTTCACAGGTATAGGCAACACACAGATAAAGTGGGAGACCACAAAGCGCTTCAATGCAGGCTTCGAGGCCATGCTGTTCAACAACCGCGTGTCACTCGGGTTCAATTTCTTCAGCAGTGCCACATCCGACCTCCTGTCACTGCAGCGTCTTGGCTTCCTGTCAGGCCTTGAGACAAACTGGGCTAATGCCGGCAAGATGGAGAATAAGGGCTTTGACGTAAGCCTCAGTGGAAAGATTTTCTCCACCAAGGATTTCTCATGGTCTCTCGGCGCTACCCTGGGTCATTACAAGAACAAGGTGACAGAGCTGCCTAACAATAATGAGACACTGACAATGGACTATTATGGAGCTACCGTCATCACTCAGGTGGGAGGAGCTGCCAATGAGTTCTATGGCTACCGTACCAAGGGTGTGTACGCCACAACAGAGCAGGCACAGGCAGACGGACTCTATGTTCTTGATGGCAACGGAGTGACGCATAACCAGTTCGGTGCAGGTGATGTCATCTTTGACGATGTGAACGGTGACAAGGAGATAAACGATAAGGACAGGGTAGTGATAGGTAATCCTAACCCTGACATCTACGGTAACATCTTCACAACCGTCGGCTACAAGCGTTTCCGTCTGGACGTGAACTTCAACTATAGTATCGGTAACGATGTCTATAACTATATGCGCCAGCAGCTTGAGAGCGGCAGCCGTTTCCTCAACCAGACCACAGCCATGACACACCGCTGGATGGCAGAGGGACAGGTTACAGATATGCCAAGAATCACTTTCGATGATCCTATGGGCAACTCACGTTTCAGCGACCGCTGGATAGAGGACGGCTCATATCTCCGCCTGAAGAGCGTCACATTGAGCTATAAACTGCCTATGAACTCAACATTCCTTCAGGGTCTGGAGTTCTGGATACAGGGCAACAACCTCTTCACCATCACCAAGTATCTCGGCACAGATCCGGAGTTCTCAAGCACTTCAGCCGTTATCGGACAGGGAGTGGACCTTGGACGCATAGGACAGAGCCGCAGCATCATTGCCGGTGTAAAAGTTAACCTCTAAACCTATCATTACAATATGAAACGCATTTATTTATTAATAACAGCCGTAATCTGCACTGTGCTGACACTCTCATCATGCTCCGACTTCTTTGATGAGGACTCAACATACGTGATCAATGCAGATGAGAACCATCTGACTAACGCTACGGACACCATATATTCCGTTACTGGAATACTGAACAAGTTGCAGACCATTGCCGACCGTACCATACTGCTCGGCGAGGCACGCGGTGACCTGATGGATGTCACAGCGGCCACCTCGTCTGACCTGCGTGATGTCGCAAACTTTAACATTGCTGACAACAATCAGTACAATGTGCCGCGTGACTACTATGCTATAATCAACAACTGCAACTACTTCATCGCCCATGCAGACACAGCAATGAAGAACAACCGCAATGAGAACATCTTCAAGGCGGAGTATGCGGCGGTGAAGGCTATCAGGGCATGGACCTATCTGCAGCTTGTCATCAACTACGGCAGGGTGCCGTTTGTCACAACACCGATCCTTACCAAGGAACAGGCCGATCAGGAGTATCCTTCAAAAGACATACAGGGTATATGCAACTACTTCATTAACGAGGACGGTCTGAAAGAACTTGTGGATCAGGAGTATCCTAACTATGGTGACATCAAGAGTCTGCCATCTCCAAAGTTCTTTATCCCAATGCGTCTTGTTCTCGGTGACCTGTGCCTGTGGGCAGGCCAGTATATGGATGCGGCGCGTTACTATTACGGTTATATAGAGAACAAGAATGGCATGAATACCTCATATCCGACCACTATAACACAGATAAGATGGTATTATGGCAATAGTAATTACACTGGTTTCACCTATTGGGATTTCTTTGAGGATCAGGAGTCTAATACAGCCGATGCAGAGTTTATCACCTATATACCGACGGACTCTATTCCTTCAGAACCACACTACAGTCAACTGCGTAACATCTTTAACACCACAGCAGACAATGACTATAAGGCCAGCTTGGTTCCATCTGCTTATCTGAAGAATCTTTCCGCCGCACAGTCTTTCTGTCATTATGATCAGAACGCCAACAGATATGTTATAGCACCTAAGGGACTACTTATAGATCATTCAGATGGTGATATGCGTCTTTTCTGGAACTGGGGACAATATGATAATGATAATTTCGTAAATGCCAATGGTGACCGCTATACAAGACAGTATATAACAAAGTATTCTACCAGAAACGTTCGTCTGTATCGTCGTATGCTTGTTTACCTGCGTCTTGCAGAGGCTTTGAACTGTGCAGGCTATCCACACTTTGCGTACCAGATATTGTCATCCGGTGTTAACAGGACTGTCATCACTGACTATATAGCCCCGTATTATTCAGAGGATAAGGCGCAGATGCTTCTTTCTACATTTACCTTCCCTGATGCGCGCTATGTATTGTTCACCCCGGAACAGAGTGGCACAAGCTTAGGATCCAATGCTAACACCCTTGGCATCCATTCACGTGGTAGTGGTTTCACACCGATGAACCCAGACTATCAGATGCCAGTGAACCCAGATCTCACTGGACAGGAACTTTTAGAGTGGCAGCAGCGAAAGGTAGAGGATATGATAATGGATGAGGAGGCGCTTGAGTTCGCTTTCGAGGGCTATCGCTTCTATGATCTGATGCGTGTGGCATTGCGCCGCGGTGACCCGTCATATCTTGCGGATAAGGTTTACAACAGAAAGGGAGCCGACAACGAGGCCGTTGTCAGAGGTATGCTCCCCGACCTCACAAATACCGCTAACTGGTACTTGAAATGGAACGGCCAGATAGGACTGGACATTAAGTAATGTAAAAAACTCTCCACAAAGCGTTTCACTTTGTGGAGAGTTTTTTTTAGTTCTTAGTTGTGAATGATGAATTATGAGTTCTCTTTTAGTTCTTAGTTGTGAGTGATGAATGATGAGTTCTATGTTATGAGGAATGCTTAAAAACAAGCTACACAATCACTCATCATTAATAACTCATAATTCAAAACTAAATAGCCTACCACCCATGACTAAAACAACGCTATATTTATTTTCTCTGTTAAAATCTACAAACAACCGAACGAAATCGTCACAAATCACCGAAAAATGCAAAAGACTTGTTCTTTATGAGTTGTGGATTATGAGTTCTTAGTGATGAGGTATGCCTCAAAACAAGCTACTGTTCATCACTTATAACCATAGTGTGTGTATATTAGAATATCAGTTGTTTGTAGTTGATACAGTAAAAAGGAGTCTTGTTTTTTATTTAGATACGGAAAATAGGACAAAACTTAACGCATTTGACTTATTTCTGTCTGAAACATTATTATGGGTAAACTATCTCCAAACTGGTAACTGTTTCCAATTGCTTGGGAAACCCATATCGCGCAAAGACAACAAGCGGACATTTCTACTCAGTAGTGATAACAGAATATCTTTAAAGTTGTTGGAGTCAACCCAAGTATGTAGAAGTGTTTGATTGCCAACTATATGCAGTTAATACGATAGAAAAGTGAACTGGAATTTACTTATAGGTCTAATGAGAGTAAAGATTTAACGATTTTAACCTACTTTCACGCAAGAATATAGGGCTATGATGGCAAAATGAGGGAAGAAAGGGAGATTAAGAGAGATTGCTGTCAAAAAAGAAAATTGGCGGGCACTGGTGATTGTTTACATGACTGTCTGATGATGTATTGAAGAACTGTTTTGTGTAATTAGTGGTATAGAAGGGTATGGTTGAAATGATACCCTTTAACCAAATATGGATATGCAGACAACTTTACTTTAATGTCTGTATATAATAAGAGGAATAAAGTCAAGTGGAGTTATGGCGGTATGCTGCCTCAGGAGTCTTTTCTTCTTTCACTGCAAATTATCTTGGTGAGGTGGGGCAAACCAAGCCTTCCGGGTAGAAGTGGATATAAAGAACTTAAAACTTAACTTTATTGCCTAATATATATAAAAATGAATAGAGTCAAGTTAATACTAAAAATACACGTCCTACATAGTAAAATAATCCGAATAACCACACGTATTTTATATAAACAATGTTAAATCTACGCATTAATCTGTCAGTATCTATACAAAAGTCGCAAATAATTTGTATCTTTGCGACAAAATTAAATATAATGGCAAGTATAGAAGACAATATTTTGACAGCTATTCAAGCCAAAGGAAGAGGAAGCATATTCTTTCCGTCTGATTTCACTTCATACGGTGAAGTAAAGGCTGTTGGTAAAAGTCTTGAACGGCTGACAGCAAAAGGCGACATCGTGCGTTTGGCAAGAGGCATATACTCATATCCTGAGATTGATACAGTCTTGGGGCTTGGGATATTGATGCCCTCCATAGAACAGATAGCTGAAACCATCGCACGCAGGGATAAGGCGCGTATTGTTCCGACCGGCATATATGCAATGAACAAGTTGGGATTGTCAACACAAGTGCCGATGAATGTGGTTTACCTGACTGATGGTGCTCCACGTAAGATAAGTCTTGGGAACGGCCGTTCAATACAGTTCAAATATACCACTCCACGGAATCTTGCCTTCACCAATCCACTTGCGATGCTCGTTACATTTGCCCTGAAAGAAGTGGGGAAAGACAATGTAACGGAAGATATTGCCAAGCGTATCAAAAGTGTACTTCAAAAAGAAAGGAAAGAAAACATACTGGCAGACGAAGCACTCATGCCAGCATGGATAAGAAATATAACAAAAAAAGCGTATGAATAATTATTTCCAGTTATCTACTGAGCAACAGCGAATGGTGCTCTCTCAAGCTGCCAACAGAACGGGACTGCCTGTACAGGCTGTAGAAAAAGACCTATGGGTGACCGTGGTACTGCAACTAGTCTTCTCGTTGCCCGTAGCCAAACATTTGGTATTCAAAGGCGGCACATCGCTCAGTAAGGTATGGAAAGTGATACAACGCTTTTCAGAGGATATAGATTTGGCAATAGCCCCTTCCATTTGGGGATTTGAAGGTGATTTGACCAAGAAACAAATCAAGCGGTTAAGGAAGGCTTCATCTGTTTTTGTAAGAGATGAGTTATGCCAGCAGCTAAGAAATGAAGTATCATCAAACGGAATGGACAACTGGCTCAATATAGAAGCTGAACCAGACGGCGAGGGAGACGGTACATATCCTGAGCCCAGAGTGATACACATAAGCTATAAATCCCTATTTGACAGCGACCTGCCCTATCTGCATTCAGAGGTAAAACTGGAGGTTGGTGCACGTTCCTTGCTTGAGCCAACAGCAGATGCCGTGGTTAAAAGCATTTTGGAAGAGGAGTTACCTATAAGTACAACCGTCAAGCATTTGGTTATATCCACTGCAGTGGCAGAAAAGACTTTCCTCGAAAAAGCTTTCCTGCTACATGAGTTGTTTTCCTCACAGTTACCAAGGGAAGCTAATCGCAAATCTCGTCATTTGTACGACTTGGCACAAATGATGAACACCAACATTGCAGCACGAGCTATTGCCAATGATGAGCTTTGGAATACAATACACCATCATCGGGAACTATTCACCAGCATGAGTGGCGTGGATTATACTCCCGACATTCGCAAACGCATAAGGTTGTTACCACCAAATGATGTCATTGACGATTGGAGAAACGACTACAAGGATATGCAATCATCCATGATATATGGAGATAAGCCAACGTTTGAAGAGTTGATGGGGAAGATGGAGAAACTTGAAAATATGTTTCATGCATAGTCTATATTAATTATTTTGCCACATGAATATCCCACAATCACGATTGTTAAGCACTGTTAGACTCGGTAAAATATTTGCAAATACGGTAGCAACGTATAAATATTTTTGGTTTCTCTCAATTTTGCAGATTCATGCAAAAACAGAGGATCTACGTATTGACGTATGGGATATTGTGATTAGAATGGTTGCCAATGCTTGGTATCCGATACACTATTTCCGTTTGTCTTTCGGTAAAAGTGATTCGCTTTTTAATATTGTTATAGAGTTGCAGAAGATAACAGAAATACCCATTGATGCAGATGTTGAGACAATTTGTGTTTCATTGCATGACTGGCTGGAGGACACCCAGATAAAGAGCCGTTTGAGGATTCTTACTCTTAATGTACCTTATCGTTTCCTTAGTCCTTGGATTAACACATCTGATGACAAGGTAATGGTAATTCGTTCACAGACATTAGAAAACGGTTGCTTATATGCTCTTTATAAGGATGATTCAGAATTCTATATTATGCTTAATCCTGTGTGGGATTTGTATCTACACAATCATTACAATATTTTGATGGATTTTGCGTATTGGAATCTAACTCAATTTCTACAGGTACGTAATCCTAATGTGCCGGCAATTTCTAATAAGTTGATAAAGCCAGAGAAACGTGATTCACTTTCTAATCAACATCGTTATTGGGATATGGTTATAAATCTTGGTGGCCCCATTCAATGTTTATACACAGGAAAAGAATTATACCAGGGTGGTTATGCCTTAGACCACTTCTTACCTTGGACCTTTGTATCCCATAACTTAAATTGGAATTTGATACCGTCTGACGAAAGTGTCAATTCTTCTAAAAGCAACAAACTCCCAGACTTGAATATCTATCTTCGCAAACTTGCTGATATACAACATCACTCGTTGCGCATATGTATTAATGCCCACAAAACTCCCAAGATACTTGAGGATTATCTGTCATTAGGATATACTCCACGTGAATTGGCAGACATGAATGATAATCAATTTATGGAGATATATGAAAGAACATTCAAACCGATGAATCAGATAGCTCTCAATATGGGCTACGATACATGGAAATATAACTGAATATGGAAATAGAAAGAATCAACCATCCCTATCTTACCGCTATTAAGCGTACAGATATTTCAGTACCTACAAGATATCTGTTGAAACATAACCTGCTCAAAGGTCGCATTCTTGACTATGGATGCGGTTTCGGTTTTGATACTGACGAGCTTAAAAGGCAAGGGCATGATATTACAGGATATGATTATTACTATCGTCCGGATTATCCCGAAGGAAAGTTTGATGCCATAATCTGTAATTATGTGTTGAATGTGTTAGAGCCATATGCACAAGCAGAAGTAATGATGAATGTCACCAATCTTTTAAAGCCACAAGGGACGGCATTTTTTGCTGTTCGTAGAGACTTGAAAGAAGAAGGCTTCCGATTGCATGCAATTCACAAGCAATACACTTACCAATGCAATGTTCGTTTACCTTTCTCAAGTCTTATATGCAATAGTAGTTATGAATTATATCAATATAATCACTTTAATAAGTTGCCTCGGAAAGAAGGCGAGAAATGTCCTTTCTGTCGTCTTTCCAGACGTGTAGAAGTTATTTGCGAGACAGCTACTTGTGTAGCCTTCTATGATGGTTACCCAGTTTCCCCAGGTCATGCACTGATTATTCCCAAACGTCATGTCGCATCATACTTTGACCTCACTAACCATGAAAAGGAAGCAATGAATATAATGCTCCAATATGTGAAACAAAAAATAGACGAACGGTATCATCCTGATGGATATAATATAGGTATTAATGTAAATGAAGCTGCTGGGCAATCAGTATTTCATGTTCATATGCACTTGATACCAAGATATAAGGGAGATGTGAAAAGTCCAAAAGGTGGAGTGAGAGGAGTAATACCTAACAAACAAAAATATTAGATATGAACTGGAAAGTGTTTGGGTTAAAATATGACAAACGAGAGGAATGGGCATTTGAGCAGATGGCCTATCTCCTTTTCTGCGCAGAACATAATAACCGGATTGGACTTTTCCGCTACAAGAATCAGGCAGGAATAGAAACTGAGCCGTTGGTTAAGGGAGACAAAACGCTTGGATTTCAGTCCAAATACTACACAACTTCTATTGCAACCAACAAAGGTGATATTATCGATTCCATCAAAAAGGCAAAGGCAAAGAACAAAGATCTTGATGAATTGTATTTCTACATCAATCAAGAATTCTCAGAAAGTACTGCGAAGAATCAAAAGAAGCCAAAGTATCAACAAGAGATAGAAACTGCTGCGGAGAATATTGGAATTAAACTCATTTGGCGTGTCCCCAGCTATCTTGAGTTGCAACTGTCTTTGCCTGAAAACAATTACATTTTCGATCTTTTCTTTAACTTGAATCCAAATGAAGGTAATTTGATAGAGAGTATAGTTGCTCATAACGAGAATATTTTGAAAGATATTAAAACCGATATTCCATTTGAGGGGCGGAAAATCAAAATCGACAGAAAGGCGATAATTGAAAATATTGGCAAGAACTGCCGGGAACATAAAAATATTATCATCTCCGGTGAGGGAGGCAGTGGTAAGACGGCAATATTCAAAGACTTTTATGCGGAAAACGCAAAGGCTTTCCCGGGCTCACCTGAAAAAGTGTGTGGATTAAGCATACAATCTTGTTAGTCTGAAGA
>JAUNOM010000057.1 GCA_030531085.1 Prevotellaceae bacterium | reverse complement strand
AAAATAGTATTTTTATTGTACTACGATATCCACACACTTTTTCCAGTGGTCCATTCAAAGGGCATCAAAAGGCGCTTTTTTCAGTTTTCTTTTTATATTGCAATATGATTTTTACACTTTTTCATTACCTGAGAAACAATTCCACCCTATTTCATCTAATTTTCAACTATCAGCATTCCACACAGTGTGTTCATAATAATAATTGTATGCGCGTACATATTAATATAATAAGGGCAAGACACAAATATCACAGAAATATCTTGTATAATTCAGAAATAATTCGTAATTTTGCGCTGAAAAATCAATAAACACGAACAAATAATGGAACAGAAAGACTACAAGAGAACTACTGTGACCGCAGCACTGCCATACGCTAATGGCGGTGTCCACATAGGACACCTTGCCGGTGTATACGTACCTGCCGACATCTATGTACGTTATCTTCGTTTGAAGAAGCGTGATGTCGTGTTCATAGGCGGTTCTGACGAACACGGTGTACCGGTAACAATACGTGCCCGTAAAGAAGGGATAACAGTACAAGAGGTAGTAGACCGCTACCACGAGATGATAAAGAAGTCATTTGAGGATTTCGGAATCTCATTCGACATATACAGCCGCACCACTTCTGACATTCATCATAAATTCGCCTCCGACTTCTTCCGTACCCTTTACGACAAGGGAGAACTGGAAGAGATAACAGAAGAACAATACTGTGATGAAGTAACAGGCGAGTTCCTCACAGACCGCAACATCGTAGGCACGTGCCCCCGCTGTGGCTCAGAGGGCGCGTACGGTGACCAATGCGAGAAGTGTGGCGCCACCCTTTCTCCCGATGAACTCATTAACCCCACCAACAAGAACAACCCTGGTCATGGTCTTGTAAAGCGTCCTACCCGAAACTGGTATCTGCCTCTGAACAAATATCAGGACTGGCTGAAACAATGGATACTTAACGGACATAAGGAATGGCGTTCCAACGTATACGGACAATGCAAGTCATGGCTTGACATGGACCTGCAGCCCCGCGCCATGACACGCGACCTTGACTGGGGTATTCCAGTCCCTGTGGACGGAGCCGACGGCAAAGTGCTATACGTATGGTTTGACGCACCAATAGGCTACATATCCAACACAAAGGAGCTGTGTGACAAGAACCCCGAGAAGTGGGGCACATGGCAGCAATGGTGGCAGGACAAGGACACACGGCTTGTACACTTCATCGGCAAGGACAACATCGTTTTCCACTGCCTCATCTTCCCTGTCATGATGAAAGCCCACGGAGGCTACATCATGCCGGACAATGTTCCTGCCAACGAGTTCCTTAACCTTGAGGACGACAAGATATCAACTTCACGCAACTGGGCCGTATGGCTTCACGAATATCTCGTTGATATGCCCGGCAAACAGGACGTGCTACGCTATGTTCTCACCGCAAACGCACCCGAGACGAAAGACAACAACTTCACATGGAAAGACTTCCAGGAGCGCAACAACTCCGAACTTGTAGCCATATATGGCAATTTTGTCAACCGTGCACTACAGCTGACAAAGAAATACTTTAACGGCAGAGTACCCGAATGCGGCGAACTGACAACAGCGGACAAGGATGCCATCAACGAATTCAAGGATGTGAAAGCCAATGTGGAGGCACTACTGGAGCAGTTCAAGTTCCGCGAGGCACAGAAAGAGGCAATGAACCTCGCCCGCATCGGTAACCGCTACATCACGGAATGCGAGCCATGGAAGGTCTGGAAGACAGACCCCGAGCGCGTAAAGACCATCCTTTACGTCTGCCTGCAGCTCACCGCCAACCTTGCCATAGCCTTTGAGCCATTCCTTCCATTCTCCAGCAACCACCTGCGCCAGATGCTTAACATCAACAGCTTTGAGTGGGAGCAACTTGGCAGCACAGACATTCTCCCATCAGGCCACCAGCTTGCCGAGCCAGAACTGCTCTTCGAGAAGATTGAGGACAGCGTCATCGACGCACAACTGCAGAAACTGGCCGACACAAAACTGGCAAACGAGGCAGAAACTTTCGAGCCTGAACCTGTCAAGGAGAACGTGGACTTTGAGACATTCGAGAAACTTGACATACGCGTCGGCCTCGTCACATCATGCGAGAAGGTCAAGAAATCCAAGAAACTGCTGAAGTTCCACATCGACGACGGCACCAAGGACGGGCGCACCATACTGTCAGGCATCGCCGCCTATTACAGCGATCCGCAGGAGCTGGTGGGCAAGCAGGTGCTGTTTGTCGCAAACTTCGCCCCACGCAAGATGATGGGCGAGGAGTCACAGGGCATGATACTGTCCGCAGTTAACTTTGACGGCACACTGTCCGTAACCACCACCTCTACAGACGTCAAGCCCGGCTGTCAGGTAGGATAACCACACTAACACCACACCAAGATATGGAAAAGACAATATCACAGGCGGTAATAACCGCCATCAAGGAACTGTACGGGCAGGATATACCCGAAAAGATGGCCTCACTGCAGAAGACCCGCAGTGAGTTCGAAGGCAACCTCACCCTTGTGGTGTTTCCCTTCCTCAAGATGTCACGCAAGAAACCAGAAGACACAGCAGCCGAGATAGGCGAATGGCTTGTAAAGAACTGCAGCGCCATCAGCGCATACAATGTGGTAAAGGGGTTCCTTAACCTCTCAATCTCCGACAGTGCATGGCTCAATCTCCTACAGCAAATAGACTCTGACGAGCACTATGGAGAGAGACAGGCCACCGAAGACTCACCATTGGTGATGATAGAGTACTCATCACCCAACACCAACAAACCCTTACATCTGGGTCATGTCCGCAACAACCTGTTAGGATGGTCTCTGGCACAGATAATGGCCGCCAACGGCAACAAGGTTGTCAAGACCAACATCGTAAACGACCGCGGCATACACATCTGCAAGTCCATGCTGGCATGGCTGAAGTATGGCAACGG
>JAUNOM010000017.1 GCA_030531085.1 Prevotellaceae bacterium | reverse complement strand
GATTTTTTTCTGTGGATGATAGATTTTTTTCTGAAGACGGTCTTTTTTATCCTTGTGTAATGCGAAGGATAGTTTTTGGTGTTGTTCTTGGGTGTGTTTCGTGATTTGCTGCGCACGGCAGACGTTAAAGCAAACCCACAACTAAGGAGAAAAATTACAACCCAACCCCGACACCGTAAATTATGCCACCGGCAGACCTGTAACCCACAACCTAAAACCAAAAACCAAGCGTTATCAGTTGACAAAAGTCAATTAATAATACAAAAACTATTGCTGAATGCAAAAAAAGTGAAATAAAATTTTGCGTATTTGGGAAAAAGTAGTACCTTTGCATCGCAATTAGAGAAATGCACCTCACTGCTACTCCTGCAAGGGAAGAAAAATGAGGTAAGAATTGCGGAAATAGCTCAGTTGGTAGAGCACAACCTTGCCAAGGTTGGGGTCGCGGGTCCGAGTCCCGTTTTCCGCTCGATTTATTGGAACAGCAAGAAGTGATGAGCCGGTGTACTTCTGCCGGTAATTCTTGAGATAGCAATTTGCCCAGGTGGCGGAATTGGTAGACGCGCACGTTTCAGGTGCGTGTGCCGCAAGGCGTGCAGGTTCGAGTCCTGTTCTGGGCACAAAGACGAAAGTCTTATCTTACTTCTTGAGGGAAGAATATGCTGGAGAGGTGGCGGAATTGGTAGACGCGCTACTTTGAGGGGGTAGTGTCAATTGTGACGTGGGAGTTCGAGTCTCCTCCTCTTCACTTATTTCTTGCGGAAATAGCTCAGTTGGTAGAGCACAACCTTGCCAAGGTTGGGGTCGCGGGTCCGAGTCCCGTTTTCCGCTCCACCCTTTGTTCCATTTTTATTTGTGGGCATTCCCTTTATTATTAATTTTATTTCTTGTTAATCGTTAGCAGATGTAGGGACTGGTGAAAGTCCTTTTTTTGTGCATATAACTTAATACGATGAACTATTACATTAGATATTTTGACAACGAGGCCTTGGTCTCCAGTGTTGACGAGGTCATCTTATTTCTTGAGTCTATTCCAGATATTACTGTCACTCCGGCGTTGGTCGCTGAAATCAAGGACTATCTGCTGAGTAACGTGCCGTATCCTAAGCGCCAGAAGATTCGTCCCCGCGTGTACTTTATAATAATAAAGACGGAGGCGCGCACCATGCAGGACTTTAAGGACAAGAAGGCCGTGCGCACAGTTCCGGCATCGGACGCCAAGGCCAAGGAGCAGACTTTTCTTAGTATGGAGAAGTCCGGATGGTATCAGGGCACTATAGAATTCAAGAGGGTGGTGGTTAACCACGCAGGCAAGTGCGAGTACAGGGACACTGTTTTCACAGCGCAATGCAAGGCACAGTCGCCCATGGACTGCTACAAGCGCATAACGGATCATCTTGCACAGAGGGTGGACAGCCGTTCGCAGTTTCCGTCATGCAAGGGTAAGAATTTCCATTATGAGTATCTTGGAAAGTGTAAGGGATGACCGTAGTGTCTGCTGCATATGAATAAAGTGATGCTGATAGGTAATGTCGGCGCAGAGCCCGATGTGAGATATTATGAGGCGGACCAGGCTGTCGCTACTGTGAGTCTGGCCACGAGGGAGAGGGGCTACACCCTGCCTAACGGCACGTGTGTCCCTGAGAGGACCGACTGGCATTCCCTGGTGTTCTACCGCCGTCTTGCCAAAGTGGTGGAGCAGTATGTGCATAAGGGCGACAAGCTGTATGTTGAGGGAAAGCTGCAATACAGCGTGCGTGTGGACAAGCGCGGCATGGAGAAGAAGGTGGCGGAGATTGTCGTTGACGGCATGGAGATGCTTGGCTCACGCGCGAATGTGCAGAGTGCCCCTGCCGCACAGCGCCCCGACGGCGGACCGTCGCAGGACGGGCAGTCAAAGGAGCCAGAGGCGCCCGCCACACCGTCAGATGATACTGTGCTGCCATTTTAGAGTGGCGGATGCAGGGATCGAGAGAGTGGAGAGAACCATAGTGCATTAACAAATAGTATAGATTTTGGACCCGTCGAGTTATATTTCCTTAGTGTCGCAGGTGCATCTTGTTGCACCTTCCGTTTCGGTGATAGTCTGTCTGATTCTTGCAGGACTTCTGCTTGTAGCCTCTGGCTTTGCCAGTGGTTCGGAGATAGCCTTCTTCAGCCTTACGCCCAATGATCTGGCGGAGCTGGATGAGGAACGGGAGCGAGACCGTAAGATACTGATGCTGCGTGAGGACTCCGAGCGCACGCTGGCAACGATTCTGATAACCAATAACTTTGTGAATGTGACAATCATCATGCTGCTGAACTATGTCATTGCGGCGGTGGTTGATTTCGGTAATGCCTACTGGCTGCAGTTCCTGTGCATCACCGTGCTTCTCACATTCCTCCTTCTGCTTTTCGGAGAGATTATCCCCAAGGTGTATTCCCGTATCTCTCCGCTTGCCTTCTGTCGCCGTGTTGTGAACGGCGTGCTGTTTGTGCGACAGCTGTTCTGGCCTGTGGGCACCCTGCTCCTTGGCAGCGGCTTCATCGCGGAGAAGCTGACGCAGCGCAAGAACCATGTAATCAGCGTTGACGAGCTGGGTCATGCACTTGAGATTACGGACAAGGAGGACATCAAGGAGGAGAAGGATATGCTGCAGGGCATCATCCGCTTCAGCGACGAGATGGTGAGGGAGATAATGACAAGCCGCCAGGATATAGTGGACATTGATGTGCGCACCGGTTTTGCGGATGTGCTGAAGTGTGTGGTGGACAATAACTATAGCCGCATACCTGTATATCAGGGCAGTGTGGACAACATACGCGGCGTGCTGTACATCAAGGACCTGCTGCCGCATATCGGCAAGCCCGCCAACTTCAGATGGCAGAGCCTGGTGCGCCCCGCGTACTTTGTGCCTGAGACCAAGAAGATTGATGACCTGCTGCATGAGTTCCAGACGAACAAGGTACATATAGCCATTGTGGTGGACGAGTTTGGCGGCACAAGCGGCATCATCACCCTTGAGGACATTCTGGAGGAGATAGTCGGCGAGATAAATGACGAGTATGACGAGGAGGACATGAACTATGTGAAGCTCTCATACAACAGCTATGTGTTTGAGGGAAAGACGAAGCTGGTGGACTTCTCGCGCCTGCTGAAACTGGAGGATGACTTCTTTGACGAGGATATGGACGCTGACACCATCGCTGGCCTGATGCTTGAGCTGAAGGGGGACTTCCCAAGTGTGCACGAGAGCTTCAGATATAAGAATGTCACCTTTGAGGTGCTGAAGAAGGAGCAGAGGCGCATATCGCGCGTGAAGGTGACGGTGAACGCGGAGAGTGCACAATGATATGGAGAGCCGCCTACACACCCGACAAGGCTGTCGGGTGTGTAGGCGGCTGTTATTAATATGCTGTGCCATTAATGGCAGAACTTTTTATAGATGCATCTCTCGCATCTCTTCCTGTCTGCTGTAGGTTTGAAGGGTATCTGGTCGTTCAGGATTTCAGTTATGAGGTTCTGGACGTTTTTTGTGTATTCCTCTTTGTATGTCCTGATATCTGTGACGGGCTCTTTGCCGATGGTTAGCAGTGGAGAGTAGTCCTCGTTCGTCGTATGCTGTACAAACAGCAGCGCCGGAACTATTGGATGGTTGTACTGTTCGCTTACAATGCTTGCGTACATCAGTGCCTGCAGGAAATAGTCAGAGTGGCCGCTTATCTTCTCCGGGGTGAAGATGTCCTCAATGGAGCCCATCTTCAGGTTCTTGCCATTAGGGATACGTCCGGTTTTGTAGTCTATCACCCTTATGCGTTGTGTGCCGTCGCTGTCGGTGAATGAGTCAAGGCGGTCTATGCTGCCGCCTATGCTGATGCTGTGCGTATTGCCGTTGACACAAACATCGACATAGTCATATACCTTATACTCTGTGGCGATGACATGGAATGGTGTATACTTCCTGTCGTACTCAAGTGTGTTCTTTAGGAATGTGACAATCATCTCCCTGTTTATCATTTGAAGTCCGCTGAGGCGTGGTGTCCTCCGTTTATCATCATTAATCTTGAAGAGTTCTGTACGGAACGCCATATCCACGATGCGCCGCAGAGTCACGAGTCCTTTCTCATTCAGCAGGGAGTCTATGTGGCCTGCCGTGACGGTGCGCCCTTGTGCCGTCCCCTCTTGCTGTGCCGTGGGCAGTGAGGGCTGGTACATCATCTCCGCAGCTTTATGGAATATATTTCCGAATGCCCTTGTGTCCATTTCCTCCTCGTCGTTCTCGTCATTGTCATGGATTCCAGATATGTATTTGTAGAAGAATATAAGAGGGCAGCGCAGGTATTTGCCAAGAGCGGAAGGGGAGAAGTATCCACGCTCTATCAGTGTCTGTACCATCTCTGGTGTCTTTGCCTTCTCTTGTGGGTGGTATGTGATGCTTTCCTGCCCTGTGACAAGAGTCTTGCGGCCGATGTCGAGACCGCTTTCCGCTATAAGCTGGAGCATGAAGCGTGACATCTCGCCCGTATGGCCCTTGTCTGTGGAGTTGTTGTACAGTATGTCTGCATAATGTACGCGCTGTAGCAGGCGGTGGAAGTAGTATGCGTATATGGCTACTTTGTTGTCGATGGTCGTAAGTCCGTATCCCAGTCTGACAGAATGGGGGATGAAGGAGGTGTCATTAATCTTGGCCGGCAGTTTCCCTTCGTTGCATGACAGTAATAACAGGTGCTCGAAGTCAAGGTTACGCGTCTCAAGAACTCCCATGATCTGTATTCCCTCGATAGGCTCGCCATGGAACGGGATGGTTGTGGTCTGTATAATCTGCTGTAACACTCCCTGGTAAAGGTTGTATGTCCATTCATCGGACGCAATGCCTTGCAGCCTGTTCAGTATGGCGTGTGTGCGGTATAACGCCTCCCGTGTCAGGTCATCGCTCTGTGGGATATGCAGCGCGATGGTCTTTACCAGCCATAACAGACGCTCATTTATGCCGAGGCATGAGTCTGGGTCCTGTAGTGGTGTGAAGAACTGCTCCAGATTCTTGTCCACTGCAAGGTCGGAAAGGGTAGGATAGTATATTGTCTGGCTGTTCAGACTGTCATGCAGTGTCGTTGTCTGGTCGGATATATATTTGGCTAACGGATGGCGCAGTATGGCGTTTACGTTATGCAGAGTGTATGATTTCCTCTGTAATAGCATCATTGTCAGCCGTAATAGCGATGCTATGGCGGACTTCTCAAGCGGATAGCCCGTCGTGATGTTTACGTGCTTTACTTCAGGTGGCAGGCAGTGTATGACAGTCTCGAGAAGTCCCTCGTCGGCAAGCACTATGGCAGTGCGCCTGCCTGCGTATATACGTTCGGGGGTGAGCCATTCAGATATGTATCTGGCCTGCAGGTCTTCCGTTGGTGATGAAATGAATGTGACCTCCTCCTGATTGCGGAAGTTGTTGTATGCGCTGTGGTCGTCGGGCAGTTCGTTGGGGAATAGGCGGAGATATTGTGATATGTATGTTCCAGCCTCGTGTCCTATTATATAATAGGTGTCATAGTCCCAATAGAATTTTGCTTTCCCCCTGCTCTGAAAATGTTTGAACATCTCTGTCTCAACCTTGTGGAGCAGGTTGAAGCCGATGAAGATATATGTCTGGTTCTCTGTGTTGTCGCTCTGTGCCCCTATTCTGTTTTCTATAACGTCACGGTATAGCATTCCCTCGTAGGCGATGCCTTGTGACAGCAGTCTCTGCCGGTAGTTGGTGTATATGTCACCGTATTTGTTCCATAGGCGGAGAAAACGCTTTTTCAGTTCGCTGTTGTGTTGGGTTGAGAAGTTGCTGAAAAAGCGCTGTAAGGCTTCCTGCTGTCTTTCGGTAAGATACTCCACGCTGTCCAGTTCGTGTATGTCGCTTAGCAGAGAGAAGACCTTTCTCGCGTCGGTCATGTGCTTGTCAATGTCGTCAAAGTCATTAAGCATCACTTCTCCCCATCCATAGAACTTGTCCAAGGGCTCGTTGGAGCCCGTCACTTCACGGTAAGACAAATATAGTTCGCAGATCAACTTTATCCTGTCGCCTGTCTCTAAAGTGGAGTGATTGCGGAACAGCTCGCTGATGGTGATGTATTGGGGGCTCCATATCGGTTTGTCCGTCAGTTCGGCCAGTGCTTTGTTGAAGAAGAGCGAAGCTCGTTTGTTAGGGAACACTATTGTGATGTTGGCAAGATTTCCTGCCGTCTTTTTGTATAGGTCTTCCGCTACTATGTCAAGAAAAGTTGTCATGTCTAAATGTCTTGTATTTGTTCTGATGTCACATACCATATATACCCTTTGACGTTGGGCATTCCCATCGCATTTAGTAATTGTATGTACTCAGTTACCTGTTCTCTATGTCTGTCGCTGGCATTGCCAAATTTAAAGTCTATGACTATCGTCTCTTTGCCGTCTGTGATAACTCTGTCTGGCCGGTGCTCACTGCCGTCGGGTGATATTATGCTGCACTCGTTATATACGGTCCAGTGGTCCGAGAACCATTCTCTGACTTGTTCGTTGGCAAACTTTCTTTTTATTGATGCTGTCAGTTCCTCACGAGTGATGTCCTCGCCATACAGTGTACCGTCAAATTCTATCCGTAGCAGTGCTGTGTCGATGTCGTCCAAAGTGCGAATGGTGGAGAATAGCTGGTGCATCACTGTGCCCATGCGTATCATACGCTGTCGGTCCGTCTCGTCTATGGTGTCATCGGCAAACCGTCTGCTTGCATTACTCTGTCTGAATTCCACGTCACAGCTGTATGAATGTATCCTGGCATTGCATGGGAGTATTTGGGGAGTGAATACGTTAACATTGCCTTTTGTGTCAGTATTGTTCTCTTTGTTTTCCTTTTCTTCCACAATGGTGCCGTATGTAACAGATAGAGGCTCCTCCTCATTGTCAATGCCACTGATATGTACCTCAACGCCATTGATGGAGTCGGGGAGTTGTTTTATCACCTTATCTATGACTTCGGAACGCTTCCATGTCTTGGACTTGCTGTCGTATCGTTCTCCGATGATGAAAAGCGAGTGTCCGGCACGTGTCATTGCCACATACAACAGGTTCAGGTTGTCTACAACATTCTGTATATGCTCATTGTATCCGTCTTCCTTGTAGATAGTGTATTCCAATGTATTGACGTTTAAGTAGTCTACAGGTATGAAGGGAAGGTCCGAGAATGGCTTCACCTTCGGCTGTGTCCATATAGGTAACGGCTTAGGAGGATTGCAACCCCAGTTGCAATATGGTATGATGACGTGTCTGAATTCAAGTCCTTTACTTTTGTGTATAGTCAAGATACGTACACCATTGCTGTCCGCCGCCTGTATTGTGCTTTTGTACAGCTCTTCATTCCAAGCGCTTATGAAGTCCTCAAGTACTGGAGCCATGTCGTTACAGAAATTCTGTAGACAGTCAAAGAAAGCCGTGACGTATGCCGTCTCACTTTCCTGTTTGTCTATTCCGAATATTCTTACAATCTCTTCTGCCATATTGTGCAGACTCATGGAGATTAATACTGTAATGTTGTCGGTGTATTCTTGTGGCAGTATTGTACGAAGATTGCAACCGCATGAAAATGCCTTCTCCAGTTTTTTCTTGTCATTTGATACGAGAGTGTGGTAATCTGTCGCCAATGCTGCGAGTGCTATGTCGTCCTGTGGGTGCGCCAGCAGAATCATAGCATTTACTATGATTCTCACAGCAGCGGAAGCGTCAAGTCTAAAGGCTTCCGCTGATACAATTTTTATGTCGCTGTTATTCTCTATATATTGTGCCAGTGTGGTTAAGTTCTTACTGTCACGCACCAGTATGGCAATGTCTTTCTGTTTGGCCCCAAGGTCTATTAGATCAAGTATAGTCTGAAGTGTGCGCTCCTGCATTGTGTCAAGCTGGTCTTTTGGTAACATCACAAGGTTTACAAGACCTATTGCTTCTTTTCCTTCCGGTATATTCTGCGCTACATCTGCGTATGCCTTTTGCAGACTGTCGGCTTTTTCTTCAGAGTATTCTCTTATGCTGTTGACTTCAATGTCAGCAGCAATATTGAAGAAAGTGTTGTTGAAACTGACAATGTTTTTATCAGAACGCCAGTTTGTTCGCATGGGAGGGAATTCAAGCTCTTCCTTAGAGAATATCTTGTCTATATCATTCAATAGTCTCCAGTCGCCGTTTCGGAAACGGTAAATGCTTTGTTTAACATCGCCTACAATAAGGTTGCCACATCCTTGGCTCATACATTCACGTAACAGTGGCTTGAAGTTCTCCCATTGTATGGTACTTGTGTCCTGGAACTCGTCTATCATCATGTGTTCCAGCCTTGCCCCTATCTTTTCAAATATGAATGAGGAGTCTCCATCGTCAATAATCTCGTGCAGCAGACTCTGCGTGTCGCTGAGCATGAAGCGCTGCGCAGTGTTGTTTAATGAATGCGCTATTTCCTCTATCTTACGTAATAGTCTGACATCGTTTATGTGTTTTAATGTGACTTTTGCAGAATTATGACTGCATATATCTATAGAACGCTTGTTTTCTATGTCGTTTATCATAGGTAGCAGAACTTCCTCTACAAAAGGAATAATGATGTCTTTCTTGCCCGATGTCTTAGTTACCCACTTGTTGACGTCATGTATGGCTGCCTCGAATGTCTTTGTAAGCAGATCCTTATCCTGTAGTTTTCCTGCCGCAAGTTTTATGAAGTATCCTACAGGGCCTCTTGTCTTTGATGCAAAGTCATCTGTTGCCAGTCCTGCCGCTGTAATGTATTCCAAAGCTTTATTTCCATAACTCTTGTATTCCTTTTCTGTGTTGCTTTTTATTGCATATAGTGCTTTCTTGTAATTGTCAAAGAAATCCTGACTGGCAAATGCAGAGTCCATTTGGGATCTGTGCTGTTTGTATAGTTCGCTGAATATGGTACTTCCAAATTTTTTTATCTGTCCGATTACATTCCATACCCTATCCTCCTGTATATTGTCCTTGATATAATCCATCACAATATTCATCAGAAGCCTGTCGTCAGCAAGTGAGTCTATTAATGTGTCCACGGCCTGTTCCACGACCTGCTCGTTGTTTAGGCCTACACGTAGGTTTGCGTTAAGTTGCAGTTCGTTTGCCAGATTGCGTAAGACAGTCTGGAAGAAAGCGTCGATAGTCTGTACCTTGAATAAATGGTAGTTGTGTAACAGTTGGCGTAAAGCCTTCTCCGCTCTTTGTGCCGCATTCGTCTCGCTAATGCCAAGACTTGTTGTAACCTCTTTTATGTATGCGGCAGACTCTGGCAGTTGTTTCCATATACCATACAGCTGCGACAGTATGCGCATCTTCATTTCCTCTGTCGCCTTGTTCGTGAAAGTTACCGCAAGTATTCCCTCGTACGCTTTTGGATTAGCCAAAAGTAATTTTATATACTCAACGGCCAGACGGAATGTTTTGCCACTACCGGCGCTTGCCTTGTATATAGTAAGTGTTTTATTTGGAGCTGGTATGTATGTCATGTGTCGGTCAATGGTCAAGTATTAAATTTCGTAAAATAAAGACAAAGGTACATTTTTTTTTTTGGATATGCCATAGTTTTTTGTTACTTTTGCACAAAATTTACACTAAAAATGCTGAGATTTATATCGATAGGCAGTGGTAGTAGCGGCAACTGTTATTTACTCCAAACTGCCAATGACGCGTTGTTGATTGATGCAGGTGTAGGAATACGTTCATTGAAAAAACACCTTCATAATTATAATATTCAACTGTCAAGCGTCAACCATATATTAATAACTCATGATCACGCGGACCATATAAAGTCGGTAGGTGTGATTAGTTCTGAGTTTAATATTCCTGTCTATGCCACGAGCGCGGTGCATAAAGGCATATATAGAAACTATTGTGTGCCAAAGAAGATTCCGGCAGATAAAGCCGCAATCGTCAATGTAGGTGAAAAAACTACTATTGGTGACTTTGCTGTCACGCCGTTCGCTGTGCCTCATGACAGTTCAGGCAATGTTGGTTACCGTATTGAGGTTGATGACGTTACATTCTGCCTGATGACGGATGTGGGTCATGTTACAGAAGAGATGCAACAGTATATAGCAGAGGCCAACTATCTTGTCATAGAAGCTAACTATGATGTGGAAATGCTAAAGAATGGTCCTTATCCTCAACATCTGAAAGTGCGCATAGATGGTCCTACTGGACATTTGTCCAATTTAGCCTGCGGTGAGGCCATAGCCCACTTTGCAACCCAAAAGCTGAAGCACGTGTGGCTGTGCCATCTGAGTGAGGAGAATAATCATCCTGTATTGGCCTTGAAGACAATAGAACAGACTCTACGTGGTTATGGCATTATAGCAGGAAAGGATTTCTTTGTAGAGGATTTAAAGAGAAAGTCCCCTTCAAGAATATTCGATTTGACATGACAATTCAGAAATAAGATATAAACAATTAATAAGAAAGGAGAATACAATGAAAACAATATTATTGTCTATCGTTGCCTTTATGAGCGTCAGTCTCAGTGTTATGGCTGAGCCGAAAATCAAGTTTGACAAGACTACTCACAATTATGGTAAGTTCAAGAAGTCAGACGGTCCGCAGAATTGTGTGTTTACCTTTACAAATACCGGTGACGAGGATCTGGTAATATACCGTGCCGTAGCCTCATGTGGATGCACTGTGCCCAAGTTTACAAAGGCTCCGATAAAGCCAGGTGCTACAGGAACCATCAGCGTGCAGTATAATGCCTCACGCATACAGCTTGGAGGACATTTCAAAAAGTCAATTACTGTCAATACAAATGGTAAACCTGAACTGGTACGTCTGTTCGTGGAGGGAGACATGGAGGCTGATGTAGACGAGTAATTATCCACACTTTCCCGTACGCAACTGTCTTTTGCCGGTAACGGTTCTTATAATTATCTTTTTAATAATACACAATGCTTTCATTCACAGACACAGAGAGAAACAAGGCATTGCAGATTATAGAGAGTCTGCGTCAACGTGTAGGCAATGCTTTGCTTCCTGGCGACGAGGAGAAGGTGCGCCAGATACTTTTTGACGCTATTGATAAGAACAAGGTGAACCGTGATGTGTTCGGGTTGAACCCACTTCTTATGGCAATACAGACTGCTTACATTGCCGTAGAAGAGATAGGCCTGCGCCGTGACGGACTTATAGCCACATTGCTTCAACCGCTTGTGGCTGAAAGTCTGAAGGATGCGGAAGGGGTGTTGACGGTTGACAGGATAGAGAAGGACTTCGGTGCAGGGGTGGCTGTTATCATCCGTGGACTGCACAAGGTACAGGACCTGTATAAGAGGACACCTGTCATAGAGACGGAGAACTTCCGTAATCTTTTGCTCTCATTCGCAGAGGATATGCGCGTCATCCTTATCATGATAGCAGATAGGGTAAATGTGATGCGCGAGATACGCGATACGGAAAATCGTGAGGCCCAGCTGCGTGTGGCGGAGGAGGCGAGCTATCTTTATGCTCCGCTTGCACACAAACTTGGACTGTATAAGTTGAAGAGTGAGCTTGAGGATCTCTCATTGAAGTATATAGAGCATGATGCCTACTACCATATCCGTGAGAAACTCTCTGCCACCAAGGCTGCACGTGACAAGTACATAGAAGACTTCATTGGCCCAATACAGCAGAGACTGGAGGCCTTGGGACTGCATTTCCATATAAAGGGACGTACCAAAAGCATACATTCCATCTGGCAGAAGATGAAGAAACAGAAGTGTCCCTTTGAGGGAGTCTTTGACTTGTTCGCCATAAGGATAATCCTTGACTCCGCCATAGAGAAGGAGAAGATGGAATGTTGGCAGGTTTATTCTGTCATTACAGATATGTATCAGCCAAACCCGAAGCGTCTGCGCGACTGGCTGTCCGTGCCAAAGAGTAATGGATATGAGTCACTTCATATTACAGTTCTGGGCCCGGAGAAGAAGTGGGTGGAGGTTCAGATACGCACAGAGCGTATGGATGAAATAGCGGAGAAAGGTCTTGCCGCCCACTGGAGATATAAGGGCGTGAAGAGTGGCGGTGGTATGGACGAGTGGCTGGCTGCCATACGCACGGCACTTGAGGCCGGTGACGATATGCAGGTTATGGATTCGTTCCGGCGTGACCTTTATGAAGATGAGGTATTTGTATTCACTCCGAAGGGTGAGATACGCAAATTCCCTGCCGGAGCCACGGTGCTTGACTTCGCATACCATATACATTCACGCATAGGCAACCAGTGTGTAGGTGCAAAGGTGAACGGACGCAATGTCTCCATGCGCAGTGTGCTGCATTCTGGAGATACTGTTGAGATAACAACATCATCCACTCAAAGGCCTAAACACGAGTGGCTGTCATTCGTAAAGAGTTCTCATGCCAAGAGTAAGATACGTTTGGCACTTAAAGAATCGCAGGCCAAGGACGGGTTGTATGCCAAGGAACTCCTTGAACGCAGGTTCAAGAACCGTAAGGTGGAGATGGATGACAGCCTTATGCAGCAGCTTATCAAGAAGATGGGCTATAAGGAGGTATCCGACTTCTATGTTGCAATAGCCAATGAACAGTTGGATACACTTACTGTCATTGACAGATATATGGAGCTTAAGAACTCCTCCTGTGCCACATCATCCTCTTCCTCAGAAGTAAATGTTCCGCGTTCGGCCGCGGGTTTTGTAATGCGTGAGGTGGATACAGCTGCATCCTCAAAGGACGGTGTGGGCAGTTACAGTTCTGATGTGCTTGTGATAGACCGTAATCTCAAGGGGCTTGACTATACCCTTGCCCGTTGCTGTAATCCCATTTATGGTGATGATGTATTTGGATTTGTCACAGTATCCGGCGGTATAAAGGTGCATCGTGTGGACTGTCCCAACGCTACGGAGTTGCGCAAGCGCTTCGGCTACAGGGTTGTCCCAGCACGATGGAGCGGAAAGAGTGGCGGCCAGTATGCCATAAGCCTGCAAGTTACGGGTAATGATGATATAGGAATAGTGAATAATATCATCTCCATTATCTCAAAGGAGGACAATATCACCATGCGTAACATACAGATAGACAGCAATGATGGCATATTCCGCGGTATCATCACCGTGCTTCTTGATGACACCGCACGCCTGTCATCGCTCGCCAAGAAGATACGTAATATAAAGGGAATAAAGCTGGTTACAAGATTATAAATATAGTGATACAAGTGCAACGGACTCATTATTCTATCAGATGAATGATGAGTCCGTTGTCTGTTATGTCTTTTGTTGTGTTGTAATGAATATAATCATTATATGAAAGTCATCGGTTGATGAACTTCGTGGTGGTTACATACCTTTTGTCTTTAAATATCTTCACAAACAATATTCCCTTATTACAGAGTGATAGTATCTCGTTGTACTCCATTATTTTCTTTATGAATATGCCCTTACAGTCGTAAACGTCACAATAAATGTCAGAGTCCGACAGGAGTTGTTTCAATGAAGTTGTATTATCGTCATCCTCTGTTGCCGGCAGTTCTATGGTATATGTGTCGCTGCCGTAATCATTTTCTGTTGTTACACTTATGTAAACCTTGCGCCATGAGTCTATATATTGCAGGTGAAATCTGGAATAGTCTTGAGTGTAAGAGGGATAATAGGCAGTGCTGGGGTTGTCTTCTTCCTCCACCATAACAGAAGTATATGCACCGCCAATATAGTATGCGTCCAGAGTGACATCATAAAATGTAGGATTGTCCTCACACGGCCTCTTCTCTATTATCTCCACTTTTGTTATATGCGGTTTCATGTCCAGTGGCATATCCTGTATTGTCTCTACCGCCATTCCGTCCAGAGTGCCTTGGTATATAATCATACCATTAACGCATACTTCATCATTTATCTTGTATTTGCTCTCATTTGTGATGGCAGGTATTGTGAAATTTGCGTCTTCGGATGTGGAGATAACCTCGTAAACTCCATTCTTTAACTGTTGCAGGTATTTCCATTTGTGATCGGTCAGTGTGTTCCCTTTGTGGTCTATGTGCACAGAATGGCTTTGGAAGGCTGATGGAATGTCTGTACCATTCAATCCGTCTGTAATGATGCTGATGCCTGACGATGGTGTTGTAGGCCCAATTCCGCTAAGCAGTTCAATAGTACGGGTGGCCATACTGTAGTCATTGGTTGCCGTAATATGTATGCAGGCATTTTTCCGGGAATCAATATTTTCAATGTTAAATTTTGTGTAATATGATCTATTGGAATGGTATACGGTTCCAGAAACATTGTTTTCATATTCGATATATGCCTGTAGATTAGTTGTACCGGTATAGTATACGTCAACCGTAGCGTTATAAAACGCCGGGTCATACTCACATTGCACTATGTCTGTTATCTCAACCTTTTGTATTCTGGGTGTCTGATTGCTTGCTGCTGTATGTATATCCGTGTCGGGGATAGCGGCGTATGTCACCATAATGGGTGTGAGTATGGCGATGAGGATAATGAATAAGACTTTGATAGTTTTCATATTGTATATTGTTGTTACAGTCCTTCTTGTTACAAAGGTAATATAATTATTTTATACAGCAAACATATTTCCTGTTTTTGTCGTATTTTTCAGAAAACTCATCCTGCCGTGTTAAATTGATGTCGGTGGGACATTGTCCCACAAAGGCGCAGACCTTGTCATACGGGCTGTAAGGTGGCAAAAACGGGATGGTATTTTTGCGATTTTAAAAAGATACAAGTTGTAGTGCGATTTGTATGCTTTTACTGTGCAATCAGGCCCTAATCAGAAGACGATTAGGGCCTGATTGCACAGTAAAAGCTATGTGATTGGAGGACTCTCTTGTGGCTTTTGGAGTTAATATGTCATATTTAAAGGCTAAAACTATCCAAACTAAGGAAACTTTAACATTTCACTTGGTCCTGATTTAACATTTGGACAGGATGCGTTATTTGCGTCTCAAGTGTTTGCGAAGCACCTTTCCAACTGCTGTCCATGACGGTATTGACGGATAATGCTCACGTCTGAACGGCATATCATATACCAGTACAGCGATTAGCAATGCTATGGCGACATAGGTAACGATGCCATACAGCTGTTTAATGCTTATGACTTGAAGTTGGGAGAATATGCCTCCTATCTGTTCTGGCATGACTTCTATGGAGTCACCATATAGGGCCATGTTGTCCGCCATAAGATACCGCAGCCCGAAGGCATAGCAGGCGGCGCCTATCACACCGCCTACCATCAGGTGCAGCGTCTGGAATATGGCCAAAGACTGAAAGAACACCATGAAACTCATGGCGGACTGTATGGTGCACAGCATCACTATGCCGAGGATTGTGGCCGCGCAGCTGCGCAGAAACATTGGCAGGTACAGCTGACTGATACTGATATCAGTGGATATGTTGAAGTAAAAGTACAGCGAGTACATTATGAAGACGGTGATGCCCACAGCTATCAGCCTTGAACGGTTTTGATTCCACACGTTGAACCACACGAGGGCGAAGAGGCAGGCGAATATGGAACCTGCCATACTGGGATAGTTCAGCGTGGCGGTGGTGTAGCTGTGCCATTCCATACCGCCTTCATAGAACACCTCCTCCAGTACGTGCTCCGTGGCGAGGAGTGCCTCCTGTATGGTGGCGAGTATCAGTATGAACGGCAACTTGCGGTTGCGCCACATCTTTGGCTCTATATACGGGTGGCGTATAAGGAACATTCTTGTCACCGATAGCACAAATGTGACTGTGGCGGTGACTGTAAGTGTGCGAATGACGGGGCTGTCCCACCAGTTGTAGAACTCTCCATAGCAGCATATATACACTGTCTGCATCACGGAAAGCACCCACAGTATTGCGCCAAGCCAGTCGATGGAGTAGAAGGGCAGGGGCCTCATGAAGCGGAAATGGCGTGTGACAAGGAACAGCCACAGGGCATTGAACAGCATGATACCGGTCATAAGCCATGCCACATAGTGAAATGTGGCTATGTGACAGAACCATGCCGCCGCCATATCGGACACGGATATGGACAGCATTATCCATAGGTGGAGCAATGGAAAGAATATGCGGAAATCGCGTTTCGGTGTCATCCACAGCTGTATGTTGGACATACATTCGAATGTTCCTTGTATCTTGAAGCAGCCGGCGATGAAGCAGATGAGCCAAAGTAGTGGCAGACTGGTGACAAACATTCCGAGAACGTTGCACAATGCGATGCCAATGACGGAGGTGAGCAGCAGTGTGCGGTTGGTGAAACGGAACTTGGTGCGGAACAGTATGGGGAAGGTGAACGCCAGACCGCACAGGCTGGCGTAGAGACACATCAGTATGTCCTCTCGCATCAGTGACATACTGCCCATCATTTCGTTCAGGCTGCCGATGTACACACCGCCTGACAGCTGGAAGGTGAATGCCAGATAGACGTAGAGCCATGGCCGCAGGCGTTCTGGAACCCACTCCTTGAACATCGGCATGGCAAAGCCATAGTGGCTGGGGGCGTTATTTTGTTGTTCTGCCATATCAGTATTTCACCTCACATTCCACACTCATTCCTGCACATAGACGCTGATATACCTCAGAGGAGGTATCGTCAAGCGTTATGCGCACAGGTATGCGCTGTTCCACTTTTACAAAGTTGCCAGTGGCATTGTTCACAGGCATGGCGGAGACTGCGGACCCTGTGGCGTCAGATATGGAGTTTACAGTGCCTGTGATATGACACCCCGGGATGGCGTCAACGGTTATGCTGACCTTATTGCCGGTGCTGATGTGGTGCATTTGGGTTTCGCGGAAATTGGCTACGACCCATTTATTGGAAGAGTCAACAATGTCGACAAGCTGCTGTCCGGGCTGCACTAACTGTCCGGTGTTGATAATCTGACGTCCCAGCACACCGTCGCAAGGGGCGGTAATGACGGTATATGACAGGTTGAGACGTGCCAGGTCGAGGGCGGCTTGCGCCACACGGATGTCGGCATCGTTCTGTGTCAGACGGTGTCCCTGCTCACTCTTCGTCAGTGAAGTGGACTGGCGTGAGCGTAACAGTTGCTCATAGTGTGCTTTTGTTGCCAGATATGCCGTGTGAACATTGTCATACTGCTGTTGCGTGACAGACTTGCGATCCAATAGTCTGCTGTAACGCTCATCCTCGCGGCGTGCATTCTCCAGTTGCACTTTGCACTCGCTGATGGCCGCATCGTTCACTCCGATGTTGCTCTGTATGGTTTGTATGTTCGTGGCAGAAGCCTTGTGGCGCGCTATCGCGTTGCTGAGGGCGGCCTCTGCCTGGGCTACTTGCAGGCGGAATTCGCTATCCTCTATTGTCAGCAGGGTGTCACCCTTGTGGACGTGGGTGTATTCTTTGAAGCGTATCTCCTTGATGAAGCCGCTAACCCTGCTGTTTATGGGCGTGATATGCTGGTGGATGTAGGCATTGTCGGTAAACTCTACATTGCCGAGGTGCACGAAGCGTGAGACTACATAGGTGATACCAGAGAGGAGTAGGATGATGACTATAGCATTGTATATGCGTATCTTTGTTTTTCTGTACATGATGTTGTGATTTCTTATTGTTATTGTTATAATGTATGTGTAGTGTATTTCAGCTTGTAATGGCAGAAGAGCAGCATGGTCTGTGCGTCTTCCACACCTATTTCTGCTGTAAGAAGCACGTTGGCGGCGTCTACCATGTCTGTAACCAAAGCCATACCGTCCTCGAAGCGGTTGTTTACAGTAGTGTAGTTCTGGCGTGCCAGTTCAAGACTCTTCTCCCTTGTCCGCAGTTCAGAGACAGCTGTGAGATAATTCTCGTAGGCTGATTTAACATTGTCCTGCACCTGCTTGATGCTGACATTGTATGCCTCACGGCTTGCGTCCTCGGCTATTCGTTCTTGGTGTATGCGCCGGTTGGTGGTGTAGAGGGATGCGATGTTAAAGCTGACGGTGGCTCCGAAGCCCCAGTACATTATGTTCTTGTTGAGTACGGGCACCTCTGTTACAATAGGAGAGTCGAACTTGCCGTAAGCGAATAGTGAGAGGTGCGGATATTTGTCCGCTGTAATGATGCGGCGTTTGGTCTTGTTGAGCGAGATGCTTGCATCGGCCTTCTGTATGGACAGGTTTGAAGAGCGTGCCTGTTCTTGCCACTCGCTGTAGCTCATGATGCCATCGCCTGTGCCGGACTGTGTCAGTTCAGGGACAAATTCGGTGGTGGTTGGTAGGTCAAGAGAGTTGGCAAGACGGAAGTTTATGGTACGGACGGCTTCGGAAGTTTTGTCGCGTTGCAGGCATAGGTCCTGTATTTGCAGCTCGTAGCGTGTGATGTCATTCTGTAAAATGACCCCTTCCTTAAAGCGTGCCTGCATATTCCCGAGCACTTGTTGGGCGAGGGTGATGTTCTTCTCTATAGTGCGCAGGCGGTTTTGAAGACATTGCAGATCCACCAGCCATCCCAAAAGCAGGAAGCGCACTTGCTGTGTGTTCTCCATGAGGGATAGTTTGGCAATGTGAGTGTTCAAGTCCGCCAGACGTATATTGCCGGAGACGGCACCGCCACTGTATATTGTCTGCATTGCCTCAATGGCGAAATTGTTGTTGGAATGAGGGTTCTTTATACCCATGCCATTGCAGAAATCACGGTCTGTAAGATCCCCATTGCCTAAATAGCCTATGGACAGAGATGCGGACAGATGCGGTAAACGGCTGCTACGGGCTATGTCTCCTCCGGCCTCTGCACCCTTTACATTCAGAAACTCTAACTGGATGGTGTGATTGCGCTTGTCTATAAGATGAAAGAGACTGTCTACAGACAGCCGTACAGGCTGGGATGCGCAGCAGAAGCCTGTGTTATAAAAAAGCATTGTTGACAACAATGCAATGGACATAATGAATTTTGTCATCGTATAATTGTTTTTTGAAAATTATAATCACTGCGTAGAATCCACGCGAACTGATTTGATTATAGTCATCAAATATTATACGATCGACGGAATTCGATTCCTTTCCTTTTTCGGTAGGGGTGGCGAAATCGGCTGCAAAGTTACAGGTTTTTTTGAAAAATGCAAAATTCAGTACATGATTTTCTTATTATAAGCAGACCATTTTTATTGTGTTTGTTCTTAAATTGTTCCTAAAAGCTGTTATATGGATTTTTATTATTAACTTTGCATCTGTTATGATGCAGATGTGGAATCCATGGCATGGTTGCCATAAGATTAGTGAAGGGTGCAGGCACTGTTATGTATACCGTGAGGATGCCGCTTTCGGTACCGCAATTTCTTCCAGTGAAGTGAGAAAACAGCGGCTTTTACGCTGCCATTGAGACGGGACCGCAGGAAGAATTGGAAATATCCTGCGGGGACTGTATTCGGATTATGCTTTACATCAGATTTCCTGATTGAGGAGGCTGATGGATGGCGTGATGATATCTGGGCGGTGATACGCCAGCGGAGGGATTGTTCCTTTGTGTTCTTCACTAAGCGGATTGAGCGGCTTGCACGATGTCTGCCGGAAGACTGGTGTGATATATATAATAATGTGGCGATAGGCTGTACGGCTGAGAACCAGGAACAGGCGGATAAGCGTCTGCCTGTATTCTTGAATGTTCCTATAAAGCATAGGCTTATCATTGTAGCACCAATGATAGAAAGTGTGGATTTGACTTCATATCTGAATCCTGCTGATGTGGATGAGGTTTCTGTAGGCGGTGAGTCTGGCAGATATGCCCGTATTTTGGATTATGAATGGGTGAAGGACCTGCATGGACAGTGTGTGCGTAGTGGTGTGCCGTTCACTTTCCATCAGACAGGTTCGTATCTTAGAAAGGACGGCAAGGTGTATCATATTCCACGTGAGCATCAGCATTCACAGGCAAAGAGAGCTGGTCTGAACACGGTATGACATAAAAGAGTAAGGCTGCAACAGTTCATAGATATATGAATGTTGCAGCCTTACTATATGTTTATATGAATGCTATAGCTATCTTATAGAGTATCCTCAACAGCTGCCTGAGCGGCTGCAAGTCTTGCTATAGGAACTCTGAATGGTGAGCATGAGGCGTAATTCATGCCGACCTTGGCACAGAACTTGACAGATGATGGCTCACCGCCGTGCTCTCCGCAGATGCCGGTGCGCATTCCTGGACGTACTGCACGACCTTTCTGCACAGCCATTTCTATGAGCTGTCCAACACCGTTCTGGTCCAGTACCTGGAACGGGTCAACCTTCAGAATCTTCTTCTCAAGATAAACAGGGAGGAAACTTGCAATGTCATCACGTGAGTAACCGAATGTCATCTGTGTGAGGTCATTGGTACCGAATGAGAAGTACTCTGCCTCTGTGGCAATCTTGTCTGCTGTCAGGGCTGCGCGTGGTATCTCTATCATGGTGCCAATCTCAAACTCTATGCTCACACCTTCCTCTGCGAATACTTCTGCCGCAACGTTCTTGATGATTTCCTTCTGCTGCTTCAACTCGTAAAGAATACCGATTAACGGAACCATAATTTCCGGATGTGGGTCGTAACCTTCCTTCTTGAGCTGGCAGGCGGCGCTCAATATGGCGCGTGTCTGCATAGCTGTTATCTCCGGGAATGTGATGCCGAGGCGGCAGCCACGGTGACCCAGCATAGGATTGTTCTCCGCAAGTGAGTGTACACGCTTCTTGATTTCCTCTACGCTGACACCCATTTCCTCTGCCATCTTCTTCTGACCCTCATTGTCATGAGGTACAAACTCGTGGAGAGGTGGATCGAGGAGACGTATGTTAACGTGCAGACCATCCATTGCCTTGAGTATGCCATAGAAGTCAGCCTTCTGATATGGGAGCAGCTTAGCGAGTGCTTTCTCTCGTCCCTCCACGCTGTCTGCGAGAATCATCTCACGCATTGCCACAATCTTCTGGTCGTCAAAGAACATGTGCTCTGTACGTGTGAGGCCGATACCCTTGGCACCGAAGGCGCGTGCCACCTCTGCATCGTGCGGAGTGTCCGCGTTAGTACGAACCTGCAACTTTGTGTATTTGTCGCAAAGATCCATGAGCTCCTTGAAGTCGCCGCTCAGTTCAGCTGCCTTTGTGGGCACTTCACCGGCATATACCTGTCCCGTTGTACCGTTCAGTGAGATATAGTCGCCTTCCTTATATACCACGCCGTCAATCTCTACGGTCTTGCTCTTGTAGTCCACATTGATGCCGCCTGCACCGCTGACGCAGCATTTACCCATGCCGCGTGCAACAACTGCGGCGTGTGATGTCATGCCACCGCGTGCGGTAAGTATGCCTTCAGCGCTTGCCATACCTGCGAGATCCTCTGGTGAAGTCTCTATGCGTACCATGATAACTTTGTGACCATCGGCGCACCATGTCTGTGCATCATCTGCGTGGAATACTATCTGACCGCAGGCTGCACCTGGAGAAGCCGGCAGACCTTGTGTTATAACCTTTGCCTTTGACAGGGCGAGCTTGTCAAATACAGGGTGAAGCAGCTCATCAAGCTTCTGTGGCTCACAGCGCATGATGGCAGTCTTCTCGTCAATCAGCCCCTCGTGCATGAGGTCCATGGCGATTTTCACCATTGCTGTGCCTGTACGCTTGCCATTACGTGTCTGCAGGAACCACAGTTTTCCTTCCTGAACGGTGAACTCCATGTCCTGCATATCGCGGTAATGGTTCTCCAGGTTAGTCTGTATCTGGTCGAGCTGTTTGTAAATCTCAGGCATGGCCTCTTCCATTGAAGGATATTTTGCTGCACGCTCTTCCTCTGATATTCCTGCACGCTCTGCCCAGCGCTGAGATCCAATCTTTGTGATCTGCTGTGGAGTGCGTATGCCTGCCACAACGTCCTCGCCCTGTGCGTTTACGAGATATTCGCCATTGAAGAGGTTCTCGCCATTGCCGGCATCACGTGAGAAGCATACACCGGTAGCTGATGTGTCACCCATATTGCCGAATACCATTGCCATGACAGATACGGCTGTGCCCCATTCGTCAGGGATGCCTTCCATCTTACGGTACAGTATGGCGCGCTCGTTCATCCAGCTGCGGAACACCGCGCATATAGCTCCCCACATCTGCTCGATAGGGTTGGTTGGGAAATCAGAGCCTGTCTGCTCCTTGATGGCGGTCTTGAAGAGTGAGACGAGTTTCTTCAAAGACTCAACGGAGAGATCCTTGTCAAGCTCCACGCCCTGTTCCTTCTTTACTTCCTCGATGATTTTCTCGAACGGGTCGATGTCTTCCTTATTTACCGGCTTCATGCCGAGTACCACATCACCATACATTTGCACGAAACGGCGGTATGAGTCGTATACAAAGTGAGGATTACCTGTCTTCTTTGCCATTCCTTCCGCAACCTCGTCATTTAGTCCAAGGTTAAGGATAGTGTCCATCATTCCAGGCATTGATGCGCGTGCGCCGGAACGTACAGATACAAGGAGAGGGTTGTTCACGTCTCCGAACTTGCAGTTCATCAGGCCCTCAACATGAGCTACGGCAGCCTTTACCTCATCCTGCAATAGTTCCACAATCTTTTCCTGACCCATTTCGTAATATTCATTACAGGTGTCTGTGGTGATTGTGAAGCCCGGAGGTACAGGTACGCCGATGAGGTTCATCTCTGCGAGGTTGGCACCCTTACCGCCTAATTTCTCACGCATGGAGGCATTGCCTTCCGCTTGTCCATTTCCAAAAGTGTAAACTCTTTTCTGTGACATCTTCGTTTTAGGTTGTTTTAAAAAATATTTAGGTTCTTAAAAAAGTATGCGCAAAGATAACGTAAAAGATGCATATAACAAAGGAATAATGATGTTTTTTTTCTTTTCTGACGTATTTTGTGCTTTTTGCAGGTGAAAATTTCTTAATCTCAATATATTTTATTAACTTTGTCCCAAATTCGATTTTGCAATTTGCGTACGATAAGAATACTATGACAAGAAAGAAGAAAACGTATCCCGTACTTGAGAATGTTACTATTACCGATGTGGCGGCAGAAGGGAAAAGCCTTGTACGCATTGATGATCTTGTAGTTTTTGTACCATTCTGTGTGCCGGGAGATATTGTAGATTTGCAGATACGCCGAAAGAAGCACAAATATGCAGAGGCAGAGGTTGTGCGTTTTATTAAGTACAGTGACAAGCGAGTAGAGCCCATGTGCGCTCATTTCGGTCTTTGCGGCGGTTGTAAATGGCAGAATCTTCCATACGAGGAGCAGCTTGCTTTCAAGCATAAGCAGGTGTATGACCAGTTGACGAGGATAGGAAAGGTGGAACTGCCCGAGTTCAGATACATAAAAGGCTCCGTTAAGACGGCGGAATATCGCAATAAGCTTGATTTTGGATGCTGTAATAAACAGTGGCTCACGAAGGAGGACCTTGAGGCCGGCGTGCCTTTCAGGCCAGCCATAGGATTTCATATCACAGGGGCCTTCGACAAGATACTTCCGATAGAGAAGTGCTGGCTGATGGACGACCTTCACAATGAAATACGTAACGCTATCCGTGACTATGCCTTGGAACACGGCCTGTCATTCTTTGATTTGAGATTGCAGACAGGGCTTTTGCGTGATATTATAATAAGGTGTAGCAACAGCGGAGAGTGGATGGTGATAATACAGATGCACTATGACCACTCCACACCCGACACTATGAGGGAAAGTGAGCGGCAGGCCACGGCGCTGTTGCAGTATGTGTCCGACCGTTTCCCACAGATAACATCGCTCATGTACCTTGACAACCAGAAATGTAATGACACCATAGGCGATCAGGACATCAAGGTGTTCAAGGGCAAAGACCATATCTTTCTGCTTATGGAGGATTTGAAGTTCAAGGTCGGGCCAAAGTCTTTTTACCAGACCAATACCGAGCAGGCCTACCATCTTTACAGTGTTGTCCGCGACTTCGCTTTCGGCAGTCCGTTGGGTTCGCTGTATGATGAGGGGGCGGAGAAACCGCTGGTGTACGACCTGTACACTGGAACCGGCACCATCGCCAATTTTGTGGCGAGGGGCGCGAGCAAGGTTGTGGGAATAGAGTATGTGCCGGAGGCGATTGAGGATGCGAAGGTCAACTCACAGATTAACGCCATAGGTAATACGGACTTCTATGCCGGTGACATGAAGGATATTCTGACGGACGAGTTCATAGCAGAGCACGGCCGGCCGGATATTATCATAACAGATCCGCCAAGGGCCGGTATGCACGCCGATGTCATAAAGGTGATATTGAATGCGCAGCCTCAACGGATAGTGTATGTAAGCTGTAATCCCGCGACGCAGGCAAGGGATCTGCAGCTGCTCGACGAGGCATACAGGGTTGTGGAGGTACAGCCTGTCGATATGTTCCCACATACTCCTCATGTCGAGAATGTAGTACTGCTTGAAAGAAGATAGTGATGAATAAAGAAAAGTTGTGGAACGTGGACTATAACAGGGTGATGTTTACTAACTTCGCCCTGTTTTTCTCGTTCTATCTCCTTACCCCTTTACTGCCGCTGTACCTTAGCGAGACGTTTCACTCATCCAAGGACACCATAGGCCTGGTGCTTAGCGGCTATACCCTCGTGGCCCTGCTCATGCGCCCCATGAGCGGCTTTTTAGTCGACAGCTTTCCGCGTAAGAAGGTGCTTCTCCTGTGCCTTTTTGCCTACTTTATCGTATTCGGCGGCTACCTCGTGGCAGGCAGCCTCGTGCTTTTCGCCATCTTCCGCACACTCCATGGCGGTCCGTTCGGCGCCTCCACAGTCGCCAACAGCACCATGGCGATAGACGTGCTGCCCCCGTCGCGGCGCAATGAGGGCATCGGATACTACGGCCTGAGCAATAATCTCGCTTCAGCGATAGCTCCGACAGTCGGCATCTTTATATATAGGTATGTGCATGACTTTGACGTACTCTTCTGGATGGCCTTCATCTTTGCAGGCATAGGCTTTCTGAACATCACGGCGGTGCATCCTCGCGAGAGGCAGGTGATGCCGTCCAGGCGCAAGCTGTCCCTGGACCGCTTCTTCCTTGCGCGCGGATGGTTCCTCGCCCTTAACATCTGCTTCTTCGGCTTCTGCTGGGGAGTGCTCAGCAACTACATCGCCATCTACGGCAAGGAACATCTCAACACCACCAGCAACACTGGAATGTTCTTCCTTCTGCTGTCCGCGGGCCTCATCGTATCGCGCCTGCAGGGCAACCGCTCTCTGAAGCGTGGCCGTCTGCTTCACAATGCCCTTTCCGGCACGGTGCTGTCCACCATGGGATACATCCTGTTCATAGGCTGCCCGACCCTGTGGGGCTACTACATCTCCGCGGTGCTGATAGGTTTGGGCAACGGGCACATCTGGCCGGCCTTCCAGAACATGATAATAAACATAGCCGCGAACAATGAGCGCGGCACGGCCAACAGCACCATCCTCACGTCGTGGGATTTTGGTTTGGGGCTGGGCGTGCTGCTCGGCGGCGTGGTGGCTGAACATCTTGGCTACGACACCACGTTCTGGATGATGGCGGCCGTTCACGTGGCAGGCCTCATGTCGTTCCTCTTGCTCACACGCGCTAAGTATAAAGCCCTCCTTGCACGTACTAAATGATATATCAACTAATCATAAACCAATAAGCAAATTATGAAAAGACAACTGACAGCAATGGCCGTCGGCATCATGGCGAGCACCATGGCGATGGCCAACCATCCAGACTCCATATATGTGCGTCCAGATGTGAGCAACGGTACACGCAACTTCCAGATTGCGTATTCTCAGGACAGGAAACACTGGACCCATGTGCACTGCAATCTCTTTGAGAGCGACTACGGGCCGTGGGGAAGCGAGAAGAAACTGTATTATCCCGTGCTGTCGTACGACGGCAGGACGTTCCGCGCCACCTTTATCCCCAACCCCAAGATACCGCAGATAGCGACCACGCAGTCAGACAACTTCACGCTGTGGAAGCCGCAGGACTATCCGACACTGCCAGCGGCGGAATTTCAGAAAACCCTGGAGCGCCAGAAGGCCGCGTCAGAGAATAATGTCATACGCGTCCCCTACAGTGCCCTGCAGGCGTTGCTGACAAAGAAGAAACTCGCGGACATGAATTTTGAGAAGGAGCGCGAGAACTACGTCGCCACGTCTGCCGCCATAGCGAAGGCCGCTGACGGCATAACGGCAAGCATCGTGGTGAACGCGGCCGACCGCAAGGCTATCTCCCCCGACCTCATGGGAATTTTCTTCGAGGATATAAGCTATGCGGCCGACGGCGGCCTGTACGCGGAACTGGTACAGAACCGTGACTTCGAGTATAGCGCAAAAGACCATAAGGGATGGAATGCGCAGACCGCATGGACGCTGGAGGGTGAAGGCACCACCTGGAGCATAGAGACCGCGGAGCCGCTGCACGCCAACAACTCCCATTACGCGTTGCTGAAGACCACGAAGCCCGGAGCGCGCCTCGTCAATGAGGGCTGGGACGGAATTTCCCTGAAGGCCAAGGCGAAATACCTGTTGTCGATGTTCGTGAAGGGCAAGGGCAGCGTTCGCGTCAGCCTTGTGAAAGATGGCGAGACACTGGCGGCGTGTGTCATCAGCGGCACGTCAGGCTGGAAGCAGAAGACGGCAACCCTGACACCCTCCAAGGCCGCTGACGGCGCGAAGCTCGTCATTGAGCCTCTGCGCGCCGGCGAGCTAGCCGTGGACTTCGTCTCCCTCTTCCCGAAGGACACGTTCAAGGGGCGTGCCAACGGCCTGCGCAAGGACCTCGCCCAGGTTATCGCTGACCTGAAGCCGCGTTTCGTGCGCTTCCCCGGCGGATGCGCCTCACACGGACAGGGTATCGACAACATATACCACTGGCAGGCCACTGTCGGAGACCTCTGGGAGCGCCAGTCCGACATGAATATCTGGAACTACCACCAGACCCGCGGCCTTGGCTTCTACGAATATTTCACGTTCTGTGAGGATATCGGCGCGGAGCCGCTGCCCGTGCTGGCGGCAGGAGTGCCCTGCCAGAACTCATGGAGGGGCGGCAACGGACAGCAGGGCGGCATCCCGTTCGAGAAGGACCTCGCCGGCAAGCCGTCGCCGTACACCTACAATGGCAAGCCGCTGACCATGGAGAGCTACCTGCAGGAACTGCTCGACTTGATAGAGTGGGCGAACGGAGACCCCAAGACCTCAAAGCTGGCGGCGATGCGCGCGAAGGCAGGTCACGCCAAGCCGTTTAACATGAAGTACCTCGGCATCGGAAATGAGGACCTTATCAGCGACGTCTTCATGGAGCGCTATCTCTTCCTCATCAACGGCGTTAAGAAGGCGCACCCCGAGATTACCGTTGTGGGCACCGTCGGCCCGTTCTGGGAGGGTTCGGACTATGAATACGGCTGGCAGGCCGCCAAGGACAACAGAATAGAGATTGTCGATGAGCATTACTACAACACGCCCGGCTGGTATTTCAACCATCGCGACTATTACGACAATTACGACCGCAACGGCACCAAGGTTTACCTCGGAGAATGGGCCTCAAAGGGCAACAATGTGAGCAACGCCCTCGTCGAGGCCGCCTACCTGACCAACGTTGAGCGTAACGCGGACGTCGTTGTCATGTCGTCCTACGCTCCTCTGCTGGCAAAGGAGGGGCATACCAACTGGCAGCCCGACCTGATTTTCTTCAATAACACGGAGGTCAAGCCCACAGCCAACTACTATGTGCAGCGCGCGTTCGGCCAGAATGCCGGAGACGAGTACGTCGCATCGTCCATGACCGTTGACTACAGCGCCGCGGACGGCCGCAAGCCCCTCGTGGCCGACATCGCCAACCGCATAGACAAGTCTGTTGTCGTGGACAGCAGGACGGGCGACGTCATAGTCAAGATTGTAAGTATGCTGCCCAAGGATGTTAAGGTAAATGTCAACATCGGCGAGGAGCTGATGAGGCATAACCTCTCGGGAAAGGCGGAGCTGTCCCTCCTGGCGCAGCCCTCACAGCCCGACCGCACACGCACGTGGGAGGTGAACGAGACAAAACAGATTGACGTGGCGAAGGAATTTACCGTGCAGATGCCCGCATTCTCCTTCGCTGTGGTAAGAATAGGCAAGTGATATGAGATACAAGGCTATAATATGGGATCTTGACGGTACTCTGCTCGATACTCTTCAGGATTTGCATATTGCTGTCAACCATGCGCTGCGGCATTGCGGAATGCCGCAGCGCACTCTCGACGAGGTAAGGCGCTTTGTGGGCAACGGTGTGCGCAGGCTCATCGTCCTCTCTGTGCCCCGTGGCGAGGAGAACCCCATGTTTGAGGAGGTCTTCGCCACGTTCAAGAGTTATTACGTGCAGCATTGTCAGGAGAATACCTGCCTCTACGCAGGCATACAGGACACCCTGACGGAGCTGAGGCGGCGCGGCTACAGGATGGCTATCGTGAGCAACAAGCTGCAGGCCGGCGTGACGGAGCTGTATGACGCGTATTTCAGGGACACCATCGAGGTGGCTGTCGGCGAGAGCCCCGAGGTGCGCAGAAAGCCCTGCGCCGACATGGTGGAGCAGGCCCTTGAGCGCCTTGGCGTGCGCCCCTGCGACGCCGTGTATGTCGGCGACTCCGAGGTCGATGTGGCTACTGCCCGCAATGCCTCGCTGCCGTGCATCTCCGTGCTGTGGGGATTCCGCGACAGGGCCACGCTCGCGGACTGTGGCGCCACGCAGTTTGCCGCCACTCCGCACGACATACTTGAGATGGTGTAGTGTAACATTTAAAACTATGACAACCATGATACCCTTTCTGGACTTGAAGAAGGTCACGGCCATGCACGCCGAAGAGATTGAGCGCGCTGTGACAGCGGTGACAAGGCGTGGGTGGTATCTCCTCGGCGAGGAGGTCGCAGCCTTCGAGAAATCTTTTGCAGAGTACATCGGCACGGGTCACTGCGTGGCCTGCGGCAACGGCCTCGACGCCCTGCGCCTCATGCTGCGCGCATACATGGAGACGGGAAGGCTGGAGGAGGGGGACGAGATCATCGTCCCTGCCAACACGTATGTCGCCACCATCCTCGCCATCACGGACAACAGGCTCACCCCCGTCCTTGTAGAGCCTGACGCCGCCACCCTTCAGATTGACGGCCGCCTGATAGAGGAGCGCATTACGCCACGGACCAGGGCCGTGATGATTGTGCACCTTTACGGCAGGTGTGCCTGCACGGAGCAGATTCTCGCGCTGTGCGGCCGCTACGGGCTGCTGCTGCTTGAGGACAATGCGCAGGCCAACGGATGCGTGTACGGTGGGGTGGGGAATGGGCGCCGCACGGGCGCGCTGGGCCATGCCGCCGCCCACAGCTTCTATCCTGGCAAGAACCTCGGCGCCCTTGGCGATGGCGGAGCGGTCACCACGGACGACGAGACGCTGGCGGAGACAATCCGCGCGCTGGCAAATTACGGCAGTCAGCGCAAGTATGTGTTCAAGTATAGGGGCTACAACTCGCGACTTGACGAGATACAGGCCGCCGTGCTGCGCGTCAAGCTGCAATACCTCGACGAGGACAATGACAGGCGCCGCGAAATTGCGCGGTATTACATGGAAAATATAAATAATGAGTGCGTTCGTCCGGCCTACGACGGCGCAGGGCCAGACAATGTGTTCCATATCTTCCCTGTGCTGTGCCGTGAGCGAGACCGCCTGCAGCAATGGCTGAAGGACTGTGGTGTGCAGACGCTGGTACACTATCCCATCCCTCCGCACCATCAGGAATGCTATGCGGAATGGCGCGGTCTGTCACTGCCGCTGACGGAGAGGATAGCGCAGGAGGAGCTCTCGCTGCCCATGTCGCCCTGCCTGACGCAGGAGGAGGTGGTCGTGGTGGTCCGCGCGGTTAACGGTTTCAGGCCATAGGGCGCTGTCCCTTGCGTTGTGACGTACTACCGTCACCGAAAAGGCCGTCTTTAATTCGCGCACGGCAATTATGGCGTGCCGCAAGGTGCGTGAAAATACGATAAGGGGTAGGGCGCAGACTTGTGAGGACGGCATAAAAGTCTTTATGGACGGTGTTTTTGACCTGAAAAGACCGTCTAAAAATTCCTGTGGATGGTCTATGGAAGTCTGTGGATGATGTTTTTACCCCAAAAAGACCATCCAAAAAATCCTGTGGATGGTCTACAGAAGTCTGTGGATGATGTTTTTGACCCGAAAAGACGTTAGATTTTCCTCTGTGGAGCGTTTATTGAAAAAAAAGAAAAACGCCCACCCTGTATTTCGCGTTTTAAGGCGTGCAGGAGGCGCTCTTCTTCTTCAGCAGGGTGGTAGTCCACAGCAGTGCCGATGTGACGTGGCGGCGTGTCTGCCGCGGATGAATTGTTAAAATGTACGATAAGTGTGCGCCAGCGCGCACAATGCAAATGCAGCACCTGTGTTTCAAGATGGAAACGCAGGTGCTGCATTGTATATCGTGGCAGGGGCGGGCCTAAATGTCGTCGTCAAACTTCAGTCCCTCCTCCTTGTCCTTCCTGTAGTAGTCCGACAGCATGCCGAGGAACGTGGTAATCTCCTTAACCGCGTTCTGCGTGCTCGCGCTGACCTCCTTCTGCTGCAGGCGGAGCAGCATCACGCCGTAGAGGGCGTTCAGGCAGGTCTCTATCTCGCCGCATTCCTTGCCGCTCTTGCCTCTCAGCTCCACTATGAACGGCAGCACCTTGTAGTATTCTGCGCTGTAGAAGGGAAATTTCGGGGACTGCATGAGCATGAGGTGCAGCTCTGTCATCTGCTGGACCACGATTTTGTTTATCTGTATGTGCCCTCCCTGCGTCAGGCCCTCCTCGCGTATCATGCGGATGAGGTTGCCGTACCAGTCCGTCATGTCCTCGCGCTGGTCGTCGTCCAGGTCGAAGCGGGATATGTACTCTCGGCGTATGAGGGCGAGGTCGCAGTGGTAGGCGCGTATGATATCCTCCACCTGCCACATATACAGCACGTATTCCGCGATGTTCTGCTTGCGTAGTTGTTGTGAAATGAACATTGTTAGTATATTGAATATAGGTTAAAGGCTGTTCCGATGAATATGGCTGACGAGAACACCATCACAATCGTGCCGATGATGCGGTTGATGATGACGATGCCGTTCATGGTGAAGTAGATTCTGATCTTGTCTATCAGCCACGTGAGTCCGTACCACCACAGCAGCGCTCCGGCGGCGATGCTAAGATATCCCAGCGACATCTCCACGGGATGGTCGGGGATGATGAAGGCGAATTGCGCGAACGTTGCCATGAAGAGGAAGATGATGAGCGGATTGGAGAAGGTGACGAGAAATGCCGTCACGAAGTTCTGCGTCAGGGTGCCCTTGCTGTTCCTGCTGCCCGTATGGATTTTCTCGCGAGGGTCGGTGCGGAAGCAGTAGACTCCGAAGATGAAGAGCAGTATGCTGCCGAAAATCTGCAGGGCGAACTTGTTCTGTGGATTGTCTATCAGCTCCATGACGAAACTCATGCCGAAACCCGTCAGCAGGGCATAGATAAGGTCACTGACGGTGGCGCCGAGACCCGTCACAAGGCCGTACCAGCGCCCCTTGTTGAGGGTGCGCTGCACGCAAAGCACCCCGACGGGACCCATGGGAGCGGAGCATATAATGCCCACAATCATTCCTTTTACGATAATATCAAGGAAGTTGAAGGTGAGATTGAAAGTCATGTATGGCATAATGGATGCAAATTTACGGAAATATATTTAACTGACAAAACATTTCATGTCGGAATGTTGTCATTCTTCGTGTCGTGACAGCTGTACGGACGTGCCGTCCAGAATTATCCGCCCCTCGCAGGACAGGGTTTCGAGGGCTTCGTGCAGCTGTTGCTGCGTCAGCGGCAGGCTGTTCAGCTCTGCCGTGAAGTGCCGCCGCCCGTCCGCCAGAAGATTCTCCACCGCCTGTGCCGCGTCTGTGGGCTCTGTGACGTTGGCGCGCGTCCTTTTTCCTATGCAGACGTCGCAGTGCTGGCAGTCTGTGCCGTCCGTCTCTCCGAAATACTCGAGCAGCATCTGCTGCCGGCACCGTTCCGTTGACTCGGCGTATTGCAGGACATGGCTGATGCGCACCTGCAGCCTCTCAAGCAGGTCCTCGTAGACCTCGCGGCCCATGACAAGCCTGTCAGAGAGCACCCTCTGCCGGGTGAAGGTGAGCAGCGGCACATCGCGAGGGGGCACATAGCGTATTATTCCCCTTTTCGCCAGCCTTTTCAGCGTCTCGTGCATCTGCTGTGGCGTGAGGTTCAGCTTGGAGGCGATGTACACGTCATCTATATATGTAAGGTCTGAGAACAGCGTGCCGTAGTATCTTAGCAGCATAGTCAGCGTATTGTTCTCGTTGGGCGATGTATCCGTCAGGTGATACAGTCCCTCGCGGCTTGAGATGATTTGCACTCTGGGCTTTAGGTCGGGACTCGTGTCGTAGCTGATGTATCCCGCGTGCTCCAGGATGTGCAGCGCGCCCTCAAGCATGGTGGGAAAATGTCTGAACCTCTGGCAGAAGACCTCGATGTTGAACTCGTAGCGCGCTCCCTCGCCGCTTTCCACCGCCAGCTCGAAGAAATAGCACAGGTGGTCGTACACCTTTCTTATATATTCCTTGGGCGGAAAGGTCTGCTTCGCGCGTGTGAGCAGGCTTGCACGTGAGGACTTGTCGTAAAGCAGCACGGCGTAGGAGCGCAGGCCGTCGCGGCCGCCGCGTCCGGCCTCCTGAAAGTACGCTTCCAAGGAGTCGGGGCAGTCAAGGTGTATCACCAGCCTCACGTCGGGCTTGTCGATGCCCATGCCGAAGGCGTTTGTAGCCACCATCACGCGTATCTCGTTGTTTTGCCACAGCTTCTGGCGGCGGTCCTTGATTGCGAAGTCAAGGCCTGCGTGGTAGAAGGTTGCCGTGATGCCCTCCTGACTTATAAGCTCGGAGACAAGCTTCGTCTTCTCTCTGTTTCGGGTGTAGACGATGGCGCTGCCGTCCACAGACTTGAGGATGTGAAGCATCTCGCGCTCCGGATCTTCCGTATGCCGCACCACGTACGACAGGTTGTCCCTCTTGAAGCTCATGCGGAACACGTGCGGCTCCTTGTCGCCCGTCATTCCGAAGAGCAGCCTGGCCTTTATGTCCTCTATGACGTCAGGGGTGGCCGTGGCGGTGAGCGCGAGGACAGGGACGGTGGGCAGCAGCTGGCGGATGGAGCTGATGTGCAGGTAGGAGGGACGGAAGTCGTAGCCCCATTGTGAGATGCAGTGGGCCTCGTCGACGGTGATGAGGCAGACTTTCATGTACTGCACCTTCGCGATGAACAGCTTCTGCTCCAAGCGTTCGGGAGATACGTACAGGAACTTCACCGCTCCGTAAATGGCGTTGTCCAATACTTTCTGAATCTCGTTGTGTGACATCCCGGAGTGTATGGCGGCGGCCTTGAGGCCCCTCGCCTTGAGATGCTCCACCTGATCCTTCATCAGGGCGATGAGGGGTGTGATGACGATGCACACGCCGTCCATTGCCAGGGCGGGCACCTGGAATGTTATGCTCTTGCCTCCGCCCGTGGGCATGAGGCCCAGAGTGTCGTGACCATCGGCTATGCTCTTGACAATGTCGTGCTGTATGCTGCGGAATGAGCTGTAGCCGAAGTGTTTCTGTAATATGTCTAAAAAGGATGGCAATGGATGGGCGGTTAGTGGTGGTGTGTGCGGTATGGAAATGACGTATTCAGAAGTGAATGTCCTCTATCTGCAGTTGGATGTTGCCGCGTTTGTACACGTTTTCCTCGATGGTATAGGCTATGTCGAACGATCTGCGGGACTTGATGAGGCGCGCGGCGGCGGATTGGCCGAAGGCTATGCCGTTCATCACGGCCGGTGACTTGGAATCCACCAGCTCCAGCTTGATGTGCTCCTGCGAGCGCCCCACAACCTTGGAGGTTCCGAAGTCGAAGACGTTCCGCGTGGCGAACATGGGCTTGGTATTTCCCGGGCCGAAGGGCGAGAAGCGCCTAAGGTCGTGGAACAGCCGCTTGTTGATGTCGTGGAAGTCTATCTCCTCGTCGACGAACAGGGTGGGTTCGGTGTATGTGCCGGTGATATGGTTGTCCGCATACTCGCGGAAGCGTCTGGTGAACTCGTCAACATCGCTCCACCGGATTGTCATGCCGCAGGCGTAGGTGTGGCCGCCGAAGTTGATGAGCAGGTCGCGGCAGCTTTTTATGGCCATGTACACGTCGAAGCCCGCAATGGCCCTCGCGGAACCCGTGGCGAACTGGCCGTCGCGCGTGAGCACCACGGTGGGCTTGAAGTACATCTCGGTGAGCCTTGAGGCCACGATGCCTATAACGCCCTTGCTCCAGTTCTCGTCGCAGAGCACGATGCTGTTGGTGTTGTGCTGCTTCTGCAGCTTCTCGACGATGCTGTTGGCCTCCTCGGTGGTGTGCTTGTCGATGTCCTTCCTCTGCTCGTTGTATTCGTTGATGTGCTTTGCCAGTGCCAGCGCGGTGTCTGCGTCCTTCTGCACTAAAAGGTCCACCGTCTTCCTGCCGTTCTCCATTCTGCCGGAGGCGTTCAGCCTTGGGCCTATCTTGAACACAATGTCGCTCATGGTGACTTCACGGTCAGTTAGCCCGCAGATGTCAAGGATGGCCTTGATGCCAGTCGAGGGGGTCTGGTTTATGTGCTTCAGGCCGTGGTATGCCATTATGCGGTTCTCGTCTGTGACCTGGACGAGGTCGGCGGCGATGCTGATGGCGCACAGGTCGAGAAGGGGGATGAGCTTTGAGAACGGGATGCCGTTGTTCTTTGCGAAGGCCTGCATGAACTTGAAGCCTACGCCGCATCCGCTAAGGTGCTTGAAGGGGTATGTGTCGTCGGGACGCTTGGGGTTGAGGATGGCGATGGCAGGCGGCAGCACATCGTCGGGCACATGGTGGTCGCAGATGATGAAGTCTATGCCGAGACTCTTGGCGTATGCTATCTCCTCGTGCGCCTTGATGCCGCAGTCGAGTATGATTATTAGTTTTACGCCTTGCTCTTTTGCGTAGTCTATGCCCTTCCTGCTCACGCCATAGCCCTCCTCGTAACGGTCGGGTATGTAATAATCTATATTTCCGTAGAACTGCTGGATGAAAAGGTAGATGAGAGCCACGGCTGTGCAGCCGTCCACGTCATAGTCACCGTACACCATGATGCGTTCCTTCCTGCCGATGGCGTCGTTGAGCCTGTCTACCGCCATATCCATGTCCTTGAGCAGAAAAGGGTTGAGCAGGTCATTCAGCTGCGGCTTGAAGAATCTCTTTGCGGCCGACTCTGTTGTTATTCCACGCCTGATTAGCAGCTTCGCGAGGATAGGGGAGATGTTCAGCTTCTCCGCCAGTTCCGCTGTCTGCCTTTTCTGTTCGTCAGATGTCTGTGCTATGTCCCATTTAAAGTGCATCATCCGCCAATAACCCTCATGTTCAGCTTTGTGATTTTCCCTTCCGGTGTGATTTCTCCTGTGATGATATAATTCTTCTGCTTCTCCTTGGTTGGATCGGTGCGCTCCAGTAGCAGCTGTGCGCCGAACTGTACCTGCATATTCACTGTGTTGTCCTCCTTCTTGACTTTCACAACCTTGAAATCGTCAAGGATGTGCCAGTTGAGGTTCTTCACGTCGTCCTTGTACAGCTTGTTCATGAACGTCACCACGTCGCTGCTTGTCGCTGCCGGCTTGTTTAGGAAGTTGTCAAGTACACTGGCAACTGTTTCTACGAGCTTGCTCTCATTGCGTGAGTTGATGGCCTGAAAGAACTGGCGGAATATGGTTTTTGCCATGACAGTCTCCGCTGGGGAGACCTCGGTCTGGGTCTTCTCGTTGATAAATTCCTGCGCCTGTGCGGCGTATCTTCCGTCCTCGTGCTGTTGCAGGTAGTTCTTGTACGCCGCGATGTCGTTCTGGCGGCTTGCTATGGAGAAGTCTATGGAGTCAATCTTGTTCAGGGCCTCACCACGGTGCGGCGAGGATGGGTGTTTGTCAATGTATTCCTGCAATGCGCTCTTCGTTCCGCTGACTACAGCATTTCTCCAGTCTTTGTCCTCGTTCTCCAAAAGGGAGAAGCGCGCATTTACGGAGTCGCGGTGCTCCTGTGGTGCGTATGCGTACTGTGTAAGGTACGTCCGCATCACGACAGGGTTGTCACTTTGCATCGCGTTGATGTAGGCCTCCATTTCTTTCTCCTCTTGCGCATTTGTGTACAGGTAGTATCCTGCGCCACAGATGGCGAGCGCTATTACAAAGGAGACCGCTATTAGTTTTGTAGACTTCTTTCCGTTTCCATTGGTGTTAGGTTCGGTTGGGGCCTCTTGCGGATGCTGCGTCATGGATGGGCGTGTCTCTTCCATAGCATCCTGCGGGGATACGTCAACATTGCCTGCAATCTTTATTCCGCAGTGAGGACATATCTCCGCCTTGTTGCTTACTGGTTGTCCGCATTCCGGACATTTTATCAAAGCCATTCTGGATAGTTTTTGAGTGTGGTTTCGTTATTATAGTTGCTTATATTTAGGTGTGCGGCTTACATTTCACCGCGTCTGTGTCTGAATTTCAGTTCTCTCAGCTTGTGCTTTCCCATGAAGCGGCTTTTGTCGACATAACCCTTTATGCCGTTTAGGTGTCCTTTTCCCGTGTACTGCCACATGGTGATGTCGCGCTCGTCCACTAACTGCGGCTCACGCTCAGAATATTGCGCTATCATAATCAGATAACGGTTAAGTTTCTCTGCGAGATGCTTGTTGTAGAAGTTGGCTCCCGTGTAGATTAATGGCCTCTGACGGTATGTCTGTTCTATAAGCTCAAGAAATTTGAACAGAGAGTCGCAGAATTCTTCCGTTGGCAGGCCGGCGGTGGTCTCAACGTCAATCATAGGGATGAGATCCTGCTCGCTGGGCTTGCATTGCAGCACGAAGTTGGATAATTGCGTTTCCTGTGGAGTCTTGGGCCTGTAGAAATGATATGAGCCGACCTTCAATCCATGATTGTGCGCCATGAGAAGGTTCTCCTCATAGCGCGGATCAATACGGTCTCCGCCTTCCGTGGCCTTGATATATACGTAGGCCATCTTTGTATTCTCGCCTATCGTCTCCCAGAAAACCTCTCCCTGATAGTGGGAAATGTCTATTCCATGAACGTGGGTGCAGGTGTCTTCACACTCATAGCGCTGCGCCTGGGCCGTAACGGGGGCCAGAAGCAGTGTAATGATGGTGGAAAAAAGTGATATTGATATATAAAAATGCTTGTTGTTCATAACCGACTGCAAAGTTAACAAGAAAAAACGATACAGCAAAATATTTTACTATTATAAGTGCCCGTATAAATGTAAAAACAACAGAGTGCCGCGGATAAAATTACTTCCACAGCACTCTGTCACATTTATATATCTTTACATTATTTGATTATTCCCTGTTCCTGGAATATGCCCTTGAGTATTTCTACCGAGCGGTCTACCTGTTCCTTTGTGTGCGTTGCCATCAACGCGTAGCGTACCAGTGTGTCCTGTGGCGCGCAGGCTGGCGGAACCACGGGATTGATGAAAACTCCACGCTCAAAGGCCAATGATGTTATGAGGAATGTCTTGTCAACGTCGCGTATGTAAAGTGGAATGATTGGTGACTCTGTGTCGCCGATTTCAAATCCTTCTTCCTTGAACCTCTTCAGTGCGTAGTTTGTCACGTCCCATAACTTAGTCAGTATCTCAGGCTCTGTCTTTAGGATGTCGAGAGCCTTCTGAGCTGCCGCTGTAGCAGCAGGGGTGTTGGATGCTGAGAAAATATATGTCCTTGAAGTATGGCGCAGATAGTTGATGGTGTCCCAATCGCCTGCAATAAATCCGCCGATTGAAGCCAGTGACTTTGAGAATGTACCCATTATAAGGTCAACCTCGTCTGTGAGACCGAAATGGTCGCATACGCCGCGTCCATGGTCGCCGAATACACCGATGCCGTGCGCCTCATCAACCATGATGGAGCAGTTGTACTTATGCTTAAGCTCCACTATTTCCGGCAGTTTGCAGAGATCGCCCTCCATGGAGAACACACCGTCCACAACAATGAACTTCACAGCCTCGTGCGGCAGCTTCTTAAGAATGTTCTCAAGATCCTCCATGTCATTATGCTTATACTTCAGCTGACGTGCAAAGCTGAGTCTGCGTCCGTCTACGATGCTGGCATGGTCACGGTCATCACAGATGATGTAGTCCTCACGTCCGCCGATAGCGGCTATGACACCTGCATTAACAGAGAAACCTGTAGAGAAACATAGTGCGTCGTCTTTGTGTACGAACTTGGCTAAATCCTTTTCAAGTTTCACATGGATGTCAAGTGTACCATTGAGAAAACGGCTGCCGGCACATCCTGTACCGTATTTGTCTAAGGCTTCCTTGGCAGCGTCAACGATGCGCTGGTCGCCAACGAGACCTGTGTAAGCGTTAGAGCCAAACATAAGTACCTTATGTCCACCCATTTCTACTTCAGTACCTTGTTTGCCTGTAATTTCACGGAAGTAAGGATATATTCCCGCTTCCATGAATTTCTGAGGCATACGATACTCCTTGAACTTTTCTTGTAACTGTCCCATTATTAAGTAATGTGTCTATTTCTTTCGTTTAATAAAGTGGAATGCTCAATCCATTCGGGGCACAAAGTTAAACAAAAAATTTGATATAAAGTAATTTTTTATTAACAAAATGGTAAAAAAGTAAAAATATACCCACGTAAATCAACTATAAGACGTTTTTTTTGTAATTTTGCAGCAAATACGGGTAAGAACCAATATTATAAGAAAATGATAAGCATGAAGAGAATAGCATTTATTGTAAACCCTGTGTCAGGTACGTGTAACAAGGATGTCATTCCCTCTATGATAAAACAGCATATTGACGGTAATATTTATGATACTACAATATGCTATACCCAGTACGCAGGCCATGCAAGCGAGATAGCCTCAAATTGTTCAAAAGAAGGGTATGACATTGTAGTAGCGGTAGGTGGTGACGGCACAGTAAATGAGGTGGCGCGTGCATTGATTGATACACCTACGGCCCTTGGTATAGTTCCTTGCGGATCAGGTAATGGGCTGGCCCGTCACCTTATGCTTCCTATAAATATAGGAGGAGCACTCGATATTATTAATGGTGGAACAATCCATGCGCTGGATTATGGTGTGATAGACGGACATCCGTTTTTCTGCACCTGCGGCATGGGCTTTGACGCTTTTATAAGCCGTAAGTTTGCAGAGGCAGGACGTCGCGGACCCCTGACATATATAGAAAATGTTCTGAAGGAAGGTCTGAAATATAAGTCCGAGACTTATAAACTTATTCTTGACGGTAAAGAGCTTGAACCGTTCAAGGCTTTTCTTGTTTCCATTGCTAATGCATCACAGTACGGTAATGGGGCGTACATAGCACCACAAGCATCAATGAGAGATGGTTTGCTTGACGTGGTTGTGATAGATCCGTTTGATATACTTGAGGCACCGCAGGTTGGAATAGATTTGATGAACAAGACGCTTAATAAGTCCTCGAAGATTCATTGTTATCGTGCAAAGGAGATAATAGTACAACGTACAAATGCTGGAGTTATACATTATGACGGTGATCCTGTTGATGCTCCGGAGGAACTGCATATATCTATGCACCATGGTGGCATCAGTATGGTGGTGAATCCATTGGCGGATAAAAGGAACCGTAAGCCAAATTTAGTGCAGAATGCATTTAATACTTTCTTTAATGAGATGAATGCTGTGAGGGAGGAAGTGACGAATCCAACAAAGCACGTGAAGGCTATAAATGGATTTATACAGAATACGTTAAATAAGAAGGATTGGGATATGAAGTTATGATTATGTGACGGAGTCCTAATATATTTTCTTGTATATAAAATAAATTATCCCATATCTGTGTATGTCTGATACCTATCTAACATTGGCGTCTGATGCGGAAGGCTACTATACTGAGAAGCGCAGCAAGTTTTATGCGTTTGCACATCATGTAACATCTGTAGAACAAGTTAAGGAGTTGCTTTCTTTTTATCGTAAGAAGTTCTATGATGCACGGCACGTGTGTTATGCCTATCGTTTGGGAGCGGATGGATCTGTGTTTCGTGCAAATGATGATGGAGAACCGTCAAGCACAGCAGGCAAGCCTATATTGGGTGCACTGTTAAGTGCAGGTGTGACGGACGCTGTTATTTTCGTAGTGCGTTATTACGGTGGCGTGAACCTTGGTACAGGAGGACTTGTTGTTGCTTATCGTGAAGCTTCTACTGCAGCACTTGCAGCCGCAACGATAGAGGAACGGCTGGTAGAGGAACAGCTGACATATACTTTCACATATCCACAGATGAATTCTGTGATGCGTGTCGTCAAGGAATTGCAGCCACGTGTCATATCTCAAGATTTTCAGACTACTTGTTCCATAACATTGAGTATACGTAAGTCTATGATGCCGCAACTGAAACAGCGTCTTGACAATCTTGCATTCGAGTAAACGCGTAATCTTTGACTATATTTTAAAATCACATAAAGGCCATAAAGGGCAGGAACTATATAATATAGCACCTGCCCTTTATGGCCTTTATGTGTGTGCGAATGTTTATTATTCTGTAGGCTTGATGTTCATAGCCTCTAACATCTGTGCTACTTCATCATTGATGCGCTTTCCAAAATCCTCAAGTGACAATACAGCCTGCTCTCCACCACCTTGCTGGCGCATGGCAACAGTACCGTCTGCCGCCTCTTTCTCACCGACAATGATCATATATGGTATACGCTTAATCTCGTTATCACGTATCTTACGGCCAATTTTCTCGTTACGGTTGTCTATTATGGCACGTACTCCAACGCTCTCAAGATATTCCTGTACTTTATCTGCATAGTCATTATATTTCTCTGATATTGGTAGGATTGCAACCTGGTCAGGAGTGAGCCATAATGGGAAGTGTCCTGCAGTATGCTCTATAAGTACAGCTGTGAAGCGCTCCATAGAACCGAATGGCGCACGGTGAATCATTACAGGCACTTTCTTGGAGTTATCCTCTGCTGTATATTCCAAACTGAAACGCTGCGGAAGATTATAGTCTACCTGAATAGTGCCTAACTGCCACCTGCGGCCGATAGCATCCTTCACCATGCAGTCGAGTTTTGGACCATAGAAGGCTGCCTCACCAGTCTCTGTGCGTGCGTTAAGCCCTTTTTCACGGCAGGCATCAATAATGGCTTGCTCTGCTTCATTCCAAATTTCGTCAGAGCCAATGTATTTCTCTGTGTTATTTGGATCTCTCAGTGAAATCTGGAATTCTACCTGGTCGTCCTTAAAGCCAAAGATGGAGAATACGGCCTGTATGATGTCAAGGACACGTAGAAATTCGCTTTTAACTTGATCCTGACGGCAGAAAATATGTGCATCATCTTGAGTGAAAGAACGTACACGTGTGAGTCCGTGTAACTCGCCGGACTGTTCGTAACGGTAAACAGTACCAAATTCCGCACATCTGAATGGCAGTTCACGGTATGAACGTGGCTTGCTAGCAAAGACCTCACAGTGGTGCGGACAGTTCATTGGCTTGAGCATATACTCCTCATCCTCTTCTGGAGTGTGTATCGGTTGGAAAGAGTCTTTGCCGTAATGTGCATAGTGACCTGATGTCACGTACAGGTTCTTGGAGCCTATGTGTGGGGTGATTACCTCACAGTATCCGAAACGCTTCTGTATGCGGCGCAGCATATCCTGTAGACGTAGACGAAGGTCTGTACCCTTTGGCAGCCAAATTGGCAATCCTTTTCCTACACGGTCAGAGAACATGAAGAGTTCCATCTCCTTGCCGATCTTGCGGTGGTCGCGTTTCTTGGCCTCTTCAAGCATTACAAGATACTCATCAAGCATCTTTTTCTTAGGGAAGGATATACCATAAAGACGTTGCATCTGCTCACGGTTAGCATCGCCACGCCAGAATGCACCTGCTATACTGGTCAGCTTTACAGCCTTTATTATACCTGTGGAAACAAGGTGTGGTCCACGGCAAAGGTCTGTAAATGCACCTTGTGTGTATGTTGATATAGTACCGTCTTCAAGATCCTGTTCTATATGTTCTACCTTATATGTCTGACCTTGTGCGGAGAACTGGGCTATGGCATCGGCTTTTGCAACATCAGCGCGGACAACCATCTCATCTTTACGGGCCAGTTCTATCATTTTATCTTCAATCTTCTTGAAGTCGCCCTCCTTAATCATCTCACCCTCAGGCAGCAGGACATCATAAAAGAATCCATTTTCTATAGCTGGGCCGAAGCCGAACTGTATGTTTGGATATAATTCCTGCAACGCTTCCGCTAATAGATGTGCGGATGTATGCCAGAATGCGTGTTTGCCTTCCTCGTCATCAAAACGGTAAAGGGCTATTGTCGCGTCCTCATTAATGGGATGGTTTAATTCAGTCGTCTCGCCGTTAATACCACAGGCAACAACACTGCGCGCAAGAGCCGGTGAGATACTCTCTGCAATTTGAAGGCCCGTAACGCCATTGTCGTATTCGCGTATGGTGCCATCTGGAAACTGTATTTTTATCATTGTATTAATTGATTGGTTTTTCTTTATTGATGCTTATTTGTTGCTTTTACGTTGACTATTGTATATCAGATTGGTCTTTTTCTTATTTCCTAACCACCGCTCTTTACGCTTTTCGTATTCCTCGCGGTGATATTCCAGAAAGTTGTCTGCCATTAAGCTATATCATAATAAATAATTAGTCGTTAAACTTGGAATATATAACACTGACAATTATATTATCAGAGTTGGCATTGCCTTTTATTAAGCGAGTGCTTCCAAGTCCCATGTCGTATGTAACTTTAGTAAGTCCCTGCATACCTGAAGTCAGTGTGGCGTATGTTGTTTCAACAGGAATTAGCGTAACCTTATTCCATGTCGGGTGTTTGGACTTATAACTTGTTGTCACTTCGTTCTTAATCTCTTTTACCATTTGCGGAGTCAGTTCTTGCATGCCAAGTTGTGCTTTTCTTGCTGCAAGTACTTTATTTATGGTGTCATTAAGGACTTTATATGTAGCAGTTACAAGTCGGGATATATTTGCAAAAGAATATCCATTATCTGTGGCTTGCCGTGTCGTTGTATATGATGTCCTTGAGTCTGTTACCTTCTTGTTTTTAAAGAAGTTGTTCACACTGTCAGTTGGTAATAATAACAGAGTTCTTGGTACAGGAAGATTGTATTTTGTTATGCTCTTGTCATTAATGCGTGGTATGAATAGACGTACAGTGTTGAGTGTATCGTTCTCGTGCCCTGATATTTCATTCTCACGTCCTTGCATTATTTTCTCTATAGGCAGTGTCAATTCTGTGAATATTCCAGCAGGAGTTTTGAGATATGTGCAAGTGTGGTTGTTTATCAGATTGTCAAGCGATGACAGTTTGATATTTGTTTTACGCAGCACTTCCTCTGTGCTTGCAAAGGATGTTATACCGCTGAGTTTCTGATTATCAATATAGGAAGTGAAATGGACAATTATCTGGATGGTCTCAACACTGCCTATGCTACCTATGCCTCCAATACTTTCAAAGTATATTCCTGGGAAGATGTCATGTATGAAAAGATAATCATTAGTAAAGCTCTTATAATTCTGCTTGTCATAGAACTTTCTCATTAGGTAAGTACCGATGTTATTATATGATACTCCGTTTTTATCTATGTATTCATTATTAAGAGAGAAACTTATATAAGGAACATAGGAACTGCTGCCTCTAAGAGCGTCTGTGTGCAGTCTGTTTGATATGGTATATGCCATTTGACTGTGTATGCTGCCATGCTCTGTGCGTATCATTCCTGCATTAATAGGGTCAAAGTCTGTTTGGTATATGGTGGACTCCTCGTATGGTATAGCAAGTTCATGTGCTGTAACTTTCATGAGGGCTAAAGAATCTCCATAACATTTATTGAAATAAACTACCAGTTGTACAGAATCCGCCTTGACTTGCATTTCTTTTGGCTGTGCAGGGTCATAGTTTTCTATGTATATGTTGTCTATGGCAGGAAAGGAATTCTCGCCAATAGGTCTAAACTGCGACATGAAGTTGCAAGTAATGTATGAGTTGGTTTCAGGATCTTTTATCTTCCCAAGGTAGCTTGCTGTAGCACGGGATACAATGTCTTTTGCTGCTACAGAATGCGATTCTACAAAAAATGTGTCAGCACTTATAGAAACAGTGTTAACATTTTGCGTCAACGACATACCAATTGTGTCTGTTGTGTCATCGCATGAAAAAAGTATTGCTGTTACAGCTATGAAGAGAAATAGAAAGGTATGCTTCATATTTATAATGTCTCGTAAAACTCAACGTAGGCTTTTGCAAAGTCATCATTGCAGAAGTCCAGAATTTTTACACCTGCCTGTTCGGCATAGTTGATTATCTCCTTATCGATATTTGGTGATGCTTTGATAACTCCGTCTGAATAGTCTATGGCAATTTTTTCCATTTCACGGCTTGTTATCTCATCATTATACTTTGCTAGAATTCCGTCTATGGTGATGTCGTTCAATGCTATGCATCTTTTAGCATTTGCGGCCATCTTCATTTGTTGCGGCTGGTCAAAGAGTGAGGTTACAATCTTGACACTATCAAGTCCCAACTCTTCGCTGTATGCTTTCTTAATATAGAGAGGTAACAGAGAGGTCATCCATCCTTGGCAATGTATCACATCTGGTGTCCAGCGCAATTTTTTGATTGTTGCTATAACGCCACGTGCAAAGAATGCTGCGCGCTCACAGTTATCTTCAAACATTTCTCCGTCATCTCCAGCCACTTGAGCCTTACGAGTGAAGAATTCTTCATTGTCAATGAAATATACCTGTACTTTGGTGGATGGGATACTTGCCACCTTTATTATCAGTGGATGGTCTGTATCGTCAATAGCTATATTTATGCCAGAAAGGCGTATCACCTCGTGAAGCTGGCCGCGACGCTCGTTTATATTGCCCCATCTTGGCATGAATGTGCGTATCTCACTTCCTGTTTCCTGCACTTTGTGTGGAGCTAATTGCCCCATGGAGGCCAATTCTGTTTCGGCTACGTAAGGAGTGATGTCTTGATTGACGAAAAGTACTTTCTTCATTTAAGTTATGTTTTATTCTTTTTGGTCGTAGATATTGCAGGTCGTAAAATCCTACAATATAGTTTTTTGACTGCAAAGTTACTAAAAAATAACCTATTTGCAAACATTATACAGGATAGTTTACAGATAATTAACGTTTTGCAAAGTGTAGATTGCTGTGAAAATAACGCGCTGTACTGTAGCTTGTGTCTTAGGATGTTATGAAATTGATGTGTTCTTTGTAGTTTTACGATATGACTTTACGGTTGTTTAGTTGTAATTTGATAGCTATTGCAGTGTGATTTGATAGCTATTACAAATTTGGAAGTGTCGTAGTTGATATAAAATAAAAAATATGGTAGCGAAAAGAATCACTACCATATTTGTATGTTTGGAATAAGTTGTTTTGATTTTAAGTTTTAGACCATTGGGTGTTTGGCGTCCCATGGGTCAGGTTTAGAGCCATTTGGGTGTTTGAAGTCCCTGTGGGCTATGTATTTATGCCTCAGTAACAGGTGTTACAGATACCACACTCTTGTTGAACTTACCCTTGTGGAAATTTACCACACCGTCAACGAGGGCGTAAAGTGTGTCATCCTTACCCTGTGCAACACCAGCACCTGGGTAATGTTTGTTGCCACGCTGGCGAACAATAATGTTACCGGCTATAACAGACTGACCACCATAAATCTTAACACCAAGTCTCTGTGAAGCTGATTCACGTCCGTTCTTAGAACTACCTACACCTTTCTTATGTGCCATTTCTGAGTCCTCCTTTGGTTTTAAGCTACTACTGATTTAATTACTACTTCTGTGAACTGGGCGCGGAAACCATTACGCTTACGCTCATCCTTGCGACGCTTCATCTTGAAAACGATGACTTTGTCACCCTTTACAAGTGGGTTCACTACTTCACAAACTACTTTTGCGCCTGAAACTGTCGGCGCGCCTACTGTTACGGTACCATCGTTATCTACGAGAAGTACCTTGTCAAACTCAACAGCCTGACCTTCTGCCACGTCTTTCATGTGGTGAACGAAGAGCTTCTTGCCTTCTTCTGCCTTGAACTGTTGACCGTTGATTTCTACAATTGCGTACATTGCTTTTTTATTGTATAACGGATTTCTCCGTTGGGCGTTCAACTTCATGTTGACACTTAACCGAGCCCAGTACGGACTAAATCGGGCGCAAAGGTACAAAAAAACTATAACAAAATAAAATTTTAATCGTTAAAAATATAAAATATTGAAAACTTATAAATCAGTAATCCTTTATTCCGTGTCGATTAAAGGCTAATTTCGTGTTAAAAAGATGCTTGCTTGAACATTAATGTAGAATTTCTTCATTTTATTATTTGCACCTTATTATAATATACTTACACATTATTGACAAGACTTTTTTCAGTAGTGGGTCAATGATAAGAATATGTTGTAAGAAAACAGGTTAAATATTAGTGTAAATAATTTGCACATATTAAAAATAATTATTAATTTTGCAACATAAATATTATGTATAAACATGAATGATTAAAGATAGATAGTGAACCATGGAATGGATTTGGAATTTGTTAACTAACACAGAAAGTGTGGCTCATATAGCCATATTGTATGCTGTTGTTATAGCTGTAGGCGTATATCTTGGAAAGATCAAGATAGGAGGAATCTCACTTGGCGTTACCTTTGTACTCTTTGCTGGTATTCTTGCAGGCCATATAGGGTTTACGGCTCCGATCAATACTCTCACGTTTGTTCAGGATTTTGGACTTATCCTGTTTGTCTTTATGATAGGTCTGCAGGTGGGGCCTGGCTTCTTTTCCAGCTTTAAAGAAGGTGGCGTGACATTGAATATTCTTGCAGCCTTTGCTATATTGTTAAATATACTCGTTATGTTTGTCTGCTATGCAGTGTTCTTTGATACGAAAGACCCTGCCAATCTTCCTATGATGATAGGTACGCTTTATGGAGCTGTGACCAATACTCCGGGACTTGGTGCGGCGAATGAGGCGCTGCAGACTCTTTTCCCTGGTGGGGCGCCAGCTATAGCTAATGGTTATGCTTGTGCATATCCTTTGGGCGTTGTTGGCATTATTGGCGCAACGATTGCTATACGCTATATCTTTCGTATCAAATTGTCGGAAGAGGAGGAGGAGCTTAACAGTCATGAGGCGAATATTGCAGCAAAGCCACATCTGATGCATCTTATAGTACAGAATGAATTCCTGTCAGGTCATACTATTCTTGAGATACATGATTTCCTGAAGCGTGATTTCGTTTGTTCACGAATCTTGCGAAATGGAGAACTGATATTCCCCAAAAGCTCTACAACCCTTGAAATAGGAGATAAGGCTTTTATCGTCTGTCCGGAAGCGGATGCAGAGGCTGTGCAGGCGTTTATAGGCCGAGAGACTATTGTTCCAGAGTTCGCAGAGCAGGAGAAGACCAAACAAATGGTGTCTAAACGTATTATAATTACAAAGCCGGAGATAAACGGCAAGACACCGGCCAAGATGCATTTTTCAAGTGTTTATGGTGTTAATGTGACCCGTGTCACTCGTCAAGGTATGGATATATTCGCACGTAACGATTTGCCGTTGCAGGTGGGTGACCGCGTTATGGTTGTTGGCGATCAGGTAAGTGTCAACCGTGTGTCATCTCTTCTTGGTAATGCTACAAAACATCTTGACCATCCTAATATTGGTACTATATTTATAGGTATAGTCATAGGTATCCTTTTTGGTAGTATTCCGTTTGCTATTCCTGGAATTCCAGTACCTATGAAACTTGGTATAGCGGGTGGTCCTCTTATCATTGCCATACTTATTGGACGCTATGGTTATAAGATGCATCTTGTAACATACACAACTACATCGGCAAACCTTATGCTACGAGAGATTGGTTTGGTTCTGTTCTTGTCCAGTGTAGGTATTAAGGCTGGAGCCAATTTCGTGGATACGGTTGTGGTGGGTGATGGATTACTGTATGTTATGACAGGCTTTATCATAACAGTGGTGCCAATACTTGTTGTTGGCTCTATAGCACGTTGGCGTTATAAGTTTAACTATTTTACCATTATGGGTGTGATTGCGGGTTCATATACAGACCCACCAGCTTTGGCGTATGCCAATGCCACGTGCTCAAAAGACGCTCCTTCAATAGGCTATTCCACTGTTTACCCGCTTAGTATGTTCCTTAGAATATTTACTGCGCAGATAATGGTGCTGTTTTTCTGTGGGTAAATGAAAGGTCTTTACAGAGAATGTTGTCAATAATATAAATGCGGAAGTCATAAAAAACTAAACAAATTTAATGAAACGAATAGTATTAACACTGACGGTCTTTATCGCTTTTTCTATGATGGCGTTTGCTCAAGGAGCTAACAATATCAAGATTAATGAGGTCATGACATTAAACACCCAAAGCATTGAGGACGAGTATGGTAACCGTGGGCCATGGATTGAGATTGTCAATACTTCATATTCTACATATAATATCCGTGGAATGTATATAACCACAGATCCCTCTGTGTTAGATAAGAATATGTCGGTAGCGGAAAGAATGAAGCGTATGAGTATTGTTCCAAATGGAGATACGCGAACACAGCTTTCAGCAAAACAACATATTGTATTTTTCCTTAATAGCAATCCCGCGAAAGGCGCTTTGCATTTAACAGCTAATGTAGATGCGGCTAAGTCTATATGGATAGGTTTATATGATGGTAATGCGGTAGATTTGATAGACAGTGTCACTGTACCAGTCCTTGCTTATAATACTTCTTGTGCTCGTCAGAGTGATGGCTCGGCCAAATGGGTGATAAAGTCTGAGGATGCTGTAACACCTGGCATAGATAATTTTATACAGGTGTCCATGACAAAAGTAGAGAAGTTGAAGCATGATGATCCCAAAGGTTACGGTATGACCATATTGTGTATGGGGATTGTTTTTGCAAGTTTAGCGCTTCTCTATGCCTTCTTTACTGTATTTGGCTATGTGGCGGACCGTCGCAACAAATTACAGCGAGTGGCAAGTATGCAACCTGTGAAGCCTATTGTTAAGACTGGCGTGATACTGAATGAAGTGCGTCACAAGACAACCAATATTCTGAAAGATGGTATTGATACAAAGGGACGTGATAAGGAGATTTATATCGCCGTTATAGCGATGGCGCTTCGTCAGTACACAGAAGACGTGCACGATGTGGAGTCTGGTGTGTTGACGATAAAGCCGCATCATTCAAGCTGGAATGATCATGGTTTCTTATATAACCAGAACAGTAGTTTAATGTGATATTCTTTGATTATATTAAATCCAAATCTATTTTTATCTAAAAATGGCAAAATTTGAATATACAGTACAAGGTGTAGACTATGAGGTAGACATCGTAGAGGTTGAGGGAACTTTAGCAAAGGTTACCGTCAATGGAATAGAGTTTGATGTGGAGTTAAAGCAGCCAATATCTGTAGGTAGCAGCGTGCAGAAGGCTGTTGCGCCCAAACCGCAAGCCGCACAGGTGCAAGGGACTGTGGAGCCAAAGAAGGAGGCTCCTGTAGTACAGGCTGGTTCAGGAACCAAGGTTTGCTCTCCATTGCCAGGTACGATTACATCTGTCAAGGTCAAGGTGGGTGATGCTGTCGCTGCCGGTGATACAGTTGTGGTACTTGAGGCCATGAAGATGCAGAATAACATAGAGTGTGAGAATGCCGGAACTGTCACATCTGTAATGGTTAATGTAGGTGATTCCGTGATGGAGGGAACCGTGCTCGTGACAATCGCATAAATTAAAAGTATAAACAAGATTGTTTCCATGTTTAGTTTTATACTGTGGATATGGAGATATGTCTTTTTAATTCCTAATTGAATATATGTCAATCGGTGAATTTATAGTAAGTAACTTAAATGAATTCATAAGTTACACAGGTTTTGCCAATGCTACAGTTGGAAACCTATTGATGATAGTCGTTGGAGCATTCTTTATATGGCTGGCGATAAAGAAGGACTTTGAACCTTTGCTGCTTGTGCCGATAGGTTTGGGTATAATACTTGGTAACATACCATTCCGTGCTGATGCAGGATTGGAAGTGGGACTTTATGAGGATAACTCTGTGCTGAACATCTTTTATCAAGGTGTCAGACAGGGATGGTATCCACCACTTGTGTTTCTTGGTATAGGAGCAATGACAGACTTTTCTGCTCTTATATCTAATCCGAAACTCATTCTGATAGGTGCTGCCGCACAGTTTGGTATCTTTGGCGCTTATATGATAGCGTTGCTTTTAGGTTTTGAGCCTAATCAGGCAGCAGGTATAGCTATCATTGGTGGTGCTGACGGACCTACAGCGATATTCCTTTCAAGTAAGTTGAGCCCTAATCTTATGGGTGCGATTGCAGTATGCGCATATTCGTATATGGCGTTAGTACCAGTTATCCAGCCTGTGATTATGCGTTTGCTGACAACAAAGAATGAGCGTGTTATAAGGATGAAGCCTGGGCGTCAGGTTAGTCAGACGGAACGTATATTATTCCCTATCATAGGTCTTTTGCTTACAACGTTCCTTGTGCCTTCTGGCCTTCCACTGCTTGGTATGCTGTTCTTTGGTAACCTGCTGAAGGAAAGCGGAAAGACAACACGTCTTGCTAAGACTGCTACAACATCCTTAAATGATGCTGTGGTGGTGTTGCTAGGACTTACTGTAGGATGTTCCACACAGGCAAGTGAGTTCCTGACCTTAAATACAATTAAGATTTTCGCATTGGGAGCCTTTGCTTTTATTATCGCTACTGCAAGCGGTGTCCTGTTTGTAAAGTTGATGAATTTGTTTTTGTCTAAGGACAACAAGATAAATCCGTTGATAGGCAATGCCGGTGTGAGCGCTGTTCCTATGGCAGCTCGTATATCCAATAACTTAGGCTTAGAGTATGACAGGCATAACTTCCTGCTTATGCACGCCATGGGACCAAATGTCGCTGGTGTGATAGGCTCGGCAGTTGCGGCTGGCACATTGTTGGGATTCCTGTCATGAGATATAATTTAGAATGAATATATATTATTTGAACTAATATAAAAATATAGTTAATTATGAAGATTTCACGTATTGATCACCTTGGAATAGGTGTTCAGAGCATTGAAGAGGTATTGCCTTATTATGAGGAAGTACTTGGCTTGAAGTGTTATGCAATAGAGGAAGTGCCTGATCAGAAAGTGAAAACAGCTTTCTTGAAGGTTGGCGAGGTGAAGTTGGAGCTTTTAGAGCCGACATCACCGGACAGTGCAATAGCAAAATGGTTGGAAAAAGGTGGCAAGGGTGTTCATCATGTGGCATACGCAGTAGAGGATGGCGTAGCAGAGGCCCTTACGGAAGTTGAAGCTAAGGGAGTACGTCTTATAGATAAGGCTCCACGTCCGGGAGCAGAGAATATGATGATTGGCTTCCTGCATCCGAAGTCCACGGCAGGAATACTTACAGAACTCTGTGAGCCAAAGGCTTAACTATAGAAATACAAATGAAAGAGTGGTGGGAGCCAAAAACTCTTGCTGCTCTTAATTTCTAAATAAATCATATATTTAATTATGTCTATTCAGTCAGAAAAGATTAAGAAACTTATAGAGAACCGTGTAAAGGCTCGTCTTGGTGGTGGTGAGAAAGCCATAGAAAAGCAGCATCAGCGTGGAAAGTATACCGCACGTGAGCGTATTGATATGCTTCTTGACGCAGGTTCCTTTGAAGAGTATGATATGTTCAAGCTGCACCGCTGCCATAACTTCGGAATGGAGAAGAAGCAGTACATGGGCGATGGTGTTGTTGTAGGTTCAGGCACTATTGATGGCCGTCTTGTTTATGTCTTTGCACAGGACTTTACCGTAAACGGTGGTTCACTCTCAAAGACAATGTCAGAGAAGATATGTAAGGTGATGGATATGGCTATGACTATGGGTGCACCTGTTATCGGCATTAACGACTCTGGCGGTGCGCGTATTCAGGAGGGCATCGACGCTTTGGCCGGATATGGAGAGATCTTTGAACGTAATATCCTTGCATCTGGTGTCATACCACAGATATCTATGATATACGGCCCTTGCGCAGGCGGTGCCGTTTATTCTCCTGCACTGACCGACTTCACTTTGATGAAGGAGAATACATCGTATATGTTCCTTACCGGCCCGGCTGTTGTGAAGACTGTTACAGGTGAGGATGTTGACGCAGAGCATCTTGGTGGTGCCAGTGTGCACGCTTCAAAGTCTGGTGTGACGAGTTTCACAGCTAAGACAGAGGAGGAAGGCATTGAGATGATAAAGAAGCTCGTGTCATACATACCTTCTAATAATATGGAGGAGACACCACGTGTGAAGTGTGATGATCCTATCGACCGTCTTGATGACTCTCTGAATGATATAATCCCAGAGGATCCAAATCAGGCATACGATATGTATAAGGTTATCACCGCTATTACTGATAATGGTGAGTTCTTTGAGGTTCAACCTAAGTTTGCAAAGAATATTATCATCGGCTTCGCACGCTTCAACGGACAGTCTGTAGGTATTGTGGCCAATCAGCCTTCCGCTTATGCAGGTGTTCTTGATGTTAATGCCAGCCGTAAGGGAGCGCGTTTCGTACGTTTTTGCGATGCGTTCAACATTCCTATTGTAAGCCTTGTTGATGTTCCAGGTTTCCTTCCAGGTACAGGTCAGGAGTACAACGCTGTTATTCTGCATGGCGCTAAGTTGCTTTATGCTTATGGTGAGGCTACAGTGCCTAAGGTTACAGTAACGCTTCGTAAGTCTTATGGCGGCTCTCATATCGTGATGGGATGTAAGCAGCTGCGTGCAGACATCAATTTCGCATGGCCGTCAGCAGAAATCGCCGTTATGGGCGCTGCTGGTGCCGTAGCGGTATTGCAGGCTAAGGGTGCCAAGCAGATTAAGGAAGAGGGTGGAGACGTTAAGGCGTTCCTTGCAGAGAAGGAGGCAGAATACTCCGATCTCTTCGCTAATCCATATCAGGCTGCCAAGTATGGCTATATTGATGATGTCATAGAGCCACGCAACACACGTTTCCGCATTTGCCGTGCACTTGCGCAGCTGGCTACAAAGCGTCAGAACCTGCCTACCAAGAAGCATGGCTGCATACCTATGTAAATATAATAAGGAATACATTATATATGGATAACGCAGTTTTTGCAGCCATTGCGATGGCTATGCATGATGAGCTGGGATATAATATGCATGATATAGAGTCATGTAACATAACTATCAATGCTCAATCATCAGACTGGACTTCAAAGTTGGCGAAAATGACATCTTCACCAATAAAACGATAAACAAACAATGAAAGAATATAAGTATAATATAGCAGGCAAGGAATATGCTGTTAGCGTAGGTGAGCGTGTTAACGGAATTACGCAGGTAGTGGTTAATGGTGAGGCCTACAATGTAGAAGTTGTTCCTGAGCCTATAGTGGAGAAGAAGAAAGTGGTTCTCAATACACCTGTTGCCAAGAAGCAGGAAGGTAAGGATGACTTGCAGGACGCTTTGCGTTCGCCGCTTCCGGGCACAATTGTCGAGATTGTCGCCAAAGTCGGCGATGAGGTGAAGGAGGGAGACTCACTTGTAATCCTTGAGGCAATGAAGATGAACAACAACCTTACAGCAGAACGCGATGGTAAGGTGAAGGCCATCCTTGTTGCAGAGGGCGAGGCCGTAAAGGAAAACACTCCGCTTGTGACATTTGAGTAATACAATCATACTTTTTACAGAGAGCAGCCATTGTAGCTTTGATGAGAAACTATAATGGCTGCTTTCTATTATGTATATAAGTTGGAAAATACGTGATAAGTGTAACTTGTGGCATATAAAATAAAGCGAGGCATACAATGTATACCTCGCTTTATTTGTGACTCCGACAGGATTCAAACCTGTAACCTTCTGATCCGTAGTCAGATGCTCTATTCAGTTGAGCTACGGAGCCATCGATGATGGCTTTGCAAAAACGTTGTGTGTGACTCCGACAGGATTCAAACCTGTAACCTTCTGATCCGTAGTCAGATGCTCT